>CAILLK010000031.1 GCA_903835005.1 uncultured Bacteroidota bacterium | reverse complement strand
TAAATATTTATCAATACCCGTTTCTGTTTTTCTTTCTTTTACCAATACACAGTTTTGCTTTATCCCGCTGATTCGCGATAACGCATGCTCTATCTCTCCCAATTCTATCCGGTAACCACGGATTTTTACCTGTGAGTCATTACGGCCCACATATTCCAGATCACCATTTGCTAACCAGCGAACAAGATCTCCTGTCTTATAAAACCTGGTAAAACCTTTTGATATATCTTTTTCTGTAGCGAATGGGTTGATTAAAAAACGTTCCGCGGTCAATTCAGGAAGATTTAAATAACCACGAGCTAAACCTGCACCGCCTATATATAATTCACCAACTATACCAACCGGAACAGGGCATTGATTATTATCAAGAACATATGCTGTCAAATCACTTATAGGTTTGCCGATATTCGATAACGCCAAGTCCTTCCTTTCTATATGTTTATAAGTTACATGAACAGTGGTTTCGGTGATACCATACATGTTTATTAGTCTGGTAGGCATATTATTTTGCAATTGAAATTCCCACCAGGTTTCCAACTGGTCAATATTCAAAGCTTCTCCGCCAAAAATAATATTGCTCAATGAAAGATCTCTCCTGCTGGCCTGCGTGGCTATTTCCGCAAACCGGTAAAAGGCAGATGGTGTTTGGTTTAAAATAGTAACCTTATTTTCACAACATATATTATAATATTCTTCGGTATCTCTTGTTTGTTCGCGCTTAACTATGATCAATTTACCTCCATATATTAATGCTCCCCATAATTCCCAGACACTGAAATCGAATACATATGAGTGAAACAGAGTCCATACATCATTAACGTTAAAGCCGAATTGATGTTCCGTAGACGAAAACAGTCGAATTATATTTCCATGTGTCTGCATCACTCCTTTTGGCCTTCCTGTAGTTCCGGAGGTATAAATAACATATGCCAGGTCGTTTGGTTTGCTTTGCCTGGATAAATTTTTAGTATCAGTTTTATTATAGAATTCCTCTGAAATATCTATGGGAACTACTTTTTCCATTGGTAGCTGATTCCTGTTTTTAAGCATTAAATGCCTTTGGCTAAGAATTAATTCAGTACCACTGTCTTCAAACATATAGGATATTCTTTCTGGCGGATAATTAGTTTCAACAGGTACATATGCGCCACCAGCTTTCAGTACCCCCAATATTCCGATAACCAATTCCAGGCTCCTGTCAAGATACAATCCAATCAAAGTATCTGCACCAAGCTCATTAGTGGTGAACTCCAGGTATTTAGTACGTATAAAACGAGCAAGCTGATTACTTTTTTCATTCAATTCCCTATAAGTAAGCCTATACCCTTCATAAACCAAGGCAACGTTTTCAGGGGTTCTTTCAGCCTGTTCAACAAACAACTGGTAAATATTCTTATCTTTCGGATAATCCTGGTTATTTAAATTCCAGGCATAAATAATCCGATTGAATTCTTCAGAACTTAGCAAACTGATTTGACTATAAGGTTGGTCCGGATTTGCCACAAGTCTCTCCAGCAAATTACTGTAATGTTGAAATAGATTTATTATTGTTTCTTTTCGAAATAGCGTAGTGGCATAATTAATGATTAACTGGATACTGTCTTTGCTGTCATCCATGTAAAATGACAAATCAAATTTTGTTGCTTCATATAATTCGGATGACTGATAAGGTCTCAGATATTTTTTTTGCTTATCAACTGCATTTGCCTGATTGCCAAAGCTTTGCACTACAAATGAAACCTGGAACACTGGATGACGTGAGATGTCTCTTTCAAGGCCTAATTCATCAACCAATTTTTCAAATGGAAGATCCTGATGTAATTGTCCCTTAATCTGATCTTGATGAACCTGTTTTATCAGGTCCGTAAAACTTTGAGTGTTATTAAGTAATGCCCGGTTCACCTGTGTATTGACAAAAAAACCTATAAGTCCTTCAGTCTGACGGTGCTGCCGGTTAGCTATCGGGCTACCAGTAATAATATCATCCTGGCCTGAATACTTACTGAGTAATATATTAATGCTGCTTAGCAATACACTATGCATTGTTATCCCATATTTCTGCCCTAATGCTCTTAACTGCCGGCTAATGTCAGTATCTAAATTAAATATTTGATTTGCTCCAAGGTAATCAAACATTTTCGGCCTGGGGAAATCAACGGGCAAATTAAGTGTATGATGTCCTGATAATTTTTCCCGCCAGTAATTGAGTTGCTTTTCTAGTACTTCGCCAGATAAATATTTCCTCTGCCAAATAGCATAATCTTTATACTGTATTTCCAGGTCGGGCAAATTGAACTCTCTATTCTTATGTACAAATGCATCATAATATTCAAACAGTTCTTTCAGTAAAATATCAATCGACCATCCATCGGCAGCTATATGATGTATATTGATCATTATTATTGCCTTTTCCCTATGGCTACTTCCTACATCTTTAATAAAATAAAGTTTAACTCTAACAGGATACTCTGAACTTAAATCAAAAGGGCGATCTATATCAGTTTTTATGAGAAACTCAAAATCGGAATGATCGGTTACAGTAGCCTTTTCAATCTTCAATTTGCCGTTATGTACCCGTTGGATACCGCTGTTCTCCACATCCGACTGTTCGATGCTGCTCCTTAAAACCTCATGGCGATTAACAATCATGCCAAGTGCATATTTCAGTCCAGATATATCTGTATCAGCATCAATTTCAAATATAACAGGTATATGATATGCGTTAGTTCCACCTTCAAATTGCTCAATAAACCATAAACGCTCCTGGGCAAAAGAGAGCGGTGCCTGAATCCCATCTGTTTTGGGTATAATTATCTGATCCTGACCTAAACTATTACGCTGCAATTCGGCTATAGACTTATATTTAAATATATCTGAAACTTTCACTTCACAGCCCAGTGATTTGGTCATCCTGTGAGATACCTGTATCGCTAATATAGAATTGCCGCCTATTCTGAAAAACTCATCAGTGACCCCTACCCTCTCCACACCAAGCACCTCCTGCCAAATCTTGCATAAGGTTGTTTCTATTTCTGTCACAGGCGCGATATAACCTTCAGACGAAGCTCTAAAGTCAGGGTCAGGCAATGATCGCCGGTCTAATTTACCATTAATGGTTATTGGAAAGGATTCCATAACTACCAACGTAGCCGGTACCATATATGATGGCAGTATTACAGACAATTGCCTGATTATGTCCTCTTTACTTAACTGGTTCAGGTAGGGTATATTATGATCATTCCCCGTTTTCCACTTTGAATCACTACCGGGCACCTCATCTATTACAAACCGGTTATTGATAATCCGGCCCTCCCCTTTTACCCTTATCAAAACATCATAACGGTACTTACTCAACTCATTTTCATAAATGCCTGTTCTCGGTAATACCCTTACCTCTATTTTCTCATTCCGCTTCGTTAACCTCCGGAAATAGTCCGGGCTGATTAATAATTCATTCTCCTTTAATGCGATCTGTTCTATTTCCCGCTGACTACAGGATTCGCCTCTGTAGGCAAACCGGTCTCTTATCAGATCCTTATG
>CAILLK010000030.1 GCA_903835005.1 uncultured Bacteroidota bacterium | reverse complement strand
TCATAAAGATTTGAATTTCAGACAAATGTAAAAACACGTGTTTTAAGAAATTCAAATCGTCTTAGGCTATAAATCCCCTACAACTCAATACTGACAATACTTTCAAAGAACTTACATTTACGTCAACGCAACGCTAGTGATAGTGTAGCATAGTTGACATTTGACAGTTCGCAAATTAGTGTCATTAGCTACTTAAGAATTATGACAGACCTGAAAGAGCTAGTGGCATTCCTGTATTTAGGTCAGTGGTTCGCAACTACTGTTTTTCGTCCAGCCTTTTAAGTATCTGGAGCATCAGTTCATTCTGGTTCTCCAGGTGCATAAGGATGGTTTCAATCTCCTGTTCTGCCTTTACATTCACCTCAAAATCGGCCTGGGCCCTGAATTCAGAATGGCGACCCTGCAGATTTTGCCCAACCATTATCAGCGGCATCAGGAATATCTGGATCATGTTGGAGATAAACAGCCACAGAACAAAAGCCGGATAGGGATCGAATTGCATGGATTCGGGCGCAAGCATATTCCAGCCCAGCCAGATAAGGGTCCATGTGAGTATAATAAAAAAGAAACCCATTGTACCCACATGTTCAGTAATCCAAACTGCCAGCTTATCAGTTTCCGACAGGCTTTGTATCTGCGCGTCATTAGGATTAAATACCGGCTTCCTGTCCTTTATTAATTCCTCTATTGTTTTTATTTGCCTGGTTGCCATTGTTTGGTTGCTGTATTCAATATAAAGATGGTAAAAATCGGGGTAAACGCAAATATTTTATTTATTGAAGAAACTATTTTGCCCAATAATTGTACAGGAATTGACTGATTGTTTTGCGATCTAAATCGCTGATATAAATGGTTGTATCAGATTTCTATACCCGGAGTCTGAATTCTGGAAAAAGCATTCCTGTGCTCCTGGTTAGCTGGCATTGTGTTCATGATGCGAACATGAAAAACAGGAAAAACATTATTCAGTGGTTGCATCCCCGACCCTGATTACCTGTTTTTCATCAGCAATGTATTTGCCTTACCGAAATCTGCCTTTGCCGTTAAAGTATCTCCCAGAGCCTGATAAGCATTGCCCCTGTTGGTAAAGGCATCAATATAATCAGGTTTCAGCTCTATAGCTTTACTGTAATTAATTATGGAGTTGGTATAATCTTTAAGTGAATCGCAGGCTATGCCGCGGTCATACCAGGCTTCGGCAAAGCCAGGGTATAATTCTATCGCTTTATCATAATCTGGCAGTGCACTTTTAAAGTTTTGCAACCTGGTCTTAGCCAGCCCCCTGTTGCAGTATGCTTTGGCATAGTTGGGCCTTAATTCTATAGCTTTATCAAGGTCAGTTATTGCCTTGTCATAGGATTTGGTCTGTATTTCAGCATATCCCCTGTTCATATAACCTACAGGGTCTTTGGGAGCAAACCAAATTGCCTGGGTGAAATCAATAAGTGCGCTGTCGTATTCCTGCATATAACACCTGGCCATACCCCTGTTGCTGTAGGCATCTGCATTGCCCGGTTTCAGTTTCAGGGCCGTGGTATTATCTTCTACAGCTCCCGTAAAATCGCCGACTTCATACCTGTATATGGCCCGTTTCAAATAGTCTTCCACACTGTTTGGGGCCATTTTTATCAGGAAGTTTTCATCGGTAATCCGGCTACGTAGCATCTTCAGCACTGAAGTATCCGTAACCGGGTCCTGCGCAAAGAGTATAACAGGGATAAATAATAAAAGCAGGCATCCTGTAAACTTCATCATCACCTGAATAAATATAAGCTGTTTCGACATCATGAGATATAGCAAAGGTACTTCTCACCGACGAATCATTGAATTTGCATCCTGTTAAGTGAAAGCTAAGATATTTTTGAATATATGGTTCTACTGGTGTATTTTTGAATTACCTAAATCAAAACGTATGAAACTATATAATAAGAAACGGTTCAATTTTATAGTTAAATCCTTTTTATGGTCTGTTATACTTTATTCAGCCATTATGGTAGCATTCAACTGGGATGAGGTACACAACTCAGTAACAGGAAGGAATAACAGTACTGTTATCAGCCCCGATTTTCCGGGCTCTATACTTACAGTAACTACTAACCCGACGCCTTCACCCAGTACCGGGGCCAGCCATGCAGGCATTCTGAAAAGCATTGTAGTAATATTCCGTACTATAATTGGCATTTCCGGCAATTCCCGTTGAGTATCTTATCAATAGCACAGAAGTATTTGCAATGTAAGATTCCGGTGCATCATTTATAAATGAGCCCACGCCATACGCAATGAAATGCTGCCCCCTTTTTTGTACTGGATCAGCGCCGCATATTCAGCGGTTTTATCATCAAAATCGGCACCCTCAATAAAGCTGCATTTATATTCTCCTCTCAGAGGCTTACCGAATACATAATTCCTGGTTAATTCTTTTTTACTGTTAATAGTATAGTAAACGGCGTTGGTATTTTCAAATAAGTAAACCGAGTCACAGGTTTTACCAGCATTTAAATTAAAATTTCTGTCCGCATCATTTAAAATCAGGAATGAATTTTTAGCTTGCGTGAATACATTCAATGAAATAAACTGCCGGTTGTAAACCTGCTCCGGAAGATCATCCAGCAACATCTGGTCGTGCCATTTTGCAGACAACTGACCGGAATAATAATAGTGCTTGTAGCTCTTGTAGTACTGTGCTCTTGGTATAACTGCACCATAAAGCTCCTTCCCGTCATCATCAAACCGGGTAATAGCAATATCGCCCAGCCAGGTTTCAAAAAGCCTTGGCCTCAATCTTGATTCTGTATTGGCATACCGGGTGAAAGATTCTGATACCAGTGTACTTAATCCGTATTGGTTGGTGGATGATGCAACCGCGGCACCAAGAAATATTTTACTACTATCTGTTTTTTCCTGCAGGTATTTATTGGCCATTTGATTTCTTATCGGATTTATGGTTGTTTTAAGGTCCTTGTCGTCCAGTCTTAGAAAAATATTATCCATTACCGCTGCCGGCAGGCGATCCAGTCCATACATGACATAGGCGTCTTTATAGCTGAACAACAGAAGGTTAATAGCATTGGAAAAGTCATTGTGGGTTAGAAAGGAGTGGTAGGGATAAATATCAGGGGTTGCATCTACATCTTTCTTCTTTATCGGGCTTCCATCTTCAGGTATAAAATAAACAGATAATATATGCCTGAAACGGCTTGGTGTCGGGTCGAATTCATCATAATTTTCACTTTGCTGGTCTGCGTATCTGCTACCCCTGGCAGGAGGGGTGAGATACAGATTGTCGCTGGTAGTTT
This sequence comes from uncultured Bacteroidota bacterium, assembly GCA_903835005.1. Classification (GTDB taxonomy): domain Bacteria; phylum Bacteroidota; class Bacteroidia; order Chitinophagales; family Chitinophagaceae; genus Nemorincola. The sequence goes on along the minus strand of CAILLK010000030.1, from coordinate 47,232 downwards.
GAGAAGCATCAGGAACGATGGGCCCGGGGAAAGAACCTGCAGGGCCATAAGTATTGCCGTGGCTTATTGTGCCGTTCTGCAATACCTTCGATAATGCCAGCGATACCACTACGCCGCAGTCCAGGTAATCGGCGCCGGTAATATCCAGGTAATCAAACCGTGATCGGTCAACATCCAGTTGCACTGTTCTTTCCACTTCATGGCTGCTGCTGAAGTATTCCACATTAAGATCTGCCTTTCTCCTGAAGTTCTCTACCATAGCGTACAGAACAGCATACTTACCTTTAAGTTTGTTATTCATCACATAGAATCGTATCCGTTTCTCATTGCTCTTCGATTCTGCCAAAACAGTTTCATCTTTCAGCTGTCCATCTGTGCCACTAAACCTGAGGCGTACCAGCCTGTGCCTGCCAATCATATTCTGCTGGTCGAAAAACAATACTGCCTCACCCCCGATTTCAAACAGGCCTTTAAATCTGGCGTCCTGTATCAGGTATATATCCAGATAATGGCACCATTCCTGCCGGCTGGCAATTTCTTTACGCGAATGGTCAAAAACTTTAACGGTTATCGCTTTTGAAGGTTCGAAATGAAAAAGCAGGGTGTTGCCATTACTCATCTGCAATACCTTGTTAACCCCGGCCAGCTTCAGGTCAAGGGGCTTGCTGAGCTCATAATTATTGTTCTGTGCCTGGCTTACTGATACTGCAAGGAGCAGAAGGAATATTGTAAATACAGCATCTATTTTTTTCATAGCAGAACAGATTAAACTGATCCTTATTTAAACCAACGGTATACACTTCTCAATTATTTCAGCTTACTCCATGCCATTCTCACCGATACACTCTCTCCTTTTTTGTATTGTATCAATGCCGCATATTCACTGGTACGTTCATTAAAATACTCTGCATCAGTAAATATGCATTTAAACTCATTTTTTGCCGGCGCACCGAAGAGATAGTTTTTGGTCACTTCCTTTTTATTGTTTATTTTATAATAAAATGCATTAGTATTTTCATAGTCGTTGATTATATAACCCGGGTCTTTCAGTGAATTATTTAAGTTATGATCATAGTCATTATACACTATGAAGAAGTCTTTGCCATAAGAATACGGCCTTATAGCTGTGAAATGATAGCTATAGCTGGCTCTGGGCATCAGGCTGTAATGCTGGCCGCAAGGCAGCACGGTTCCCCATAGTTCCTTTCCATTATCGTCCGTCTGAGTTATGCCGGCACGCATGATTGAATTAGAAGTATCATAGCGCGAAACACTATTCAGGTCATTGTGGGTTATGGCGGCCTCGCTGAAAATCGTTGTTAATCCGTTTTCATTGGTTACCATTTTTATTGGTATTCCTGCAAAATATTGAAGGGTGTCTGTTTCAGATTTCAGGTGAGTATTGGCCATATTGTTTTTTAACTGCTGAAGTACCGTTGACAAATTACCCTCATCCATTTTAAGAAAAAGTGTACTTGTAATTGCTGCCTTCAAAGAATTAGGACTATACAAATAGGAAATAAGATGAGAATTATACAACAGGAAATTGAGCGTTCTGGCAAATGAATTATAGGTATAAAAGCCAAATCCCGGATAAACCTCTTCCGTAACATTTATCAAATTTGTCAGGGGTTTTGAGCTGTCCTTAGGGATGTAGAAAAATCGCAAAAAATGATCATAAACCGCACTTCCTTCCGTAAGCGGGGCATCGCGGGGAGAAATCGAATATACTTTAGTTTTATCCAATTCCAGTGTAACTAAAACACCATTTGGCTGGGCATCTGCACACAGGACTTTCAGATAATCATATTTTTTCCTATCCACTTCAAGTTGAACCTCTTTAATAGCATTATGTGTTTTATCGAAATAAACAACATAAATGTCGCTTGACCGGGGATGACTTATATCTGTACTGAACAAAATAGCATAATTCTCTTCATCTTTATATTTAATCACATAAAACTCCATCCGTTTGTTGGCGCTTCTCGATTCTGCAATCATTTTTTCTTCTATAAGCCGCCCGGTTGCAGCATCATACCTGAGCCGTATAAGGCAATGTTTTGAATTGATTTCCTGATCAATAAAAAGTACCGCTTCGCCATTAATTTCAAAAACACCTTTTATAACTGGCGGATTAGTATTAAAACTATATAACACATTGTATTTATCTCCCTTATTCGATTTTTCTTTTCTTGCAGCATCGAAAACTTTTACCTGTATCGTATGGGAGGGCTCAAAATGAAACAACATAGTATTACCATTGTTCATATACAAAACCCTGTTCCACCCCTTCAGACCTATATCTAACGGTTTGCTTATCTGAGATGTCTGATCCTGTGCAAAAGCAGAAAAAGCTATAAATAAAAATGAAATTGTAATTAGTGACTTCATAACAGGGATTAAAATCAAATCAATAAATTATCATCAGTATGGTTCTGCAATCTTTATATAGACGCAAAATCCCTGCATCATCTTGGGTATACTGAAAAATAATTTAGCCTGATTCCTCAGAAAGTTGAAATAGCCAAACTTAATCCAGCCATGCCCAGGCCATACGCAAAGTGATTGTTTCCCCTTTTTTGCTGCGAACCAACGCTGCATACATACCTGTCTTTTCTATAAAATCAGCGCCTTCTGTAAAGCAACAGATAAATTCACCTGCTGCCGGCTCGCCAAACAAATGCTTTTTTGAAATTTCTTTCTTCCGGTCCATTTTATAATAACAGGCATTTGTACTTTCATAACTATAAACGGTATCACCGGGATTTTTGATTGTGTTATTGAAATTACTGTTGTAATCATTAAATAGCATATAGAAATTCCGGTTCCTGCTGTAAGTATTCACTGTAAAAAACTGTCTGTTATAAACTTCATCAGGCAAGTCATCGAAAATTTCCTGAGATTGGTTTTTCTGAGGCAAGAGATTTATATTGTAAAAAGCACGATGACTGTAATAGCAATGCTTTTTCGGTAAAACGATTCCCCAGATTTCTTTACCATCATCATCATACTGGGTAATTGCGAGATCGCCCAGGTAACTGTCCATCATACCCATGTTGGAACTTATATTATTATTCAGCCTGTTCGGTAACATTCTTGTGTAAGTAGGATTGACATCCTTCCACATTGAGTAGGATTCCTGTATCATTGTCGTCAATCCATTGTCATTAGTTGAAGCAAATAAAGGGAGGCCCAGGAAATTGGCACTTGTATCAATATTTCTATGCAGATAATCATTGACCATTGAATTTTTCAACCACGAAGAACTTATCCTGAGGTCACCGGCATCAAATTTCAAAAAAAGATTACTGACATTGGCCGCAGGTTGCCATTCTAAACCGTTCCTGTAGCGTATTGGCTTGTAGCTCAGCATAAAAATATTATAGGCATTTGCAAAAGGATTGTAGGTGTATTCGGTTGCTGCCGGTAATACTGTAGTTGAGAGATCTATTATTTGAGTACCTGTTGCATTACCACCGTCCTTTGAAACAAATAAGGCCTGAAAATAGCTATGAATAATTTCAGAAGTCACATTGCCCATTGTATTAAATGTACCATTTGTCTCCCTGAAATTCATACCCAGTGTTATACAAATTTCGTTATTCCTTTCCTGCGCCCCCACTACATAAAGGTAATCATAGGTTTTACGGTCTACCTCAACAGGCAGGTCTTTTACCTGTTCCTGCTTATTGTTATAAAAAGCAACGTGAAGATCACATTTTTTAAATGCATTATTATCTGTACAATATACGATGGAATATTCTTCATTATCCCTCGAATGAACTACTGTAAAATCCGTAGGGGTAATCATTGCAGGTGATACGGCTATCTTTTTCTCCTCTGTCATAACGCCATCCGTTCCGCTGAACCTCATCCTTATCAGACAATGCTTGCTCTGAAGTTCCTGATCCATAAACAATACCGCTTCATTATTGATTTCAAACAATCCCTGGAAAACTGTTTCCTTGAGTTTATTTATTTCCAGCACATTACACGGATAGCTCTTTGATGCGATCTGCTTGTGAAGGCTATCAAAAACCAACAACACAACAGGTTTGGAGTTTTCGAAATGAAATAAAAGTGTATTGCCGTTTTTCATGCACAAAACTTTGTTCCAGCCGGTTTCTTTGATATCCACCGGTTCGCTTAAAGCAAATTTTGAATCCTGTCCGTTAGAATTCAGGGTTATTATTGCCAGGAGTAGGGATATACAGAGAGGGACTTTCATCATTTACCTTTTTATACAGTTTATAATCTTACAACAAAATACACATTCCCCCGACATTTTAAGATGGTTTAGAAAAATAAAAAAGCCTGCGGCTTACCGCAGGCAGATTTATGGGGAAATATCAATAATTATTTATGCTACCTCGCCAACCAGGCACAGGTGCTCTGAGCTAACCATCTGAAGTGCAAGGCTTTTAATGGATGGATATACCAGCTCATAAACGCCTTTCTTGCTTGGGGGCACATCGGCCTCCTGCATTGCCACAATATATATAATAGACTCTGGTATATCTAATACCATACAAACCTTTGTAATTGTCCGCTGGCTAGGCCTTTTCACACCAGTTTCAATCTGGGATAATGAGGTTTGGGAAAGGTCACATTTTTCTGCCAGTTCATACTGAGTGATAGATAATTTCTTCCTGATCGACTTGATAGCTAAACCTATGTTCATTGTTGGGTGTTTTTAGTATGTTTCAGATAATTTGCCTTTTGTTTTATTAAACTTCTGATTATTATTCTGCCTTCCTGTATAATAAGACGGGTATAAACACAAAAACGTTTGGTAAAAAAACAAATTTTCATTTTACTAAAATAACAACACTCATCATTTGCGTGTTACTATTACCTTTGAACCGTGGCAAACAGTTTTTCAAAACAGGTGATTTTCAATAAGAAACCACTGCTGGCAGTGATAGTACCGCAGTTGCATCCCGATGGCATGCACTATGAAGTTAACATTAAGGGATACCCCCGTTTTTATATGTCCTGGTCAGCTCTGGGGCGCTACGACATTATCAATGAAGAAGGAATTACAGTGCCTTATGAACTTGTGCTCGAGGTTAGCGATGTTATTGAGAAGCATAAGAGGCGGTGAAATCAATCGCTCAATGAACTCTTTTCAGGCTTATAACCGCCTGGTCTCCTTTTTTATTATAAGCCAGTATACTGTAGCTGATTTTCCCGTCTGTAAGCATAATGCTTGCTGTATTTGGTGGTTCAGTGCCTTCATTGTCAGCAATCAATGTAATGGTGTTTATTTTATCGGTTGAAAGCTGCAGGCGCAGTTGATTCTTCTTCTTCATCAGTATCTGTCCGGCAAGGTATGTTTTGTTGTTAAAGAGCAGCGTAATCCTGTCGCCATCCTCTGTTCCGCCATCCCAAACATCTATTATTACCGAATCACTGTGCCATTCATACGTTTTATTCACTCCCTTTGTTATCGTTATCTGGTCAGCAGTTTTTTCTTTTAATACAGGCTTTACCTCTTCCTTCACAAGAATCTGGTTTTTTGTTTTTTTCTTCATGGTAATCACTGTGTCATAGGAATCATGATAACTCAGCAGGTTCTGTATTTCGGCATCATTACCAAATGTTATCATGCCGCCAGTACACAGAGTTTTATCAGCTTCCTTACTGGTAATAGGCCCGCTGAGCACATTTCCTTTGCCACCCTGCACATATCCTAGGCTGGCGTCTATAAGGCACATATAAGCCCTTGTATGAAAACCGCCCGAATACACAATACCTGTTTCCCTGAAATTCAAAAGCCCCCTTTTCCTGTCCAGTATACCCGTTACATTTGCTTTGGTATCATTGGGCTCTTTGTAAGTAATAGAATACCCGCTTATCCTGCCATCTGATTCTGTAAGTACCAGTTTGTAAGGAAAAGATTCTCCTGTGCCCACATCGAGGGTTCCTGTCAGTGTAATGTTATTTACCTGTGCAAATGAAATTACTGGCTGCAGCAGGCAGATTGCAGAAAATAAACAGCTTCTTAGTATAAAGTATGGCCTATAACTCAGACAGCGATTTTCGGTCCTTGTCAGGTACAAAAAGCCCGGCATCAATTTCTGTATGAATAACAGAAATGATGCCGGGCAATAAATTAGTCTGGTGATCTTCAAACCGGTAATTCTTTTTTACTGCTCAATAATCATATGAAATACCTGGCTGGCTTCATTTGAATGAAGTGTAAGCAGATACATGCCATTGGCGAGCTTTTTGCCAAGCTGAATATGGTTGTCCAACCTGCCGCTTCTGGCTGTAATATTGCCTTTATATACCACCTGTCCCAGAACATCCGTAATTTCCAGGCTCACTTCCTGATAAATTGCAGTTCCAAGGTTTCCTTTAATCGTAAAGTCGCCCTGATTCGGGTTGGGTATGATACTGATATCCGATCCGCCGGCAATAGTATTAACTCCTACTCTGGCCACCTGAACGTATACCCATTTGTACCCGGTTGCAGGGCAAAGGCCATGGCTGGTTACCTGGCAAGCTACAGAATCTTCCATAGGATAGCTGAAGCTGTCGCTGGAATAAACCGAGTTGGTAGCACCCGCAATCGGCAATCCATTCTTAACCCATTGGTAAGATGGCGACACACCACCATTCACTACCGATGCGGTAAGGGTTAATGTCTGGCCCATAGTGATCATTGTTCCGGGACTGGCGCTGATAGTTACCTCAGGTACCAGCGGTGTATCAATTTTCATCACCATTACAGCGCTGGTATCGGCGCTTTCCAGTTTACACAAATAATCACTGAACAGAACACAGAACACCTGGTCGTTATTCACCGGAACGAATGCATAAGCACCACCTGGCCCGCTGTACACTCCGTTCCTCATCCAGGTATACGCCGGCGACTGACCTCCGTATGCCGGAACTGCAGTTACCGTTACCACAGTACCCTGGCATGTAGTATCACCCGGGTTTGCCGACAGGCTAACCGATGGATGCTCATAAGGTAATACGGTCATCTTCACTATTCCGTTGGCAGTAGCAGGCAGCGGGCATATTGCATTGCTGGTCATGGTTGCTTCCACCAGGTCGCCATCAGCCGGAATATAAGAATAGGTAGCAGTGGTGGCTACATTCACACCGTTTACCTGCCATTGGTAGAATGGTGAAGGACCGCCATTTACCGGCAATGGTGTCAGGCTCACTGTGGTACCATTACATACCGTATCATTAGGCGTGGATAGTAGTGTTAATGATGGTGTAACAGTAGGTAAGGTATCTATGGTAGCACTGCCAGCCATACTTACGCCGCATGTAGTAGCAGTGCTGGTGGCAATAACTGTATAAACGCCCGTTACCGTCTGCAACCCGAAATCGAGCGGAGAGCCAGTCCCTGCGAAGGTACCGGTTGCGGTTGCACCCCTGTATAGAAGGTAATTAATACCCACATTTGAACCCGAAAGGTCAACATGGACACCTGTGCCTCCGGCGCAGTAATTACCTCCGCCGGTAACTGTATATATTAACGGAAGCGGGTACACATGCACAAGAGTACTCTGCAGGCAGCCTGCAGGCAAAGCATAAATAATAGTGCTTGTTCCCAGAGTCAATCCGCTTACAAGACCGGAAGAGGCCCCCACCGTGGCTACCGCCGTATTTGTACTGGTCCATGTGCCCGAGGCCACTGAATCATACAAAGCACTGGTTCCGCCCAGGCACACATTGAGATTACCTGTTATCACAGATGGCATCGGATTGACAGTAATAGTTACCGTAGCTGCACAGCCAATGCTGTAACTGATAGTTACCACTCCTGCCGATACGCCTGTCAGAATTCCTGTTGTTGCGCCAATTGTAGCAATAGCCGGCGTCACACTGCTCCAGGTTCCGCCTCCTGTACCATCAGATAGCGTTATGCTTTGTGTGGCACAAACTGCTGATGGTCCGGATATCGGCACTGGCGTAGGGTTAACGGTAATGTTTTTCGGAATTGAGCATCCGGCTCCTACCGAATAGGTTATGGTCGCAATTCCAGGATTTACGCCTGATATGATACCTGAAGTTAAGCCTGCTGATGCTATTGAGGGATTACTGCTGGTCCATGTGCCGCCAGTTACGCCATCTGTAAAGGTGGTAGCATAGCCCTGGCACACATTGTCGCTGCCGCTGATGGCTACAGGTGGTATAGCCACTGTAACTTCAGCAGTAGCCGCGCATCCGAACGAACTGGTATAACTTATAGTAGTGATGCCTGAAGATATGCCCGATACAGTTCCGGTAGGGTCTGCAATGGCAATACTTGTGTTGGCACTGCTCCATATACCACCTGGTGTGGCATCGCTCAATGATGTGGTATAGCCCACACATACCTGTAATGAACCGGTAATGACTGAAGGTGAAGGGTTGACAACCTCGGTATAGGTGGCATAACACCCGGTTATGGCCAGGGTATAAGATATAGTTGCAGAACCAGCGGCTACTCCGTGAACCCATCCTGTGGTAGCAATTACTGATGCAGTTGCCGGCACACTGCTGCTCCAGGCGCCACCGGGTGTTATATCTGCAAGCAATATACTTTGCCCCTGGCAAACCATCGGGCTGCCGGTAATACCGGCAGGAACCGGATATACAGTTACTATCATCGTGTTATAACAACCTGATCCGATGGAATAGGTAATTGTGGCAATACCTGCACTAATACCCGAGACGTTACCGGACACATCAACCGATGCTATCCCGGCTGCTGAACTGCTCCATGTGCCGCCTGGCATTGGTGCAGTTAATGTAGTTACCTGGTAAACACATACTTTGGGTGTCCCCGTAATTGATGACAATGCAGCATTTACAGTTACTGTTGCAGCAGCCGCGCATCCTGTTGGTAATACATAGGTAATTGTTGCTGTTCCGGCAGATAAACCTGTTACTATGCCTGATGTACTCAGACTAATATCTGTTGCAGTGGTGGACCAGCTGCCGCCCGTAATACTGTCTGTAAGCGGTAAAGTCTGGCTGATACATACCACCAGAGGACCGCCGCCGATAGCTGTTGGCGCCGGAGGAACAGGGTTTACAGAAACAATATGCGTTGCCGAGCAGCCTGTGCTGTAGCTGTAGCTGATAATTGCAGATCCTGTAGTATTTCCTGTAACATTGCCAGAAAGGTCAACTGATGCAATTGAGGACGCACTGCTGCTCCAGTATGCCCCGGGCCCTGAAGAAGGATCAGTGAGCGTAATTACTGAACCAACACATACCTGAGGTGGCCCGGTAACGGGTGCCGGAACCGGGTTTACCGTAATGGCCAGTGTAGCAAAACAACCTGTAGGCAGCATGTAGGTAATCGTTGCTGGCCCGGCTGCAATTCCGGTTACTATTCCTGCTGCGCTTACAGAAGCTATTCCTGATGCGCTGCTGGTCCATGTGCCGCCAAGTGTTGAGTCTGTTAATAGAGTTGTTTGTCCCACACATACTACCGATGTACCCAAAATACCGGATATCGGGTTAACAACAACCGGCGCTATGACAGCACAGCCCGTACTCAGCGCGTAAGAGATGATCACTGTTCCGGAAGAAAGACCTGTTACCACGCCTGAGGAGGACACAGACGCCAGCAATGGCGCCCCACTGATCCAGGTACCACCGGGCGATGCATCTGTTTTGGTTATGGTGTTGCCCACACAAACACTGGATAAGCCAGTCATTGCCACCGGAGCCGCTATCACGGTTACAGTAACACTTGTACCGCATCCGCCCGATGCATACGCTATACTGGCCACACCGGGAGCTACGCCGGTTACCACGCCTGATATGGCAGCTACTGTTGCTACAGAAGGCGCTGCACTGCTCCAGGTACCACCCGGTATAGGATCAGTTAATGTAAGTGTAGTACCCACACATATACTGCCAGCACCAACAATTGCTGTTGGAACAGAGTTTACCGTCACAACTACTGATATTTTACAACCGGTACTTATAGTATAGGTAACCGTATCTGTACCATTGGATATACCTGTGTATAAACCTGAAGAGCTTACCGCGCCAATCAATGGGGATGTATGAGTCCATGTCCCGCCTGGTGTTCCGTCGGTCAATGTGGTTGTAAGACCCACACATACTACAGCAGAACCGCCAATTATTGCAGGCAATGGATTTACAGTTACCGAACGAGTGATCAAACAGGTTGTGGGCAGTGTATAGGTAACAGTTGCACTTCCGGATATTATACCGGTTAAAAGACCTGAGGTGGCCACCACTGTAGCAGTAGCTAACGGAGCAATACTCCATGTGCCGCCTGCCGAAGCGTCGGTTTCAGTTATTTCAGAGCCCGCACATACCAATGATGGCCCGCCTATTGCTGCTGGCAAAGGATTAACGGTAACTGGCAATATAGAAGGGCATCCTGCACCTACTGCGTAAGAAATTGTAGTGGTGCCTGCAGCAATCCCGGTTACAACTCCTGTTGTTGAAATAGCGCCAACAGAAGGAGTACTGTTTGTCCAGGTGCCACCTGGAGTAATATCACCCAGCGCAATTGTACTGCCTGCACAAACATTCGTTGGTCCGGTTATTGCGGCAGGCCCGGGATTCACGGTTACAGATTTTGTTACGGTGCAGCTGGTACCACCCAATGAATAGGTTATCGTAGTTGGCCCGGGTACTAATGGAGTCACAACACCTGTAAATGCGCCTATGGTAGCGTTTGAAGGTGAACTGCTCGTCCAGCTGCCTCCTGATACAATATCAGTCAATGTTATTGGTATACCTACACACAGGGTAGCCGGGCCAATGATTGGTCCGGGAGCAGGGCTCACAGTAACTATGATAGCTGTCTGGCAACCCGTAGCTGTTAATGTATAGAGAATCGTTGTTGTTCCTGTTGTTAATCCGGTTACGATACCCGTAGTTGCTCCTATAGTCGCAATAGGCAGGTTGGTACTTGTCCAGGTACCGCCCGGTGTAGCATCAGTCAATAAAATAGTTGTACCCGGGCACAATGCGGTCGGCCCGGCTATAAGTGCCGGCAACGGATTCACATTCAGTACAGCGCTTCCGGTCATTATGCGGGTACAGCCGGTAGCGGCATAAGTTCCTACCACTGTATAAGTACCCGCTGAAGTTTGCAATCCGAAATCAAGTGGCGCTCCGGTGCCGCTGATTGTTGTACCAACTCCGGCACCGCCCAGCATCAACTGATAACTGACACCCACAGATGAGCAGGTCAGTCCGACATGAAGGCCTGAAGATCCTGCACAGATTGTCCCGCCTCCTGTAACGTTACAGGCTGGCGGGAGCGGACTAATTGTAACGGTAACAGTACCTGTCATTAATTTTACACAGCCGGTGGATGCATTAGTAGCAATGACAGTATAAATTCCTCCTGTAGTCTGAATACCAAAATCAAGCGGCAGGCCGGTACCTGGAACAGGCAGCCCGACAATTACCCCGCCAACATATAACTGGTAAAGAACCCCTGAAGCCGATCCGCTTAATCCTACGTGGACACCTGTTCCCCCGGTACAATACGAACCTCCGCCGGTTACGGTAAACAATGAAGGCAACGGATTAACAGTGATCTGTTTGGTAGCCGAACAAAGTGAAGATAAAGTATACGTGATCGTAGCCACACCCGCGGATACGCCGCAAACTGTGCCGGTAGTAGCGCCAACAGTTGCCAATGCTCCCGATGTGCTCCATGTTCCACCACCTAAATCTGTCAGTGTTATGCACTGCCCGGTACATACTTTGCTGAGGCCGCTTATTGCTGCAGGCAATGGATTCACAGTAAGTATAAACGTGGTAATGCAACCTGCACCTACAGAGTAAGTAATAGTATCAACGCCGGGAGCAACACCTGATGCAATGCCATTGCTGAACCCTATTGTAGCAATGCCAGTATGGTTGCTGGTCCAGGTACCGCCGCCACCATCTGTCAGGGTATCATTTGCCCCGCTGCATACATGGTTATATCCGCTTACCGGGCCAGGCGATGAGTTAACAGTAAAGGTTCTGGTTGCAGCGCATCCGCCGCCGCCGGTATAAGAAATAACCGTAGTTCCGGGCGATATACCCAGCACAGTACCTGTACCTGAAATTGTTGCTACAGTGGGTACTGAACTGCTCCAGGTACCCCCGGTATAGGCATCTGATTCTGTAACTGAAATACCAACACAGACATTTGAAGGGCCGGTTATGGCTGAAGGCAGTGAATCAATTGTCACAATATAGGTAGCCGCACAACCGGTGGGCCAAACATACGAAATTGTTGCTGCACCTGCGCCAATTCCATCAACCATTCCGGTAGCAGATCCTACAGTTGCAACAGTGGTTGCACTGCTTTGCCAGTGTCCGGTACCGCCGCCACCCGGATCGAAATATAAAGTATCAGTTCCAATGCATAAAGGGCTGATACCTGTTATCGGGCCTGGTATTGGATTTACTGTAACTGTTGCTGTAGCTGCGCAACCGGATCCCAGTGTATAAGATATTATCACCGTTCCCGCTACAACTCCACTGTCAAGTCCTGTACCCGGATCGATGGTGGCATAAGGTGCGGTAGCGCTCCAGATACCGCCTGCTGTGGTATCAATAAGTACATTTGTTGAGCCTACACAAACCGTAAGCGGGCCATAGATTGCAGAAGGTACCGGATCAACCGTAAATGGAAATGTAGTAAAGCAACCCGTAGCAAGTGTATAAGTGAAAGTAACACTCCCGGTGGCAATTCCTGTTACAAATCCTGTTGTAGCGCCTATTGTTGCTATAGATGGATTGCTCGATAACCATGTGCCTCCCGGTGTGCCGTCAAAAAGCAAGGTCGTTGTTCCGGCACAAATATTGCTGAGTCCTGAAATACCAGGAGGAAGGGCGTTTACTGTAAATGAATAGGTGGAATAACAAAGATCTCCAAGCGTATAAGATATAGTCACTACTCCCGCTGTAATGCCTGTTACAACCCCTGAAGAGGTTATGGTAGCTATGGCACCGGATGAAGACGACCACGAGCCGCCCGCAGTTGGGTCAGTAAGTAATGTGCTGGATCCAACGCATATACTATGCAGTCCGGATATTGCAGCTGGCGATGTATTTACAGTAACGGTTTTGGTGGTGGAGCAGGTTCCCAGAGAATAAGTAAAAATCACAACTCCGGGAGTCAAACCGCTGGCCAGGCCGGAAGATGATCCGATTGTGGCAACTGGAATATTGCTGCTGCTCCAGGTTCCTCCCCCTATACCATCACTGTATCCGGATGTTGTTCCTGCACAAATGGTTGATGAGCCGGCAATCGGCAAAGGGGACGTGACAACGTTGACCGTTACAGTGGAGTAACAGCCCGCCGGCATTATATAACTGACGACTGTTGTCCCCGCCGAGACGGCATTAAGAATACCTGTCGAAGATCCGATTGTGGCTACAGAAGTGATGCTGCTGGTCCAGTGGCCGCCCGGAGTTGGGTCAGTATATGTTGAGGTAGATCCTACACAAACCGTTGTGGGCCCGGAAATGGCTGACGGGGGTGAGCTTAAAATCAATTCTACACTGGTACTGTTTGCGCTAAGCCCGGAATAAAAACAGGTAAGTACACAACGGTAATAAATTGTACCGGTAACGGTAGCTGTATAAGTCAGTCCGGTGGCGCCGGGTATGTTTGTCCAGGTAATATTATCCGGTGATGATTGCCACTGATAGGTCATTCCAGTACCAAAGGGCCCTCCGCTGAGCGAAAGTATAGATGTATAAGCAGCGCAACCACCGCTTACAGTGGCGAGGGCAGATCCGGGTGATGGGGTGCCCATACATTGGTTAGACCAACGGTAAACCTGATTGTTGGCTGGTTCTGTGGAATAGGTAGGCGAACTGGAGTAATAAAATGTAGTTGAAGATGGAGTGGGTGATGTAGAATTGTTATTCAATGTCTGGTAATCTGTTGTACTGTTGGCAATACCAATTGCAAGTCCGGAATAACCCATTCCGGATAGTGTTGATGTGCCATAAACAAAATCAATTACATTGGTAGATTCATAGAGTATTACCTGGAAATTTCCCTCACAGCATACACAGGCGCTTCCGCCTCCATAGGCCCTGAAATTTTTCCATTCAAAAGTAAAGGTCCTGTTAGGGGCTGTTCCGGCTGTCTGGTAATAAGCATACGCCGTTCCTGTACAGCCATATCCGCCGGGATTAGAATATAAATCACACCAGAAAGGCATGAGCAATCCTATACCTCCGCTTGCCATATAGGAAGTACCAACATCAAAGTTTGCACCTGTTGAATTATCCAATGACAGGAAACCATTGGAGCATGCAGATAACTGAGTATAATTTGTTCCGCAATAACTAAAAGTAAACCCGATTGGAATACTGGTAGTAGTGCAGTCATCACAAGTACTCATGCCACCCGATATTGCAGTCCCTGTTCCAGAGATGGATGTGTAGGTACCTGTAAAGGCTGAGAAATTATAAGATGCAGCAGTTTGTGCATACACACTTGCACAAAGACAGGATAAAAATAGAAGTAAATAAATTTTTTTCATGTAAATGAATTATTGCCTTTAAATTAAATCTCAAAACTTGGTTTTCTTCTCGAAAAAATACTACTCACAATACTACTGAATAGATAATAATTGCTGTAATAAAGTTACGAAAAAATTACCAAATGATGAAAATAATTTTTATCATATTGTCTTAATATTACAAACAATATCTTTTTGCAACAATATTTACATTTACTAACCTGATGTTTATAATTCACTTAGTCTCCAATAACCAGGTGGAATACCTGGAATCCCGAAGCTGATTTTAGGGTAAGTAAGTAGGTGCCCTTTGCAAGTATACCCTCCAGCCTTAACCTTTCATTGAGTATGCCGTTGATGGTATGTAGATCCGTTTTATAAATTAACTGGCCTGGCATATCAGTTATGCTTATCGTTACATATTCATCATTGCCGCTTCCGCTGCTGATACCTGTAGTACCCGAAATTGTAAATTCTCCCTTATTCGGATTAGGGAGAACATTTACAGAAATATTACTCAGCGAAAGCTGTTTTACCCCTACTGTAGTTACGGTAACCAGAATAGTTTGGGCAGAAGAAGACACGCAAGGGCCGCTACTGGTAATATGGCAGGTAAAGGAGTCTGTCTGCGGAGTGCTGAAAGAATCAATTACATAAGTACTGTTCGTTGCGCCTGTTATTAAAATACCATTCTTATACCATTGCCATGCCGGCGATGTGCCACCATTGGTTGCTGTGGCTGTAAGTGTTACTGTGTCGCCGGGGCTTACTGTGCTGGCAGGGCTGGCAAACAGGGTTACCACAGGCGTTGCCGGGGTATCTACTGTTAGTACCAGCAGGCCGCTGGTATCCACGTCTGATAACCGGCAGATATAATTGCTGTGCACCACACAATAAATAATGTCATTATTAGTTGGCAGGAACGTAAAAATTGCACCACTACCAGATAATACACCATTTTTCACCCATGAAAAAGTAGGTGCGGTTCCGCCAAACAAAGTCGATTCTGATAATGAAACGATAGTGCCTTTACAAACCGTGTCTCCGGGAGAAGCCGAAATAGTAACAACCGGGTTTGCTGAGGTATTTACTGTAATGGTATCTGATTTATAAACAGTATCAGGTACAGCACAAACCGCACTGCTGGCCATTTTCACTTTAACTACATCTCCGTTCACCGGCAGATAAGCATAAACAGACCCTGTGCCTGTAGTAACACCATTAACCTGCCACTGGTAAAAAGGAGAGACACCTCCATTTACCGGATGAGCGGTAAAACTGTCCAAAATACCGGAACAGATGGTATCCCCCTGGCTTGCCGTAACACTTACATGAGGAACTACCACGGGCGTAACATTTACAGTAACCGAACCGGTCATATTTGTGCTGCATGCTGAGAGAACATTGGTAGCAGTAACTGTATAGCTTCCTGTTACGGTCTGCCAGCCAAAGTCAAGCGGTGAGCCTGTTCCGGCAAATGTCCCCGTAGGTGTGGTACCTCTGTAAAGAAGGTAATTAACTCCCGGTTCAGAGCCAGTAAGACCTATATGTACTCCTGAGTCGCCTGCACAATAATTGCCTCCGCCCGTAATGGTAAACATTGCGGGAGGAGCCGTGATGGTAATTGTAGTGCTGCTGAAGCATCCCCCGGGCATTGTATAATCAATAGTTGTACTTCCAACTGATATTCCGGTTACCATACCCGTCGAAGATCCGGCAAAAGCAATGGAAGGCGCTGATGAAGTCCATGTCCCGCCTGCAATAGAATCGGACAAAATTACTGTGCCACCTGTGCACGTGTAGCCAGGCCCTGTGATCATGGATGGCATTACGTTTACAGTTATTAAATGAGTTATGGTGCACCCCAGCGTATAGCTTATGGCAACTATTCCACCTGCATATCCTTCTACGGTTCCGGATAATGAACCTACGGAAGCCAGTGCAGGCGCGCTGCTTGCCCATACGCCACCGGGTGTAGCATCAGTCATTGTTGTGGGTATACCTGTACAGATACTTCCGGGGCCTGAAACGGGCAGTGGCACCGGATCTACCGTAATAGACTTGGTAAGCTGGCACCCTGCACCCGTCATATAGGTAATAATAGCTGTACCGGTAGATACACCGGTAATAATGCCTGAAGAACTGCCGGCTGCGGCAACTCCCGGGTTACTGCTAAGCCATTCGCCACCAGAAACGCCATCAGTATATAATGTTGATGTAGTTGCACAAATAAGTGATGCGCCTGAAATTGGTGCAGGGGGGGGATTGACACCAACTGCAACAGTGGTTATACATCCTGTTGTGGCAGTATAAGTAATAGTAGCAATTCCTGCGGCAATGCCGGTAACAGTGCCTGAAATACTGATTGGGGCAATAGCTGTATTGCTGCTGCTCCATGTGCCGCCGGGTGTTACATCGCTCAATGATGTTATAAGGCCAACACAAACCAGTGGAATTCCCGAAATTGTAGCCGGCAGCGGATCTACAACTATACCGATTTCAGACATGCAGCCTGATCCAAGTGTATAATCTACATTAGCTGTGCCTGCTGCTAATCCTGTTATTACGCCTCCGGGCGTAACGCTCACTATCGATGGGTTAGTACTGCTCCAGGAGCCACCCGGTGTAATATCCGTTAAAGTAACTGAAGCGCCCTGGCAGAGCAACGTGGAACCGGATATGGTAGCTGGCAGAGGATTAACAACAACTGAGGTTGTTACCAGGCAACCGGGGCCTGAATTATAAGTAATTACTGAACTTCCCGGAACCAACCCACTCAATACACCTGTTGAGGGATTAATGGTTGCAATTGAAGTATTACTGCTGCTCCAGGTTCCACCCGGTGTTAAATCTGCCAGCAGCGACAAACCGCCGGGGCATAAAGAGGTGATACCTGAAATTGATGATGGGGCAGGATTCACTATTACTGTTTTAGTCACGTGGCAACCCGTAGGCAATCCGTAAGTAATAGTTACTGATCCTGCAGTAAGTCCGGTAAAGGCGCCGGAAGTTGAGCCCACAGTGGCAATAGCAGGAGCACCGCTCACCCATGTACCAAAAGGCGATGGGTCAGCTAAAGTAATTACACCGCCAATGCAGTCTGAGCCGGGTCCGGAAATAGTGTCCGGGATCGCATTTACAGTAACTGTAAATATTGTAAAACAACCTCCGGGATAAGTATATTCTATTGTATCAACGCCAGCGCTGATTCCCGCTACATTCCCCGCGCCAAAAACTGATGCTACCGCCGTATTTAAACTGCTCCATATACCTCCGGATGTAGCATCAGATAATGTTACAGTTGAGCTGACACATACGGTATGAGATCCGGTAACCGGTAATGGTAATGCGTTTACAGTAATCACCGCTGTTGCAACACAACCACCCGGCAGATTGTAACTGATAGTTGCTGTTCCGGCAGTTATTCCTGAAACCAGACCACTTGAATTTATTGTTGCCACACCGGTAGAACCGCTGCTCCACGCTCCTCCCCCAACAGCATCAGTCAGTACTATCGTTTGTCCGATACAAACCGATGAAGGGCCTGTGATACCACTGTACGGATAGACATTCACAGGCAAGATTGCCGAACAACCGGTACTGAATGAATAGGAAAGGATTGCCGTACCTGAAGATATACCGGTAGCCACACCAGATGTGCCTATGGTAGCTACCGCCGATGTGCTGCTGCTCCATGTACCACCGCTGAATACATCAGTATATGCAGCACTGGAACCGGAACATAGCGAGGTTGGCCCCGATATTGCAGGTGGTGTAGGATTTACAGTAAGTGTTGCAGTGGCAGAACAACCACCAGCCATATAGGTAAAAGTTACTGATCCCGGAGCAAGGCCGCAGGCCAATCCTGTACCCGCATCCACCGTTGCCAGTGATGGAAGGCTGCTGCTCCACGCGCCACCGGAAATACCCGCACTCATCGTAATGCATGAGCCATTACACAAATATAGCGGAGCAGAAACCGGTCCTGGAAAGGGACTTACGGTAACTGTTGTCGTCACATAGCAGCCTGCCGGCATAGTATAGGATATAACGGATGTACCTGCTGATACTCCGTTGACAACTCCTGTCGAGCCTGTTACGGTTGCTATACCTGTAGCAGAGCTGCTCCATGTACCGCCACTGAAAGCGTCTGAAAGCGTGGTGGCAGCGCCCACACACATTCCGGCGAATCCGGTTATCGGTGATGCAGCATTGACAGTTATGGTTCTTGTAGCCGAACACCCTCCTACGGTATAGGATATTATAGTACTACCGGCGCCAACACCGGAAACGATACCTGTAGCTGACCCCACTGTTGCAAGCCATACCGCAGCTACACTCCAGCTGCCCCCGGTGGAGGTGTCTGTTTCTGTAATTGTGGACCCCATACAAACTGACGATGGCCCCCCGATAGTGGCCGGTATTGCGTATATGGTGACAATTTTGGTTGCTGAGCAGCTGCCTATTGTATAAGAAATAGTAACAACACCGGCAGAGGCTCCGGTTACCACTCCTGAAGACGAAACAGTTGCAACAGCTGTGTTACTGCTGGACCATGTACCTGATGACGTAGCATCGCTTAAAGTAATGGTAGAACCGGCACAGGTTGAGGATGGGCCTGCTATTGCGGCAGGTGCAGAAATTACTGATAATGTTGCCGTAACTGTGCACCCGGTAGTGCCCAGTGAGTATGTTATAGTATCTATGCCCACAGCAACGCCTGTAACTAAACCGCTAAGCGACCCGATGTTAGCTACCATAGATGTGCTGCTGCTCCATACACCACCACTGATGCAGTTTGTAAGTGTAGTTGGCGTACTAAGGCATACTGCCGGAATCGAAAGCGGGCAGGGAGATGTAGTCACATTAATCCAATGTGATGTAAAACATCCTGTGACAGGCAGGGTATAACTTATTGTCGCTGTTCCGGCGGCTATTCCTGTAATGATACCTGAGGTCCCGATGGTTGCTACTGTAGTTGCACTGCTCGACCATATGCCGCCTGCCGGTGATGTGGTAAATAATCCCGTACCGCCTACGCAAAATGCAGTCGGCCCGGTAAAAAGCGCGGGAACCGGGTTCACTGTAATCGTCGCACTGAGGCTCATAGTATCAGAGCAGGTAGTGGTTGGATTTCTGGCCACTACTGTATAAATCCCTGCGCCGGTCTGCAATCCAAAATCTAATGGCAATCCGGTACCCATAACTGGCGATCCAACTAAGGTTGTGCCATCATAAAGCTGATAACTGATTCCTGATGTTGAACCTACCAATCCGATATGTAAACCTGTTCCACCGGCACAATAACTGCCACCGCCGGTTACTGTATAAAGCGTTGGCGACGGATTAACGGTAACAGCTCTTAAGGCACTACAGCCTATACCTGCAGTATAGGTAATTGTTGCAGAACCTGATACTACACCCATTACTACCCCGGATGTTCCAACGGTAGCAACTGAGCTGCTGCTGCTCCAAGTGCCGCCCGGTGTTGCATCGCTCAGTGTTACGGTACTGCCGATACAGGTTATAAAGGTCCCGATAATAGGTGAAGGAGTTGAATTAACTGTAATGGTCTGAGTTGCCGGGCAGGTGCCACTTATAGTAATGATGGCAACACCCGGTGATATACCACAAACTGTTCCTGTAGCAGACCCAATAGTTGCCACAGCAGGATTACTGATACTCCAGACACCACCGCCCACTGCATCTGTGTCATTCACACATGTTCCCGAACATAAAGAAGTTGGCCCGATAATTTCTCCAGGTGAAATTGGGGTTCCAATAACATTTACTGTAGTAGTCGTAAAGCAACCTGTTGACAACGTATATTTGATAGTATCGATGCCTATGGTCATTCCTGCGGTTACTATTCCCGACGATGATCCTACTGTAGCAATGCTCGTATTTACACTGCTCCAGGTTCCACCAGCAGTAACATCCGATAAAGTAGTAGTTGCAGGTGAGAAACACAGCTTCTTAAACCCGGTGATAGAGGCAGGTACCGGGCTGACTGTAATTGTTGTATAAGCATACGAAGAACCCAAAACATACACAATGCTGCATGTTCCTGCGGCCACACCGGTTAATACCCCGGTCGAAGACCCTATAGTTGCAATAGCTGTATTGCCGCTTTCCCAATAGCCTCCCGCTGCCGTATCAGCCAATGTAACAGATGAACCCACACAAACTGGTATTGATGCACCGGTAATACTGCTGTAGGCCCATGCGGTGCCGGGGCCGCAAATCACAGTATCAAGCTGGCTCGTAAAGCAACCAGTCGTTGCTAAAGTATAAGTAAAAATCGGGTTGCCGCATGCCATGCCAATGGCAATACCGGTACCAGCTCCAATACTTGCCTCTGCTGTATTGCTTGATGACCATGTTCCTCCGGGTGTAGCATCCGCCAGGGTTCCTGCACCGCCATAAACATAAATAGGAGGGCCATAAAGTATAGTGCTGCCGGTAATGGGCGCCGGGTTAGGATTAACCGTAAATGATACACTGTCGTTAATAGAGCCATTTGTGCAATAAATATGAACCGTACCGGCAGTTATACCATGCACAATACCTGATGTACTACCAACTGTTGCCACTGCTGCATTACTGCTGCTCCAGGTAGGGCCTGTCATCCCGTCTGTCAATGTCCTGTTCGCTCCCACACAAACTGAGGGTGTCCCGCTTATCTGAGAATAGGAAAATTGAGGAATCGCCATAAAAGCGAAGAATAGCAGGACAATAATTGAGCTGCCGTAATCAGCACATAATTTCCCGATAAGGCTTAAGGCAAAGGATAGAGTGTTTTTCATTTATATCGTTTTTAGTAATTAGAATCCCAAAAAGGCAAACCTGCTTAAAGGTTTGAAGTTATATTGTATAAAAATGCGCGGTATTTAATTACAGGCAAAATTAAGGTTATTTCATTAAAATTAAGTGAATTGATGATGGGATGAATGAAGTAATTAGTAGGGTTTATCAATAATTTTATCTGAAACTGACTGCTTTAAATTACTTTTACAATCATAATTAAGATGTATGAAAATACGGAAAATCTGGATAAAGGGATATCATCAGTTTAAAGACACTTTTATTGATTTGACGAATCCAATCACTGGTGAAGCTGTTGACAAGGTTTGTTTTATTGGTAAGAACGGGACAGGGAAATCAACATTACTGATGTTTGTCAAGGGGCTTATAAAGCAAGAGTCAAATCACAAATGGTCTTATGCTGTAGAGTTAAGTATTCAAGGTGTAAATGTAGTTTACTTCAATAAATATACTGGTGTTGGAAATACCAATGTAGAACACTTCTTTTTAGAGCCTTTAGTACTAAATTTACCTGATTGGTTTGAATATTTAATGAATTTAGAATCTCAAACTATCCGACAGGAATATGGAAAAAGTATTTTATTTGCTATTAATAATGAGAATATTTATCATATTTCAAAGTTCATGGATGATAGATCTGATCTCCTGATTTATTCACCCTCCGAAGGATTGAAAAATTCTTATTTAGGATTTGATGATTGTCCAAAGAGTGATGTTAATACTGCTTTGCAATTATTTAATAATTTCCCCTTTTACCATGAGGTTTCTAATGAGAATATTAATGAATTCTGGACTGTACTTATTTATTTAATAAAGCAACGGCAGGAGGAAAAAGAACAATTTGAAACCAGGGATGAAAACATAAATAAAACCAAGAAAGACCTGATAGTTGAGTTTGATAAAAAGTATCCAAAAATACTCGACAAAATTTCAGAAGTATGGAACCGTATACTGGCTAATGCAGGCTTGTATTTTGATGTGGCGGGCGCAAGCAATCCGGTTCAGCTAACTGATAATCTGCTGGCTTATATTTATACTATCGGATCTAATAAGCATATCGAGTATAGTCAGTTAAGCACAGGTATTCGTAATTACATTTTTCGTATCGGGCATATTTTTTCCCTCTATTTTAACAGGGAAATAAAGCGGGGCATTGTTCTCATTGATGAGCCGGAGAATAGCCTGTTTCCTGATTTTTTGTATGGTCTGATTGAATCTTACCAGAATGTATTTATTGATAAAAACGGCGAAAACAATACGCAGCTTTTTGTAGCCACACATAGTCCTATCATCGCAGCACAATTTGAACCTTATGAACGTATAATACTGGATTGGGATGAACCAGGTTCCGTAAAGGCATTTAAAGGTAAAGCCCCTGCAGGTGATGATCCAAATGATATTTTGCAAAAGGATTTCAGCATCACTCATTTAATGGGAAAACGGGGAGAGGAAATGTGGAAAGAATATCTGAACATGAAAAAAAGGCTGCGCCATACTTCAAACGAAAGCGAAAAAATGGAACTGACTGGAAAGATAGCCCATCTAGGAAATGAATATAACTTTTAATAACAATGAAATTCCTTTCTAAAACCGCAGATTCAAATATTCTGAAGCAAGGATTAACTTATCTCAGTGGTAATGCGGAAAATAATGCCATACTGAGAAACTTATTATTGAAGGAACAAAAGAATTTTTGCGCCTATACCGAAAAATATATTGATCATCTGGATTCTGTAGAGGTGGAACATTTTAACAGTAGCATTAAATACAATGATGATTATTACAATTATTATGCAGTATTAAGAAGGGCAAATCTCTATAAAAAAGATGAACAATATAAAGGAGAAACATTTTTTGATAATTTATTTTTCCAAACTGATTTTGAAAGCAGGATTCAGTTCTTATCCGGAGATTTGGTATACGAAGAAACAAATCCAGATGACACTGAAGCGAGGAATTTTATAGACTTTATTGGTCTGAATTACTATGATGTTTATGAAGACAGAAAAAACCATATAAACAGGTTGAAAGATATTTTTTCAAATCCCGAAGACCTGGTAGGTTATTTTCGTAAACACAAGGAAGAACTGAAATTTATTACAGCAATAGAGGTTGAGTTTGAACTTGATTTGTCTGAATTTTATCGTTGAAATTAATAACTATAGCAGTAATAGACATTATCGCAAATTTAGTATTTTCCCTATACAGTTAATGAAAATATTCAGAAGATTCATTGCTTTTCTTATCCTCTCCATCCTAACCCAAACAGGCGGAATTATATACCTCATAAATACCACCACTTTCAAATGGATTAATGAAAAGACAAATAATAAATGGCTGGCAAGCTTGGTGAAATTGACCACTTTTCTTCTCCTGTATTGTTTAGCCACATTTTTAATCGTCCCAATATTAGCAAAGCCTTTAGGCCGGGTGCGTATGCCAATCAGGACAACCAACCACATTCGCCCGGCAACCATCTGGACTTGCCTGCTCAACCGCAACTATGTCAGGCCCGTACTGCGCGATATGGCTTTTGACGTTGCTAACCAAATGGCTACAAAATATCCCGGAACCACACTTAATTACCTCGATTGCAGTTTTCCTTTTATCAATGGCTTCCCGTTATTTCCGCATCTGAGCCATAATGATAGCAAGAAAATAGACCTGTCATTCTGTTATAATAACATTCAGGGAATTGAAACAAATGAGGTACCCTCTGCCATAGGTTATGGCATCTGCGAAGAACCCAGGCCCGGAGAAGTAAACACCGCCGAAGATTGCGGCAACAGAGGTTTCTGGCAATATAATATACTGAGAGTAATAGTGCCGCAGGGCAACAAAGTCAACTTCACTTTCAATGAAACAAAAACCAAGGACCTCGTGGAGCTATTTGCTTCCGAAGATGCAACGGGGAAAATCTTCATTGAGCCGCACCTGGTAAAGCGACTTAAACTGACCAGCAACAAAATCCGGTTTCATGGTTGCCGGGCGGTGAGGCACGATGATCATATTCATGTGCAATTGAAGTAGTATAACCGTTAGCATAAATAATAAAAGCGACCCCAAAGAGGCCGCTTTCCAAATATAATTTACACGCTTAAAATTACAATATCGTCCAGGTCTTATCCCCCGATAAAATCTTATCCAGCGAAGGCTTGCCTTTACGGGCCGTAAGCTCAGCTATCTGCTGTTCCATTCCATCTTCGCAGGTTGGGCGGTCTTCCGAGTAAATGACACCAAACGGACGAGGGAAATGAACGCCATCATACTCAGTATCAAAGAACCCGGCTATAATATGCGCCTTTGTTTTATCATGCTCATCATGTATCCACAGGTCGCTGGCTGAGTTACCGTTTTCGTTCAGGTTTACGATTACCGGCCTTGTACCATCCAGTTTTATCCCCTTGGTACCATTGCTGAACAATAAAGGTTTGCCATGCTCCAGGTAAATGGATTGTTCCTGCTTGGTTTCTTTTTCCGAAAAAGCGAAGAAGGTACCATCATTGAACACCGGGCAATTCTGGTATATCTCCACAAAAGACGTGCCTTTGTGCTCATGGGCCCGTTTCAGCACCATCTGCATATGCTTGGGGTCACGGTCCAGGCTGCGCGAAACGAAACTGCATTTTGCGCCCAGGGCCAGTTCACTTGGGTTGAATGGTTCCTCAACCGATCCGTATGGAGTCGATTTGGCCACCTTTCCTTTTTCAGATGTTGGTGAATATTGTCCCTTGGTCAGTCCATAAATCTGGTTGTTGAAGACCAGGTAATTGAGATCGAAATTTTTACGCATCAGGTGAATGAAGTGATTACCGCCAATGGAGAATGCATCACCGTCGCCCGATACCACCCAAACACTTAATTTCGGATTCAGGCCTTTAAGTCCTGATGCTATTGCTGCTGCCCTGCCATGAATACTGTGCATGCCATAGGTATCCATATAGTAGGTGAAACGTGCTGCACAACCAATACCTGAAATGAAAACGATGTCTTCCTTAGGTATCCCGAAATCGGGAAATACGGTTTGCACCTGCTTCAATATAGAATAATCGCCGCAGCCGGGACACCATTTCACTTCCTGGTTCGATGCGAAATCCTTTGCCGTCAGTTTGGGCGCTGCTTCCTGTTCTATTATAGTAGTCATTCTGAATAATTATTTAAGGATTTCAAGAATTTTGTTTTTCAGTTCGCTGGTCGTAAATGGCAGTCCCTGTACTTTCGAAAGGCTTTCTGCTGGTACCAGGTATTTAGCCCTGATCAGTTGCGACAACTGGCCGCAATTCATTTCCGGAATCAGCACATGCTCATAACCGCTCAGCAATTCGCCCAGGTTTTTGGGGAATGGATTCATATGGCGCAGATGAATGTGCGCTACATCATATCCTTCTTCCAGCAATTCGCGCACCGCGGTCTTTATTGCTCCCGAGGTTGAACCCCAGCCCAGAACCGCCAGTTTACCGGTTGATTTACCACTATCCGGTGCAGCCAATGGTATATAATCAGCAATTTTTTCAATCTTGGCAGCACGCAGCTTGGTCATCGCCTCATGATTCTTGGCATCATAAGATACGTTGCCTGTTTCCTGTGCCTTTTCCAATCCGCCTATGCGGTGCATCAATCCTTTGGTTCCCGGCTTGGCCCATGGGCGCGATAATTTCTCATCACGCTTATAAGGCAGGAAGGTACCATTAGGGCCATTAGGCTCTGTAGCAAATGTTACATTGATTGGCAAAAGTTGGTCCTTGGTCGGAAAACGCCATGGCTCAGATCCGTTGGCTATGTATCCGTCAGTCAGGCAAATCACTGGTGTCATATGCTCTACTGCAATCCGGGCAGCTTCCAGAACGGTATTAAAACAATCGGCTGGTGAGCTGGCAGCTACAATAGGCAGGGGGCCTTCACCATGCCTGCCATACATTGCCTGCATCAGGTCCGACTGTTCGGTCTTTGTAGGTAATCCTGTAGATGGTCCGCCACGTTGGATATTGATAACAAGCAATGGTATTTCCAGGATGGTAGCTAACCCCAAGGCCTCGGTTTTCAGCGACATACCGGGGCCCGATGTAGTAGTAACACCTAATCCACCACCATATGATGCTCCAATTGCAGCGCAAATAGCTGCAATCTCATCTTCAGCCTGGAATGTCTTTACATTACTTGTTTTGTATTTAGAAAGTTCGTGCAACACATCCGAAGCCGGTGTAATAGGGTAAGAACCCAGAAACAACGGCAATCCGCTCAGTTCAGCAGCAGCAACAAGGCCTATTGCAGTTGCATGGTTACCCGAAATATTGCGGTAGGTACCCTTAGGCAATTTGGCCGGCGCTACATGGAAGCGTGTTGTGAAAATTTCGGTATGGTCGCCAAAATTCCAGCCTGCTTTCAGCGTCTTGATATTCGCATCAGCTATATCCTGCTTCTTGGCAAACTTCTCATTGATGAAGTTGATGGTATATTCCATCGGCTCATCAAACATCCAGAACAACAGGCCCAGAACGAACATGTTTTTTGAACGCTCTATTTCCTTCATGCCCAGACCCGAACCTGCAAGACACTCCTTGGTGAATTTGGTAACGTCTATTTTATGTACGGTATAATCCTCGAGCGAGCCATCTTCCAGTGGATTTACTCCATCCGGAAAGCCTGCAAGTCCAAGGTTCTTCTTATCAAATCCTGCCGTGTTTGTTATAATAATACCACCTCGCTTCAGGCGGGGAAGATCTACTTTAAGCGCAGCTGCATTCATTGCAACAAGCACGTCATACTCATCGCCTGGAGTAAAAATTTCTTTGCTGCCGAAATTTACCTGGAAACCCGAAACACCTGCCGTGGTGCCGATAGGGGCTCGTATTTCAGCGGGGAATTCGGGGAAGGTACTCAGGTCATTGCCAAAAAAGGCCGCCGTATCCGTAAACTGGGTACCGGTCAGCTGCATGCCATCGCCAGAGTCGCCGGAAAACCTGATTACTATGCTTTCTGCTTCAATGAGGGTTGTATCGTGGCCCACATTTTGTTCTACAATCGATTCCATTATTTTAATCAATATTTAATACCTTCCCGCAAAGAATATCATTGTCCCATTTACAGGCTGGCGTAATTAATTAATTTGTTATAAAGGCAAATAAAACTTATTGCAATAACTGCAATTACCTTCAAATTTAGTGGATTTGCAACAACCCATTACATTTGATACGCTTATTTACCCATTTATTAATCCCCAATTGGGGATAACCTTAAAAGATTATTTTTAAGGTTAAGGATGCAACGAATGCATTTTTTCTTCCAGTTCTTCCTTCGATTCTACATGGTCCTCATCTGGCAGGCAACAGTCTACCGGGCAAACCGATGCACACTGTGGTTCTTCATGAAAACCAACACATTCTGTACATTTATCCGTCACGATATAATATACATCGTTGGATACAGCGTCGTGTCCTGCATCCACATCAGATGTCAGTCCGCTCTTTGCAACAAATGTTCCGGATAATGATGTTTTGTAGGAAAAACGCCACTCATCGCCACCTGCATAAATTGCCCCATTAGGACATTCAGGCTCGCAAGCGCCACAATTAATACACTCGTCAGTGATTTTGATTGCCATAGTTTTTATTTTTTTTAAAAGTAGGAAAAACGGGGCAAAAGTAAATTTATTTCAACATTTATCCGTGATAATTGTCAGAATAAAATATGACCATCATCATCTTTTGAAGATTGCATAAATGATGTACTTTGTACCCCGAATTGAAATAATATGGGATCATCAGCCTTAATACTATTGCTAATTGTTGGAATTGCCTTTTCGGTTGGCGGAATTTTAATTTCTAAATGGTTTGCAAAATCCTCAGCAAGCAAGGTAAAAGGAGAGCCTTATGAGTGCGGAATTCCGACTACCGGTACCTCATGGATACAATTTAATGTAGGATATTACCTTTTTGCACTTATTTTCCTGATATTTGATGTCGAACTGGTGTTTATGTACCCCTGGGCAGTGGCTGTAAAGAAAATCGGGATGGTGGGCCTTGTGGAAATAGTGATTTTCATGTTTATCCTTTTTATGGGCCTGCTATATGCCTGGAAAAAAGGAGCTTTGAAGTGGATGTAATTGCCAGAGTATAATTTTTTATTCAAAATTCTAAAGTTGCAATTTACTAATGGCAGAAACTGAAAAAATAATATTTCCGGCACAACTGCATGAAACTCCCGATGGAGGGATTCTTGTATCAAAACTGGATGATCTCATCAATTGGGCAAGGTCTAACTCTTTATGGCCTCTGGTTTTCGGTACCAGTTGCTGTGCCATCGAAATGATGAGTGCTGCCGATGCCAAGTACGACTGGTCAAGATTCGGGTTTGAAGTTGCAAGGGCCTCGCCAAGGCAGGCCGATCTTATAATAGTAGCGGGAACGATTGTCATGAAAATGGCTCCCGTACTGAAACGCCTGTATGATCAGATGCCCGATCCCAAATATGTGATAGCCATGGGCGCATGTACCATTTCAGGCGGTCCGTTTTTTTACAATACCTACTCAGTTGTAAAAGGCGTAGATCATATTATCCCGGTCGATGTTTATGTGCCTGGCTGCCCGCCAAGGCCGGAGGCCCTTTTGCACTCCATGATCACTTTGCAGGAAAAAATCAAGCACGAAACCTATTTCGGGAAATCAAAAGAGAGCGGCAAATGACAAACGAAGAACTAAAACAATATATCAGCGCTCTTTTCCCAACCGTTACCTACGATGAAACAGGGGAATTCCTGAATATCCTTATTGCTTCAACTGAACTAAAACCATTGATAAAGACGTTGCGGTATGAAGATGATTTGAAGTTCAATTTCCTGTTTTGCCTTACCTGTATCGATTGGAAAACAAATCTCATGATGGTATACCATCTGATATCTAAAACGCATAAACACATTGTGGTAATTAAAGCAAAAATTGCAGATGTTGTAAAGCCCGAAATTGAAACAGTTTGCGATATTTACCAGACGGCCAATTTTCACGAGCGCGAAGTCTATGATCTTTTCGGGGTTAATTTTAAGAACCACCCCGATATGCGCAGGTTGTTGCTGGATGAAAGCTGGGAAGGATATCCGCTGAGAAAAAATTATGTTGATGAAAATATGATTACCATATGAGCCTGCTGGGAGAAGATTATACAACCGAAGAAGGGGAATTCGTTATAAACATCGGGCCGCAGCACCCATCCACTCATGGTGTGCTTCATCTGAAGGTATGGCTCGATGGCGAAACGATTAAAAAGGTGCAGCCGCACCTGGGTTATATTCATCGCTCCATTGAGAAGATGTCGGAAAGCCTTTCTTACCGCAACTTTATCTATGCTACCAGCCGTATGGACTACCTCAGCGCCCACATCAACAACCAGGCTTGTGCATTGTGTGTGGAGAAGGGTTTGCAGATCGAAGCGCCGCCACGGGCACAAATGATAAGGATTATATTGGCCGAGCTCACCCGTCTTGCCTCTCACCAGTTGTGGTGGGGTTGCACAGGGCTTGACCTGGGTGCGGTTTCTCCGTTCTTTTATGCATTCCGCGAACGCGAGGCAATATTGGAGATAATGGAAGAGACATGTGGTGCACGCCTAACACAGAATTTTTGTGTGCCGGGAGGCATTATGGCTGATATCCATCCCAATTTCCAGAAAAGAACAAAAGATGTGCTGAAACAGATCAAGTCCAAGTTTCAGGAGTATGATGATGTATTGACGGGTAATGTGATATTTGAAAACAGAAATAAAAATGTTGGGTTTCTTACTGCCGAAGATGCCATCTCATTTGGCTGCACAGGCCCCATGGCTCGTGGCTCTGGCGTTAGTTGTGATGTGCGTAAATGGTTCCCGTATGATGGCTATGACAAGGTACAGTTTGATGAAGTGCTGGGTAAGGAGGGCGATTGTTTTTCGCGCTACATGGTGCGCATGAATGAAATGAAACAATCGGTATCAATTATCGAACAACTGATTGATAATATTCCGGAAGGAGATTTCCAGGCAAAGACAAAGATGGTGCTCAAATTGCCAAAGGGTGAGTTTTACCAAAGAGTAGAAACAGCTAGGGGCGAGTTAGGCGTATTCATTGTAAGTGACGGGGCTGCCTCTCCATACCGGATCAAGTACCGTTCACCAAATTTTTCTAATCTTTCAGCCCTTGATCATGTGGCAAGAGGCTATAAAATCGGGGATCTGGTAGCCATAATGTCAACTATTGATTTGATTATACCGGATGTGGATCGGTAGATTTGGATTATAAATGGAGTAATTTATTGCAAATTAAGAATTGTTTAAGGGCAATAATTGAAAAATAGATAAGTGGGCATTGATTGAAAATTATGAAGGAAGAAGATACCCAGATGAAGAGTATTTGGCTTTTGAAAATAAAGCTATTGAGAAACACCAGTTCTATAAGGGTGTAATATTTGATATGGAATTAAATATAGTGGCAGATGATTTCATTGCTGATGCAGAGCGAAAGCAGTGGCTAATGGGATTAAGGTAATTTCGAAATAATGGTATTAAGAGTTTAAAAAATAAAGACATTGAACCTACTTCTTACAATAAGCTTTTCATCTGTTGCCAGTGGCATTCACAACTGGCTGGTGAGTACGATACCCAATGAACTGCTGGCAAAGTCAGTTGAGATGGTTATTGCTGGCATTTGCCTGCTGCTTTTCCTGGTTCCTTTGTGCTTTATTCTAGGTTATATGGAGCGCAAGGTAGCCGGCTTTATGCAAATGAGATACGGTCCCAACAGGGTTGGCCCTTATGGCTCATTGCAGATTGTTGCAGATACCGTTAAGCTGGTAATGAAAGAAGGACTCACTCCAACAGGCTCAGATAAATTCCTCTTCAACCTCGCCCCTGTTATTATGGTGGTTACCTGTATGCTTGTTCTGGCTCCAATTGCATTTGCAAAGGATTTTCAGATCTGGGATATCAATATCGGGGTTCTGTATGTTTCAGCTATTTCTTCGCTGGCTGTTATAGGCATTTTGATGGCTGGTTGGAGCAGTTACAATAAATATTCCCTGCTGGGCGCTATGCGCAGCGGTGCTCAGATAGTAAGCTACGAGCTTTCTGTCGGCCTTTCTCTTATCTCAATCGTAATTCTTACAGGCAGCCTCAAAATGAGCGATATTGTTATGAGCCAGGAAACAGGCTGGTGGATCATCAGAGGCCATATCCCGGTTATTATCTCATTTGTCATCTTCGTTATCGCTTCTACCGCCGAGATCAACCGTGCACCATTCGACCTCGCTGAGGCGGAGCAGGAACTTACTGCTGGTTTTCACACCGAATATGCAGGTATGAAATTTGCTATGTTCCTTCTGGCAGAATATATCAATCTGTTTATCGTATCTGCCATTGCAGCAACATTATTTCTGGGTGGCTGGATGCCATTCCATATAGGTCACTGGCAGGAATTCAACCATATCATGGATTTTGTGCCATCTTCATTATGGTTTTTGGGCAAAACATTTTTTATCATCTTTATCATCATGCAGTTCCGGTGGACATTCCCCCGCCTGCGTGTGGATCAATTATTAACTTTGGAGTGGAAGTACCTGCTGCCTATCAGTATGGTAAATACAATTCTGGTAACAGTGATGGCGATTATGGGTTGGCATTTTTAAAAAAATATTTCAGGATAAAACAGAAACAATGTTTTTAACAGATTACATCCGGACAGTTTATAAAGGCGTGCGATCGTTGCTCACAGGCATGAAGACGACCGGATATTATTTTACCCATGCCAGAAAAGAAATAAAAACGGAGGAGTATCCCGATAACCGGGCTACACTAACGATGTTCGACAGGTTCAAAGGTGAGGTGGTAATGCCCCACGATGAAAACAACGAACACCGCTGCACAGGTTGCCAGGCGTGCGAGATTGCCTGCCCCAATGGAACGATCAAAATCATCACCAAGCAGGAATTACAACCCGATGGCAAAAAGAAAAAGGCAATCGACACTTTTGTTTACCACCTCGAGCTATGCACCATGTGCAACCTCTGTGTGGTAGCCTGTCCGTCAGACGCGATAAAAATGGCACAGACCTTCGAACATAGTGTATATGATAAAAAACAATTAAAGAAAGTATTGAATAATCCGGGATCAAAAATCATGGAAGGCGTAGAATAACCCCACTCCTCCCTGCGCCGAACAGGCTTCGACAGGCAGGCCTGAAGGGGAGCATAAAAATTGAATGATAAAACAAAATAAATGAGTCCATCTACAATAATATTTTATTTGCTTGCAGCTGTCATTATAGGAGGGGCTTTGATGGCGGTTACGTCACTGAAGATTTTCCGCTCAGCGGTTTTCCTCCTGTTTTCGCTCATAGGTATTGCCGGGCTTTACTTCTATCTCGATTATGAATTTATTGCTGCTGTTCAGGTTATCGTTTATGTAGGCGGTATTGTGGTGCTCATCATTTTCTCTATTTTCCTTACCCATGGTTCCGGAGAGGATATGAAAAGGCCACATTGGATCAGAGCTGTTTATTCCGCTTTAGCCGCCGCATTTGGTTGCATACTCACCATGTTCTATATAAGTCAGTATACATTTACTACATCAGGCAAACCTGCAGTAGAACCAAGTGCCGGCAATATCGGCGCCCAGATGCTCAGCACTACCGGGCATGGTTATATTCTGCCTTTCGAAGTCGTAAGCATGTTATTGCTCGCTGCTATGATTGGATGTATAGTAATCGCAATAAAAGTGAAGATACCACCACACGAACTTTTGGCTGAAAAAACAGATAATGACAGTATGGAGATGACGGAACCGATTTTAGCAAATACCCAAACCGAAATATAAATGAACGATATAGGACTATTCCATTTTCTGTTTGTTAGCTGCGCCTTGTTTTTCATTGGCGTCTATGGCTTTCTTACCCGCAGAAACCTGATTACAATGCTCATGTCTGTTGAACTGATCCTGAACAGTGTGAATATCAACTTCATAGCATTCAATAAATTTTTGTATGCCGATAAGCTCGACGGATTATTCTTTACCATCTTCATAATCACCATTGCTGCCGCAGAGGCTTCCGTGGCAATTGCTATAATTATCAACCTCTACCGCAATCATAAAACCATTGATGTGGAAGAGACTGATGTAATGAAATTTTAAATGATATGCTGAGTACATCTTTAATCATACTGATACCATTACTGCCACTGCTCACCTTTGTGCTGATAGCGTTGGTTGGCCGTAAATATTTCCCCTCATTGTGCGGTGCATTGGGAACAATCGCTCTGCTGACAGCCTTTATTTTATCAATTACCGTTGCCTACGATTATTTTTTCGTGGCAGGTAAGGTTGGCGATGTTTACCAGCAGATCATTCCTTTCAAAATGACCTGGCTCCAGTTCTCGCCAAATGTTTCTATTGATATGGGTATCATCCTCGATCCCATTTCTGTAATGATGCTCGTAGTTGTTACATTGATCTCATTAATGGTTCACTTTTACAGCCTCGGTTATATGAAGGGCGAAGAGCGGTATGCAACCTATTACTCCTTCCTTGGTCTGTTCACTTTCTCCATGCTCGGCCTGGTTATGTCCTCCAATATTTTCCAGATATACATATTCTGGGAGCTGGTTGGTGTATCCTCCTATCTGCTCATTGGTTATTATTTCGATAAACCATCGGCCGTAGCCGCATCAAAAAAAGCATTCATCGTTACCCGCTTTGCCGATCTTGGTTTCCTCATAGGCATATTGATCCTCTCTTTCTATGCAGGCACCCTCGACTTCCAAACCCTGATTTTACGCCTGACCACTCAAACAGATCAGTTACATACTATTGTTGCTGCATCTTTCCTGGGTTGCTCTGCACTCACATGGGGCCTTGTTTTGGTATTCATTGGTGGTGCAGGTAAGTCGGCAATGTTCCCGCTTCATATATGGCTGCCCGATGCAATGGAGGGTCCAACCCCTGTTTCTGCATTGATCCATGCAGCCACGATGGTGGTAGCAGGCGTTTTCCTCGTGGCAAGGCTGTTCCCCATTTATGCCATATCCTGCCCTCCGGCACTCGATGTGGTGATGTGGGTGGGCATAACCTCATCCTTCATTGCAGCTGTTATAGCCTGCACCCAAACAGATATCAAGCGCGTGCTGGCATACTCTACCATGTCCCAGATCGGTTACATGATGTTCTCACTTGGTGTTTCGCGTTATGGTGGCGAGAATGGCCTGGGCTATATGGCCTCAATGTTCCACCTGTTTACGCACGCCATGTTCAAGGCATTGTTATTCCTGGGCGCTGGTGCCGTAATTCACTATGTGCATAGCAACGAAATGAAAGATATGGGTGGCCTCCGTAAGCTGATGCCAATAACGCATATCACCTTCCTTGTTGCCTGCCTGGCCATTGCCGGTATTCCGCCGTTCGCTGGTTTTTTCAGTAAGGAAGAAATTCTGCAGGCTGCTTTCAACAGCAACAAAGTTATTTTCGGCATAGCCATACTTACTGCAGCCATTACAGCCTTCTATATGTTCCGCCTTTATTTCAATATCTTCTGGAGTAAAGATTACCATGCCCATTCTGATGGTCACCACGAGCCACATCATGGCGAGGCTCCGGGCACTATGCTCATTCCTTTACTCATTCTGGGCGTCATGTCTGTTTGCGCCGGATTTATTCCGTTCGGCAAATTAGTTACCAGCGATGGTAAATTCCTGCCCACTGAGTTTCACCCCACTTTCTCCATTGCCCCTGTATTATTGGCTACATTGGGTATCCTGATCGCATGGTCATTCTATAAGACAGAAAACAGCAAGCCACAGAAAATGGCCAACGGCCTCAGTGGCCTCTACCAGGGCGCTTACCACAAATTCTATATTGATGAGATATACCTGTTCATCACCAAAAAAGTAATTTTCAACCTTATTGGCCGCCCGGCAGCATGGTTCGACCGCAACATCGTTGATGGCTTCATGAACCTGCTGGCTACCATTACGGGCAAAATCTCATTCATCATAAAAGGTCTTCAATCGGGTAAGCTGCAGAATTATGCCGCTTACTTCTTTGCTGGTGTTATAGGCTTTGTGCTGATATTTATTTACATGTGGACTTAAACCTGGCGATGTATAAATATCAAAACAAAAAAGCGATGTATGAAGGCAAAAGCTACGAAATCTTTTGGGTTACTGATTTTGCACAGCATATCATGAACCGAAAAGATCATCATTCGCACAAAATTGATCTGATGGAGGTTGAAGCATATGCAATTAAGGCGAGGTTTATTAAATATGGTAAAGAATGGCAAGGATTATTCAAACATAATGGCAAATATTATCAGGCAGTAACCTACTTTATTGAAAAACCAAAGCGATGTATAATTAAGACATGCCATGTTGTTAATTCGGCTCAATTAATTGAACTTTGTAAGGAATTAAATATTTGAAATTATGGCAACAAAAAATAAAAAAATTGATTGGGATGAAGGTATTATTGACCTGATGCCTGAAAAAAAATTGGAGGGCTTTTTAAAGAAATTCAAAAAAGCAATATTGGAAGATAAAGAAACTCCTGAAGGTCGCCGTAGGCTTGCAGGTGCGTTTGGTGGAAAACCTGCTGATTATAAACCTGTTGCTTCTACTCAAAATAAGGAGTTTTATTATGGCAACAAAAAAGAAAATAGAAATAGATTGGAATGAGGGTATAATTGATCTTATGCCTGAAAAAGACCAGATGCGAATTTTTAATAAGCTTGCAAAAGCGATTCAGGAAGGCAAAAAAATACCCGAAGACGCCGAAGACTTGCAAAAGCATTTGAAATGAAAGCATCGGACTTCAAGTAAATATGGTGGGATTCTAACGGATAGCTACCTACTATAAAATGAACTAACAAAAAATGATAAACTTATCCATACTCTTAATAATCCCCCTGGTTACTGCAGTGCTGGTAATGCTTTGCCGCAACAATACTCAGGTACGCATGACTGCATTACTGGGTTCCATAGCGCAATTAGGTTATTCCAGCCTCATCATGTTCGATTACATTTCTCAACGCGCTACAGGCAACACCACACAGATGCTCTACCAGCAACAATACAGCTGGTTCAGCCGGCTCAATATCGAATATTATGTAGGTGCAGATGGCATTTCGGTAGCTATGATTATGCTCACCGCAGTTGTGGTTATGTCGGGTATCCTCATTTCCTGGAACATCACCAAATGGACCAAAGAGTTCTTCTTCCTTATCATTCTGCTTAGCCTCGGCGCTTATGGTTTCTTTATTTCACTCGATCTCTTTACCATGTTCTTCTTCCTGGAGGTTGCAGTTATACCCAAATTCCTCCTAATAGGCATTTGGGGCAGCGGCAAAAAAGAATACAGCGCCATGAAGCTTGCCGTCATGCTTATGGGTGGTTCAGCATTGGTGCTGATCGGTCTGCTCGGCCTTTATTTCAATTCCGATATGGGCCATGGTGTACATACCTTTAACCTGCTGGCAATATCCAAAATGCATATCCCCCTCGAATCGCAACTGATTATTTTCCCGCTCATGTTCTTTGGCTTTGGTGTCTTCACAGCTATCTTCCCGTTTCATACCTGGGCCCCCGATGGTCACTCATCAGCACCTACTGCGGCATCTATGTTCCTGGCAGGTATATCCATGAAACTCGGCGGCTACGGTTGTCTCCGTGTCGCCGCCTTCCTTATGCCCGAAGCTGCCCACCATTATTCCTGGATCATTATCCTGGCATCCACAATCGCCATCATTTATGGGGCCTTTGCCACCCTCATGCAAACCGACCTTAAATACATAAACGCATACTCTTCGTTGAGTCATTGCGGCTTTGTATTGTTCGGCATCGGTATGCTCACCAAAACATCCCTAAACGGCGCTGTAATGCAGATGGTATCTCACGGTCTCATGACCGCCCTCTTCTTCGCCGCTATTGGTATGATCTATGAGCGCACCCACACCCGGCAGATTGCCCAGCTGGGAGGTCTCTTAAAAACCATTCCATTTATCATCACCGTATTTGTTATCGCCGGTCTCTGCTCCCTGGGCTTACCCGGCCTCAGCGGTTTTGCTGCCGAGATGACTGTATTTATGGGTTCCTGGCAGAATCCCGACTGCAATTACCGGTTGGCTACCATTCTGGCATGTGCTTCCATAGTGGTCACAGCCGTATATATATTAAGGGCAGTAGGCTCTACGGGCATGGGCCCGATTAAGAACCCCGATTTCCTGACTTTCAAAGATGCCTCCTGGAACGAAAAGCTGGCATCAGCAACGCTGATTATCTGTATCCTGGCTATAGGCATGGCTCCTTTCTGGCTCACCAATCTTATTTCCCCCGATACTCAGATCATCATGGACAACATTGGCAGAGTGGCAATTGGTAAATAAGAATATTGAATTGTAGACTTAAGACTATAAAAAGGAACAACAGACAGATAACGGATTTAATTTACTGACTTTCTACTTAAGACTTTAGACTATAAAAAAAGAACAACAGGCAAATAAGGATTTTAAACTTTAGACTTACTACTTAAGACTTTAGACTTTTAAAATATGGGCATTGAATTTTTACAGATAATGAAGTCGGAAATGATCCTAACACTGATCATTTTCATCTTGCTCTTCCTCAAGGTCTGGGATGGCATTAAATCTCATAAGGCCTTACTGAACATCACTAATTTCCTGCTGTTTATCAATCTTGCCGTTGGGTTGTGCTGCAATACCGATGGCGAGTTGTTCAGCGGCATGTTCCATTCCAATAGCACCCTGATCATGGAGAAGGCCATTCTTAACCTTGGCACATTCATCATCTCCCTCATGGCGTTCGACTGGCTTTCCAATCATAAGCACCTCCTCGAGTTCTACATTCTGCTGCTCTGCACCTTGCTGGGTATGGATTTCATGATTTCCAGCGGCAACTTCCTTATGTTTTATCTCGGTCTCGAATTGTCTTCTATACCCCTCGCTGCCCTTTGCAACTACGATCTACATAAACTCAAATCATCCGAGGCCGGCGTTAAGATGATCTTGTCTTCAGCTTTTGCATCCTGCATTCTGCTGTTTGGTATCTCCATGTTGTATGGCACAACCGGCACATTGAATTTTAAGGAAATGGCCCCCTTGCTCACATTCAATAAGCTGCAGGTACTCGCCTTTATCTTTGCGTTCTCTGGTTTTGCATTCAAGCTTTCTGCCGTTCCCTTCCACCTCTGGACCGCTGATGTGTATGAAGGCTCACCTGCTCCCGTTACTGCCTACCTCTCGGTTATTTCCAAAGGGTCAATAGTATTCATTTTTATTACCGCTATGTTCCAGCTCTTCCAGAGCTACAATGCCATGTGGTACAATATGCTTTACCTCACCATCCTGCTCACCATCACCATCGGCAATCTGTTCGCCATCCGGCAGGATAATATCAAGCGCTTCCTGGCATTTTCATCCATAGCCCAGGTAGGTTATATATTACTGGGCATTTCATCAGGCACAGCCATGGGCGCATCAGCAGCTATCTTCTTCCTGGTGGTATACACCTTCTCCAATCTCGGAGCATTCGGTGTTATCTCCCTTGTATCGGCCAAAACAGGCAAGGAAAACATTACCGACTTCAAAGGGTTTTACACCCACAATAAATTCGCCTCCTGGGTTATGGCCATCTGCCTGTTTTCATTGGGCGGTATCCCGCCCACCGCAGGCTTTTTTGGCAAAATGTTTCTCGTTACAGCCGGCGCATCCCGGGGCAGTTATTTGCTTATTTCCATCGCGGTCATGAATATGGTTATCTCCCTTTTCTACTATCTGCGGGTTATCAAAGCCATCTTTATTGACGAAAATCCACATCCTATTTCAAATCTGAAAGGCAGTCCCAGCCTGCGTTTGGCGCTGGTCCTCTGCATTGTCGGCGCCATAACCATGGGCTTTGCCAGCGGACTTTTTGAATACATAAATGTAACACTAACCGGAAAATAATATGGCGCTCAATCCCAATCATACTTTCGAAGATCTTGGTGAAGTTAAATGCTCCATTGTTGAGAAAAACTGTACACCCGAACGTGTTGACTTCCTGCAGAAATTGCTGGAGCTGAATGGCTTCACAGTAGTGGTAGTAAAGAGTCCGCCGCCCAAAGCTGCAAAGCCTGCTGCACCACCTAAACCCGCCGCTGCGCCTGTTGCTGCCGAAGGAGATGCCCCTGTGGCCGAGGCTCCTGCTGCGCCGGCACCGCCGCCGCCACCAGCACCGCCGCCCCCACCCGATACCTTCACAATAGGTGTAACCGATCTTACTTTCAGCCCAATCAACGCAGTTTTTAACCGCGAGCTCAAAAACCCTCAGGGAGAAATTGTCACCTCAGCCTACTGGAAACAACTTGAAGCCGCCCCCCAAAAGGAGGAATGGTACTGGAGTAAATAAATGGTTATATCTTTAGTTGATTGAATTATTCTTATAGAAATTGATGGCTTTGCGATCTTGATTTTTTATAGCCACTTCATATTGTGTTTTCTTAGCGGCTCTGTACCTTTGCGTGCGATTATTTACAATAACGCCCCTTCCGCTGATTCAATCGCATCCGATATCTCCTGCTCAATTTCCTTAAACTCCACCAGCGTCATTTTATCC
The DNA here is from genome assembly GCA_903835005.1 of uncultured Bacteroidota bacterium. Lineage (GTDB taxonomy): Bacteria > Bacteroidota > Bacteroidia > Chitinophagales > Chitinophagaceae > Nemorincola. Next base: position 7,310 of record CAILLK010000030.1, on the reverse strand, counting down.
ACAAAAAACCACCCCCCGAATTCCTTTTTATAAATCATCGGAAACTTCACCGGGTCGCCCTGCACCGAAACCATAAATATTTTCACATGCGGGGTCAGGTTCTGGCTTTCAAGCAGCAGTGGCAGGCCGTTTATGGTTCTTCTATGGGCAGTCATGGCACAAAGGTATTTTATAATGTTTAACGAAAAAATTGATTCTCATCACCACAAAAAATGATCATTGTCAGAATCAGAGAAATGTCTATTGGTTCGTGCTTCGGCTAATTCAGCGCATGAAGCCTTTGCCCTACCTGATAATCCCCATCTGCCGCATCAGTATCGTTGCATTATTAGATGTAGATCCCCCGCTCTTCATCCTGAAATCGAAGGTAAGCTCCCCTTCAGCCACTTTACTTTCAAAATAATAGTTGCTTATCTTCCCCGAATGGCTCGCCTCCATATCACAAAGTCCGGTATCATGGGTTGCTATTATGCCCACAGCATTATAGGTAATCAGTGTTTCCACTATTGCCCGTGTGCCCATTTGTTTGTCGGTTGAGTTGGTGCCCCGCAGCGGTTCATCAAGCAATACCAGATACGGGTGCTGCGCATGACTCACTTTATCCATCATCGCCTTTATCCGGTTCAGCTCCGCACGGAAGTAACTGATATCATCCTGCACAGAGTCGGTTATGCGCATAGACGTATACAGGTCCAGCAGTGGCATGGTCAGCTCTTTTGCAGGCAAGGGCAACCCGATATTGGTAAGTATATTGGTTACACCTATAGTGCGTATAAAGGTGCTTTTCCCGGTCATATTGGCCCCGGTCAGCAGGTAGAACTGCTCTTTTGCTCCAATGCTCACATCGTTGCCCACAGCCGAAGATGGAGATAATAACGGATGCCGCAAATCCCGGGCTGTTATCTCGCTTCCCGTAGTTATTGCCGAATAAATATTTTCGGGATGGTTAAATGCATAAACAGCACAGCTCACATAAACGTCCATTTCTATCACATCGTCTACATCTGTCAGCAAAGATTGTTTATGATCCCTCCTCCATGCCTCCAGTTTCAATAAACAATAGAAATCAAACAGGAAGAAAGTATTCATTGCAGGCCCTGTCATCGTATTGCCGCGGCTCTCAAAAAGATGAACAATTTTTTTGAATCGGCGGATACTTGCCAGCGACTGCTCCGCATTGGTTTTCATTTTTTGCAGCCAGTCATTTTCAAATTTTGCTTCGGCTATATGCCCCAACAGGCTTTCATATTTGTCGGTGAGTTTAGCAGCATTACCCATTTGCCGCGCTGCCAGCTTTATTTTTTTCTGGTAAAACCCCAGCAGCCCCCAGTTCACTATCATTACCAGGTAAAGCCCGGGATACAACTCACCTGCAAACAGCGACCATGCAATAAATGCAACGGACAATAAGGGCATCAGTACAGCCGAAAGACGTATGATACTGCTGTTTATGAAAAGATCTTGCTCCCGCAGCCACTGGTTCAGGTTGCGCTGGTCATTGGGGCCCTCATCAATTGCTGCTCCTGCCACACGGTAATTCTGAAGCAATTCAGGCTGCCCGCTCAGTTCTTTAATAATCTCCTGCCTCACTGTAATCACTTCCTTTTTAAGTGTCAGCAACGATAATCTGGCTGCCAGCAACGCTGCCCCACCAACCGTAACTGCCCGACAAACTGATTGATAAACCGACCCCTTCCCGAAAATATCCAGATCATAGGTATACGGATGTGCCACATCAGAATAAATATTGCCATCGGCAAAAGCGCTGATATTACCCTTTAGTGCCTGTAGTTCGTTGTCGGTTACCCACAAATGCAACTGCAGAAGCTCCCTGTTTGCCGAAAGCCGGCTATGCCTCCGCACCAGTACCAGGAAAGCAGCAATCACGATGGCCACCAACCACCAGTACCCGCTCACCCCGCTACGGAATGCCCATATACCCGCACCTATAGCCCCCACCGCTACCCACAGGCGCAGCATCGCAATCTGGTTTATTTCTTTTATGGCCTTTGCAAGTAGCAGAGCATATCGCTCCCTTTGCTCCTTGTAGTATTGTGCAGGTGATAACATGTGGGGCGAAAAGGTACAAAGTAAATGGGAGAATGCGGGGGAAAAGAAGATGTGGCATTGCTGAAACGCGTTGAGGAGTTTATATAATTTTCAATATGAGGGGCTTAAATAAAACCGGGCTCAATAGATTTGCACCCTATTCCAATTTCATTTTTTGAAATTGCCTTTTCTTATCCCGAAGGGATTAAATGTTTATAGCAAAAAAAATGGTTGACCGATACTTAAGGCATCGAATCTATTTTCCGTCTCAACCTGGTCTTAATCCATACGTCTATTATCGGATTTGGAAGGTACCATCAAGCCTTAAAGCTGAAATCTTAAAATGTCGCTGCTATGTCTCAAAACCACAAAACCTGAAAAGAAGCCGGGACAAGGCGCATACCTATGCAAAAGTCAGCCCTCTTGAGGGATGCAATTACATCCTGGTTTTTCAATTTTATTCAGTTTTGGTAAAGCCTTTGTTTTGGTTATAACAAATAGACTCTAGAAATCGGCATTAGTGGGTTTTACGGTCGAAAATAGGACCTTTGCAAATTGTGACTTCGTGCCTCTGCGTGATATTTTTCTATAACGTTCTATTTTTGTATAATTGCCAATATCAGCACAATAAATTGTAAATCCATCCAAAATTGTCCGGTTTTTTAAAGATCAGAAATTACTTCAACTTAATTGTTCCGGCGCTTGCGGAAATTGCACTCAAAATTACCCACTCCTATCCGGGATGTGCAATTTTCCAACAATAACTTATTGAAAATCAAAAATAATGTGCGCAAAAATATTTTTCCCGACCAATGTGCAATTCATTAGTGCAACTTGTGTTTAACCATTGCACCCTTACTTTCTATTAACCAAATTCCAAACCTCAAATCCAAATAACAAATTCCAGTTTCCCACTCACGGCATATCTTTGCACTAAAATCCCCATTTCTTGCCCGACGTAATCCAGCTACTCTCAGACCACATTGCCAACCAGATCGCGGCCGGCGAGGTCATTCAGCGGCCCGCTTCTGCTGTCAAAGAACTGCTAGAGAATGCCGTAGATGCCGGAGCCACTGATATTCAACTGGTTATAAAAGATTCAGGTAAAGAACTGGTGCAGGTCATCGACAATGGCAAAGGCATGAGCCCCACCGATGCCCGAATGAGCTTTGAGCGCCACGCCACTTCCAAGATCCGCAGCATTGACGATTTGTTCACCATTCGCACTATGGGCTTCCGCGGTGAGGCCCTGGCGTCCATCGCCGCCGTCACCCAGGTCGAACTGAAAACACGCCAGCCGGCCAGCGAAACCGGTACCCGTATTATTATAGAAGGAACAGAAGTGAAACTGCAGGAACCTTGCGCCGTAAATGCAGGCACCAGCATCAGCGTCAAAAACCTGTTCTACAATGTGCCCGCCCGGCGGCACTTTCTCAAAAGCGCCACCACCGAGTTGCGGCATATTCTCGATGAGTTCACCCGCATAGCCCTCGCCAATCCCGCCATAGGCTTCCGGATGTGGAATAACGGCACCGAGCAATACCACATCCAGCCCGGCAACCTCAAATCGCGTATAGTGTCCCTGCTGGGTCATACCTACGAAAAAAACCTCGTACCGGTAGAAGAAGATGCCGATGTGCTGAAGATATACGGCTTCATAGGCAAACCCACCGCAGCCACCCGCACCCGAGGCATGCAATTCTTCTTCATCAATGGGCGGTTTATAAAAAACAATTATCTGCACCATGCAGTAGTTCAATCATACGAAGGGCTCATAGAAAAAGACAGTTTCCCGTTCTATGTCCTGTTCCTCGAAGTCGATCCCTCCCGGGTGGATGTAAATGTACACCCTACCAAGCAGGAGGTCAAGTTCGAAGACGACCGCCTTATGTATTCCTACCTGATGGCCGCCGTAAAGCATGCACTGGCCCGCTACAACATAGCTCCTTCGCTCGATTTCACCCTCAGCCCCGAAATCCAGCAGCTCGACTCTGTAAGGCTCCCCTATACCAGCCGCCAGCGCGAGGAAACAGAAAAAGGTTACCTCTACAATACCTTCAGCGGCCAGAACCAGGCGCATATCATAGAGCGCAAAGACAGCCTGAAACAATGGAAGGAACTTTATGAAATAGCCCAGGCACCGGAAAGTAAGCAGTTGGCTGTCGACAGTGGGCAGTCAGCAGTGGGCACAGAGCAGTATAATGGTTCACAGCCAGGGTCGGTTACCCTGCCATCCCATCCCACCGAACTGCACAATAGTGCCGAAACTGAAGCGAGGGGCAACAACAATATGATGCTCCTGCACGGCTCCCTGCTGGCCACAACTGTAAAGTCGGGTATGATGCTTATTCACATCCGCCGCGCACAGGAACGCATCTGGTTCGAGCGCCTGCTTGCCGAGTGGGACAGCCGCAACGCCCCCTCCCAGCAGGTGCTGTTCCCCATCTCTTTCGAGTTGCAACCACAGGATGCCCTCCTCCTCAACGAGGTCCTCCCCGATCTCGCCGGCATAGGTTTCGATATAGCCCACTTCGGTCAGAATACATTTGTGGTTCAGGGTATTCCCGCAGGTATGCCCTCCGGCGATGAAAAGGAAATACTTGATGAGGTAGTAGAGCACCTCAAGCACGAATCATCCGAAGGAGTGCATAAGCGCACCGAGCAGCTACTGGCACACATGGCCCGCCGCCTTTCCCGCAATAAGCACGCCATTCAGCAACCCGAAGGCCGCCAGGCACTCATAGATGAGCTCTTCGCCTGCTCCCAGCCCGAGTACACCCCAAGTGGCAAAAAGGTATTTGTAATGATCAGAAAAGAAGACCTGGATAGTATGCTGGAATGATCAGAATGGTGCCTGATAACAATAAAAACAAGAAACTACGGTCTGAAAAAGGCATTTTGCACCTCATGCTTTTACGTGAAACTATCCTTTATTGAATATCACCCCAAAACCTTATCAATCTTAGCCGATAACTTGTTCAGTTCGCTTTGCAACAGCGGATTATTAAACGACTCGATAGCGCTGTCGGCAGCATACATCAGCAGGCTCATAGCCATAAAATCCTGGTCATCTTTACCTGCATAGTGGGCCCGCATTTCATTCACCTTAGCATCAGCTACTTTCACAGCATTCCGCACCGCCGATTCCTCTTCCGGCTTTATGCGCAGCCTGTAGCTTCTGCCAGCCAGCCATACCGTTATAGATAATAGATTGTCTTCCATATTTATTCAGTCTGAAGTCAATAGTCTGAAGTCTAAAGTTAAAATAAAAATCAAACAATCTCCGCATTATTCACCTCAGGTGATGGCCCCTGAGGATTAAGTACAGCCTTATGGAACAACCGTTTCTGAAACAATACCAGCGTAATAACCCCAACCGATATGGCCGCATCGGCCACATTAAACACCGGCTCAAAAAATGTAAACCTCGATCCGCCAATAAATGGTAACCAGCGGGGCAACATTACATTATCTATCACCGGGAAGTAAAGCATATCCACCACCTTGCCCCTTAAAAACTGCCCGTAACCATGACCTATTGGTGTAAGATGCGCCACAATATTTGTGTTATGATTCTGCAACATACTTTTCATATTGTCATAATTCCCGGAGAAGCAGCTGGCCGGACTGTCGGTAAATATCAGACCATAAAATACACTGTCCAGCAGGTTGCCCAGCGCACCCGCAAGTATCAGCGACCCGCAAATAATGGCACCTTTTGTATACCCCTTTACCACCAGTTTTTTCAGCAGGAAGAAACCAAAAATAACTGCAAACAACCTGAAAGTTGATAATATTATCTTGCCGGCAATAGAATCGCTCAGCTTAAGACCGTATGCCATACCTTCATTCTCAATAAAATGCAGCCGGAACCAGTTACCCATTATCTTCAAATCATCACCGTTTACAAAATGGGTCTTAATAAAGAATTTCAGCGCCTGGTCGGCGATGATAATCAGCAATACAATTAATACAGCGTTACGGTACTTCAAAATATCGGTTTTTTTGAATAGCGGCAAATATAAGATAAACCCTTTAACAGTAACCATTACCGGTATTGTAATGTATAGAACTTAACAATTAATTACTGCTTACCGGTGTGCCTGCTGCCGCCTGCTCATATATCACCTGCAGCAATGTCTGCCCCACCGCCTTTAGCGTACCCTTATCTATAATGCTCATATTATCAGCATGGGTATGCCAGTGTGCAGCAAACGGATGCTCCTGGTCGGGGGTAAGATTAATAATATCAATGGTCTTAATATTGGCAATCCGGTTCACAGCTACATGGTCATCGGTAATATCCACAGCCGCCACATAGGGAAAGTAGGAAGAGTAACCTGCATCACCCGCAGCCTGCCATACCTTCTGCTGCACATCCCCGGCATATTGGGTGGAGATGCCCTCCATAGGAAACTGGGCTCCCCTCGCCCCCACCATATCCAGCAGTATCCCGAAATCGGCCTTATACCCCGGCACATGGGGGTGCCTTGCCCAGTATTGCGTACCCAGGCAGTAACTATCCTCGCCCCACTGGCTGCGGCCATAATCTTCCACATCCTCCATCAGTATATCCACACCTTCATTGGCAGAAAGCCCATGCGCCTTTAGCTGGCTGGCCATTTCCAGCAGCACTGCTACCCCGCTCCCGGCATCATCGGCAGCCAGTATGGGTTTGTCTTTATCCTTGGTATCCTGGTCAGCCCATGGGCGGCTGTCCCAGTGTGTCAGAAACAATATCCGCTTTGTGGCTTTGGGGTTAATTACACCTATCAAATTGATACAGGGCAATGATTTACCATCACCACCGGTTACGTGCACATCCTGTTTGTATACTGTATCGCATACATTTTTAAGTTTACCTTCCATCCAGTCGGCGCATTGCTTCTGGGCGGCAGAGCCGGGTATACGCGGTCCCATTGATACTTGTTTCGCAACATAATCATAAGCTGTATCTGCATCAAAAACAGGTGCTTTTACCAATTCATGCTTTACAGTATCTGTTACCGGTTCCTTTTGGGATTCTTCATGGCCATTGCAGCTCCAGAGCGTGCTGGCTATGATTCCAGAGAAAAAAATTAGTACTATATATTTCAAATTACCCATTCTGAATTATAATTTAATCGAGTAGGAGGTGAGGGATTATTTCCCTCACCGTCCTCTCACACCACCGTACGTGCCGTTCGGCATACGGCGGTTTGTCAGATTAATGGTTGCTGTTGTTTCAACAGGACGGTCTCGGTTGATTGTTGCACTGCTTG
>CAILLK010000029.1 GCA_903835005.1 uncultured Bacteroidota bacterium | reverse complement strand
GGTAATATAAACCAAAGGAGGTATATAACAGAAACACTTTTACTGGCAATAATCACCCGTAATAACAACATTCATATTACGATAGTGTTGTATTGCCTGATTTGAATTGCTTTAAAAAATTATTTAGCCGCTGAATGGCTGATTTTAGTATGAATTATTTGCCATTCAATTTGATTTAATTACTTTTGCACCCAAAATCAAAACGATATATGAAAAATTTAATTTTCGCGATGTTTATCGCTACTTCAGTATTAACCGTAAATACTGCTTCTGCCCAGGATTTGGGTAGCATGTCTTCAAAACTGAAAAAGTCAAAAGATGATGCTAAAAATGCTGCTGGTGCCAAAGCTGCTGATGCTAAAAATGCAGCCAGCTCAAAAGCCTCTGATGCTACCAATGCCGCTGGTGCTAAAGTTGCTGATGCTAAACAGGCTGAAGGTTCAGCTAAAGAAAAGGCAAAAACTGCTATAAAAGAAAATAAAGACAAAGCAGTACAGGCTGGTAAAGAAAAAGCAAAAACAGCTGTTGCCGAAAATAAAGAAAAAGTAAAAACTGCAGCTAAAGAAAAAGCTACTGCCGTTGCCAATGAAAAGAAAGAAAAAGTAACTGCCGCAGCTAAAGAAAAAGGCGAAAAAGTTGCAGCAAAAGGTAAAGAAAAAGGCGAAAAAATGGCTTCAAAAGCAAAAGCTAAAGGCGAAAAAATGAATTCATCTAAAGCAGTTAAAAAAGCAAAGGAAGCTGCTGAGCAAAAATAATTCCGGTTCAAAAAAATAGTGGAGAGGCTGTATCCTTAAAGGGGTCAGCCTCTTTTCTTTTTACTGAATATTCATTCTTTATTCTTGAAGTAATATTAACCCGGCCCACCTACAAAAACCCGGTTTATACCCAGGTCAATTATAGTATTTACCGGAAAAACAGATGAAAATACCTCCTGCACCCGTATCCATTCACCAGGGTCATCTATCATATAGTTGAAGGCCACATAGCCTCCCGCATTAAGGCTTTCCATGCATTGGGTAAAAAACAGTGTAGTTGTTACAAAATCCGGAACAACCCTGCTGTTGAAGATATCTATAAATACCAGGTCATAATGCTCCTTGTTCCTGTTCATAAACAACTTGGCATCTGCGCATACCGGTGTTATATTTTTATCTCCCAGCAGTTCCATGGCCCATTGCAGCACCACTTTATCATATTCTACTAGGGTAAAATGCGGTTGGTAGCCACGCCGCTTCATAATTTGGGGCAGGCTGCCCAGTCCGGTGCCCAGCGCCAGCACGGTTTTAATTTCGGGCATATGGGCCTTCAGGTGATTGATCATTGCAATTACAGGCCGGTAATTGTTCCCGTCCGAGTAAAGTGCATCTGCGGTAGCCAGTTGCAGCCTGCCCTGATACAGTAGTAATTCAAGCAACGGATTCACCGCCCCTGCCGCCCGCCTCAGGGTAACCGGGTAGAAATAGCTGATAAGCCTTTTATATAATGAGATTCGGATAGAATACCTGGATTTATTGCCTGGCAAAGATGGGTTAAATCAGGATAATTTTCCCTGATTAATTGAAATGATGCTGGTGAATCTGTAAAATTAGCTGCTAAGAATTAACAACTCTTTTAGGCCGCAGCCGCTCGGTTTTTTATTTTTTATAATTCCCGGGGCCAGGTAACCCGCAGGTTAATTATTATCCTTGATCCTCCGTTTGCGGAAAAATGGCACTTTATTCTCATTGCCGGAGATCAGTCGGCCTATGTTTTTGTGATGCGTAAGAACCACAAGGAAGGCCGTAGCAATAGCAAACAAACGATAGCTCAGTTCCTGTGCATCAGCATTGAAAATAAATAAGATCATTAACGGAAATGCAATGCTGGCTGTAATTGAGCTCAGCGATACATACCTGGTCAGCAAAAGCATCAGAAAGAAAACAAGTACCAGGCTCGCTGCAACTATCGGATGTATAGACAGAATCATGCCAAACAACGTGGCAATACCCTTACCCCCCCTGAATTCGGCCCAGATCGGGAAAATATGCCCAAGCACCGCTGCAAGGCCCAGAAAAATCTGGAGGTTCACAAAAGGCTCACTAAGCACAGGGAAAGGAGAAAGCATGGATAATTTAACTGCCAGGAATCCCTTCATCATGTCTCCAAACATCACACCGGCGCCAGCTTTTGATCCAAGTATCCTGAAAGCATTCGTTGCGCCTGCATTACCACTGCCGTGCTCTCTGATATCTATACCGAATACCCACTTACTCACCCATACAGCCGTTGGTATTGATCCGATCAGATATGCTAAAACTAGAAGAATAGCTACGTTCATTACAGAATTACTATTATTGAGGGAAACAAATTTAATCCTTGTCTTTCAAATATCCTAATCGGTAGTTAAAGAAAATATTACTCGTGATATGTTTTTTTAACATTTACCCGCTTGGTTCTGCCAAGTTACACCATTCCTTCTGCTCTCGCAATATTAGTACCGGATATCAAAAAATTTCTACACGCTAACCGGTACTTATTCACTTATGAACTAACTTTAGGCACCCATGAAGGAATTCGGCTTCAACCTTGTACTTTCCCTGCGGTCCATCCGCACAAACCGCTTGCGGTCTGCATTGACTATTACTATTATAGCTTTGGGTATTATGCTGCTTGTAGGTATTCTCACCACTATCGAGGTAATGAAAGCCGGAGTTAATTCCAACTTCAGCAGCATGGGGGTCAATTCTTTCCAGATCACCAGCGATATCATCAAAAAGAAAAAAAGCCGCGGTGGCTTGCACATCAGTGTTACTGATGGCAAAAGCATTACCTACGATGAGGCCCGAACTTTCAAGGAACGCTTTCATTTTCCGGCCAATGTGGGAATCTCTGTCAGCGGCTCCAATATCGCCACAGTGCATTACCAGTCCGAGAAAACCAACCCCAACGTCCGTATTACCGGAATCGATGAAACCTACATGGCTGTTACCGATACCAAACTCGACTATGGCCGCAATTTCTCGGCAATGGAGATCCAGGGAGGCGGCTATGTTTGTATATTGGGTAGCGGCATCGCCAAAAAATTATTTAAACGAAGCCTGGAGCTCGCCATCAATCAGGTGGTATCCGTAGGCGATGTGAAATACCGCGTTATTGGCATTATGGAATCTAAAGGGGGCAGCATGATTCAGGACAACGACAATACGGTTCTCATACCCCTCAATACCGCCCGTATCTATTATGGGTCAGATAATTCCTACCTGCTTAGTGTAATAGTGCCCGATGTTAAGCTTAAAGATATAGCTGCCGAAGAAGCCGAAGGTTTGTTCCGCACGGTGCGCAAGCTGCCCCTGGGCACCGCCAACAACTTTACAATCACTCAAAACAACGACCTCATCAATATACTGCTCGATATTACAAAATATATCCGCTGGGCAGCCATTATTATCGGCATCATCACGCTGCTCGGTTCTGTTATCGGCCTTATGAATATTATGCTGGTTTCAGTTGGTGAGCGCACCCGCGAAATCGGAGTCAGCAAAGCCCTTGGCGCCCGTTCATCCACCATCAAGCGGCAGTTCCTTACAGAGTCGGTTATTATCAGCCTTATGGGTGGCGCAGCCGGTATTATTCTGGGTATGCTGCTGGGCAACCTGCTGGGCTATTTTATGCATATTGGCTTTATTGTTCCCTGGCTCTGGATCAGTATCGGCGTAAGTCTGTGCGCAGTGGTGGGTGTTATCTCCGGCATCTATCCGGCCATCAAAGCTTCAAAGCTCGATCCTATTGTAGCATTGAGATATGAGTAAGTGAAATATTCACCGGGGCATGCACTCGGGCAGGGGCAATTACTCAGGTAATACTTTCAACCCTGAGGGTCAGTATCAGCCGGAAACAGGCATTGATAAATTCATTGTAATTTTCAAACAGGTCACAATTTATTTCAAAACTTTCTTTTCTGTTGATATGGAAGTGAAGGTTGGTTATTTCATTATTCCGCAGCTTGCACACCAATTCATAAAATTCCTCATTAAGTATTTTTGTGCTCTGTATGATCTCTAATTTTACCGTAAAAAGGTATTTCATTATTATATCCGTCAATGAAATGGACACATAATTGCTGAATTGAATTTTCCCGGGGTCAAAATTCAATTGTTCATCCCGCATCATTTGCTCATTGTAAATATAAAAACTGCCTTCCTTATTGCACAGCAATGCAATATGGTTTTTATTATACATTATTTCGGCCAGTAGCAATACCAGCCGGTTAAGTTCTTTATTATTCAGCAGCACTCTGGCTTCAGTGCGCTTTACTGCTAGCAAACTTTCTTCACCTATATTTTCATTTAAAAATTGCTTTAGCTTATTTATTTTATTCAGCGGAAAACCCAGTTGCCTCAGCTCAAACACAATACTCAGCCAAACGAAATCTACAAAAGAAAACTTGTGCCAGTTTCTGTTGTTTTCCCTTTCTGATAGCATCAGGTCATTCGATTCCCAGTTGTTTATTGTTCTGTACGAAATACCAAGGTCATTTACCGTGAGCGTAGGTTTGAATATTTTATCGCATATACCAAAGGCATTAAATATATTCTCAACAGTATCCTTTGAAAAACTGGCTCCAAACATAATTTTTTTGTTTAAGTTAAAGTGGCCCTCTTCAGGCTGGTTTCAGAAATGTAATGCTTTCGCCTTTATTCTTACATTCATCTGTTTACCAAATTTGGAGATAGGTAATACATTCGAAGTAATGATCTGCACACAATTGGCCTTATGCACTGCATTTCACGAAACTCTGGAGCGATAAAATTATAGTAAATAATTGTTTTGTTGATAATTATTTTAAAGGGATTTTTTATGAGGAACCTGATAATTCTAACCCAATCGGCAATCACTGGTTCAGTTAGATTTTGAGCCTGCCTCGCAATACACAGCTTAAGAAATACATTTAGCTGTTGCATCGCGATTTGGATCAGGAAGCTAAATACTATAGCCGGTTATGGCAACCAATCTTCGATTTTAGTACGCTTTTCGCCCCGAAAAGAAATGTTACCAGGTTTAAGAAAGCCCGGCAGCCCATTTATGTGCATAGCCGCTGGTGAAACCGCCGGTAATCAGATATATGCGCCGCATCCAGTGGCGGATCGAATGTAGGTTTCGAAATCCGGGAAATTATTATGCAAATGACATTACTTGCCTGCAATTTACATGTTATTATACCTTGGCGGACGGAGAACAGTGCCAGTTTATATTTCCTGCCAAATCAATAAAATTAATCATTGCAATCGCACTCATCTGGCTCTTGCAGAAAATTTTCCATCCGTTCATTCAGCTTGAAGTGAACACTCGTTTCATCAGCATATACAATCCTGCTGATAATCCAGTGGCTGGCATCCGGAACACAGATGTAAAAAAGGCCATTCTGATGAAGGTCTATTTTTGTGCCCTCTATTTTGCCTTCCTTCTCAATAATCTTGTTGAAAGTGCGGGAATAAAAAGAATAATATACCCCCGTTATTTTTTTATCATTGTTATTCCTGATCTTCACCAGGTATCTCATTTCACCGCACGAATAGCATTCCGAGCATTTCTTATGAAAGGAGCAAAGATCAAAATATTTTCTGTGCTTCAGATAGTCATTCTCCTGGGCGCGCAATCCCGATAAACACAATAATAAAAATGGAATTATCAGAAAAACCCTCTTTGTGAATGACATACTTATTTTTATTTTGGTTCCCCGTTTATTGGGATATGTTCGAAATAATTCTGAATCAGAAAACATTATCTGCAAATATATAAAATGGCGCATAAAGACAAGAAATTAAACGGATTATTTTTTCTTCTTCCCTTTTTCCAGCATTTCACCCCATTTTAAACCTATATGAGGTGAATTTGTCCTAATTTTACCATAAAGATTCCGGATTATGCGTTTTGTTATCAGTCTATTGTGTGGCCTTGCCTTGTCTTTTACATTATTGGCTCAGCAGGCCGGTTCGGGTTTAAGCTCCGGCCAGCCTGTGGTAAGCGGCAATACGCAAACCAATTCCGGTGACGATAACAATATATATACTATAAAACAACATTTTCTGTTCAATGTGTTGCATAACCCCAATGATATAGATAATGGTGATGATGATAACGAACTAACCCGCTTCAACCGCTGGTTTCATGATGTCGAGGTCAGAACTTATCCCTCCGGCAATCTGCCCCGGCCCGATGTGTTATTAACCGAAACGTATCTGGCCGCTGCAAAAAAGTCAACCGCCCGGAAAACAAGTACATCACAGGTATGGCAGCCGGTAGGCCCCTTAACTTTCCCTTCTAACTTTAATGGCATAGGTCGCATCAATACTATTGTTATTGACCCCATCGATACGAATACACTGTATATAGGCGCTGCCTGCGGCGGTGTTTTTATCAGCCACGATGGTGGCAACACCTGGGTTTCCAACAGCGATAATTTTCCCTCGTTAAGTATTGCCGATATTGCGGTTAATCCCAATCATACAGATACTATTTATGCCGCTACCGGCGATGGATACGGATATACCGATGATGGCTACAACGATTTCTGGGGTGGCCTGTATTCTGCCGGTGTTATGAAGAGCACCGATGGCGGCAATACCTGGCATACCACCGGCCTCAGTTACCTGCAAACCCAGCGCCAGATAATCCAGCGGCTCCTTATTTCACCCGAAAATCCCGATATCCTGCTTGCAGGTACCACCAGCGGGCTCCTTCGTTCCACCGATGCCGGCGTTACCTGGGCCAGTGTGCTCACGGGGCATGTCTATAGCATGGCGTTCCGACCCACCCAGCCCGATACTGTTTATGCCATCTGTGAGCTCGATCTCAAAGTATCCTATAACTCAGGTGCCACTTGGTCAACTTTAAAAGCCGGCCTCAACCCGGCCAATAACCGGGCTACCATCGGGGTTTCACCGGCTACACCTAGGGCTATATGGGTACTCGATGCCAACGATAGTTTACATTGGTCGCACGACGATGGCCATTCTTTTTCGGTTACCAATCCGCCCGATACTGCCCGCTTTTATGGCTACTACGACAGGGTTCTTGCTGTTTCGCCCACCGACTCATCTTTTGTCGTGGCCAACGGCGAACTGATGTCTTTCTCAAGCGATGATTGCAATTCCTGGTACAGGCTCGATCCGGATGGTAAAGTACATGTTGATAACCATGCACTGGCTATTAATCCGCTCAATACAGCTACCATCTATTCCGGCAATGATGGTGGTATTTTTGTAACCCACAACACCGGCCATACCTGGAAAAACATCAGCAACGGATTGATGATTTCACAGATTTACCGCATGAGCGCCTCTCAGCAAAACCCCTATGTTATGGTTTGCGGATTGCAGGACAATGGCTCTATGACTTTCGACAGCACACACTGGTTTGAAAGAACTGGCGGCGATGGCCAGGACTGCGCTATAAATCCCACAAACGATTTTATACAGATATCTTCCTCCCAGAATGGCCGGTTCAATATTTCTTACGATCAGGGCCATTCCTTCAGCAATATGGCTGTCAGCACGGAAACCGGTAACTGGACCAGCCCGGTAATTTTTGATCCGAACAATGAGGCGAATATTTTTTTCGGGCTTAAGGATATTTATGCTTCATTCGATGCGGGCGGCACATTCACAAAGCTCACCGCAACCCAGTTGTTTACCGATGGCGCTTATTCACTGGCCATTGCGCCTTCAAGTAGCAATGTTTTGTATGCTGCCGATTATGGCGCAATATTCAGGTCAATGGATCAGGGCATTACCTGGACCAATGTAACCGGCAATCTGCCCTCAGGTGCAGTGGCCATTACTCATATAGCGGTCGACTATGCCGACTCCATGAGGGTTTATGTTTCCATGTCGGGCTACTCAGCAGGCAATAAGTTATTTACTTCCGGCACCGGTGGCACTACCTGGACCAACATCAGCACCGGCCTGCCCAATCTGCCGGTCAACTGTGTCGCCCTCGATTGGTCTACTCCCGGCGCTATGTTTGCAGGCACCGATATGGGCGTTTATTATACCGATTCTTCACAATCCGGCTGGTCTTTATACGGCACAGGCCTGCCCAATGTAATAGCCAATGATATTAAGATCAATTATGCCAATTACAAAGTAAGGGTAGCCACCTATGGCCGCGGCGTTTGGGAAACAAATCTCACAGCCCCGGTGCCCAATGCAGTACCCAACGTTCAGGCCGCAAAAGCCCCCGCAGCCCACATTTACCCCAACCCGACCTCAAACACATGGAAACTCATATTCCAGAACCAGCGCCCGTCTGCCTTTAAAGTAAGTGTTACCGATGTCCTCGGCAGGGAAGTCATTACCCAAAAGAATAATGACCTCATCAATGCATCTTCACTGGTAGCAGGCGTTTATATTATCGACGTTTCCGGTGGTGGCTTGCACTTCAGCATCAAGGCCGTAAAAGAATAGTTCAGCGCCGTATTATTGAATGTTTATTGTCCGGGCTTTTTATCACTATTTAGCTTCAGTGGCTATGGCACAGTTCAGGAGAAGATATCTATTGGGCTTTCTATCAAATGCAGGTATAGTATCACAAATCCTTACCTCCCGCAGCCTGGAATGCGGTATTTATGCTTAGAAACGCGATGAAGATGAGTTCCTTATTGGTCCGGATTTATAATCCCACCATACATGGTTTCGAATTTGCTATCCACCTTACCAACCCCACTACATTAAGGTTAAAGTAAGTTCGATACCTTAATCCCTTTTTTAAACGATTATTATAATTGGTGCGACGGAAATCCCGAAGGGATTGAATGTTTATAGAAATATATCAATAAAGTTGCGTTGATGCTGAAGGCATCACATGTTATGAAGCTGAAGAGTGAATATGCTGAACAAATTACTATCGGTATGTAATACTTGTGGGTGTTACTGTTGCCCTCGGTGGTCGGGATTTATAATCAAATGTCGTTCATTTAAGAAAGCCTGAAAGGGCTTTAAAATGAATAACCGGTGGTGAAACCACCGGTTATCTGTCCTGATTGCCGACCCCATAGCGGGTCGAATGTAGGTTTAGAAACGCTAAAAAACCTTAACTAAACGACATTGCATTGTATAATATATGCTGCCTCGTAGAGGCTATCTGTTTGTAGAATTTGGATAGATAAAACGATGGATGCCCCGTAGGCGGCTATCCTACCCCTCGCTGGTCTGGATT
>CAILLK010000028.1 GCA_903835005.1 uncultured Bacteroidota bacterium | reverse complement strand
TCATAAAGATTTGAATTTCAGACAAATGTAAAAACACGTGTTTTAAGAAATTCAAATCGTCTTAGGCTATAAATCCCCTACAACTCAATACTGACAATACTTTCAAAGAACTTACATTTACGTCAACGCAACGCTAGTGATGCGCCCTGTTTAATAGGAATTTCATACTGAAACCGTTTTGCCGTTCGGCTGCTACAGCAATACTGACAGGGTATTTGCGAGAAATGATAACTGAATATTTGAACAGTTATGTTATCCAGAGGCATTTTGAAAACCAAATTATGTCAAAGCCAACCATAAATGTATCTTAGCACCTGCAAATGCTTTGAATGAAGACCACACTACTTAATATTCCAACTACCTACAGGCAACTGATATTTATTACTTGTGTTATAGCATCGGTATTGTTTCTCAACCCGCCGGTAGCATTATTGCTGGGCCTGGTCATTGCTCTGGTAACCGGGCATCCCTTCATACAGATCAATAAAAAAGCGACTACTCTTCTCTTGCAGGTTTCTGTAGTATGCCTGGGCTTTACCATGAATTTTGAAGAGGCTATGAAAGCGGGCAAGGAGGGATTTTTCTTTACTGTCGGCACAATAGGTATTACCCTGCTGGCGGGGTATTTTATAGGCAAATATCTGAAAATAGACAAGAATACATCTACCCTTATATCGAATGGCACAGCTATCTGTGGCGGCAGCGCCATTGCTGCCATAGCCCCAATAATCAAGGCCAACGACGAACAGATCAGCGTTTCGCTGGGTACTATTTTTATCCTCAACTCCATTGCCCTCTTCGTATTCCCTGCTCTCGGCCATCTCCTGAATCTTACAGATCAGCAATTCGGTACCTGGTGTGCCATTGCCATTCACGACACCAGCTCTGTGGTAGGTGCCTCAAAGCAATACAGCGAAAAAGCCCTCCAGATAGCCACAACCATAAAACTGGAGCGGGCATTATGGATTATCCCCTTATCATTGGTCACAGCCTACTTCCAGAAAAGCACCGGCAAGATCAAGATACCCTACTTCATTTTCTACTTCATTATTGCCATTCTTATTGCCACCTACCTGCCCACCTACCTGCCATTTTTAAAGACCGAAATAGATCATAACACAATGTTTCAATGGGCAGCAATGTTTGGCAAAAAAGGCCTGGTGGTAACCCTCTTCCTTATAGGTTCCGGGTTGTCAATGAAGACTATACAGGTAGTTGGCTGGCGGCCCATATTACAGGGCGTTATATTATGGATTTTGATTGGTGCAACTTCTTTAGCGGTGATAAAGGGTATCTTGTAATCGAATATGATTTGAATAATCTAATTTATTTGATTACATTTGATTAGCAAACTATAGCCTTTATGATAAATAAGAGATTACTTTTTACGCTTTCGCTGGCAATCATTAGTTCCCATTTTTTTATTGCCTGCACTAAAAAATCACAACAGAGTGAAACTTTTATGCAGGCAAAAGTCGACGGCACCCAATTAAATACTAACTCCTGCGAACTATACCAAAACCGACCAGATACTTCTTATTGGATTGTAGATGGATATTCTTATAAAAATTTTCCATCCGATCCTGTGATTTATCCAAGAATTCAACTCTGGCTTACTAAATTCAGACACACAACAGGAACCTATAATATAGGTACAGACTCTGTTACCGCATTTTATTATCCAAATGCTACAGATACAATTCAGGCAATTAGTGGCGTTATTGACGTAACTTATGTATATACTTTTGCTTGTGGAGGCATAAAAGGAGTATTTAATCTGACACTATTGAACGGCACAGTTATCACAAATGGAACCTTTGTCACAGGCCCAATTTGCGGGTTGCTTTAATCCCGGAGATCAATTTAAGATCATCCAGAATACAATAAGTAACCAAGCCATTCGGCAATTCAGTCATTGAGCAATTAAGCAATTAAGTCATTGAGCAATTTCCAAATTTGCACATTTCCACATTACCACATTTCCACATTACCTTCTCCCCGGCATCATCCCCGGCATTCCCATTCCCGGACCTTTCATTTTGTTCATCTGGCCCATCATCTGCTTCATTTGCTCAAACTGCTTCATAAAGGCATTTACCTCGCCAATGTCTTTACCGCAGCCCTTGGCTATACGCTTGCGGCGGCTGCCATCTATCACATCGGGGTTACTGCGCTCAAAAGGCGTCATGGAGTTGATCATGGCTTCAATACCCTTAAATGCATCGTCTGATATATCAATGTCCTTTATGGCCTTGCCTACTCCCGGTATCATGGCCAGCAGGTCTTTGATGTTACCCATCTTTTTGATCTGGCCCAGCTGCTCCTTAAAGTCTTCAAAATCAAATTTATTGGCCCTGATCTTTTTCTCCAGTTTCTTGGCCTGCACCTCATCAAACTGAGCCTGCGCCCGCTCCACCAGTGTAGTAATATCACCCATGCCCAATATACGCTGGGCCATACGCTCGGGGTAGAACACATCTAGCGCATCCATCTTCTCACCCATGCTCACAAACTTGATGGGCTTATCCACTGTATACCTGATGGTAAGGGCCGCACCACCACGGGTATCACCATCCAGTTTGGTAAGTACCACGCCGGTAAAATCGAGGCGGTCATTAAACGCCTTTGCAGTATTCACTGCATCCTGCCCGGTCATGGAATCTACCACAAAAAGGATCTCCTGCGGGTTCACTGCCTTCTTGATATTAGCCACCTCATTCATCATGAGTTCATCAATAGCCAGTCGGCCGGCAGTATCTATAATTACTATATTATTACCGTGTATCTTGGCATAGGCAATTGCGTTTTCAGCAATAGATACAGCGCTTTTATTTTCCAGCTCCAGAAACACAGGTACCTTTATCTGCTCACCCAGCACACGGAGCTGCTCCATAGCTGCCGGGCGGTATATATCTGCCGCAACCAGCAAAGGATGCCTTCCCTTCTTGGTTTTAAGGAAATTAGCCAGCTTGCCCGAGAAAGTAGTTTTACCCGAACCCTGAAGGCCGGCAATCAATATCACAGTAGGCTTGCCAGTCAGGCTCAGCTCTTCCTCACGGCCACCCATCAGCGCAGCCAGTTCATCCTTCACTATCTTCACCATCAGCTGGCCCGGGCTCACGGAGGTAAGCACCTTCTCGCCCATAGCCTTTTCCTTTACCCTGTCGGTAAGTTCCTTGGCTATTTTATAGTTCACATCCGCATCCACCAGCGCCCGGCGGATATCCTTCACTGTAGCCGCAATATTGATCTCATTGATGCGGCCTTCACCTTTCAGCAGTTTAAACGCGGAATCAAGCCGCTCACTCAGATTATCGAACATGTGTTAATCAGTATAAAGTCTAAAGTAGTTAGTCTAAAGTTTCAAATGGTGTGCAAAATTAAGAAAATAAAGGGAGGGCTGTACATCAAAAATAAAATCATTACATCCAGCTCAATTTTCTATTCAATTGGAGAGCTGGCATGTGGCAGTTGAAGTTCCGATAATAACACTTTTAGATCCGCCATATAAAGGATAAATATCACTTGCCTGTATGGCATTGCAACTATCGGTAGCGGTACCTTTACTCATATTATTCAGGCTAACATTCTGTGTATAGAGAGCAAAAGGAAATGGGTTAACAGAGCAGGAACAAGTCCAATTATTAGACAGGTTATTATTGCTTTTTTTACATGAAGAGCAAAAAACAGAAATAGACAGGATAGCCAAACAGAAATACTGCAAATATTTCATAGCTTAAAATTTATACACAAATTTAATAATTCAGACACATCTAAACAAAATTATTTTTGCTATTTAAATAGTATAAATATCCTCATGCCCTCACCAGTGGCTTATATGGACTAAGGTTATAAGTTTTTATCTTCTCTGCCACCCTGCTCAAATTATATTTCATTTGCAAATTTGCCCAAATCTCTGGTTAACCACCAAATACAGCCTCTATCCGGTAGCGCATATCCGGGCTTATCTCAGACTTGCAACTAATGATATCAGGCAATGTAGTTCGGGTAACCCCCGGCAGTTTTGAAGCCACAGTCACATAAAGTTCATTAGCATAGATCACCTCATCTATCTATATTTCTCCTTGATAAATATTCAGCATTCCACTTGCATAGTAATGCATCAGGCAGTTATTTTACAATCAAGGTATAATGTATCTGCCGACATATCAATATCCTCATCCCATGATACAAAACCCATAGTTGCATGAGCCTTTTTAAAAAAAGATTCGTTTTTCAATGGTTGAAATACCGGATATTTCAAATATGGTTGCATATCAAATATCCCCCTTTCGCCATTATCAAATTCCAGTTCTAATAAATAATTATCTGTCGGTTCAACATTTTTTACTCTCGGATTCATAATCTATTATTTTAATGGCTCAATTTTAAACACTTTTTGTCCGGAAACTGCGAGCTGCCAATCAGCTATCAAATCTTCTTTTCTAAGTTCAATCCATGCCAAAACCAGTTTTTCCTTTGCTACAGGAAGATATCCTTCCAATAAATTGCCCTCCGGAATGCTATATACAGCATCGCAATCGCTATATTTCACATGAATATGAGGCAGTTTATGTTGCTTATTGTCTACATAAAACATATAAACAATCAGGCCCTGAAAAAGCGATATTACCGGCATAATAAACAAATTTAAGTCTATTTGATTAATTTTCACCCATACTTTAATACGTTTTTCAGGAATTAATTCCGACAATTATTTCCTAATTTTATTACTTCATAACCGCAAATAAATGCCCAAGCTGGTCCTCGATATGTCTGCAATGCAGGAAGATTTCTTCTCCGAATCAGCCCTCATAGGCATCGGGACCGCCCTGCCCGCCTACAATCTGTGCTGGATGCTCAACAACCATTTCGACACCAGTTTTGCCAGGGATACCGAGCAAACCATAACTCTTGAGAAGAAAAAGAACCGGTTCTGTTTTCCGGTATACAGTTACGAAATACCCAACACCTTCAATAAATACATTCTTTACAAACTGAAAAGCGGCCCCGAAACCCTCCTCCCCGAAACCCGCCAGCTCGATTACCTATGGATGGTACAAACCGCCAACCCTGAAGAAGATGCCCTTGAAATACTCGCAGAACTCAGGCAACTGAACGACATTCAGCTTTCCCTGATCCTGGACCCAACCGAACTGAAAAACCTCAATAACCTCCTGATTTGAGCAATCAGGAAATGCCCCGTGCCAAATTTCCAACCTAAGTTGAAATCACTGAACCAAAAGCCCAATGCATGGTTCCCGGAACAAGGTCCCGATTTTTCATCTGGAGATATACGTTTTTTTGCGATTCATGTATTTCAGGTTATCTATTATCGCCACCTTCACACCTTCCAGATTCTTTAAAACATCATCATTCATAAATCTTAAAAAACAAATCCCCTCCGCCTCTAGATTCTTCTGTCTTTCCACATCATGATTCCGAACCGCCTCAACATCATGAATCCCCCCATCCACCTCAATAATCAGCTTCAAAGCATGACAATAAAAATCCGCGACATAAATACTGATCGGGTGCTGCCTTCTGAACTTAAACCCAAGCGGTTTGTGTCTTAGAAAAGACCATAAAATTGCTTCAGCATCAGTAGGGTTCTCTCTCAAAGCAGCAGCACGCTCAAAGATATTATTATCCGCCCCCAGAAACATTTTCTTTTTCATCTCCAAAAATGAATGTGATATACAGACAAAACCCAGTGCAAAATTACTAAATTAAGATGAAATCATATAACGTAAGCCCAATGCATGGTTCCCGGAACAAGGTACCGGATGTTTATACCGGGAGGGACAGGGTTTCCCTTCAGAGTCAGAGTCACCCTTCCGGGACAGGTTTTTTTGTGTATTGATGGAAAAACCCTGTGCCAAATTTCCAACCTAAGATGAAATCATAGAACCAAAAGCCAAATGCATGGTTCCAGGAACAAGGTCCCGGTTGTTTATATCGGGAGGGACAGGGTTTTTAGTGTATTGATGGAAAAACCCTGTGCCAAATTTCCAACTTAAGATGAAATCATAGAACCAAAAGCCAAATGCATGGTTCCAGGAACAAGGTCCCGGTTGTTTATACCGGGAGGGACAGGGTTTTTAGTGTATCGATGGAAAAACCCTGTGCCAAATTACTAACTTAAGATGAAATCATATAACGTCAGCCCAATGCATGGTTCCCTTTAGGGACAGGGTTTCCCTTCCGGTAGGGTTTTTATTGTAAACTGAACAGTGAATCAACAAACTCCACCTTATTAAAAATCTGCAAATCCTCCATCCTTTCCCCAACCCCTATATACTTCACCGGAATCTTAAACTGATTGGCAATCGCCAGCACCACCCCGCCCTTGGCAGTGCCATCCAGCTTGGTGATGGCTATAGCGCTCACATCGGTAGCAGCGGTGAAATGCTTGGCCTGCTCCAGTGCATTCTGGCCCGTACTGCCATCCAGCACCAGCAGCACCTCATGCGGCGCATCGGGCATTTTCTTTTTTATTACGCGGTGAATCTTGCCCAACTCATCCATCAGGTAAGCCTTGTTGTGCAGCCTGCCCGCGGTATCTATAATAATCACATCCACATCCCTCGCCATGCCGCTCGCCACCGTATCAAACGCCACCGAACTCGGGTCGCTGCCCATTTCCTTTTTCACAATAGGCACCCCTACCCTGTCGCTCCATATGGTTAGCTGGTCCACCGCCGCCGCCCTGAAGGTATCGGCCGCACCCAGCAGCACACTCTTACCCGCCTTCTTAAAGTTGTAGGCCAGCTTGCCAATTGTTGTCGTCTTTCCCACACCGTTCACCCCCACCACCAGTATCACATAAGGCTTCTTGCCCTTCGGCACATCGAATGTAGCAAACTCATTGCCCGGCGCCTCGGTCAGCATGCCCATTATCTCCTCCTGCAGCAGGCGGTTCAGTTCGCTGGTGCCCAGGTACTTATCCTTAGCCACGCGCTTCTCTATGCGGTCTATGATGGCCACTGTAGTATCCACGCCCACATCAGCCCCCACCAGGGCATTCTCCACCTCATCCAGCACCTCCTCATCCACCTTGTCCTTACCCGCAATAGCCTTGGTAAGCTTCGTAAAAAAGCCCTCCTTCGTTTTCTTCAGCCCCTCATCCAGCGCCTGTTTCTGCTCAGTCTGCTCTTTATTGCGTTTAAATAATTTGTCGAATAAGCCCATGATGTTTCGTTATGTAATCCCGATGGCTATCGGGAGAGGGTGCAAAATTAATCTTTATTAAATGGAATTGACAATAAGTAAAAAAGGATTTTGTGGAACGGGGTGCGGGATGGCTATTGAGCATCGTTGCCACGCTCGCTTGTACGTTCTGTTCTTTATTCATCTTGCCTGATAAACCACAATAGAAAAGCCCAATAGTAATTCGTCATTCAGGCGAAGAAGGAATCTCTCTAACCTATGCCCCCAGACAAATAGAAGTCCTGTCAATGCAAAAGCAAACTTGAATATCCTGAAAAAAAGTATCTTTACTTCATATAAGATATAAATGGCAGTCGCAGTAACTATAGATTTCCGAAATACCTACCAGGTTGAACCTGTATCCGATGATTACAGGATCAGTAAATTTAATACTATCCTCAAGGACGGCACTTCCGAAGAATTGAAAATAAAAATCAGCAACAATGCCCATGAGTTAATGCCAAATGTGTATAACCTTGCCTTTGGGCCGGAGGATGATAAAGGAAAAATAAACGACAAAGCAGAGTTACCACATACCGATTATTCCAAAGTGTTTTCCACAATACTTTTTGAAGCTTATACTTACCTTAGAAAGCACAAAAGCCATTCTATAGGAATAGATGGTTCAGATATGAACAGGGCAATTTTATACTTCCGGTTTATTCAAAAAAATTATACTTACCTGGCTGATCGGTTCAATATTTATGGACTGAAGTATTACGTAAGGATTACAAGGTTTGGCAAAACTCAATATCAGAATCCGTTCGATTTTGATGATATTTTTTTAAAACCACAGTTGATAGAAAAAGGAGAAAAAATAAATTTCGATTCGTTGTACAATTTTTTCGTTTTCGGTTTAAAAAAACAATAAAATATTATATCTTTGTAATGGTTTTTGGTTTTTAAAAAAGCAGTTAATCTTACTTTTATGGATAAAGATCCAGTGGTAGAAGCCAAGGTTCAGGACCTGATATACAGAACTGAAAAATACGGCAAGAAAATGAAATTGCGCCCAAGCAAGCGCGACAGGTCTTCTTTGGAGCAATTTATTAAAACCAAAGAACAGGCCGATTTATTTATGAAAATGCTGAAGATGGCCTGAGGCATTATCAGATTGATTATTTCCCCAACATTAGTTTCCTTCTTCAGCCTCTCGCAGCGCCTGTTTCTGCACACTCCTCTTTATTACGTTTAAATAATTTATCGAATAAGCCCATGATGTTTCGTTATGTAATCCCGATGGCTATCGGGAGAGAGTGCAAAATTAATCTTTATTAAATGGAATTGACAATAAGTAAAAAAGGAATTTGTGGGACGGGTTGTGGGATGGCTATTGAGCATCGTTGCCACGCTATTGTAGGTTCTGCTCATTATTCTCCCCCCTCAAATGCTAACAGGAAACATCGCAAACAACAGAGTGCACTGCTGTCCGGTAACCAATAATGGCTTCGTCAGAACCTTCTAAGAAAACGCATTTGTCTCTCATGCTCTCCATTTGCAATACAATCTTCAATTTTCCTTCGTATATATGCTTTGATTTTGTAAATCTCAATACCTAAGTGTGATTTTTCAACGATGGTAAGTATCTGCTGCCATTCCCCTGCTTCAATATCTGCAAAGATTACGTCTGGTGTTACTAATCCGCCGCTGCCGTTTCTACGCCAATATATTTTGGAAAATCGTATTTCGTCCTGATCTAACGTAAGATAAAGCAGGAGTATAGGTTCAAACAGGTTTCGCATTGAATGTCGGGTGACATCGACGACTGCGTTCATACTTTTTGTATCCAGATAGTTCATTTTAACGTAAGCTGTAAGAAAATCTCCAGCCCTTTGCAGATACTCAGGCTGCATGGCAGTAAAAAAAACGTTGCAGTAATGCGACGAAATGCCGAGATAGAAATCATTCTGTACTGCGAAAAGAAATGCTGGCGTTAAATGTTCTTCTATGTTTGGAACGCTCCAGATCATGTTCAGTTCGCCATTTTCATAACTATGGCCAAATGACCGTTCTTTTGAAAAGTGATTCCGTACAAATTGTAACAAAAAACTACCATCAAGAATCAAAATATTTAGAAATCCTTCTCCTTGGAAGTCGAAATGTCTTGTAAGATTCTCTTGCTGAATATAAGCTTCCTTGACTAGCTGCAAGTCAAATGAAACATTATGAAAGTACTTAGTAAAAATGTCATTCGATATAGTAAACCTGCTTCCATTTTTGTTTTTCTCAACCACTACTTTTAGAATGTTTAAAAATAGCTTTTCATCAACTAAAAGATATTTTTCTAAACGAACAAAAGCCATGAAAAAAGATTCTTCAAGTTCTTGAACTGTCAAAATAATTCTATTGCAATGTTCCTTTCTGATTAAACTATCATTCAAGTTATAAAAGTAGGATAGCTTCCATGGACCTTTTTGAACATATTGATCGCAGTTGAGTACAGACCAAATTCGAACCTCCTTGTCCTGATCCACAAGTGCGGTTGCAAAAAACCTCGCTGGAACATAACTGGTCATGTTTCCTTTTCTGATTATCAACTCAAGCATGAAAAGACCCAATTCAAAATCATTTAAGCCAGTTTCATCTAAAATGCAATCAAATGCAAGCGAATAGTTGAATTGATCTTTTGATTTTGAGAAAAGACTTGCAAATGAATCATAAAACGCAATTACGTCGGTTTTGGTCTTGAACCTGAAATATTCTCTGATTTCCGCTTCTTTCTCTTTCTCAAATTGATGATAGTCCATTTTATCATAGAGCTCTCTGTTCCGCAACCTATCCCAACTCAATTTGAGCGACATTTTGTACAGGTCGTTGACGTATTTTCTTTTCAAACTTTCGAACTTGCTTGAAGAAATGGAATTTTGTTTAAACCACCATATTTGATCCTGAACATACTGACAATGTTCAAATGAGGATGAAGACAAATTGCTTTCAATGATTGACACAACATATGGCAAATCGGATTCCATGATGTCTTTGGCTGTATCGGGGTTAGGTTTTGCATACTCTTTCATCAACTCAAATGCCAGATTCGGAAACTTGGGGAATTTATCTTTTATTTCACTCCAAATAGTCGCCCGAAATTCTCTGATGTCGTCCGTATTCGGCAAATTGAACCTGTATAGTTGAATGGAACTATTTCGACCACCACGTGTATGCTGATAGCTAAATTTCAATAAATGTGAAGACATTTTGAAGAAGAAAGTGGTCAATAAAATATCTTCCTTCCTCAACCCATTAGTTAATATTGATAAAAGGGTCTTTTGCCTGTAATAATAATTGTGATAGTCATCAACATCGAAACTAACTTTACCTGAAATTTCGTCCAGTACTTCAGCAAATAAATCGGTTTTTTTCCGAACCAGTTCAAAACTAAGTTCCAGAGCAGTTCTTAGGACTCCCTCATAATCTTGATAGAAAACAAAAAATTCTTTCAAAAGATCTACCAAATGATTGTTGACATTTCTTCCATACTCCCGTTTTCTTTCGAACGAATATTCTTCGCTATTTGTGGAAGGTAGTAGTTGAATCTTGTCATGTATAAATTCTAAGGTTTCATGAAACAAATAGAACCAAAATGTAGAGAGGAATTTTTCCCGACTTTCATCAGAAAAAATAGTCCGCCAGTGTTCCTGCAATTGAGGTTTTAGCGTTTCCATCACTTTCCTTGGACCAAAATTATTGTTGGCAGGTATTACACAATCTCTAAACATGTTGCCGTGACTATCAAAAAAATGCTGTAACAAAATTCTAAAAGAAAGATTGCTTTCTTTTATAAAAGCTTTATAGAAAAAATAAGTTGCCAAATTCTGCTCTGGAATTTTTACATAGTTATACCGGAGTTCGACTAGTTCTAACCTGTCAAGTTTATCAATTGTATTTGTAAAACTTTCAAAGGATAAACCAAATTTGTTTAAAATGGGTGTGATGTTATTTTCATCTTTGTACGGTAATATCTGGAAGAAGGAAATGAGTCCCAAACACTGCACATTTTGAATATTTTTCAACTCCCCTTTATCATCTACAAATGTCAAGAAGTAGCTTTCAAACAAATCGAACACATCACTAAGCGCTTGTATCCGTTGTTCAGAAACCGCAAGCTTGGCTACCATTATCGCTATTCTTGGGTTACCATCTGCAATTTCAATTATCTTTTCTATATATTCTGAAGTTGTAATTTTAAATGGCGCACCCGCTGCAATAGATGCTATTTGATCATCGGGAAGCTTGCTTATTACAATTTTAATAGATCGAAAAGATCTAGTCAATTTGCTGACATCCTCTAAAGCATAATCCCGGACCGTAAGGATTATTTTTAACTTCTTTTCTCGCTCCTGCTTATAGAAACCTAATATTTGAGAAAATGAGTCGATCCTGTTTGCGTCATCAACGAACAATATGCTGTTTTGCATACCGTTAAAATATGAATGTAAGTCATACAATAAGTCGCAGTCCTTATACGAGACTGCATAAGCCTGATAATCCGGGTGTACGCTCAAAAAATTTTTTATTGACTCAATGCATAACCTCGTCTTTCCAACTCCAGGAGCGCCTGTAACGATTATTATGTCACAATCAGCAATTGCATTCTCCAATTCGACCCGTTCATTCTGCCTAAAAAGAAACTCATTATCAAGAGGCGTAGCAACAGCGCCTGCTACTTTGTTGTATTCAGCAACAAAAGTATCTAATGAAACTATCTGTCCGGTATCAAAGTTTAACCCTAAATATTCATATAGTAAGTTTTTGTGATTGTAGTACAGTTCTATCGACAGTTGCTGAAGAGTGAGAAGTGTTAGTCGAATATGCGTATTTCCCAATAAACTATTGATTTCTTCTACTTGCTCGGGCTTGATATCGAAATTCATACAGAGAATAACCTCTGCAATTTGCCTAACAGGAATTTTTGTCTTCTCAAAATCGAGACAGTTTTCAACACTTGTTTTTAGCTTCTTATAGCCTTTCGTAATATCGGTCGAATGTTCGACTAAGACATACAAGCCATTGGGAAGAACTATCAAAAAATCCGGAACCCCTTTAACCGTTTTTTGTTTGCCGATTTGAGTACCCGGCCGAAGTATTGCTGAGTAATTAGAGTTGCGCAGAACTAAATAGCAATCGCACAGTTCTTGAAACTTTGTTTCATTTATTGATTTAAGTGCATTCTCAACTTGTTGTAGTTTTGCCATATCTATATAGGTGCTTTTTGCTAAGATAACTAAACAAATCGTAGCAATAGCCCCACTGGCCTAAGGTCATTCTCAAAAAATAAAATGGGCTACTAGTCGATGGATCTCCACTCGTCCAAATATGCCGAAGCGACCCGCTTCCGAGTGCCCTTTTTCAGTCTGTCGCGAGTATAAGGCTTGAGTTGGTGCATAGCCAATTAGTGTTTCAGCAATCTCACCAGTTTGTTTAAAATCCCGATACCTTGGGTTATTGGTGTTTCCATGAAAATAAACACGCCTGAAAATTAGGATTTTCCAATTATTAGTTATACCTTTGTTCCAAATTTTTATGATTAATTAGTATTTATTAAACTATGAAACTATCATTATTTTACCCAAAGTATTTCGAAGAGTTTTTTATCTGCTCAGGCACCAGGCACCCACATTCCCTGCTATTGAGTCAAATGAAAATCGAATATTCAAACATTCTCGATAATTTCGGCAATTGAAAATTGAATATTTCTATTGACTCTATGCATTTGGATGCATTGCTACATTTTCACAATACCACATTTTCACATTATTTAGCGGCATATAATGCGATATGATGAGATAATCATAAATTAAATTATATCAGCCATCAGCAAGGGTTTCAGCGTATACCATTATCCCATCGCGTTATTTTGAGACAATGGGATAACCAGCAATACTAGCGCTGAGGATAAAAAGGATCACTTTTATAAAAATGGCCTTTGTGCCCTTTCATTTATAAACTTGCCTACCTAAAAGCTAATTCGGTATGTGGTACGATTTAGCCTGCCCGTACCGAAAAGGTACGTTCGGGCGGGTGTACTTGGTGTTCAACTTTGTGAACTTTGTAGTAAAATTGGTTACCAAACCCCTGCTCAGTTTCCCGATTCTACACCAGGTGAGATATGATGAGATAATCGCAAATTTGTTTATAACAGCCACCAGCAAGATTTTCAGCGTTTACCTTTATCCCATCACATTCTTTTGAGACAATGGGATAACCAAACAAAACGCCATTTCAAAAGGAAAAATATAATAATTAAATGATTCATAATATAATTCAGTTAATTTGCCGAACAAAGATTTGCCGTATAGCACTTGATAGCCTGTCCCGATTTTTCGGGAGGGCCTTAATAATGGCGTAGACTAACCGATGAATCCCAAAAGGAGACCAGAAGCCAAACAACAACCAAAAGCCAAATAGCTGCAATCATAGCCAGAATTACCAGCCCCACCCTGCCTAACAGAGCTGGCTGATACAAGTCGCAGAGCTATCCCTTTGTTCAGCGGACCGCGTCGCCGTAGCTTTAGCGGTGGCGCAGCGATTGAACAAAGGGCGGGACTTTCTTTTGGTACTTTTCTTTTTCCTGCAGAAAAGAAAAGTACATCGCTAGCAGCAGGAACTAAAAGAAATAAGGACACAATAGAAAATGCCTATTCCATGGGCCAGAAAGCCAAAAGCAATGATCACAAATTCCCAATACCAAACTCCTAACCCCTCCAAAATGAGATATGATGAGATAATCGTAAATTTATTTATATTAGCCACCAGCAAGGGTTTCAACGTTTACCATTATCCCATCGCTCTTTTTCGAGATAATGGGATAACCAAACAAAAGGCCTTTTTAGGGAGGCTGTATTTTTCATGGTTGAAGTATAGTCATAAAATTAATCTTTGCAAATTGCCACTTCGCGCCTCCGCGTTAGATTTTTCTATGATGTTTAATTTTGTCTAATAGATACAACTTGATGGTGCAAATTCCGCCTTGCGTGCGGGTTTTGTGTATTAGCGAAGGTGGGCAGGGAGGATGTAAATCGTATTATATTATAGTATTTACTACCTGCTAATCAATACCTTATAACACTAAATTTTATTGAATCGGGCAAGGATCTCTGAATTTATATCCTGACTCAAAACCCTCCCCTCCTCACAACAACAAAGGCTGCCCGAAAGCAGCCTCTGTAAAATATATACGGCAATTGTAAATTGTAAACTGCCAACCGATAATTATGGGAATATACCCAGCTCCTCATAAGCCATACCCACCTTGTTGATGGCTACTGTGAAGGCTGCAGTACGCATATCCACACCTGGCAATGAAAGCATAGCTTCACGGATCTCGTGATATGAACCGATCATAGTATCTTCCAGTCCGCTGTAAACCAGGTCAACTTCATCAGGTCCATGCAGTAGCAGAGTACGCTCTGTATCTGATACCCTTTTGCCGGTCAGGCCTTCTACTGCCTGGAGGATAGTGCCATACTGGTTTTCACTGAAACGTTTGTCCATACGGCCAAAACGAACGTGGCTCAGGTTCTTCAGCCATTCGAAGTAAGAAACCGTAACACCACCAGCATTCAAGTACATGTCGGGAACAATTACCACACCCTTGGCGCCCAGTATTTCATCAGCTTCTGGTGTCAGCGGGCCATTGGCAGCTTCACCTATAATTTTAGCCTGTATACGGCCGGCATTGCCGCCATTGATTACGTTTTCAAGAGCTGCAGGAATAAGGATGTCGCAAGGCTGCTCCATAGTATCTGCTCCATTGGCAAAGTTGGTTGCGCCAGGGTAATTCAATATAGAACCGGAATTCTTGCGGTGATCAACCACTTTATAAATATCGAGGCCCTTGGCATCATAGATACCACCTTCATATTCCGATAAGCCCACAATGATTGCGCCATTATCGAAGAAGAACTTGGCAGCATGATAACCCACATTGCCAAGACCCTGAATAATAACTTTTTTGCCTTCAATCCCAGGAGTGAGGCCCAGCTTATGCATATCTTCAGCTACATTGCACAACTCCCGGATACCATAATATACACCAAGGCCGGTAGCCTCTGTACGGCCACGCACCCCACCCTGCGAAACAGGTTTGCCGGTAACGCATGCCTGAGCATCTACTTCACCTGGTTTCAGGGAAGCATAAGTATCTACTATCCAGCTCATTTCACGACCGCCTGTACCGTAATCGGGAGCAGGCACATCAACGCCCGGGCCAATAAAGTTTTTCTTAACCAGCTCGGAAGCATAACGGCGGGTGATCTTCTCCAGTTCGAATGTAGTATATTTCTTAGGATTGATCTTGATACCGCCTTTTGCTCCGCCAAAGGGAACATTTACAATTGCACATTTGTAGGTCATCAGGGAAGCCAGGGCCATAACTTCGTCCTGGTTCACATCCATACTGTAGCGGATACCACCCTTACAAGGCAGTTTGTGATGGGAGTGCTGCACACGGTAGGCTTCAATAACTTCGATGTTATCGCCTATTCTTACCGGGAATTTCATCCTGTAAACTGAGTTACAGGCCTTGATCTGTTCCAGTATCCCTGACTCGAAACGGGTGTATTTTGATGCTTTATCAAAATTGCGCTCTACGCCCTCAAAAAAGCTGTAATGAGCTTGTGCCGCCTTGGCAATTACTGTTTCCACTTTGTTGAATTTTTAAATTATTAATAATTGGATTAAGCTGATTTTTCTTTTTCTATCCTGCTGATTTTGCGATCGAGCATTACGAGGTAAGCAAAAATTCCCGCAAAGATAGTAGCTAATACCGTAACCACAACGTATATTTTGCCATTTGAGCGCATGGTATCGGCCATCTCAGTTTGCGCTGATGCAAAACTGACCGAAATCATTAATAAATAGATGGTTATTATAATGAATCTGCCCATTTTTTTGTTGTTTTATTTACTATTTGTTGCATTTAGGAGCACTATTTTTCTCTCCTTATAATCCTCTTTTCCGATTCAAAATCCCATTTCTCTTCCAGGCCAAATTCCCTGGCGTACTTTACGATACCAAGCCTTATTTTAAGGGTTGCTATCCACATTCCCAATAAAATCCAACCTATAACAGCAGGATAAAATACCATCCTCATACCACTATCCAGATCATATTGCTTAAATGCCGGATTACCGCCATTGCCCGGATGCAATGAATCAACCATTCGGGGCAGGATAAAAATAAGGGGAATCATCATTGCAAATGCAAAAACATTATAAACCGCGCTGATCTTCGCCTTCTTCTCGTCATCTTTAAGGCCGCCCCTGAGAATGGTATAGGCAAAATAAATAAGCATACTCAATGCCGTGCCTAGTTGCTTGGGGTCATTGCTCCATGCTGCGCCCCAGGTATATTGTGCCCACTCCATGCCGGTGAGCATACCCAATATGCTGAAGAAAATACCCGTATTGGTAAACTGCACAGCATACACATCGTCTTTTAAATCTCCTGTTCTCAGATATTTTATTGAGTAACCGAATGCCCCGGCAAATAAAACTATCATGGTAAACCACATAGGCACATGAAAGTAAAGGTTACGGATGGTTTCGTTAAGTATATTAAGCCGGGGTACGGGCATCAGAAATCCTCCAACTACTGTATAGCCCACCAGCAAGAAACACAATATTTTCCACCACCAGCTACGCATCAGGTATCTTAAAATTTTTGCAAAAGTAATGGATTACATGTGGATGTGGAAATGAAATATTCGCCAAAACCACTCACCTTCAAATATTTTTAAACAGCGCACCTACATCCAATGAAAAACCAGGAAGTAGGGCGGATAAGATCTTATCTTCTTCAAACAGATATCCGCCTGCAATCAGTTTACCGTTGGTCAGCAAGTATACCTGCACCGCTTTTTCCCTTGGGTCAACAATCCAGTATTCCAGTACACCGGCTTCCTCATATACCTCATACTTGTATTTCAGTTCCTTTTTATTATTGGCAGGTGAAAGGATTTCTATTATTAAATCAGGCGCTCCGATACAACCCTTAAAATCTATTTTGGAAGGATCGCACACCACACAGAGATCGGGTTGAAAAACTGTTATTATATCGTTATCTTCTTTTGATTTACGAGGAAACCGGACATCAAAAGGAGCAGCAAAAATCTCACATTCATTACCTTTAAGTTAGGTTCCAATTTCCAGGCTTATTCGTAGCGTAAGCCGTTGATGCGTAGTGTTTGGAGCGTTCATCTCGAAGATACGCCCTTTTATCAACTCAACACGTTCCTCAAATTTCCATTTAAGGTAATCGGCATAGGTGTACAACTTGTTTAAATCAAGGTCCGATAGTTCCATGTTCTGGTCATTTTACATATATACTATGATAAAAACACAACATCTTACCCCTTCAAAACAGTTCTGCTGATAACAATACGCTGCACCTCGCTTGTGCCTTCATATATCTGTGTGATCTTTGCATCGCGCATCAGGCGCTCCACATGGAATTCCTTTACGTAGCCGTAACCGCCATGTATCTGCACCGCTTCGCTGGTTACAAACTGAGCAATATCAGATGCAAACAACTTAGCCATAGAGGCAGATAAAGTATAATCAAGTCCCTGGTCCTTGGTCCAGGCGGCCTTGTGCACCAGCAGGCGGGCAGCTTCTATCTGTGTGGCCATATCCGCTAATTTGAATGCGATAGCCTGATGATTGGATATTTCAGTGCCGAATGCTTTGCGTTCTTTAGAGTATTTCAGAGCCAGTTCGTAAGCGCCGCTTGCTATACCAAGTGCCTGTGCCGCAATACCAATACGGCCACCAGCCAATACTTTCATTGCAAAAGTGAAACCGAAACCATCATCACCAATCCTGTTTTCCTTTGGCACCTTCACATCCTGAAACATGATGCTATGCGTATCGCTGCCGCGGATTCCTAGCTTGTTTTCCTTTGCACCTACCATTACGCCATGAGAGTTTTTCTCTACAATAAGCGCATTAATGCCTTTATGCCCTTTTTCAGGATAAGTCTGGGCTATTACAAGGTAGTACGAAGCTGAGTTACCGTTGGTAATCCAGTTTTTGGTGCCATTGAGTATATAATGGTCACCCATATCTACTGCCGTAGTGCGCTGAGAAGTGGCATCGCTGCCGGCCTCCGGCTCACTGAGTAGGAAGGCGCCAATCTTCTGTCCGCTGGCCAGTTGGGTGAGGTACTTTTGTTTCTGATCTTCATTACCATATTTCTCCAGGCCCCAACATACCAGTGAGTTATTTACGCTCATACAAACCGATACCGACGCATCAATCTTGGAAATCTCTTCCATTGCAAGCACATATGATATAGTGTCCATGCCTGAACCACCATACTTAGGGTCAACCATCATACCCATGAAACCAAGTTCGCCCAGCATTTTGATCTGTTCGGCGGGAAATTTCATTTTTTCGTCGCGCTCTATTACGCCGGGTAGTAATTCATTCTTTGCGAAATCGCGTGCAGCCTGCCGCACCGCTTTATGTTCTTCTGTAAGCTGGAAATTCATAATCTGGAGAATTGGGCTGCAAAATACGGCGAAAAAAACGCAAAACCCAATATTCAATTACAAGGCGCTATTTTATCAGAAATGACTTGAATTATTATTGATAAATTGCTGTAATTTTACATTAAATAGTGATAGAAATGAACATACATCCTCAATATACTTATGACAAACAAGGAAACCCGGTAGGGGTATTTATATCTATTGAAGAATGGCATGAAATAGAAACCGAAATAAAAACTGATTTACCTCAATGGCAGAAAGATGCATTGGATGCAGAATTAATCGCTATCGAAGCAAATCCCGATTATATGCTGAAGTGGGATGATATCAAGAAGCAATATCTTGATTGAAGAATTTCGAATTAAAAACCTAATAATGAACAATAAATGGAACATAGTAAAGTCCTTTGTTATTGTAATGGTTTCTTTGATTTTAGTAACTATTATTACCTTTATTTGTTATCTCATGAATGCGCTTGACAGTCTTGACAAACCATAAAAAAGCTAACAGAGGAAAATACATAAAATTATCCTATAATTTTAGTAGATTATCGGAAACATATAATGACCAACTATATTGTATATATAACCCCTGCCGCAAACTCAGATTTAAGAAAAGCTGTTGATTATTATAATACAAAACTTGAAGGGCTGGGAAAAAGGATGGCAATTGAGATTGATATGATTTTAAGGAAGTTAGCTAACAATCCAAGAATATACTCAATACGCTATAATAATGTCAGAGCTGCGAATACTCCTACTTTCCCTTTTCTGATCTTTTATAAAATCAATGAAAAAGCAATGTTCATTCAAATTCTGAGAATATTCAACACCAGTATGAAGCCTTTTTGGAAGCATTAGATTTGCAATTATGCAAACAATCTTTTTTAACCATTGCTTAGTACCTTACATCCAAAATAACCAATAATGAAAATCGCAGTACTCGGTGCAGGTATGGTCGGCCGCACTATGGCAATTGACCTCTGCAAACAATATGATGTTACCTCCTTTGACATCTGTTGTGATTCATTGGCAATACTAACCTCGAAAGAACCAGAACTAAAAACCGTTCAGGCCGATCTGTGTGAATATTATAATTATTCCGAACTATTATCGGGCTTCGATTTTGTGGTACTTGCGGTGCCGGGCTGTATGGGTTATAGGGCGCTGGAAGCGGTAATCAGAGCACAAAAGGATGTAGCAGATATCTCTTTCTTTCCGGAGGATGCAAGGGATCTGGATGCTCTGGCTAAGGAAAATAATGTTACCGCAATAGTAGATTGCGGAGTGGCACCCGGCATGAGCAATTACGTATTGGGGTACCTTAATACACAAATGGAAGTAACCTCATTTGAATGCATGGTGGGCGGTTTGCCAAAACAGCGCATAAAACCTTTTGAATACAAAGCGCCTTTCTCCCCTGTTGATGTGATAGAAGAATATACCCGACCGGCAAGGCTTATGGAAAACGGGCGTATTGTAACCAGGCCCGCACTGAGTGAACCGGAACTGATAGACTTTGAAGAAGTCGGCACTCTTGAATCATTTAATACCGACGGGCTGCGGTCTATACTGTATACTATGAGCCATATTCCGGATATGAAGGAGAAAACCCTTCGCTATCCCGGCCATATAGACCTTATTAAGGCTATGATGAAAGGTGGTTTTTTTGATGAAAATAAGATCAATGTGAATGGCTACAATATCTCGCCTTTAGATTTCACATCAGCAGTACTAAAAAACCAATGGAAACTGGACGCTGATGAGGCGGAGTTTACGCTGATGAAAATTATAGTGAGCGGACAGCAGAATGGTTTGCCCAAATCTATAACCTATACCTTATTTGATGAGTATGATGCCACAACTCAGACCTCATCTATGAGTCGCACCACTGGCTATACCTGCAATGCCACCCTCCACCTGATCATGAATAAACTATTTACAGAAAAGGGTGTTTTCCCGCCGGAACTGGTTAGCAAGGATGAGGCTTGTTTTGAGTTTGTAATGAATTATCTGAAGGAAAGAGGTGTGCTATACAGGGTAAGCTAAACTCGTTATTTCTGGCTTAAAATGTGGTATGACTAAATAAAAATGCTGGTATAATTTATTAATTCTACCTTACCACATAAATTATTCAGCAATGAAATTAAATTTCCCGGTTTTGGTGTTTATGTGCGTCATGTTCTTTTCGTGTACCAGGGGCATATCTGGCGCGGGAGTTTTTAAAAATGAAAAGATAGAACCCGCTCTCAGGGCATCTATGGAAAAGATGAACCTCCAGGTATATGAATATCTTAGAGAAGACAACTATGAAATGCTCAGCCAGTTATTTTCTGATAGTCTGAAATCCAGAATTCAGCCGGCATTTGAACAAAAGTTTTTACCCCAAATACAGAAGGTAGTAAGAGGACGCGCTTATAAAAAATTTGATGATTTTTATATTAAGCGACAGGACCCGAAAGATACAATCCTTATTTCTTCAGGAAAGGGAGACAATGCATATCACTTAAAATTCCTCGTGCCTGATAAAGAGATATTTGCTTCAATGGTAACATCCGGCGATTCTCTGAATGAAGTAATGATTACACTTATTTATGTTAAAGATAACGGGAAATGGAAGATTTTGAATTTAATGGGTGAAGATTATAGCCTTAACCGTATGGATGCAATAGCGGCTTACAAGTATTCTCAAAAGTTGGAAACCTGCGGAGACCTTATGGATGCCTACAATATCCAGACTTTATCAGATCATTGCATGAATCCCGGAGGCGGTATTTTCACTTTTGATAAAGCTGCGGAGATGAGGCAATACAGTGATTCTCTTTTGGCTAAAACCAAAGCCAGGTATACTTTTCCGGTAAGTGTATCACAGCTGGCGAGCAAGCCATCTATATTCAATATTCATTATGAAGTAGTGGATCATCATTTCGCGCCTATGATAATGTATATAACAACTGTTAAGGTTTCGGACACAGTGGAACTGAAAAAAGAGAACAATGAAATGCAGAAAATAGTCGGCTCCTTATTTACCGGTATTGACAAATACAACCGGGCCCTGCTTTACCGGGCATATAATGAAATGCCGGATGGCAAAAATGATCCAAGGTATTATGGGTACATTCAACGACTGAATTAGCCTGTCCCGAACATCGAATGATAGATTCCCAAAATTTCGGATAAAATATTTCGGCATAAATTTTATTTTTGTAAAAACAGCAGGCATGAGACATTCGTTAATTTCATTAATATTTATTGCATTTTTATTGTTCACAGCAACCGGCGCAAAGGGCCAATACATTATCACCTTTGCTGGAATTGGAGCTACCCCAGGTTATTCAGGAGATGGCGGACCGGCTACCGATGCAAATATGCGTGGTCCATCGGATATTGCATTTGATGCCTCATGGAACCTGTACATAACTGACTTTATCAATAACGTAATCAGGAAAGTAGATACTTTCGGTATCATTACTACTGTGGCTGGTAACGGCTATGGCGCAGGAAGTACTGGCGGCGGCGGCGGATTTACAGGTGATGGCGGGCCTGCTACCAGCGCTGAGCTAAACGGGCCCTTTGGCCTTGCTGTGGATGCCACTGGCAATATTATATTTGCCGATGGCTACAACCATGTAGTGCGCATGGTAACACCATCGGGTATTATCAGTACTATAGCCGGCAATCACAGCGTAGCAGGCTACCTGGGTGACGGAGGCGCAGCTACTGATGCCAGACTGAATAACCCGGTAGGCATTGCCATTGATAAAGCCGGCAACATCTATATTGCAGACGACCATAACAATGCCATACGTAAAATTAATACCTCTGGTACTATTACTACGGTGGCCGGTGGTAACGCTACGGCCGGGTATAGTGGCGATGGAGGGCCAGCTACCGCTGCCGATTTAAGTCTGCCAATAGGGGTTGCAGTTGATACCGCAGGCAACCTTTTTATTGCCGACTCGCACAATAATGCTATACGCAAAGTGACAAAGACAGGAATTATCAGCACTTATGCCGGTTCTGCGACTGCCGGCTACACCGGCGATGGCGGCCTTGCAACTGCAGCACTGCTTGACTCCCCCACCCGAGTTAATTTTGATGATTCGAACAACCTTTATATCTCGGATTACTATAACAATGTAGTTCGCAAAGTAAATCATGTAACCGGTATTATTACCACTGTTGCAGGCGATGGGTTCGGGTATGGTTCTGGTGGAGCTACCGGAGGATACAGTGGCGATGACAGCCTGGCTATAAATGCTGAGTTATATCTGCCACAAGGAGTTGCTTTCGACCTCTATCACCGGATGTATATCTGCGACCGGCTGAATGATGTCATCAGGCGTGTAGGCCCGCAGCCGCCTGTTGATCATACATTTGTGGGGGGTATTTCCGGCACCGGGAGTTCCCGACTTACTATTTTTCCTAACCCTTCGTATACAGGTACAATTACTGTAAACCTGACTTCAAAAACCAACTGCGAAGTGCAGGTTACCATTACTGATGTTTTGGGAAAAACAGTTCAAAAAGTAGTAACCGAAACAAATAAGCCATCTACCATAAAAATGGGTAAATTAAGCGGAATCTATTTCATTAATGCAACTACAGAGGAAGGACAATGGAATACTAAAATAATTATTGCTGAATAGAGTATCATTTTTATTATACCTTTTTAAATGGATTAAACCTCCGGCAGGCATTATTTATTATACAAATGTAAATTTATTAATTAACTTAAACAAAAATTAAAAATCATGACTTTATGTATTGACATTAACTGGCCGGGATGGAATGTATTGAGCTCCATTGGCACTTTTGTAGGTTCGGTAATTGCTGCAATAGCATTAATTTATGCCTACAAAACATTGAAGAAAACACAGGTAAGTATTGACAGCTCGAATAAAATTGCGGAATTTGATGTTTATATGAAAATTGCAGACAGGATTTATGACAAGGATACAGACGAACTGATTAATGCATGCATCAATAATACTTTAACGGTAGACAATTCGATAAAAGACATAGAAAGAATAAAAGGCCAAATTAAGGTTACAGATAATTATTTAGAACTAAAATTAATTAATGTATTGAATGACCTTGCCATATTCAGTAAAGTAGGTGTAATTACTTTGGATAGAATCTCTACCGGCTTCGGATATGTGATTCTGATTGTATGCGACAATAATGAAATCAGGCAGTCTATAAAAAATGTGAGAATAAAATACCCCGGCAGTTATGTTAGTTTAGAATCGTTATGGAATGAAGTAATTAAAACAGATTCAGATAATAAATTTAGAAAAACCTTTATTGATTAAATAACCCAATATCCATAACACAAACCATCCGGCAAGGCAAGGATCATAGTCGCACATTACCAGTCTTCAGGAGCCAATTACATCCATTTGGGCAGGTTCTGCAATAATGCTAAATAGCAGCAATGAAGCTGGAAACTAAATCTTTAGCTTATACCTGATTTACCAAAAGCCCGTAATAATATTGTCCGCATGCTACCCCATCGAACTCCGCAATACCGGGCAGGAATCCCCATCGCTCAAAGCCGGCTTTTTCAAGCAGCCTAATGCTGGCGGTGTTGCGGTCGAGGAGTATAGCCAGCAGAGTTTTGTATCCCAGATCGCGGCAGCGGCTGATGGCATGACTGAGGAGCATAGTGCCAATTCCTTTTCGCTGATAGTCGTGGTGTAGAAAATAACTGATTTCTACAGCATACTTCAAGGCATTGCGGCCCTGCCTGTAGGGGCTGATGCTGAGCCACCCAGCCACCCGGTTATCCAGCTCATATACCAGTACCGGGTAGCCGTCTGCCATGTGCTGCTGTAACCAGCCGAGCCTTTCTTCGCTTTTCAGTGGCTCGGTAAAGCATGTTTGAAACCGGGCATCTATAGCCTGGTTATAGATAGTGGTTATAGCTTCGAGGTCTCCGGTTTGTGCATCCCTGATCATAATCTGTTGCGGTATCTGCTGTCATTCGGGTATCAATACATTCCTGTTGCTGCGTATCTCTTTAATCACTTCACTGCCAGAATCAAAAAGCCGCAGCCATGGCGACGATGCATCTTCAAAATGAGCCATAGGCTCCTGTGCGGCAAAAAGGCCTTTATTGGTGAGGAGGTAAAAACGGATGCAGCCTTTGGGCGGCAAATCTGTGGTGGTTACAGGCATTGCCCGACCCAGGTATTCCTGCGCACCTGCTACAAAAGCCGCTGCTGCCTCGCCCACAGATGGGTGCTTGCCTCCGCCGCTGAAACCCTCACCGGTACTTAAGTAGAGGTTGGCAGCGCCGGTAATATAGGCCGCCAGTGTCATTACTGATTCGTTCAGGTTCCAGTCCATGATTACCCCATAAACAAGGGTTGTATTTGCAGGTATGGTCAGCTTGAGATGATCAGCAGTAACTTTTAATGCCAGGCTTCTCATACCTTCATAAGTATCGGGGGCGGCCTCCGGAATTGCTGATTCATTTCTGATTTTCCTGCTGCGCCTTACAAAATAGATGATCACCCCCAACTGAATCACTATGGCAATAATACATCCGGATTTTTCTGCAACTGTCATTTCCATTTATAAAATTATAGGACAAATGTACTATAGGCGGGTGGTTTAATATGCATAGTACTGGTTTTGGCAGGAGAAGTGCACGATTCTACTTTATTCCTTTGCGGTCCATGTATTTTTTATACTCATCAAGCCCACCGGCGGCGGCCTGGCCCAGGTACAGCTTGCCTTTATCTTTGTCTTTTTTAACTCCCCTGCCCTCCCACAGCATTATGCCCAGGTTGCCTCTGGCACGCAGGTTGCCCAATGCCTGTGCTTTATCGTAGAAGGCAGCTGCAATGCTGTCATTTTTGGGTACTACTTTTCCTTGTTCGTAATAGATGCCGGTTTTCCAGGCCGAGGCAGGATGCCCCCCTTCGGCGCCAAGGCTGAACATATGGAAAGCCTCGGCGCTGTCCTGCTTAATGTCTCCCACGCCGGCTTCATAAATCTGGCCCAGCACATAACAGGCAAGCGGGTTACCTTCATCCTTTGCCTTTATA
This sequence comes from uncultured Bacteroidota bacterium, assembly GCA_903835005.1. Classification (GTDB taxonomy): domain Bacteria; phylum Bacteroidota; class Bacteroidia; order Chitinophagales; family Chitinophagaceae; genus Nemorincola. The sequence goes on along the minus strand of CAILLK010000028.1, from coordinate 56,654 downwards.
AACCATTTCACAGCTTCATTATAGTCCACCTTCAAACCACCATAACCAAAGTAATACATCCGGCCAAAATTATCGGCGCCGGCGCCATCGCCATGCTCGGCCGACCGGCGATACCACTTTACAGCTTCCACAGTATCGGGGACAGAAATTAAACCATGTTCATAATACCACCCCAGCCTGCCCTCGGCCAGGCCATCCTTAAGATCTGCGGCACGCCTAAGATAAACTGCTGCAAAATCAAAGTCTTGGTTTACCCCAATACCTCCTTCATACATTCTGGCTACGCTGATCATAGCGCCCGTATTGCCGCTGTCGGATGCCCGCTTATACCATTTCAAAGCCTCGGTATAAGCATGGTGCTCGCCCAGTTCGGTTTCGTAAAGATTGCCCAGCCGGCACTGGCAAACTATATTGCCATGATTGGCACTTTTTGTAAACCACAGAATAGCTTTACCAATATCTTTGGGAACCCCCAGGCCACTCTCATAAAGCACACCGATATTGCATTCGGCATCTGTGTTCTTTTCATTGGCGGCTTCTACAAACCAGCTCATGGCATTCATATAATCCTTGCTGCGGGAATATGCCTGGCCCAGTGCTACTTTACAGGCTACATTACCCTTATTGGCACAACTGGTTAATGAATCAAACACCTTTTGGTTATTGACAGAATCAATTGCAACCTGTGCGTCTGCCTGCAACCCGAAAAAACAGGATAAGGGAAAGAATAAAATAACTGCAATTTTCTGCATACCGCTCATAGGTTATAAAATTAAGGAAATCATTTTTACAGTTACCAGATAATCCATCTACTTTTGCATTTCAATTCAAAATTATGGGCTTTTTTATCATCGGTATCATCATTCTGATAGCCGGACGTATACTCTCAAAGGTTAATGACAAAATCCAGGTTTTCGGTAAACCAGCTATGGGTATCGGGGCTATACTCATGCTTGTAGGCATTTTAATGGCTTCTGTTATTCAGGTCGATGCTGGGCACATTGGTGTTCAGAAACTATATGGCCATGTGCAATCTGATATATTGAACAGCGGATTACACCTGATTGATCCCCTGGTAGATGTGGAAATGGTGGAAACACGTACCCAGAACTACACCATGAGCGGTGTGCATAACGAAGGCGACAAGCTGGGCGATGATGCCATACGTGTGCTGAGCGCCGACGGACTGGAGGTAACTATCGACCTTACCGTACTTTACCGGGTTGTGCCCGATGATGCTCCCAATCTCTTTAAAGAAACCGGCCTCGATTATAAAGACAAAATAGTGCGGCCTATCTCCCGGACACTTATACGGGACAATGCTGTTTATTACGATGCTGTTTCTCTTTACTCCACCAAGCGGGATGAATTTCAGGCACGTATTTATAAATCTATTGAAGCTGAATTCAAAAAGCGCGGACTGCTGCTGGAGAACCTGCTTATCAGGAATATTGCCCTGCCTACTTCTGTGAAAAATGCTATTGAATCGAAAATAAACGCGGAGCAGGAAGCCCAGAAAATGCAGTTTGTTTTGCAGAAAGAGCGCCAGGAAGCCGACCGCAAAAGAGTGGAAGCACAGGGTATAGCCGACTATCAGCGCATCATCAGCGAAAACCTTACCGATAAGCAGTTGCAATATGAACAAATCAAAACCATGAAAGAACTGGCCGCATCCACCAATGCCAAAATGATCATCATGGGCAAGGGCAGTACGCCAATGATACTGGATGCAAAATAAAATACAGAATTAAAAGGGCCATGAAACTGCTGTTGTGGATTATTTTAGCTTTTCTGTCTTCTGGTTCTGCAGCCTTATGCCAGACTGCACCGGATAGTATAATAGTGCTGCCTGTGAAAATGGCTGCACCCGCCGATGCCAGAAAACTGGGATCCATTAAAGCCGGTAATAACGCCACAGCTACCGATTGTGATTACGTAGAACTCATCCAGTCAGCTAAGGCAAAAGCCAGGAAAATGGGTGGTAACCTCGTAAAAATAACCCAATTGGTTGCACCTGCATTTATCAGTAAGTGCTACAAAATTGAGGCTGATGTTTATTTTGTGAAAGATATGCCCGGTTATAAGCTTGCCCAACCAGAAAAGAGTATAAACGCTGATAAACAGAACCCCGGCTACGCCTTGCTGTGCATTTACAGGCTGGCAGACACACTGGCTCTGGAGGCAAGCTATAATCTGCACCTGGACAACGATTCGGTTATCTGCCGGATAAAAAGCAAATCTAGGGATTCCGTAAAAATATACAGGCAGGGCACAATAAATCTTTGGGCCGAAACCGGAAAACGCACTGACCTGAAGCTGGACGTAAAAAACGGGGAAGTATACTATATAAGGTGCGGACTAGGAAAGGGAGAGATAAGGATGATACCAGCCCTGGAATTAATGAATAAAGAGACCGGCGCTAAGGAATTTGAAAAAGGTGGCAAAAAGAAAAAAATAAACGAGGTCAGATACCTCTACGATATTCATTAGTTGCCCGGCTCAATAAAATAACATAATTTTTTAGCCAGATTATTTAATTTGTGCCCTATGACAAAAGGTAAAATAAAAGGTATCCTTAAAAGGGTGATGATTGCACTGCTGGTAATACTCGCTGTAATACAGTTTATCCGTCCGGAGAAAAATGTAAATGCAGCGATAACACCGCTGGATATGAACAGCATGTACCCGATACCCGACAGTGTGAACCAGATTCTGGCTAAGGCCTGCTACGACTGTCACAGCAATAATACCCGCTACCCCTGGTACAATAATATACAGCCCGTAGCCTGGTGGCTCAATGACCATATCACAGAAGGCAAAAAGGAACTGAACTTCTCTGAATATGGTAAGCGCACCCTGCCAAAGCAAGCTAAAAAGCTTAAAAAGATAGCCAGAGAGGTAAAAGAAGGTGGTATGCCGCTGGATAGCTATACCTGGATACATAAAGATGCAGCCCTTACCGACCATGAAAAGCAGATGATCATTGACTGGGCCACTACCCTCTCTAAGCAGATCAGTGATAAATGGGTGGCTGACTCACTTAAAAATGCCGGCAAATGAGGCAAATAAGACTCCTGTCTGCAGCCGGATTCCTGACTATAGCCACTTTTGCTGCTATCCTTTTTGCTGCCTGCGCTAAGAACAAATGCGCTGGTGTTACCTGCAATAATGGCGGCACTTGCGTTTCCGGTTCGTGCTCCTGTGCCACCGGTTTTTCAGGGTCCCGTTGCGATTTAATAGCGCTCTATTATCAGAACAATACCTATACCAATGTGAGCATCACCTTTAACGGAACCACTCTGAATGTGCCTCCCGGCGCTACCGAAGCGCTTTATGGCACACCCGGTACCACAGCCACAGGCAGCGCATCAACCCATGGTCTGTATGGCAATGTTTATTCGTGGGCGTTAAGCGATATTTTTCCGGCAAATGGCACGCCATTCACCCACCAGTTAAATGTTGGAGCAGACTACTTCTTTCTGCAGGTATCCAATATAGATGTATATCCGGTCAACTACCTTACTGTGAATTATGGTACTCCTGAGCAGACTGTTGAGCAGGTTTCGCTCCAGGCCGACAGGCAGGCTTATGGTGTGGGTTATTACAAATGGGTATTTAATTCGGTAATTATTGCCAAATTCAGCGATGGCCATTCCATTACCACTGATTCACTTTCTATACCGGGCACCTTAAATTCCAATATACTTTTATCGCTTCCCTGATGCTTGTGAATACCGGCTATTTCACTATCAGCCTGCGGGTTCAATATTTACACTATAGCGATTACTTTATGTTGATTGTAATATAAAAAATGTTATTTTTGCCTGATTATAATAATGCTATGCGAACGATTAATACACTTCACGGAGTACTAATACTGTTATTTGTATTATTCACATATACTACCCCTTCCTATGCCCAGCAGGGTTCCGTGTATTTCAGTGTTGGCGATAACAAAGCCTGGTACAACAACAGCACTATACATATTGTTCAGGATGAGCTCGGCAACAGCTATGACCTGTACAAGGCAAAGGGTAATGATAAAACCAATTCCGCGCTCAGTCCGCTTTTATTAAATTATCGCCTGGGCTATTATTTCAACGAATGGCAGGATCTGGGGTTGGAGCTCAACTACGATCCGGTAAAGTATACCATAGCCGATGGGTCGGTTGTATCCATCAACGGGCTGGTAAACAATATGATTAATGTGCACTCCACTGCAAAATTCTCTATAAAGAATGGCTCTTATTACTATTTCGACGGGCTCAATCTATTCCTGATCAATTTAGTAAAAAGGTGGCGGGTATACCGGGCCAATACTTCCGATGTCTCTGTCGATGTTTTGGGTAAGGGGGGTATAGGGCCGGTAATGCCTCATTTTCACAGCAACCTGCCCGTTAACCCGCTCGATGGCCCTGCACTCACCTGGGGCGGCTGGGATTATGGCTTTGAAGCTGCGGTAAGAGTTACTTTGTACCGCTATGTATATGTGGAAGTTGCTGCCAAGTATGATTATGCCATGATGGATGGCCTGCAGATCTATGACGGAACAGCCAGCCAGAACCTTGCCACGCGCGAGGTGATCGCCAGTATCGGTTTTACGCTGCCCACAACCCGGATGAACCCATTGTTCCGTAAGGAAAGAAAAATAGTAACCATGCTGCCCTGGTTCCAGCATATGGACGAGCTGGGCGCAAACGCACCATTAAAAGCGGTTAATAATGATACCCTAGGCGGGCCCGGAGTGGCTGAATTCAGTGATATTGTAGATAAGAATGCAGCTAAGTTCAACCTGGACAGCCTGGCCTCATTAGACAGCGCCGGGCAGGCAGAGCAGGCATATAAAGATTCGATAGTTAAAGCAACCAACAAGGCCAAAAAACGCAGAAGAAAACATAAAGAAGAAGTGACCGATTCGGTAGCAGAGCCAGCTACCGATACATCGGTGGCTGCACCAAAAACGATAGATACGGTAAAAGCGCCGCAGCCAGCATCACCACCGCCACCCGATACGCCAAAACAAATAACCGCCCCTGAACCAGCGCCCGAACAGCCTAAACCTGTGGAGCTGAAAGAAGAAGAGAAGAAGATATTGAAGGAGGCCATAGAGGGGGTAAATTTTGAAACATCCAAGGATATAATACAGAAAAGCTCCTACCCTATATTGGATAATGTGGTGAAGCTGATGAAGAACAACCCTGCCTACAAGCTGCAGATAAACGGCCATACCGACAATAAAGGCAGCGCCCAGTTCAACAAAACGCTATCGCAGAAGCGCTCAATAGCGGTGAAGAAATACCTGGTAGCCCATGGCGTGGCCGGCAGCAGGCTGAAAACCGCCGGATATGGCGGCGAGCGGCCTATAACTACCAATGATACCGAAGAAGGCCGGTTGAAAAACAGGCGTGTGGAGTTTATTATTGAATAGTAGGTGGTTATTTACAGTTGGCAGTAGAATTTACAGTTAATCCCATTCGCACCAATCCTTAAACTCAGAACTCCTGATCTCTTGCAGTTTGTATTGCAGCATTTTTGTTGAAAATAGTGATGAAGTCAAATGAGCTTGATGGCGTATTCCCCCTTGCCGCGACGGTTTTGTGGGTGAGCGAAAGTCTATCCCGATTTTCCATCGGGAGGGGCAAGGTTGATGTATTTTTTTTTACATTATAGTAGTTTCAATCTGCGAATAAATATCCAAAGCAGATATAGGTAAGGAGTTCTGAACTTATAAACAATTAAGTACTTCAAAAAAAATGCAGAAATTATTGTTATATTTCCAAAATAGCATAATTTTATTGTATAAAGTCAGAAATCAATGATAAAACAACCAGGCAAGGTACACAAAAGTTCCAGCACAATACCCCGTCCCTTTTTTCAATGGGCTGATACAATATTCAGCAACACGGCATCAGGTAATTGTTCATTTATTGGTAACGGCTTAACAAATACAGCATCAAATAGTTTTTCTACTGTTATTAATGGTAGTAGTAATACTGTTTCCGGTGTTTATTCTTCTATTCTAGGAGGCGCATGTCACAAAGTAACAGGAAATTATTCGTCAGTTTTAATTGGTGGTGGAACCGCTCCCGGAAGCGGTGGTAATGGAGGTAATACAATCTCAGGAAATTATTCAAGTATCATCTCTGGTCAGTGCAATTTAGTTACTCATAATTGGTCAAGCGCATCGGGTTACGGTATTACCTCTGCCGCAGATTGCGCATTCCATGCCAATTGCTTGATTATCCAAAATACACCGACGATGTATACTGCTGGATTGGCCAAATGGACAATATTTGCAGCTTCCACTCCACCATCACCAACAGACGCATTACCACTTTATATCAAGATAATATAATTGATATTATGAAATACGTAATACTTTTTTTATTGTTGCCCTTTTTATCAAATGCGCAGTTAATAACTGAATACGCAGGTTGTGCTTCTTGTGCCCCCGTACTAGGAGATGGAGGACCAGCAACAGCAGCATATATTGATGATCCTTGTGGCTGCACTTTTAGTAAAAATGGTGTGTTTTTTGTGGCTTCCGGAGCAGCCAACAGGATTCGCAGAATTGATACCAATGGTATTATAACTACAATTGCAGGTACAGGTTTTGGTGGTTATAGTGGCGATGGTGGCCAAGCAACTTCTGCAAGATTTCACAGTCTTGAAGATATTACATTAGATACAGCAGGAAATATTTTTGTAGTAGATGTATATAATTTTGCTATTAGGAGAATAGATATTATCACAGGAATAATTAATACAATTTGCGGTAATGGCACGTCCGGATCTATAGGTGATGGTGGCCCTGCATCAGCGGCACAAATAACTAATGTCAATGAAATTTGTTTCGATAAACATGGTAATTTATACTTAGCGGAGTTGGATAACCCAAAAATCAGAAAGATAAATACATCGGGCATAATATCAACATTTGCTGGCACAGGCGTTGCCGGTTATAATGGTGATGGAATTGCAGCTACTGCTGCACAATTATATGGCCCGACCGGGGTTACAGCCGACGACTCAGGAAATATATACATTGCCGACGGTAATTCAAGGGTGCGGAAAGTAAACACTGCGGGCATAATCTCCACTTTTGCAGGTAATGGTTTACCTACGTATATAGGAGACGGAATCCCAGCTACAAACGCTCAAATAGGAGCTTCGTATCTTAAATTTGATTCAAGCCACAATCTGTTTATTGTTGACGAAAGTACCAATTTAAGAGTATATAAAGTAGATACATCGGGTATATTACATTGTGTGGCAGGTAATGGGATAGATGTTGATACGGGCGATGGAGGGCCCGCTACTGCAGCAGCAATTTTTACACCATGCGGAATTGCGCTTGACAGATGTAATAATTTATACATTACACTGATAAATTACAATAGAATTCGTAAAGTAACATTCGAGCCATCTTGCGATCCATTTTCGAATTTCGATAGTGCAAGCCTTAATGTAAAAACAACAACAACTAACGAAGTCAGTATTTATCCAAACCCAGCCTATAGCTCTATAACTATTACGACCTCTTGCGGCGACTCCATGGGAGAGGTGAAAATAGAAGGAGTAGTCATCTCCAACTTCATAGGTCAAACAGTGTTTTCACAAATCTATGACATCGAAAAAGCAGAAGTTAATATTGCCGGCCTGCCGGAGGGGATGTATATAGTAAAGATAATAGGCAATGATGGTAAAGTAATAGTAAGAAAAATAGTAAAGGAGTAATACTAATTATAGCCCACCTTAAAATCATTATAAATCATAGTTCAGACAACTTTTATGAACATTATCTTCCAGATAGACGGCGGCATTGGTAAATGCATAGCTTCAACCGCAGTTTGCAAAGCCATCAAAAAGCAATACCCAAAAGATGATCTGATTGTCATTTGTGGCTACCCAGAGGTGTTTCTAGGTAATCCGGATATGAAAGCCTTTAACTTCAACGATATGCGCTACTTCTATGAGCAGTATATTGAAGGTAAGGAATATCGCATATTGGCGCACAATCCATACCTCGAAACAAACTTTATAAAGGGAGATACGCATGTTATCAAAGTGTGGTGCGATATGTTCGGCCTATCATACAATGACGATATGCCGAAATTGCATATCAATGACAGGGAGTTTAATTTTTTCGGCAATCAGTTTGGCGCAGAGAAGCCTCTAATGGTTATTCAGACAAGCGGCGGAGCCAGAGATCAGCCCAATAAATATTCCTGGCCACGCGATATTCCACAGGCCACTGCACAGAAAATTGTCAATGTTTTTGCTCAGCAATACACTATTGTGCACATTCGCCGTCCCGATCAGTTAGAATTAAAGAACGTGATCACAGTGCCTGAAAATCTGGGTTTCCGGGGCATCGCGGTATTGATCAGTAAAAGCGTAAAACGGTTATTTATAGATAGTTTCGCTCAGCATGCAGCCGCAGCCCTCGGCAAGCCTTCAGTAGTATGCATGCTCGATCAGCAGGTAGTTAATCGTTTTGGTTACGATATGCACCACAACATACTGGCAGCCACTCCGCCCAATAAGCCGGAGTTAAGATATTCAGTACTCAGCAAATACAATATTTCCGGTCAGCCCACAGAGTTTCCTTACAACAATGAAAGAGAGATATACAATGCCGATGAAATAATTGAAGCACTGAGAAATGAAATAAGTTACGAAGGGAAATCTGCGGCGGTAAAAAATGTGTATATCAAAGAAAAAATTCAGCAGGAAAATAATGTGGTTACCCAACGGCTCAGGCATCTTGCCGGGCACATTGACTTAAGCAATATTAAACAGGTGGTTGATATAGGCAGTTGGCACCTGGGGCAGAGTATGGAATTCTCCTCAGTTTTTAAAGAGGCTAAAATTGATGCTTTTGAGCCGGTTCCTGAATCCTATGAATTGTGTGTAAACAGGCATAACCAATTGGACGAACAAAAAAAGAATCGTATCCATGTGCATAATATAGCATTAAGCAATGAGCCGGGAGATGTTCCTTTTTATGTAGTCGGGAAAGGAATCCATCCGAATATAGACGAGGGCTTTTCATCCATGTTTAAATTCAACAGCGAGTTAAATGTAAACGGCAATGGCGAACATTCATTACAAAAAGCAATTACTGTAAAAGCCGACACTTTGGATAACTGGTGCAAAACAAATAATGTAAAAGAAGTGGATATACTCTGGATGGATGCTCAGGGTTCAGAATTGCTGGTGCTTCAGGGAGCAAAAAAGATACTCAAAAACACAAAAATCATCATGACCGAAGTAGGCCTCAAACCCTACTACGAAGGTCATACCCTCAAACCTGATATAGATGCCTACCTCGAAGGTCTTGGCTTTAAAGAACTCAAATCCTCCTTCGAGCTCAACGGCTTCGATTATGAAGCAAATACAATTTATATCCGTTCAGAGAATTAATGGTGAAAACCGATTATTTATAAATTGCTGGTTGCCTCATAGAGGCTATCTGTTTGTAGCAATAAAATCAGTAAAATGGGTTATGCCCCGTAGGTGGCTATCCCGGGTGTGAATAGGATAGCCCGCTACGGGGCATATCAGAATTTGGCTGTTTACTACTACAAACAGACAGCCCCGCTGGGGCATAAAATAAAATAAACTTTATACTAACTACTCACGACTTTAGACTAACTATAAAAAAATGGACAAAATCTTCTTCCAGTCCTCCCTGCCACGTGTCGGCAGCACCGTTTTCCAGAATATTATCAGTCAGGACCCAAGATTCTATGCATCACCCACCAGCGGCTTGCTGGAATTGATCTTTGCCGCCAGGCACAATTACACCGAAAGCCCTGAATTTAAAGCCCAGGATGCCGAAACCATGAAAAAGGCCTTCTTCGGCTTCTGCCTCGAAGGCATAAAAGGCTATTACAACGCCATAACCGATAAGCAATTTATTCTCGATAAATCCCGGGGCCACTTTGCCCACTATGGTTTTATAGACAGCTTCTATCCCAACCCCAAAATGATTTGCATGGTAAGGTCTTTACCCGATATTGTAGCCTCAATGGAGAAAATGTTTCGCAGCAATCCTCATAAATCCAATCCTATAGTCAATCATGGTAATATGCAAGGCACCAGCACCCCAAAGCGTGCAGATATCTGGCTGCAGACACCACCCATAGGCCTGGCAATAGAGCGCCTCGCCGAAGCCATCAGGCAGGGCATAGATAAGAAAATGCTCTTTATCCGTTACGAAGACCTATGCCTCTACCCCGAGCAGCAAATGAAGCGGGTATATAACTATCTCGAAATTCCCGAGTTTCAGCACGACTTCAACAACATACCCCAAACCACCAAAGAAGATGATGAAGTTTATGGTATAGCCGGCCTTCACACCATTCGCCCCTCCCTCGAAATGAAACCCTCCAATGCTATCCAGATTTTAGGCAGAGATGTCTGTGATTCCATCATGAATCATTTTAAGTGGTACAACGATTATTTCGGTTATAAATAATTTTAAGTCTGCGACGAGTCTACTCCACAGGTCTAAGGTTGTAATTCAAAAAAATTAGATACTGGTCGAAGCATCGCGCTACCCTAATATGTTGCAGCGTCCCGCTGCCGAATTATAAATTTCACTCGTTCGTTCCACTCGTTCGTTCCACTCATTCGCGTTTGCACAAATTTTCCTATTATCGTATATTCAGCCACCCAAAAAATAAATATGCTAAATAATTAGGAATTTCCAATTTTTAATTTTACCTTTGACCCAAATTTCACCAATAAAACTAAATCATTTAACTATGAAACTGCTTTTCTCCATTTTTCCAAGAATTCCACTTATCAGTATACCCTATTATACCCGGAATATACCTTTTTATACCTTTTTATACCTTTTTATACCTTTTTATACCTTTTTATACCTTTTTATACCTAAATATACCCTTTTATACTCTCATTATACCCCGTTTTCCATACTAATATTTATTTATAAAATAAGATAATCAGCATATTAAGTATAATAATTACAGTAACATATTTTCCATTATACCCTAAACCCTGCTTAATTATTCTCTTCCTTGTTGTACAGTGCGATAATTTCATTTTTCAATTATATAAAAGCAGCAATCAACAACAAAGAAAAAAAATAATTCAATAAAAAAGTATATTACTGAAAAATAATAATTTGCACCATTCAGATATTCACAAAATGGGAAATTTCGGGCCAGAATGGGAAGTCAAATGGGCAATTTTTGGGTAGCAAATGGGTAATTTAGTGAAGCAAATGGGTAATTTAGTGAAGCTGTTGGGAAGTTGAGTGATGCAAATGGGAAATTTTTGTAAGGCTCAAGGCACTCCTGTGCGGGAGATTTTTTTTGCAAAAAAATCAGTTTTTTGCAGGTTTTTGCAGATTTTTGCAGGCTTTTGCTGAAAATCGCAAATCAGGATATTTTCACTCAATATAAATTCAATTATTGTCTCAACTAACTATATACACCGATGGCGCTGCTCGTGGCAATCCCGGTCCGGGAGGCTACGGAGCAGTACTCCATTGGGGCGCTACCATCAAGGAAATATCGCAGGGCTACAAGCACACCACCAACAACCGCATGGAGTTGATGGCGGTAATTGCCGCCCTGCAGCTCCTCAAGCGCGATAACCTGGAAATAACCATCTATACCGATTCAGCATACATCGTTAATTCTGTAGAGAAAAAATGGGTGTTCGGCTGGGAAAAGAAAAACTATGCCGGCAAAAAAAATGCCGACCTCTGGCAGGCATTCCTGAAATGCTACCGCAAAAACAAGATCAGATTTGTATGGGTAAAAGGCCATGCCGACAACAAATGGAACAACCGCTGCGACATCCTGGCTACTACCGCCGCCGATGGCCGTAACCTGCTTGATGATACAGGCTATGAAGGCGCAGAGTAAGGGAGCTTGAGAGCGGGATTCAGGCTTCTACTCCCACTTAAACGTCTTCCCGGCAACGGCATAAATGACCACTCCCCATACCAGCAATGCGAGTATATCCAGGCGCTGGGTCCACATACTGGCGCCTTCAAACGACATTTTGCGGAGGGCATCATTGAGGAAACTGAGGGGCAGAGCTTTGCAGAAGGGCTGCATCCACGCCGGGAAATTATCTATTGAGAAGAAAGTGCCGGAGAGCAGCATCTGGGGCATTACAATCATATTGGATACTATGGGTATGGTTGCATCGCTCTTGGCTACACTCCCTACTATAAAGCCAAAACCCATAAATATAAGTATGGACAGGGCACAGGTGATAAACATATTGAGGAAGGTAAAAATACCATTGTACAGGGTGAAACCGAATACAAAATAACCTATACAAATAATGACCACCACGCTTACCAGCTGAAACAACATGCGGGCTATGCCCTCGCTGATGACAATGATCTCTTTGCGCACCGGTGTGGCAAAGAACCTTTTGAGTACCAGCGTTTGCCGCAGATTGAAAAATACAAATGCAGTGCCAAATACTCCCGAAGCCAGCAATGAAAAACTCAGCTGCCCGGGCAATATAAAATCGATGGTTTTATAATCGCGCACCGCAGATATATGGGTATCTATACTTACAATTTCGTTCTGCCGTTTCTGAATTTCGGGGTCCATGTTCTGCACTATGCCGCCAAGTATGTTTTTCAACTGGGCTGCCCTGTCTACCTCTGAAGATGCGGCATTGATGATGATTTTATATGCCGGATGGCTGCCCTCGGGCTGTTTCTGAATGGCTATTGTAGCCGTGATATCGCCCTGCTTCAGCAGTTTATTGATGGTAGTGGTATCCTTGTCTGTCCATTTCAGCACAGGCACCTGGCGCATAATGCTGTATAACGGGCTGGTGGTGTCGCTGCCCGGCGCTGCCGCTACGCTGATGTGAAAGGAAGACCCATTGCTCATGAACCCGAAAACGAGAATAAATATCAATGGAAATGCGAAGGCAAAAAATATAGCCGACGGGGTTTTGAGTATCGCCTGCAGGCTGGCCCTTATTAATGAGCGCATGGCATGCGCATTACTGTATGTCGACATTGGAAAGTTGAAAAGTGATTGCGGGGGCAAAGGTAATAAAGAAAGAAGTAAAGAAGTGGGTTTACTGCGCTGGCAGGAATGGAATACAGATAACGCTGATTACCTAAGCCAGCGCCAGCCAGAGTGATGATGATTATTTCACGAAACTTTAATTGCTGCAGTATAATTGGGTGCACCCGATAATAAATATATCTTTGGAATCTATCCCGGATCAATTTGTATTGAATGACTAACAAATATTATGACCAGAGCACAGCGCTATAATGCCATCATCGTCATCCTTATACTATTTGAAAATCTGTTTCTGTGGATTTTCCATAAATACAATATTACCAGCCAGACGGTAAATGCATTTGGTTATTTTGCCACATCTGTGCTGATAGGAATAACGGTGCTGGCAAAATTCATCAATGCTGGTCCGCTGCAGGTGTATGACTACCCTGCTGCCAAACGAAAAACCGCACTGCTCTTGCTATTTGCAGGTTGTTTTTTATTGCTCAATGAATTAACCATTCAACTAATAAAAACATGGAAGTATGAATTAAGTTCAGACATTATACCTGCAGTGCAACTGATGGCAAAAACCCTGCTGGCGGGCGGATACCCGTATGGAAAGGATGTTTTGGTACCGATCACCATACACAGGATATCCAATTATTTACCCATGCACTGGCTGCCCTATACCCTGTCAGAATACTTTCATTTTGATTACAGAACGGTCTCATTCGGGATCTGGACAACTGCTGCTTTTATTGTTATGTATCGCAGCATGAGAAGCAGGAATTTACAGATGCAATTGCTGATACCGGTTTTGTTTACCGCAATTTATGCACTCATAACTTTTCAGTACCCGTCGGTGATCAGCGTAACGATAGAGATAATGGTTGCAGGCTACTATATGCTGCTGCTGATGAGCCTGAACCAGAAGAATTATGTGCTTACCGGAATGGCGATAGCCATATGTCTGTTATCGAGGTATTTTGTGCTGCTCTGGTTACCCTTGTGGGCGTTTGTATTGATTATTTCAGGCAATAAAAAAGCACTGCTGAAAACATCTGCGGTAACTGTACTTGCCATCTGCTTCATCTATATAATACCTTTCCTGAGTAGAGATTGGTCGTCGCTGGGGCATTCACTTAAAGATTATGAAACCTTGCCCTATAATGAATGGCTCCATTTCAGTTATGATAACCATCCCATGCATTTATTCGATGGAACAGGATTTGCCTATTTATTTTTTGAAAAATACAAAAACGGCCTGCTTGTAGAAGGGTATCGATATTATAAAATAATGTTTATGTTTATGCTAAGCCTGAGCCTGGCACTTATGGGCGGGTGGTACTGGCTCAATAGAAAACGTATAAATACCAATGTATTTTTGATGGCCTCATTAAAGATATACCTGAGTGTATTTCTGGCGTTTATACTGGTACCCTATACTTACCTGATGGTAACCGCCAATTTTATTTCTATTGCACTACTTGCTGAGCAGGCCAGGTATAAAATCACTGATTAAAAGTAATACCAATCATAAAAAAAGCAGCAAACAACTATAACCGCAAAGACAATTAGTAATGCGGATAGAATTAAAGGTAAATTACAGCAATTATCTGCTTATTAAAACCTGAAATAGATAAAAGGATTGAAAGTAGAAACGGTGATCCGGCCGGCACAAATAATGAGCAGCAGAATTGTTGCAAACGTCATGGCATAGTGCAGTTTGATGGAATAATTGCTATAAAATATCCTCTGGTGTATCCGGTCGCCCCAGCTTGTAAGGGTGAAAAATGAAAAGAAAATGGCCATGCAAAGCATAACTACATTTTCGCGGTTGGGTTGCCAGAAGCTTTTATCGGGTTGCCAGGTAAACATACTGTGCAGGTAAGAAAGTGCATTGGAAAGCTGCTCTGTGCGGAAAAACACCCAGCCTGCAAGCACTACAATAAAAGTATAGATAACAGATGCTTTGCCCAGTTTTTCCAGCCACCTGCCCAGAAATAACCGCTCCAGCACCAGGAAAAGACCATGATATGCGCCCCAGATAATAAACCCCCATGCGGCGCCATGCCACAAACCGGATGCCAGAAAAACCAGCCACAAATTGAAATACAGCCGCATTTTGCTGTTGACCCTGTTGCCGCCAAGCGGAATATACAGGTAGTTGCGCATCCATGCACCCAGTGTGATATGCCAACGGCGCCAGAAATCGGTGATGGAGACTGCGGTATAGGGGTTATTGAAATTCTCGGGAAAACGGAAACCCATCATGAGGCCAAGGCCGATGGCCATATCTGAGTAGCCCGAAAAGTCGAAATAGATCTGGAAGGTATAATTAAGCGCACCAAACCAGGCAGCAGAAGTACTGAGCAGATTTGCCGGCAATCCGAAAACAACCTCAGCGGTAACACCCAGCACATTGGCAATCAATACTTTTTTTGCCAAACCAATAAAAAAACGGTACATGCCTCTGAGCCTGAGTTCGGTACTTTCATTATTGATATGATCATATATCTGGTCGGCAAATTCATGAAACCGGATGATGGGCCCGGCAATTAATTTGGGGAAAAGGATGATGTATAACTGGTAATCCCAGAAGTTTTTCAGTGGTTTATGTACTCCCCGGTACACATCAACCACATAAGTAAGTGTCTCGAAAGTGTAAAATGAGATACCAATAGGTAGTACAAGTTTGGTCCAGGAAAGGGTTTTGATGCCGAAATGATGAAAAAGCAGGTTTACATTTTCGACAAAGAAATTGCTGTACTTGAAATAAACGAGCAAGCCCAGATTGATGCACAATGAAAGGCAAAGTAATAGTTTGCGGGGGGCCTTCCGGGTAGTTTGCGACATGTGCCGCACTACATAGAAATCAATAACAGTAGTGGCCAGGATTACGAAAATAAACTGAGGGGCACCCCAGGCATAGAAGAAAATACTGCCACACAGAATAACAGCATTCTTATATCGCTTATCGGCCAGGAAATAAACCAGGAAAAACAGGGGCAGAAAATAGAAAATAAAAACAATACTGCTGAAAACCATACTGCCAAGATAGAAATGTTTGGAAAGATGCAGAAAAAATATTTTCAGATAAGGATCCGGAATATCCATACAGGCATTGAAAAAAATGATCGCATGGCATTGAGGATAAAGAAGACAACATTAATGATCGTACCTTTGCATTTTACAAATTAATTCAGATACATAATATACTTGCTATAATATATGCTTAATACAATAGAATCCGCCTTAGAAGACCTGAAACTCGGGAAACTGCTGATTGTAGTGGATGATGAAGACAGGGAAAATGAAGGCGACTTTGTAACTGCCGCCAGGAATGTAACTCCGGAGATCATCAATTTTATGTCGAAATTCGGGAGGGGGTTAATATGTGCCCCGCTTACCGAAACCCGCTGCGCAGAACTGCACCTGAACCTGATGGTGGAAAATAATACGGTACTGCACCAGACACCCTTTACCGTTTCTGTAGATCTGATAGGTAATGGCTGCACTACAGGAATCTCTGCACCCGACAGGGCCAAAACGGTGCAGGCGCTGATTGACCCGGCTACAAAGCCTGAAGATCTGGGACGACCAGGACATATCTTCCCGCTGCGGGCTAAGGATGAAGGAGTGCTGAGAAGGGCCGGCCATACGGAGGCCACAGTGGACCTTGCCCGGCTGGCGGGTTTTGAACCAGCCGGTGTGCTGGTGGAGATTATGAATGATGATGGCACCATGGCGCGCCTGCCCCAGTTGCTGGAAATTGCCAGAAAATTTGATCTGAAGATCATTTCTATAAAAGACCTCATTCATTACCGGCTTCAGACAGAAACCCTTATAAAAGAAGAGGTAAGGGTGCATATGCCTACCAAGCACGGCAATTTTGAACTGGTGGCCTTTAAGCAAACCAATACGGGTGAAACCCATCTGGCCCTCGTAAAAGGAGAATGGGAAAAAGATGAACCGGTGCTGGTAAGGGTGCACAGCTCCTGCTTTACCGGCGATATCCTGCATTCGCTGCGTTGCGATTGCGGCGATCAGCTGGTGGCTGCGATGGAGATGGTGGAACGGGAAGGTAAAGGTATAGTGCTGTATATGAACCAGGAAGGAAGGGGCATAGGCCTGTTTAATAAACTGAAGGCTTATAAACTACAGGAGGAAGGTAAGGATACTGTTGAGGCCAACCTGGCTCTGGGTTTTAAAACAGATCAGCGCGACTATGGTGTGGGGGCCCAGATATTAAGGCATCTGGGTGTATCGAAAATGAGGCTGATGACCAATAACCCCAAAAAGCGGGCTGGTATTGTTGGTTACGGGCTGGAAATAGTAGATAATGTGCCGATAGAAATAAAAGCCAATGAACACAATGCTTTTTACCTGCAAACCAAGCGCGACAAAATGGGGCATGAAATCATGAAATCGCAATAACATCAGGCCAAATGGTTTCTTTTCTTCAATCCTTACTTTTGCATAATGGAATATAACCTGCTGCTTGCCGATAGTAAAGTAAAACCTCACCAGGTAACCACTTTGCATTTAGTGAGTTCATTTGCATTTATTGGCGCCGGGGCTATCATTACCATCTATAATTATACTATCCCGATTTGGGGCCTTGCTATATTGCTGGCCGGGCTATCGCTGCTGGGTTTAACCATTTTCAGGAATAGCTGGTTAAACGATAAAAAAATAAATCCGATACTCAGGGTAGTTGAACTGATTATTGCAACTGCTTTTGCAATATACTCATTATTAATGCAATGGAAGTTCCCTATTGTTATTTTTGGCGGATTGAGCGCAGCACTTTTATTTGCAATTTTCTGGGAACGGAATGCAGGTGGCAAATTATATATCTGTGTGGATGATAACGGCCTGAGATTGCCTGTGGTGCGCCGCAGGTTTATACCCTGGAGCGAGGTGGATATCATAGTACTGAAATACGGAACCCTCACTATCAATTGCCTTGATAATCATCTTTTTCAATGGAGCGTTACTGTGCCGGAGGTAAACCTGGAAGCTTTCGAAGCCTTTTGCAGCGCTAAAGTTGAGGAGCATATTGGGAAAAGAAGAAATGATGAGTGGTAAACATTGAATAACACCCGATGGAAATCAGGGATCTTGTTTCGGGACTTTAATGAGGAATGTTGGTGTCTTTATGCCCTTGTTCAACTACTTTTATTCCAAAAAAAAATTGTTTTTATTGTATACCAGCCAAAGTATAAAAAATGCAATAGAATACAATTGCATCACCTAATAATTTACCCCAAATCAGTTGCAGAATACAGGAAAAAGAAGCTGAGTAAGCCGTGATTTCAATTTTACGGTTTTTTAACAGCAATTCCCATAGAACATTCGTATTTTTGCAACGGCTCCTTTTTATAATATTAGTAAATCAGAAATAGATGAGAAAAATTACACTTTTCTGCATTACCATAATGTTTTTATCTGCTTGGGCCTATGCTCAGAGTCCCGGCTATGTGGCAAGGGCGAAAAAATATATTGATCAATACGCTACACTTGCCATACTGGAACAAAAAAAATCGGGAATTCCGGCATCTATAACTTTGGGCCAGGGAATACTGGAAACCGAAGCAGGGGCCAGCGAACTGATGACCGAAGCCAATAACCACTTTGGAATAAAATGCAAAAATGGCTGGCAAGGACCTTATTACAAGCACGATGATGATGCGCCTAATGAGCATTTCAAGAAATATACCTGCGCGGCTGAGTCTTATAGCGATCACTCGGCACTGCTGCTCAATAATCCGCGCTATGCTCCCTTGCTGGTATTGCCGCAAACAGATTATGCTGCCTGGGCCAAATGCCTGCGAAAATGCGGCTATGCTACCAGCCCGACCTATGCCGAGCAACTGATAAAAATAATTGAAGATTTCAAACTACAGGACTATACCTATACTGCACTCGATAGTTCGCTGAGGCAGGACCAACTGGCAGAGTCGGAACAGGAAATTAAGGTGATGCAGGTAAGAGATACTGCTGAAAAGCCAGTACCTTTTAACACCACTCCCATTGCACCAGCGACTGGTAGCACCCTAGCGCAAATTGCTGACAGCGCTAAAAAGGCGATTATGCATCCTGCAAACGTAGTAACACCCCCCATTGCCAAGCAGATAGCCAGAACCGATACCACAATAATGACAATTGGACTGCCTGTTGCTTCAGTTGCCAAACCTATAGCTGAAGCTCATACCGACACTTTAAAAATCAATCGCCCTAAACCGGTTGCCGTGCCAACTGTTGCTGCAACTACCAATGCTGTGCCGATAGCAAAAGCGGAGAAAAAACCTGTGAATGAAAACCATATTGTGATTGTAAACGGGCTGCAGGCGTTTTTTGCCTATAAGGATGAACTGATACTGCAATATGCCATGAAGTATCATAAAACCTACCAGCAGCTGCTGATGATAAATGATTTGCAAGACGGGCCTATTCCTTTTAATATGTATGTATACCTCGAGCACAAGCTTACAAAAGGAGTAAACGCCCGGCACGAGGTAAAAGAGGGGGAAAGCCTGCTGATGGTGGCCCAGGAAGAAGGAATACAGTTGAAAAGCCTGAGAGAACTAAACCTCCTGAACCCTAATGAGGAGCCAATACCAGGCACCATTCTTGAGTTGCAAAATCCGGCGCTCCAAAAGCCTGTGGTAAATGTGAGTGAATTAACGGCACACAACAGAAATTCAATTGTAGTTAATGAGGAGCAGGTAGCTCAAACCAGCTCTGATTATATAGAAATACCTAAGCCGAAACCGGCAGCAACCAATACTGAATCAAAAACAACGAAAACAACCGGGAAAATAGAACCAGATCCGCAGTTTGAAGCTTTCCTTGATAGTATGTCGAATGCACTGGATCATAAAAATGCGGCACCCAAGGCAGCACCGGCCAAACCTGCACCTGCACAAATGAATGCAGCCGGGAAACAGGAGAAATTTTATACCGTGAAAAGAGGTGATACGGCATTCGGGATTGCCAAAAGCAATAATATTACACTGGATCAACTGATGAAGTGGAATAAAATGGACGGGCATATCACGATTGGTCAGAACCTGCAGGTAAAAGAGTAATAGCTAATAAAATTCAGGTTTTAGCATAAAGGCAACCAAGGATATCACAAAGAGCAGTGATTCATAAATTAATAATGAAAGTGCACTAAGAATAAACTAATAATGTCTTTTAAAACCTTGCACAATTAATGGCTGATTCCGTTTCTATTTACGATAAAACTTTTGTACCTTTTATTAAGAAGGATGCCATTGCCAGCCGGGTAAAAGAAATAGCAAGCGCCATAAATACAGCCTATAAAGATAAGAACCCTTTATTTCTGGGAATACTTAACGGGTCATTTATATTTGCCGCCGATCTTTTCCGCGGGCTTAGTATTGATGCGGAAATATCGTTTATAAAACTGGCATCTTACAAAGGCACATCCACAACAGGCCATGTGGTAACCGCTATAGGGCTGGAAGAAAGCCTGAAGGGAAGGCACATTATTATTATTGAGGACATTATAGATACCGGCAAAACGCTAAGCGCTTTCCTGCCTGAGATTTATAACCGACAGCCCGCATCTGTTGCTATTGCAGTTTTTCTGACAAAACCCGGAGCATTGAAATATGATGTAAAGGCAGACTATACGGCATTTGAGATTGAAGATAAATTTGTGGTGGGCTATGGGCTGGATTATGATGGGTATGGACGCAACCTGCCGGATTTGTATCAATTAGCCTGAATAAAACGGATCAAATAATTCTCATGCGGAGGCACAAAGGCGAGGTCAGCAAAAGACTTTTTCAGGGCCGCAATGGCCAGATTTATACTTATTGTCAATTTTCAATTGAGGTTACTGAAAAAACCCTGTCATTCCCTAATTTAGTTTCTACCTTTAACATTTACATGCACAAATGCTGATAAAATGAAATCCACGCTATTAATTTTGTTGGTTCTTATAACTATTTCATCTTGTAAGGAGAAATGGGATGAAGAAGATAAACGTGCCTTCTTTACCGCATGCACCGAAACTGCAATTAAAGACTGGGCGCCGAACGACTCGGTAGCCAAAGTATATTGTGATTGCCTGTTTGATAAAATGGCTAAAAAATACCCCGAGGAAGAAGATATGCTGGCGCATATAGATAAGCTGGCTAAAGATACGGATCTGATAAAATGTAAGCAGGAGATACTTAATAGATAAATATTGAATTTAAATATTCGATCAGTAACAATTATATAAGATGGTTTTTCGGTCAGTTATGGCATATAGTCGGCAAAGGCTTTTAGAGATAAACTTAAATACCCTACCTTTGCGCCTCATTTTTACCTTTTCATGGATCGTAACCAAGTTATTGGCTTTGCTCTTTTACTCCTTTTGGCCGTAGGGTACCTGTTCTACAACCAGCATGAACAATCGTTATATTTTGAACACAAAAGAGCGGATTCTGTAGCCTATGCTATAGCTCATCCGCGCCCAATAGTAGACAGCAGTAAAGCTATTGCTGACACCAGCAAAGCCGGTAATGCCCCGGTAAAAGACTCTGCTACCGAGGCTATGATAAAATCTCAGCCTGCATCTTACCATGGCCAGGCCGAAATGGTGACACTTGAGAACAAAAAACTATCGCTGCAGTTTACCAGCAAGGGTGCCTACCCTGTTGCTGCCAACCTGAAGGATTATAAAACTTACGAGAAGAAGCCCTTATTCCTGTTCAACGGCCGAGGTAACCAGTTCAGCGCCATTCTGCCTTTTGATAATGGCAAATCTACAGCTGATCTATATTTTGTGCCGGTAATACAAAACCTGCCAAATGGTGATAAAACTGTTGATTTTGCTGCAGATCTGGGAGCGGGTAAGAAAGTAGATATCATTTATACCCTGCCAGCCGACGACTATATGATGAGCTGCAATATTGTGCTCACCGGCCTCACAGCTGCCAACCTGCCGCTATACTGGCAAACTGCAGGGTTGCATACCGAAAAAGACATAACTACCGAACGCCAGGGTGCAAGGGGCGGGTCGACACAGATATACTGGCACAATAAAAACGGAGACGGCGATTATTTTACTATCAAGGATGAAGAAACACTAAAACATAATGATGGGTTGTCGCAATGGCTTGGTTTCAGGAAACAATATTTCAGTACGGTGCTGATTTGTGATGAAGGGTTTACTAAAATGGACACCAAGTTCATGATAAAGCCAGATGACTCCAGTATTGTGGCTGTGAATCAGGCACAATTGCAGTTACCGCTCAGGAATGGCGGCACCACCAATACCGCATCGCTGCGCTGGTTTATAGGCCCTAACGATTACCATACCCTGCAGAGCTATAAAATAAGCATGGAAGATATGGTGCCGCTGGGCTATGGCATTATGGCCTTTGTGAAATATATCAATAAGTTTGCACTTATTCCTATCTTCTACTTCCTGGCCAGTATTGTAAAAAATTATGCGGTGGTTATTATGCTGATGACCATTTTCATCAGGCTGATACTGTCGTTTTTCACTTATAAAAGCTACCTGTCATCGGCAAAAATGAGGGTAATGAAGCCGGAACTGGATGCCCTGCGTGCCAAAATTGGCGATGACCAGCAGAAGTTCAGTATGGAGCAGATGAAGCTGTACCGCTCTGCAGGGGTTAATCCGCTGGGGGGATGTTTGCCTATGTTGTTCCAGTTGCCCATATTGCTCTCCATGTATTATATGTTCCCGTCGTTTATTGAGTTCAGGCAGCAGCACTTCCTGTGGTGCGATGACCTTTCGACCTACGACAGCATCCTGAGCTGGACGACCAATATACCCTTTCTCTCCTCGGTTTATGGTAATCATGTGAGCCTGTTTACTTTGCTGATGACCGCATCAAGTATGTTCCTGGCTATATATAACCGGAACATGACCCCTCAGGACCCCAACAATCCGATGCTGAAGTATATGCCGTTTATCTTCCCGGTGATACTGATGGGCGTATTCAATAAGATGGCAGCAGCGCTTACTTTCTATTACACCTTCTCGAATCTGCTGAGTATAGCACAGCAGTTTATCATTCAGAAATATTTCATTAACGAAAAGGCGATACACGCCCAGTTACAAGAGAATAAAAACAAACCTCCTACCCAATCCAAATGGGCGCAACGGCTGGAAGAGATGCAGAAAATGCAGGCCGAAAAAGGGAAAGTGCCACCGAGGATTGGTAAGAAATAAAGAACATTTAATAGAAAATAGAGCCGGATTTTAATTGTCCGGCTCCTTTTTTATTATTCCGCACAAGCATGATACACATTGAAAATGCAGTAAATAATTATTTTATCATATAAATTCAATTCAAAATAAATAATAACCATTTTTAAATATTACATTTAATACCCTTTATCTACCATATCTACCATATTCTTACTATTTCCCAAAAAATAAGTTTTAATTCCCTTTCCTTCTTGAAAAGAACTTCCATATTTATCCAATAATGCTTTGGACTGCTTTTTCTCATTCAGATACAATTGGCCATTAACCTTCTGTGCTACATACATGACCGGATAAGTAAAGTTGCATTGACACAAATTTTTTATATGGTTAATTTCCTGGAATGTGTCATTTTCTGCATTGATTGTAATTTTAAAGCTATCTAAATAGTCTTTTTTATATGCTGCAATCATTTTCATAAACCCTTCACTCTTAAGATCATTTTGCCTTTGCCTAGAAATGAACTTATCAATTGTTTTCACGATCAGTATATCCAATTGCTGGCTGCTGATGTCTTTATATGCTGTTCGTATTGCTTTATCTAACTCTGTCCTCAATTCTTCATCATTAAGTTGTTTTTTAAAAACAGAATGAACACTTTTAAAAATCCGGTTCATTTTTAATGGATCATCAAATAAGGCTGCTTCTATATTAGTGCCATCTTTAGTGGTAATAGAGATTTTTGTGGTATCGGGATTATGCAAGGCAGCAAGGTAACGCTGCTCCTCAGCAATCGAATCATCTATCCTTTTCATTTCCTCCTTACTGCCAAATGCCTTTACCTGTTTCTGCAGTTTATTTTCATTCTGGATGGATGTTTCCTTACTACCACAATCGTTTGTGGTAAGCTTGTTTTCAATTAATGGCTTCTTCTTAGCTGTATCGCTCTTATCTCCTTTAGCCTTCTGTGCCATTGAAGGCGTAAATGTGCACATGGCCACAATAATAGCCAGCACAATAAAGGCAACCATTAGAATACTCAATTGCCCATACCCCGGCCTGTTCTTCTTCATTTCAACAATCCTTTTTATCCGGTCCAGCAACTGATTCTTATTCCCGGTAGCCGCCAGCGCCAGTTGTTGCTCCTCTCTCCTGCCCTGCTCAAGCATTACGAGTGCCTGTGCATATTGCATCGGGCTTGCAGTATTGTCCACCACCAGATCATCGCAGCAATCCTCCCGGTGCCGCCTTATGATTTGGGATATCAGCCATACAAATGGATTGAAGAACAATATGGTTTCTCCGGCGGTCTGCAGCATATTCAAAAGGTAGTCATGGCGCTTTATATGCACCAGTTCGTGCAGCAATATGGTTTCTACCTGTTCTGTAGTGAGGTGGTTAATTGTGGCTATGGGCAGCAGTATCACCGGTTTCATGGTTCCCAGCATCATCGGCACATTGATCTTTGCAGAAAGAAATAATTTCACCGGCCTGCTGATGGCAAACCGCCTGCTCCACACTTCTACCAGCTCATTCCATTGGTTGTCAGGCCCACTGATGCCCTGTGTTCTTAATGCCCTTAAGGAATAAATATTAATCACAAACCGCAACAGCATAAATCCCAGCCCTGCCATATAGATGGTCATGATTACGGGTACATTCTGCTCAATAAAATGCAGCAACTGGCTGCTGAATGATGGCGCTGAAACGACCGCCACCGGCTCACTCACAGGTTTAATATCGCTGATGATTATTTGCATGGGTGCCACATCCATGCTTCCGTAATTTAGTTCAAACATCCCCTTCAACCGTTCAAACTGACTTACCCACGTTTCCCCAAACCACACAAATAATGCGGTAAAAGCCCCGAAGGATAGATAGTATCTAATCCTGACGCCGAAGCCGGGAACAGTTTTAAGCAGTACAAATAAAAGGGCAAACAGCAGTAAACCCTGCCAGAGCGAATGTATCAGCGCCCACGCCATTGAATTAGCCAGTATTGTGGTTGTTTGTGAGATCGTGCTCATAAGGGTGTTTTTTTATCTGTTAAGAATTGTTTGTCTTCTTTTCCATTTCATCCAGGTACTTCTTTATCTCTTCCAGTTCTTCTTTATTGGCTTTGTGGTGCCCCAAGGCTTGCATCACCAATTGCGATGCCGAACCGTTAAATACATTATCTATCATGCGTTTCACCAGTTGGCCCTGGGTTTTTTCCTGCGATACAATAGCGGTATATACATGGCTTTTGTTGCTGGCGTCTCTTTTCAGCAGGCCCTTGTCGTGCATTATCTGCATGAGTTTAAGTGTGGTAGTATAGCCGGCATCCTTGCTCTTCTCCAGCACTTCATGCACATCGCGCACGGTACTGGGGCCTTTGTCCCATAGAATGTTGAGTATTTCCAGTTCGCTGTCGGTTGGTTTTATTGTTGTGGTCATTTGCCTTTATAATCTAACGATTAACTTTACGAATTATTTCGTACACAAACCTACGAATAATTTCGTAAATACAAAAGACAAGAAATGCTTTAAGTTTTCTTTAACAAATTAAAACAAAATGGGAAGATTAAAAATAACTGCTGAAACCTATTAACTAAGACATCAAAGAATGATCAGTCCTGAAGAAACCAATTTGTGAGATAAGATAATTGCATTCCGGCAGGACTATATTCCCTCAAAAGACATCACTTTTCTTACTTCATCATTGATGATTTTCAATGCTACATCGGTTGGGAGGTCTTCTTCCGATTTGAGAATGAAACCCATTATGCGAGCATGATAATCCTTGGCTGTAGCATTCGGGTCCATAGACTTAGCAATCTGGTTGTACATGTTTATTTCCTGCTCTTTTACCCCCTTCACAGTTTCCCATGCATTCCTGGTAACATATATCTGCTGCGAGAGATTATGCTCAAATTCAGTGCGGATGGTCATAGTAATAGATACCTGCAGCTCATAGGCCGTCATGGAAGGATCGAAGACCCGGGCCACCAGTGTCCGGGGACTGATGCGCTCCAGGAACAACACCATGCGCTCATATGCATGAAGCCTCAGCCGCATGGTAATATCCTGCGTATCTTTAAATAAAGCTATTTGTTTCCGTTGCATCTGGGAAACGAGGAACTTCTTCACAATCATATAACTAGTAGCCATTACGACCAAAGCAGGAATGGTGTATTTAACCACCTCGAGGCATGTTTCCAGAATATCCATAAGCACACAAAAATAAACTGTTTTTGATGAAGCTCCTCACAAATTATTACTACAAATATCAGGCACGCTGAAGTGAAAATCTGAAATAAACAGGCTGATTATAAAATCAAATAGAAATTTCAATCTGTCAACCCATCCATATATCCGCCAGACAACTTATCCCCTATCTCTTTATTAACCTCAATTAACTTGCACTCCCTTCCACTAATCAACTTCTTTTTGCTATTTTTGTCGCTATACTAATATTTAAACATGAACTATCGTAAAATTAACAACCTGGTTGGTTGGATCACGGGTGCAATCGCTTTATTTGTCTACTGGAAGACCATGGAGCCCACGGTCAGTTTCTGGGACTGCGGCGAGTTTCTTTCCTGCGCCTATAAACTTGAAGTGGGCCACTCACCCGGCGCACCATTTTTCATGATGGTTCAGCGTGTTTTCTCATTGATGGCCGGAGGTGGCGCTGCTACCGGCGCACCGTCTGTAAGTACATTAGGAACTGTAGGCGCTGCTACTTATATCAATTTTCTTTCAGCTCTTACCAGCGCACTCTCCATATTATTCCTTTTCTGGTCGATAACCCATTTTGCAAAAAAACTGGTTGCTCCGGGCGAAGTTGAGCCCGATAACGACCAGACCATGCAGATTATGGGCGCAGGCCTTGTAGGCGCACTGGCTTATACCTTCTCTGATACTTTCTGGTTCTCAGCCGTTGAGGCCGAAGTTTATGGTACTTCATCTTTCTTTACCGCAATTACCTTCTGGGCAGTGCTGAAATGGGAACGTGCTGCAGATAATAAGTACGCCGACCGCTGGCTGGTACTCATAGCCTACCTTGTAGGAGTTTCAGTGTGCGTGCATCTGCTCAACCTCCTTACAATACCGGCAGTAGCCATGGTTTATTACTTCCGTAAGTTTAAGGTAGATTTAAAAGGCACTATACTCGCATTTATAGTTGGTTGCGTGGTTCTGGCTTTTGTACAGTTTGGAATTATTCAATACATACCCAAATTTGCATCGTGGTTCGATATTTATTTCACCAACAGCCTGAGCACATCATTCGATACGGGAGCAATATTCTTCCTGTGCCTGGTTACGGCTATACTGGTGGGTTTATTGTTTCTTGCCAAAAATAAGGGGTGGTATGTACTGCACGTCAGCACGCTGTGTACCATATTTATCATTATTGGTTATTCGGCCTATTTTTCTGCTATCATTCGCTCCCGCGCCGATGTGCCGATTGATATGACCAATCCGGATAACCCGATCAACTTCCTTGACTATGTAGACAGGGAACAGTTTGGCCAGCAGCCACTGCTTTTCGGCCAGTATTTTACCAGCACCTGGACCGGCCTTGATACCTCCGGCAAACTTTATACCCAGGAGAAAATAGATGGCAAAGACCGCTATGTGCAGGTAGGCAAGAAAATTGAAGCCGAATATGACGGCGACCAGAAACACTTCTTCCCCCGAATTTATGACAACAACGAAGCCAATCACGTCAACTTTTACCGGCAATACCTGAACCTGGGGCCAAATGATGAGCCAACAGGGCTGGACAATATGAAATACTTCATAGGGTACCAGATGGACTGGATGTGGTGGCGCTACTTTATGTGGAACTTTGCCGGCCGGCAGAATGATATTGAAGGCCAGGGAGACCCGCAAAGGGCGAACTGGTGCTCGGGGATTACCTTCATCGATCAGCTTCGCGGCCTGGGCGATACCGACAAAATGGGATCGGGCATGAGCGATAATGACGCCCATAACAAATTGTACTTCCTTCCGTTCATTCTTGGTATTATTGGTATCATTTACCAGTTTAACCGAAACAAGAAGGATGGTATTATTGTGCTCACCCTGTTCTTCTTCACGGGTGCGGCCATTGGCATTTACCTCAATATGCCCCCATTGCAGCCCCGTGAGCGGGATTATGCCTTTGCCGGCTGTACGTATACCTTTACTATATGGATAGGGCTTGGAGTAATACTTGTAGCCCAATGGCTGCGAAAACTTACCAACGGTCCACTGGCTACTTATGGCGCCATTGCCATCTGCTTCCTTGCAGTTCCGGCACTTATGGCTAAAGTAGAATGGGCCGATCACGACAGGTCGCACAAGACATTGGCACGTGCCGTGGCTTTCAATACCCTATCCTGTTGTGCGCCAAATGCCGTACTCTTTACATTCGGTGATAACCAGACTTATCCGCTTTGGTACATACAGGAAGTGGAAGGGTTCCGCAAAGATGTGCGTATCATTAATACCAGCCTGCTGGGTATAGACTGGTATGTAGACCAGCTCAATTACCGTATCAATGATGCCGATGCTGTGCCTATGATCTGGAAAAAGAAGGACTATATAGGCGACCATCACAATTACATTTCCTACATGAAGGATCCCCGCATACCAGAAGATAAATATTTCAACCTGGAGGAGATCTGTGCATTTATGAACAGCGATGATCCATCAAAGAAAGACCCTCGCAGAGGCGAACCAATGAATTATATGCCAGCCAAAAACTTCTTTGTGAATACGCTGAGCAAAGATTCACTGATAGACCGCGGCCTGGTACATGCCGAAGATACCGGGCGAATAACTACCGAAATGAAGTTTGTTTACCCTAAACAAACCGCTTATAAGAGCGACCTGGCTATTCTCAATATCATAGCTGCTGTGGCAAGGGAAGGCTGGAAACGCCCGCTCTATTTTGATGCAGGGCTGCGCCAGGGCGATTACGGTGGCACAGGCGACTATCTGCATATGGAGGGTAATGTGTACCGCCTTATGCCGTTTAAGTATACCGATGCGAATAAGGTTAATCCGCAGGTACTGGGTACTATCAATACCGAGAAGAGCTACGACCTTTATATGAACAAGTTCATATGGGGAGGCGGCGAACGGAATGACGTATACTTTGATGAGCCAAACAGGCATGAATTTGTAACCTACCGCATGGATGGCTCTTTTATAGCCAACCAGCTCACCACTGAGGGTAAGAAAGACAAAGCCATACAGGTGCTTGATAAGATTATGGCAGGCATCACAGAGCACTCTTACGCTTACGATTATACTGCCTACTTTATAGCAGCAGCCTACTACCATGCAGGCGCATTGGATAAAGGAGGCAAGCTCACTGAAAAACTGGTGCGGAATGCTGTAGACGATGTAAACTGGGTAGCATCGCTGAGTGATGATGGCAAAGCGCAGATGGCCGATGAAGTGAAGCAGCAGTTCCAGATTATGCAGTCATTGAGCAGCACAGCCTACCAGGCCGGTGATAGTGTACTGGCAAAATCTATCTATGGCAAGATGCAGGCCCTGGGCCCAAAAGTAAAAGACCTGCTCAACACCAAGGGCGGAGCCAGAGACAGCGGAGGTGATGATCAATAAATAACAACAATTAATTATAATACAAAGCCCTCCCATATTCCGGAGGGTTTTTTATGTGTATATAAACACCTGAAGAACAATACTCCACAAACGTAACTTGCAAAACCAGCCCATAATATTGATTTTGCAGGATATTGAAACAAAAAACATCAGTAATTTTGAAATTCAATTAGAAAGGCGGAACGATGAAATTTTGTCTTTCTATTCCTAACCAATCATAAATCCTACATGTCTTTAAAGGATGATTCCCGGTTTTTCTTTAAAATAATACTGCATTGGATATGTTTATTTGTTTTTTAACTTTAAATTTACTTTTACCTTTTTAAACATAGCCCTGTATGAAAAACCTATATCTGCTCATTGCATTGATATGCATGGGTTGCAAAGTATCCGGGCAGGTATTTTCAGCACCTGTTGGCATAGCAACTGTTGTAACGCCCGGCGAATATAATCTCACTCCTGCCTCCATGTGTGGCGGGGGGCATAAAGGGGCATTCTGGTGCACCACCACCATCGATTTTTCGGTTAGTTTCGTACTCACTTTCCAGGCAAGTTTCGATCAGGCAGTTCCGCCCGGCGCCGATGGTATGGCGGTAGTTTTCGGTCAGTATATCACACCTGCATCTGTAAATTCTACCGATGCCTATCTTGGCTATTACAATATAATAGGCGGCCCGGCCGATCCTGATTTCATTAATTCATTCGGTGTAGAATTCGATATTTTTGATAATTCTTTTAATCCTTATTTCGATGATATTCCAGGTACCGATCATACAGCCATTTGCCTGAATGCAGTACCGACCACCCCGGTTACCGGCCCTATTGCCATTTCGCCATCCACTACCAATGTCAAGGATGGCGTTTTTCATGACTACAAAATTACCTGGTGCCCGCTTACCCATACTTTGCAGGTATTTTACAATGATACCCTGCGTTTGTCCAGCGTATATGATTATGCATCTGTTTTTACTACACCGACCGCCATTGGTTGGGGTTTCTCAGGCGGCACAGGAGCTGCCTGTTCCAACCAGCTGATAAAAAATATCAACCTGGTTACCGGCTCTTTTTGTGCGCCACCACTACCCTGCCAGGTAAATTCTCTGGTTATCAATACCGGTTATGACCCTGTTTCGGGCTTGGCTGTAACAGGCGGGGCCAATGGAGCTACTCCTGTACCTGATCCGAAATGGAAACTTTCTGCAGTTACACCAGGAGTTGCATCCGCAATTGCTGCAACTTCTCTGACTGGGCTAGTAGAGGTCCTGCCGGGCAACCAGGCTGACGTAATAACCCAGGCTGTTGGCTGGCTGACTCCCTCCTCCCCTCTTTCAGGCTGGATCAGTTGCCTTAATTCCAACTATTATTATACAGATGGTACTGGAGTAACTGCTTATAATATGACTTTGGGCCGACCTTTCAAATTATGTAGTTCGGATAGCATTACTATTGACTGCTATATTGCTAATGATAATTACATTACTTCCTCAGACATGGATGGCGTTCCACTTTTATTTTCTCAGCCGCCTTCAATACTTGCATCCAATTACAGTATGTATACCCATTTTACACAAACAGTATATTTAAGTGCCGGTGCACATACTCTAAATATTACGGCATCTAACTTCAACGTTTCCTATCCGGCTATCAACCCAACCGGTCTCACCATATACGGAACTGTTTCATCAGCAACCGGTACCAGTTCTATACTTTCAGAAACTGATTCTACGTGCACCTGCCCTGTGGTGGTTACCACCTGCGACTCTCTTTCAATGCCGGATTCAATAGCGCTGTGTAAAAACGCCACATATACTATCCCGGCTTCACTTTCAGGAACCAATTCTGTTCTCAGTATGCTTTGGACACCTTCATCTGGTTTGTCTTCTTCCACTGTACTCAATCCTGTGGTAACAGCCAATTCTTCAGGCTGGTATGCACTTACCGTTCAGTCAATTACCAATGACAACCTTGTAGTTAACGGCGATTTCAGTGCCGGCAATACGGGGTTCTCCAGCGCTTATCCTTATGTATCAGGTCCCGGTTCGCTGGTTCCGGCGGGTGTATATGCAATAACGACCAATCCCCACCTGGATCATCCCGGCGCTGCATCGTTTGCTGATCATACATCCGGCACAGGCAATATGATGGCTATAAACGGCGCATCATCCCCGATTGACGTTTGGTGCGAAACCCTACCCGTTACTCCCGATACGTGGTATGATTTTTCGTCATGGTTTGCCAACTGGTCGTCCGACACGGCAACCAATTTGCCAATAATACAGTTCAAAATAAATGGCACATTAATCGGTCCGGCTTTTTCCTTCCCTCATGCTGATGGGGTATGGACGCAATTCTTTACCACCTGGTACAGCGGCTCGAGTACCTCAGCAGGAATCTGCATCAATGACCAGCAAACGGCCGCATCGGGCAATGATTTTGCCATTGATGATATTTCCTTCCAGCCTGTATGCACAGCAACGGACAGCATTTATATATTGGTAAAGGCTCCTGACAGTTTATATGAATCCAATGATACCAGTATCTGCAGCACAGAGGGTTCAATGTTGCTGGTTGCGCCAGATGGCAATAGCTGGCTCTGGAGCCTGGGCAGCAGTACACAGGGTATTGCGGTAAATCTCAGTGGTACTTATTGGGTCAATATTAGCAGGGGTTGTGATTCTTTTCTATCCGATACATTCCATGTTGCCATTAACCCTGTTCCTGTTGTTACTTTAAGGACAGATACTTCAGTATGCCAGGGCATTCAAATCATTCTCGGCTCGCCCGAACCAGCTGGTGTCAGCTACAGCTGGAGTAATGGAAGTACAGATTCTTCCATATCGGTTTCTGCTGCCGGAACCTACCTGCTAAAAGTAACCGACCAGGGATGCACGGGCTCAGGCTCAATGATTTTAACCACCATACCCAAGCCTGATCCGGTATTCCTGGGGCCAGATACGGTACTTTGCAAGGGTGAAGAAATCACACTGACAACAAATGACGCTTATACTGTTTGGAGTAACGGACAAAACGGAAAAAGTATAGTAGTAACAAGTGCAGGTTTGTACTATGCCACAGTCTCTAACCAATGCGGCATTACATCCGATTCAATTAATGTAGCTATTGAACCTTGTGATCTGTGGTTCCCGTCGGCATTTACACCGAATGGCGACAATCTGAATGATTACGCCCGTGTGGTTGGCGATCTTAAAATGATCAGAAATTTCTCACTAAGTATTTATAACCGCTGGGGTGAAAGGGTATTTCATACTACGGACATCTATTCTGGATGGGATGGCGAATATAATGGTGTAAAGCAAGGTTTAGGCACGTTCTTTTATATGATCAATTACACACTACAGGGAAAATCGCATTTGCTTAAAGGCGATCTTACCCTGATAAGGTAATTAATACAACCTCACTTTTTTGCCAGATCTACAATGTCCTTCACTTCCAGTACATGCTTAATGCAGCCTTTAATTGCAGCATTGATCATTGCCTGCCCCACTTCCTGCAAGGTGCAGAAACCTGAAGGATAAAGCACTCTTCCCGGAGCATACATCCAGGCGAAGTAGCTGTAATAGCTTTTTACATTTTTCTGTCCTGGTGTTGCCTTCATAAAGCCCGGCCGGAACATGTATCCGTTTTTAAAAAGTTTCAGCAATGCATTTTCTGTAGCGCCCTTCACACGTGCCCAGGCCATCCGGCTTTGCCCGGTACTATCCGTGCTTTTACCCGAAACGTAACAAAAAGTCATCTCCGGATTCAGCCGTGCCAATAACTGCCCCACATTAAGGGTGAGGTCGTATGTTGTGCGATGATAATCCTCCTTGCTGATACCAACGGATGATATTCCCAGGCAGAAAAAACAGGCATTATAACCGCTCAGTTGCTGCTCAATTGGAGCCAGGTCGAAGAAGTCTTTATGAATAATTTCCCGCAGTTTCGGGTGAGAAAACCCTCCCGGTTTCCGGTTGATGACCAGCACCTGCTCCACATCATTGCTTGCCAGGCATTCCAATAGTACACCTTCACCCACCATACCTGTCGCCCCGGTTATTATTGCCCGTATTTTCATAAATCTAAACTGATTGAGTTACAAATGTACTTATGAATACATGATGAAAACACAATCATAATGTGCAAATGCTGTTTAAATTAAAAACGATTCATTAACTTACAACCTATTATTACACTAAATATCTGCCATCTTAGATGTCGGTTTCTGGTATTCAAATAACAGTAAAGCTGCAATAAAAAAATTCCATCCTTTATAAAGCTCGATATTAAACAGAAACTAAACTTTTCAAATGCTCCCTTGCCCCCCACTGCTTTTCTTATGAATTAAAATTCAAGAATAATCGCAAAATTCGTAGTTCAAAACTTCCACTATGAGCGTAATAGCTTATTCCGAATTCCGTGATGATCTTACCTAAAACCTGAATCCTGTAAATGATGATAAAGAAATTGTTGTTGTTTCCCGAACCAAGGGAAAAAACAGAGTAGTCATAGATATGGAAGAAAACAATGCTATGGCTGAAACATTCCATCTTGTGAGCAATAAAGCTAACCGAACCAGACTGGATGAAGCAATTGAAGAAATGAACAAAGGCATATCTTTCAAACATAATCTCATAGAGGAATAGATAGATCTAACTTGGCAAACAAAAGCTTGGGAAGATAATCTTTACTGGCAAACTGAAGATCGGAAAAGCCTCAGCCACATCAATGAATTAATAAAGGACACATTACGTTCACCATTCAAAGGAATTGGCAAACCAGAACCGCTCCAAAGGGGATTCTTCAGGATAATGGAGCAGGAGAATAACCAATGAACACTGATTAATCTATGCGGTAAAGGCCAATGCACTTCATATTATTCAATACCGGCTTCATTATCAATAAATAAAATCTTCTATGATCAAATAAACTGAAGAGCAGGACTTAGTTATAGTCTGAGTCCTGATCTTCTAAAAGCTGCAGAGGATTCCATGATTATCGGATACTATAATGGGATTAACCAAATAATGAACAATCAATAAATCGCTATTCCGCTCACTCTTACCTATCACCTATCAACCACCTCAAGCCTCTGCCATTTCCGGAACCTCCTTCTTGTAAGTCTCTGTAAGTTTCTTTTGAAGGTCGGGCGATACCGGTGCATAATGGTCAAACTTCATTCTGAACCTGGCCCGGCCCTGGGTGAGGCTGCGCAAGGCAGTGGCATACTGGTAGGTTTCGGCATGAGGTACCTTGGCGCGGATCACGGTAAAATGCCCTTCTGTATCAAAACCTTCCATTATTCCCCTGCGCATCTGCAGGTCTCCCAGTATGTTGCCTGTTACATCATCAGGGCATAACACTTCAAGCGCCATAACCGGCTCCATGAGCAGAGGATTGGCCCTGTTGAAGGCATCCTTAAATGCCATCATACCGGCTATCTTAAACGAAAGGTCGTTACTGTCTACCGGGTGCATCTTGCCATCATACAGACACAACCGCACATCTATCACATACGATCCCGTAATAGGCCCGCTGTGCATCTTTTCCATTACGCCTTTGAGAACAGAGGGTATAAACCGGGCGTCTATTACCCCGCCCACAATACAATTATAATAAACCAGTTTACCACCCCATGGCAGGTCTATTATTTCCTTGCCGCGCACGTTAAGGTCAGTGGGTTCGGGCATACCCTCATACCACGGCTCGAGACGAATGCTTACTTCACCAAATTGCCCCGATCCGCCCGATTGTTTTTTATGCCGGTAAAGCGCCTCAGCGCTGCTCCTTATAGTTTCGCGGTAAGCTACCTTGGGCTTCATATAATGGACATCGAGATGGTATTGATTAAGTAACTTCCATTTGATTACCGAAAGGTGCATATCGCCATGGCAGTGGAGCAAGGTCTGACTCAGTTCGGCCGATACTTCTACCCTTATGGTAGGGTCTTCCTCCTTCAGCTGATGCAGTGCCGATGCCAGTTTTTCTTCCTCGCCCTTTTTATTATTTGCCAGCGCCACACTCAGTGTAGGTTCGGGGAAAATGATGGGCTGCAGTTCCAGCTGCTTGCCTTTTTCATGCAGGGTATTGTTCACATGGGTGTTCTTCAGTTTCAGCGTGGCGCCTATATCACCCGCTATCAGCTCATTTACATTAATGCGTTTATTACCCTCCATCACATAAAGCTGGTTCAGCTTTTCGGTAACGCCGGTACTCTCATTTACCAGTTCCATTCCGCTCCTTACAGTGCCCGAATAAACTTTGAAGTAACTGAGCTCACCTATGTGCGGCTCATTTACTGTTTTGTATATAAAAATACATACCGGCCCCTTGCTGTCGCATTCCAGCGTACCACCATCTTTAAGTTGCTGGGCGGGCATCTCACAGGCAGGCGGCACCACATTATCTAAATAGCTCATCAGCCTGGCAACACCCTTATTTTGTAAGGCCGATGCACAGAATACCGGAAACAATTCATGCTTCGTCATGCTCAGGTGCAGGCCGGCCTTCATTTCATCCTCAGTCAGCTCGCCCTGATCAAAATATTTTTCCATCAGCGTCTCGTCATTCGATGCTATGGACTCTATAAGTTCCTTATGCAGTTCTTCTGCCCGGGCTTTTTCATTATCGGGAATGGGCAATTTTTCAGGCTTTGCATTTTCCACAGTGTATTTATACATCACCATGTTCAATACATCAATAATGGCATTAAAACCGGGACCCGCATTAACCGGGTATTGCACCACTACCACATGATTACCAAAATGATTTTTAGCGTCCTGTATAGTCTGGTCGAAATCGGCTTTCCCGTGGTCCAGCTTATTGACCACAAATATGGTTGGTGTTTTAAACTGCTCTGTATATTCCCATATAATGTCGGTACCCACTTCTACTCCTGCGCTGGCATTAAGCAGGATAACACCGGTATCAGCAACCCTGAGTGCACTGATGGTTTCGCCCGAGAAATCGTCATAACCCGGAGTATCAAGAATATTGATTTTATAACCCCTCCAGGGAGCGTGAAGCAGTTTTGAGAATATGGTATTGCCTCTTTCTTTTTCAAGATCGGTATAATCTCCGGTCGTGTTTTTTTCTTCTATACTGCCCCTGCGTTGTATGAGGCCCGCCTGAAACAACATGCTTTCCGCAAGCGTGGTTTTCCCGCTGCCGGAGTGGCCGAGCAGCACAATGTTTTTTACGTGGTTACTGTCAAATTCTGGCATAATTTAGTTTTTTAAGTTAACTAATAATTACGCAGAGATCATCTGAAAATTACTTTAAACGGGGCTTCTGAGCCGGGAACAAATTAACCGCCGCGTATGTCTCTATAAAATTACTGAAAGAAATAGCATATTGTATGCATCAATTCCTCCTTTTCTTGTAAAAATGACCAGAATCAGGAATTGCAGTTTCTTTCATAAATATATTTTCATATTGTAACGTCAGGGTGTTTGCTGGTTAAACCAATATTTTTTACTTTTGCACCTCAAATGAACATGCCTATGAATAGATTGCGGATATTGTTCACTTTTGTCTCTCTTGTTTTTTCATTGTTGCTTACGAGCTGCCATACCACACAAAAAGCAGCCACAACCAGGACTTCCAGGCCAAAATTTATTAATGATATAGCCATTGCCCCTCACAACAAGAATCATGTTAAGGATAATGCTATTGACCCTAAAAAGTTCTCAAAACCCATTACTGCAGCTAAACCGAAACCACATACAACTCAGTTACCGGTTACCGTAAATACGGAAGTAAAACCTGCCAAACCTATTACGAATACCATCCGGGAGAAGTATGCCGGGATACTCGGTGTAAAGCCCAAAGAAATCAACAATAATGCATTGTACCAGTTTATTGATAAATGGTATGGCACCAATTACCGGCTGGGAGGCACCGATAACGAGGGCATAGACTGCTCCGGATTCGCCCAGAAACTATATGGCGAAGTATATGGGATTGACCTGTCGCGCACTTCCAGGGAACAGTTTGATGACTGCACCCGCATCAGACGCCCGGCTGATGCCAAAGAGGGAGACCTGGTTTTCTTTCATATCCACAGCAAGCATATCACCCATGTGGGTGTATATCTGGGCCACGATTTCTTTGTTCATTCCTCCACCACCGGCGGTGTCATGATCAGCAGCCTGAATGAGGATTACTGGCATAAATATTTTGCCGGCTGCGGGCGGGTTCCGAGGGGATGAGGCCTGATGATAAAATTATTGATGGTAAGTTGTTGCGCTTGCAACACACAGCATTCCAATAAATATCTTTAACCATGCTTTGACCATTCTCCTTCATGCGCCCTTTATTTATACCCCTATGCATTTTCCTTATTTACATCATTGCTATTTCAGTCTGGTTTGCCGTAACTTTGGCTTACTAAAATTAAAAAAATAAAGATTATGGCATTTACACTCCCCCCTTTAGGCTATGCCTTCGATGCACTGGAACCGCACATAGATGCGATGACCATGCAGATACATCACGACAAGCACCACCAGGCTTATGTAGATAACCTGAACAAAGCCCTTGCAGGCACTGATGGCGAAAATAAAACGCTGGAAGAACTGATGGCGAATATTTCGAAATACCCTGCTGCTGTGCGCAACAACGGCGGTGGTCACTACAATCATTCTTTGTTCTGGACCCTTCTCAGCGGCCACAGCTCAAAGCCATCTGCTGAGCTGGCAGCGGCTATTGATGCGGCTTTCGGAAACCTGGACGGACTTAAAGAAAAAATGAATACCGCAGGCGCTACCCGCTTCGGCAGTGGCTGGGCATGGCTCACTGTTACAGATGGTAAACTCACCGTAAGTTCTACAGCAAACCAGGACAATCCGCTAATGGATATTGCCGAAGTAAAAGGCACACCCATTCTGGGCATAGATGTATGGGAACATGCTTACTA
The DNA here is from genome assembly GCA_903835005.1 of uncultured Bacteroidota bacterium. GTDB lineage: Bacteria > Bacteroidota > Bacteroidia > Chitinophagales > Chitinophagaceae > Nemorincola. Next base: position 17,914 of record CAILLK010000028.1, on the reverse strand, counting down.
CCTGCACTACCAGAACCGCCGCCCGGATTACCTTAAAGCTATCTGGAACGTGATCAACTGGGATGTGGTAAGTGCCAATTACGCAGCAGCGAAATAAGAATTTTTGAGGTTGATTTCAGAATCCTGCACTGAGAGGTGCGGGATTTTTTGATTATATTTCTATATCTAAATTAATGGCATGATTATTGCGGCACAACTCATTAATCCGCCTTAAATGAAACGACTTAATTACATATATTTTTTAATCCTGCTACCATTATTTCTCTGTGGAATAAATTGGGCTTGCAAAAAATCAAATAACAATACTTCACAAAATTATAGTTTCACCTGCCCCGATACGGTAATACAGGGACAATATTTCGATCTATATGTAAACGCCACAAGCGCCATAAATCTTTTCTGGAATTTTGGTGATGGTAATACAAAGTATATCAGTTACTGGAATGCAACTACAAATAGCTATGCATATACCAGTTCGGGAATATTTACCATTTCTTTAATCGTAAATAATGACAGCACACATAAGTTTAGCAAACAAATTGTGGTTCTGCCCTCATTTCTTTTCAATTATTCCGGGAATCAAATTACCGGAGATCAAATATGTTTCAATTTTATTTATCAGTCAACCACAGGCAATACTTTTCTTTGGTATTTCGGAGATGGTTCAAAATCAGTTGCTCCGGGCCCATGCCATTCTTATTCAGTAAATGGCACTTTCACCATTAGTGTGGAAATCAACAACGACAGCTCCACTATCCAGACTAAAACTATTCAAATTTATCCTGCGCCGGTTTATAAACACCTTTTCGATAACATCAGAAACTGGAGCGGTTATAAAATAATTTACAGCCGTTATGGCGCTGCCGATTCCACCCGCTATGCGGTAACAAATGATTCGTTCCCTGTCACTTTCGTTGATGCTTCGAACATTTCATTTCTTGAAAATGAATTATCTTATAATGCTTCATTGTCTACAGGAAATAGCTCCTTTTTTGGCAACCCGGTATCAGGCCCATGGCTATATTACAATTATATTACCGATAGCGCAAGCCTGAATTATTCCTTTAATTTTGGTGGTTTAGGTACTCCACCTTCAACTGAAAGTGATTATTTGCATTCACCATAACCCCCTTGATATTACATAAATTACTGCTCTATGTCTTTATAGAAAATAATAATTTGCAGCATTCTTTATTGTCGAGTTATTTCTATTGCATTCCCTTGCTTATTGCATTATCTTTGATATAAATAAATTCACATGAAAAATTTGCCAATTATTTCCTTTTTCCTGGTCGCTTCAGCAATTGCCCAGAGCCAGGAGTTATTTGTAAGGCTGGGTGATGAAGTAATCTACAAGAATAATCACTTCGGTCTGGCATACCTGGGCATGACGGATACTATTGTCGTAACAGATCCAGTGACAGGAGATGAGACTATAAAAGTATTAGAATTCCAACAGCCGGTTAGTATTAATGGCAAGAAGATATATACATCAGATAAGGTTTCTAAATCAGCTTTGCCTGCCAATAAATCATTGGATGATTATCTGATTAATAAGGTAAAGACCGATCCCAATTTGAAATGGATAGATGAGGGTTTGCTCCGGCTTTACCTGCATTATATTATCTTGGATGAAAAAGGTAAAGTTGTTTACTATAGTTTTGACGGCTTGAAATACAAAATGAAAGACCAGACTGTACGGTCCTTAAATTATGATTCTATTATAGATACCTTACTTACCACTGCCCCAGCCTTCAAACCAGCTACGCTCAATGGCAAAAAAGTACCGGTACTCATCCAATCCTCCCTTCCAGAATACATTTTCAATGTAGAAAACCACTATGTTACATGGTGCAAAAAAGCAGCGATTTTTGGAATAGAAAAAATTCTAAATCCAAATCCCAAAATCCCAAAAAAGAAATTCACATATTCGAAATTTACGCATTCCAAATCCCAAATTCCCGATTCTCTATTATCCCCCAGCCTGTGCATAAAATACTTGCTAACTTTAGCCAGCAATAAATAAATTTGCATCACTTAAAATTTTGCGGGGCCTTTAATGAATGAACTGAATGATTTTGCCGGGCAGAACGCGGTAATGATTAATGAGATGTACCAGAGCTGGTTTCTGGACTATGCCAGCTATGTGATACTTGAGCGGGCTGTGCCTGCAATGGAAGACGGTCTTAAGCCTGTTCAGCGGCGCATTCTCCATGCCATGAAGGAAATGGATGATGGCCGTTTCAATAAGGTGGCCAATATTATAGGCCAGAGTATGCAGTACCACCCGCATGGCGATGCATCTATAGGCGACGCCCTTGTGGGCCTGGGACAGAAAGACCTGCTGATGGACACACAGGGTAACTGGGGCGATGTGCGCACCGGCGACCCTGCGGCTGCGGCAAGGTATATTGAGGCCCGTCTTTCCAAATTCGCATTGGAAGTAGCCTTCAATGGCAAAACAACCGAATGGCAACTGAGCTACGATGGCCGCAAGAATGAGCCGGTAACGCTGCCTATGAAGTTCCCGCTTTTGCTGGCACAAGGCACCGATGGCATTGCCGTGGGCCTGAGCACCAAAATATTGCCCCATAACTTCTGCGAACTGATAGATGCCGCCATCAAACACCTGAAAGGCCGCAAGTTTGAACTCTTCCCCGACTTTATGTATGGCGGCATGATTGATGTAAGCAACTACAACGATGGCGCAAGGGGCGGAAAAGTGAGGGTGCGCGCAAAAATAGAAGAGGTAGACAAAAAAACGGTAGCCATACGGAGTGTGCCTTATGGCATCAACACCACTGCTCTCACCGAAAGCATACTCAAAGCCAACGAAAACGGCAAAATAAAAATAAAAAGCGTTACCGATAATACAGCAAAGGAAGTAGAACTGACAGTGGTACTGGCCCCCGGTGTATCTACCGATCAGACCATTGATGCGCTATATGCGTTTACAGACTGTGAAATATCTATATCACCCAACGCCTGTATTATTATAGGCGATAAGCCAAAATTTGTAGGTGCCAGCGATATGCTCCGGCATTCGGTAGAACATACCAAAATGCTCCTGTTGCGCGAACTGGAAATAAAGCTGGGCGAACTGAATGAAGACTGGCATTACTCATCGCTTGAAAAGATCTTCATAGAGAAACGCATTTACCGCGATATTGAAGAACAAACCACCTGGGAGGGCGTGCTCAAAGCAATAGATGATGGCCTGAAACCCTACAAAAGGCTGCTGCGCCGCGAGGTAACTATTGAGGATATAACCAGGCTCACTGAAATACGGATCAAACGTATTTCAAAATACGATGCATTCAAGGCCGATGAACACATCAGGGGTGTGGAGGCCGATATTGCTGAGGTGAGAAATCACATAGAAAACCTCAACGATTATGCCATCCGCTATTACGAAAACCTGCTGAAGAAATATGGTAAAGGCCGCGAGCGCAAAACAGAAATAAGGCCGTTTGAAAACATCAACGCCAATATTGTAGCCATAGCCAATACCAAATTATACGTCAATAAAAAGGAAGGCTTTATAGGTACCAGCCTCAAAAAAGATGAATTCGCATTCGATTGTTCCGACCTCGACAATATAATTGTGTTCCGTAAGGATGGGAAGATGCTGGTGTCCAAAGTTTCCGATAAAACCTTTGTGGGCAAGGACATTACCCATGTAGCAGTGCATCAGAAAAACGATGAGCGCACCACCTACAACCTGTTGTATATGGATGGTAAGTCGGGCATCACCTACGGCAAGCGCTTTAACGTAACGGGGGTAACCCGCGATAAGGAATACGACATTACTAAGGGCAACCCTGGCAGTAAAATCCTTTACTTCTCTGTAAATCCCAACGGGGAAGCTGAGGTTATAACCATTACCCTTCAACCCGGCAGCAAGGCCCGCAGCAAAGTATTCGATTACTACTTCGAAGAACTGGAAATAAAAGGCCGGGGGGCTCAGGGCAACCAGGTAACCAAGTATCCGGTAAAAAGCGTACGGTTTAAAGAAAAAGGCCGCTCTACCCTCTCCGCCCCGCAAATATGGTATGATGACACCATAGGCCGGCTGAATAAAGATGGCAATGGTATGCTCCTGGGCAGGTTTGATGAAAAAGACCGCGTCATTGTATTTTATAAAGACGGCACTTACGAACTAACCGACTTTGAACTCACCAACAGGTATGATAATGACAATGTGATGCTTATTGAGAAGTTTCACCGCGATAAAGTGGTAACTGCTATCTATTTTGAAGCAAAATCAAAACACTTCAATGTAAAGCGGTTCCTGATTGAGAGCATGACTTTGAAAAGCAAATATGCTTTTATCAAAGAAGAAGATGGCAATTACCTGGAGCTGGTAACTACCATGCAGGAGCCGGTGGTTATAGTGCGCACCGGAAAAAAGAAAACCGAAATGAAGGAAGAGATAATACCGCTGCACGAAACGGTGGATGTAACCGGCTGGAAAACAATAGGCAGCTACCTGGCAGGTGAGGATCTGAAAGAGATTTCGCTGGTGCCAAAACCGGTAGACGGGGAGGATGAAAGTGAGCTGAAACTGTTTTAGGATATAAAGTGTTCTACACCTCTGAGGTGTGGAACACTTTAAATAATTGATTCTAAGAGATTGAAAATTAGCGCATACAGCCAACTGATTTGCGGCATAAGATAATTTTATAAAATTCATTACCTTCACACGGTAATTAAACAGCTGATATTTAGCATTTTTCCTCAGGAAATTACTTTTGAAAGAAGACTAAATACTTTCGACTAAAGACTTAGTACTAAAAGAAAATGAATAAAATAGAACTAGAGATCGTTGCTTTATCGCATAGTATCACACAAACACATTCGTATGCAGTGGTGCTGGGAGAAGTAGACGGTCTGCGCAGGCTGCCCATAGTTATTGGTGGATTTGAAGCTCAGGCTATTGCTGTAGCCCTGGAGCGCATGCAGCCCAGCCGCCCCCTCACTCATGATCTGTTTGCCAACTTTATGACCACTTTTGGTATTGAGCTATCTGAAGTGCTTATATACAAACTGGAGGAAGGTATATTCTTCTCCAAGCTTATCTGCCATCACAATGGCGAAACTATAGAAATTGACTCCCGCACATCCGATGCACTGGCAATGGCCGTGAGGTTTACCTGCAAAATTTATACTTACGAAAACATACTTGAAACTGCCGGCCTTTATCTTGAGCAGCCCGAAGCAACAACCGTAGAACCCACCGCAGGCCCCAAGCCCGGCAAAGTACCTGTAAGCGGTAAAGGCAATATAGACAAGGACATCAAAAATATGAGCCTTGATGAGCTGAATGCCCTGCTGCAAAAAGTACTGGAACAGGAAGACTATGTGCGCGCCATCAATATACGAGATGAAATAAACAGCAGGAAGAAGGGGAAATAAGGCTTTTACAAAGTGGCTTACAATTCAAATAATGCTTTTACGATCCAGGCTGAAGACAGTACTGTATTGGTGTTGATTTAAAGAACGACATCAATAAGCAATTTTTTTTTTGAATCAGTCTATCTAAAATCTATAAACGCCCTGATTCATTTGTGAGATTGGCTTTCTAATTGATAATATTTCAAATTTTGAATCATATATTTGTTTTGCTGCAAACGATCAGTATCAATGGAAAATGCAAAAATTAAAATTCGTAACCGCACCGTAGAAATTAAATGGATTTCGCTTTATTGCGATCACATATTAAATAATTACATAAATAGAAATGAAAACCATGACCTCAAATTTCTGCAAATCTCAAAGCTACTGAAAACGTGTACTTATTTTGAACAGGATAATGGAAGCCGATGGTTCGCATATAATATAATAAATGGAATAAAATATAAGGTTGTATTCTTATTAACCACTAAATTTGCAATAGTGATAACATGTTATCGTTATGGTTACAAAGAAAATTGAAAAAACCGACAAATACGCCGATTACCGGTATGAGATTGTAACTCCTGAAGAGTTGAGCGAAGCCAAATGGATGGTAGAACAAGGCTTTTATAAAGATGTGCAGGATTATATTGATAGCTGCACCCGTATGGAAATAAGAATTATGAAACGCCAGGATGCAGAGAAAAAGAAACGCTCTGCTGCAAGGAAAAGGAAACGCCTGGAATCAGTAAAAAATGATAAGGCTGCATAAGGTAAAATTCGAAATAATTAACCGTCTTTTCATTAGAGCAGCAAGGAGATGTAAGAGTTGGTATGGGATATTTTCCAAAATCCCAAAATCCCAAATTCCAAAATCCCAAATTCTCAATAAACCACCCGCACCTTTATCGTCTCTTTCACATGCCGAAGCAGTTCAGCGGCATCCTTAGATACTTCAGCGCCAATATCCAGTACGGCATACCCTACATCCTGATTAGTTTTAAGATACTGACCTAATATGTTTATACCGTGCCCTGAAAGCGCTGCATTGATCTCAGCCAGTACCCCCGGAACGTTTTTATGTATATGCAGTATCCGGTGTGTGTTTTCCTGCACAGGCGGATTTAATTCGGGTATAGATAAAGAGCCGCTGGTAATACCCGTTTCGGCAAACTGAATCAATCTGGTGCTTACATCTAGCCCAATATTCACCTGCGCCTCTTCAGTACTGCCACCTATGTGGGGCGTAAGCAGCACATTGGGCAGGTGCCGTAACGGGCAATCGAAAGGATCGCCATTGGCTGCCGGCTCATCAGGATAAACATCAATTGCCGCACCCGACAAATTTCCTTTTTCAAGGGCGGTTTTTAATGCATTAAGATCCACCACCTCTCCGCGGGCATAATTAATTAGTATTGCCCCCTTCTTGAATTCAGATATACGCTTCCTGCTGATCAGATTATGGGTAGAGGCTATTCCTGGTGTATGAATGGTGACAATATCGGCACATTGCAGCAATTCAGTCAGGTGAGCCACCACAACAGCATTGCCCAGCGGCAGTTTCTTCTGTGTATCGTAATACACAACCTTCATCCCCAGACTCTCCGCCATTACACTCACCTGGCTGCCAATATTGCCATAACCAATAATACCTAGCGTTTTTCCCCTTAGTTCGTGGCTGTTGCTGGCTTCCTTCATCCAGATGCCTTCATGAGCCAGCCTGTTTTTTTCGGGAATACTTCTTATCAGCATAATTGCTGCACCTATCACCAGCTCGGCTACTGAACGGGTATTGGAATAGGGCGAATTGAACACGGCAACTCCCTTACGCATTGCAGCAGTAAGGTTTACCTGGTTTGTGCCTATGCAAAAGCAACCCAATCCAAGCAGCTTTTCGGATGCCTCAATTACTTTGGCTGTTATCTGTGTTTTTGAGCGGATACCGAGTATATGTATATTTCCGACGCAGTTCAGTAATTCATCCTCCGTCAATGCACCTTTCAGGGCAGTTATACGTTCATATCCATGCTCCTTAAATACCTGTATCGCTCCCGGATTGATATTTTCAAGAAGCAGGATGTTGATTTTATTTTTCGGATAACTTGTCCTGCTCAATAGAGTTGAGATTATTTTAAAGCAGGCAAATCAATTAGCACTTAAAAAACTGCGTAGTTTCTGCGAATAATCTAATGCAAATATATCTGTTGTAAACTTAGTAAGCATAAAATAACTTCCTCAATCGCTAATGTGCTTTCCTCATAAAACCTGAGTGGCTGGTGAAACTTTTTTACTGCCAGAATTTTTTAATGTCTAGTATTGCTTCAGCCACGAAAATAAAGCCAGTACAAATACGGATATGCCAATCCAGAAAATTAGCGTTCCATATTGCCTTGTTTGCTTATTATATACATAATATTTTTGTCCTGCTTTGCTGCGGGTTTTAGAATAAGCATAAATGTACCCACCTATAACACCCGCAAAACCGCCCAGCAAGCTGGCTATAAAACAAAAAATAAGATATAGCATATTCCCTTTTCTTCCTTTAGCCATTTGTTCTTCATCCTCTAGTTCAAGCTCACTTCTTTGAGCCAGAAGTTGCGTCAGGTCAACATTTCTGGCTTGCAATTCCTCTGTTACTGCTGCAACCATTTCAGGTTGGTAACTATGATAGTCTGTGAAAATAATCATCAGTTCTTCATTAGTTTTCTCCTTAACGAGTTCTGAAAAATCCATGGTGTTGAGCATTTTGTGATCTAATATAATTCAAAACATTTTTGTAACAGATTATTTTATAAGTCTAATATAACTATTTAAAAATTTAACGATTGATATGGCTATAGTCATTTAATTCTGAATGACACAAGGAATTCTATATGTCTGAATGTGATATTTCGTTATTCAATAAAAAGTTAAAGCAGAAAAGTGGAATATCTCTTCCTGAATAATATCATAAATGCTTTGTCGTCCCCCATTAAAACCACAAACAACATTTATTCTCAATAACCTTAATTAACGTAATTAATTGGAGCATAACCCTTAAATTTGCTGCCTAATCTTTATAAATGGTACAAACAGATTATATCCATGTGCCTTATGGCAGAACAGTTCATGGCGAAGAAGAAATAGCCGCCGTGGTTAATGTATTACGCACCTCTACCCAGATGGGCAAGCATGTACGCGAAATGGAAGAGCGTGTAGCTGCACTTTATAACAAGAAATCGGGTATTATGGTGAACAGTGGTTCATCGGCCCTGTACCTGGCTGCCGACCTGATGAATTATGAGGCTGGCTCTGAAATTATTACACCTGCTCTGACTTTCTCTACTACTGTAGCTCCGCTCGTGAAAAAGGGTTGGATACCAGCATTTGTGGATGTGGAACCAGGTACTTACAACACCGATGCCAGTAAAGTGGAGGAGATGATTACCCCCAAAACCAAGGCGATGGTGATACCCAACCTGATAGGGAACCTGCCCGACTGGAAACAACTACGGGAAATTGCCGACAGGCATAACCTGTTTGTGCTGGAAGATAGCGCCGATACTTTAGGTGCGGAGATTGACGGCGCATCGAGCGGGCGCTTTACCGATATGAGTACAACCAGCTTTTACGGATCGCATATCATTAACTGTGGTGGTAATGGCGGTATGCTGTGTGTGAATACAGATGCATTTTACAACCGTGGCCGCCTGCTGAGAAGCTGGGGCAGAAGTTCATCACTATTTGTGGAAAGTGAAAAGATTGAAAACCGCTTTAATGTAGAAGTAGATGGCATACCATATGATGCGAAATTCGTGTTTGAGGAGCCAGGATATAATATTGAGCCTTCGGAAATGGGCGCAGCTTTCGGGCTGGTGCAACTGGATAAGCTGGGCAAAAACCTGGATATCCGCACTGAGAATTATACCCGCATGAGGAAATTCTTTGAGCAATATGAGGAGTTTTTTATATTACCAAATCAATTGCCTAATTCGCGCACGGGCTGGCTGGCTTTTGCCACTACCCTTCGGGAAACTGCACCATTCATCCGCCGGGATATGCAGATTTTCCTTGAAAAGAGGAACATTATGACCCGTACAGTATTTACCGGCAATATACTGCGCCAGCCTGGCTTTAAGCATCTGCCAAGCAAGGTAGCTAAAGGTGGTTATCCGGAATCGGATAAAGTGATGCGCGGCGGAATGCTCATGGCCTGTCATCACGGACTAAGTGATGCACAGATAAACCATGTAATGGAGAGTGTTACTGAATTCATGAAAACAATATAATCTATGTTTGATCTGCTGATAATAGGATACCTCTCTTACCGGAACGGGATGAGGGCAAAGACAAAGGGGCTGAGCGCCATGAAGTGGGGCCTGCTCAGCTTTGCTGCTACATTCTGTGCCCTGTTTTTCGGGATGTATTTTGTTATTGTGGTCCTTTGCCGGGATTCCATTAATCTTGCAGGATATACGACTTTCAGCTATAAAGAAAGCATGGACCTCGCCAATAAAGTAAACCAGGTTTTTACAGACTATCCGCTAAGGATGGTGCTGTATGAGCTGATAGGTTTTGGTGGCTACCTGTTTATCCGGTATATGCTGGATCGCAAGCCCGATAAGAAAGAGCCGGAAATGAACTGGATGGATAAACTGGAGAATAAAAGCGGTGGAGAATAGCGCTGATGCTTCTTATTTAGCCAGTGTTTCAGTGTAGCATAATTTACTGGTATTCTTGTAGTCAGCCCGGAATAAATCTTCCGGGCTGATTATTTTACAGAAATGCTTCAGTATCTGCAAATAAGATGGTTTAGTATTATAATTTTTGATGCCCCCTTTCAGATTTTATTGAAACCCTAACTACCAGTTTTAGCTACAGAACTTAAAAATATCCTTACCTTGCGCGCTGACTATACTTTATTATATGAAGATTTTATCCGGGATCACGGATCCTAGTAGTACGCCAAAACCAGCCACTAGTTCAGATCGTTTTTTTGCATCCATGATACGCGATGAGCGGGATTTACCATTTGTTTACCTGACTATTAAAATCTCTGCTATCTTGATTCCGCTTGCCGCAATCTTATTCATACCGGGTGTACCGGTATGGCTTTGGTGGGTGGCTGCAATAGCATACCAGTATTTCAATAATGTGGTATTTAAGGGTCCATACGGCCTTATGATGCATTGCACCAGTCACAGGGCATGGTTCAAACAAAAGTATAGTTTGCTGAATTTTTATTTGCCCTGGATTATAGGCCCTTTTTTCGGACAGACCCCCGAAACCTATTATGCTCACCATGTAGGCATGCACCATCCGGAAAATAATATGCCCGAAGATGAAAGTTCAACTATGAGATTTCAGCGCGATTCCCTCAAAGATTTCACCATATATATGGGCACTTTTCTGTTCATGGGAATTTATCACCTGTGCAGCTATTTTGTTCGGAAAAAGCGCAAACGCCTGCTTTACCGCTCAGTGCGCGGTGAATTGCTGTTTTTTGCTATGTGCATTGGTTTGTGTTTTATCAATTGGCCGGCAACTCTCGTTGTATTTATATTGCCTTTCTTTACATTCCGCATTATTGCAATGACCGGAAACTGGGCACAGCATGCATTTGTAGATGCCGCCGACCCCAACAATGCCTATAAAAACAGTGTTACCTGCATCAATACAAAGTACAATGTGAAATGCTGGAATGATGGCTACCATATCAGTCATCATATAGACTCAAATATTCACTGGACCGAACACCCTACCTATTTCAGACAAACCATCCATGAATATGCCGATAATAATGCAGTAGTTTTTGATGGTATTCATTTTCTGCATGTATTCCTTTATCTGGTACGCAACAGGTATGATCTTCTGGCGCGTAATTTCGTAAATATCGGCGACCGGTTTAAGAGTGATGAGGAAGTGATAGTCTTTTTAAAAGCAAGGACGCAGAGAATAGATGTAAGCCCGTATTTTGTATAATAATTGTATTTTAAGGGACTTGATATTATTAACCCATACTTTTGTACCCGTTTTCTTAATGGAAAATTAATTTATGCTTAAAACAGATTTTCTGATTATTGGGTCGGGGATAGCAGGGCTTACGTTTGCAGTAAAGACAGCGCGCAGATTTCCGGATAAGACAATTACTATACTTACCAAAGCCAACACCGATGAAACCAATACCAAGTATGCCCAGGGGGGTATCGCGGTAGTAAATGACCTGGAGCATGATAGTTTTGCAAAGCACATTGAAGATACCCTTGTAGCCGGTGATGGCTTGTGTAATGAGAAAGTGGTGGAGATTGTAGTGAAGGAAGGGCCTTTGCGGGTGAATGAAATTATAGAATGGGGTGCAAGTTTTGATACCGATAAGGAAGGGGAATTTATGCGGGGCAAGGAAGGTGGACATTCTGAATTCAGGATACTGCACCATAAGGATATAACCGGGTTCGAAATTGAAAGGGCGCTGGTGGAAGAGACCCGGCAATACCCCAATATACATATCTACAACCACTGGTTTGTGGTGGATATAATTACCCAGCACCACCTTGGGTACCTGGTTACCAAGTCGACCCCGGATATAACCTGCTATGGTGTTTATGCCTTGAACCTGAATACCAGCAATATTGAAAAGATACTGGCCAGGTTCACATTGATGGCCAGTGGTGGAGTTGGGCAGGTATACCGTACCACAACCAATCCAAAGATAGCAACAGGCGATGGTATTGCCATGACCTACAGGGCTAAAGGGCGTATTGAGAACATGGAGTTTATCCAGTTTCACCCTACGGCTCTTTATGAGGCTGGGGTAAGCCCGTCGTTTCTGATCACAGAAGCAGTGCGTGGCGATGGAGGTATACTGCGCAATAAGGAAGGTGTGGCTTTTATGCCGGAATATGATGTGCGTGCCGACCTGGCGCCGCGTGATGTGGTGGCCCGTGCCATAGACAGCGAGATGAAACGCACTGGAACCGAACATGTGTACCTGGACTGCAGGGGTATGGACCATGCTAAATTTAAGGCGCATTTCCCGAATATCTACGCCCGCTGTATGGAGATAGGTATTGATGTATTTGAACAAATGATACCTGTAGCCCCGGCAGCACATTATTGCTGTGGCGGGATCAAAACCGATGAGATGGGCAGGTCGTCTATTCTTAACCTGTATGCCTGCGGAGAGTGTTCGAGCACAGGACTGCATGGGGCCAACCGGCTGGCTTCCAATTCGTTGCTGGAGGCATTGGTATTTGCACACAGATGTTCAGAAGATATGGGCAACCGGCTGGATCACATACCTTTTAATGATGCTGTGCCTGACTGGAATGCCGGTGGAACCAATAAGCCCAAAGAGATGATATTAATTACCCAGAGCCTGAAGGAACTGCAACTGGTAATGAGCGACTATGTGGGCATTGTGCGCAATGATACCCGCCTTGAACGTGCCATGAGCCGGATAGACTTATTACATGGCGAAACTGAAGAGCTTTATAAAACCACTACACTTTCGCCCCAACTATGCGAACTCAGGAACCTGATCACTATAGGTTACCTGATAGTAAAAGGGGCGCAGTTCAGGAAAGAGAGCAGGGGGTTGCATTATAATACCGATTATCCTGAAAAGAGTAAGCTTGTTCAGCAGGTGGTGCTGTAGTAATGTAGAGGAACAGTATTATAGAATTTGGCCTGAAAGGCATTTATGGATACCAAATATTATTTTTTCTGACTTAAGAATCTGGCAAGGTTTTTGTGTAATAATTATTTGTAAATTTGCTATGCTGAAAATCTTGTAATTAACCTATCCGAACCTTTGAGGTTTTATTATGAACAGAAATAGAACAGTATTATTTGTATTGTTTGTAATTTGCCTTGCAGCAGAACTCATTGCCTGTAATAAAACGGAAGGCCCCTCTTCTGTTTCGGGCAAAATGCAGGGAAAATGGAAATTAACACAGTTCGCCCCCGACAATGGTAATGCCCCACTTGTATTCGATACTTTGCCTAAAGCCGAAGACTGGGAATGGACTTTTAATGAAAATGGTACCGGTTTTGATATTGAAAACTGGAATAAACAAGAAGGTATCAAAGAAAATTTCAGTTATAAAGTATTTGCCGGCGACTCCTTATGGTGGGGTTCAGCAACCCATGATACTTTTGCATATTTTATTATGGTAATCAATGCAGACTATATGGTCTGGACAAGGACATACGTTACAGATACAGGCACTAAAATAACAGAAGGGCTCTATTTCAATAAAAATTAGTGTGATTTCCGGAGGGGATTTATAATCGCAGTAATCCCTTTTTTCCAATTTTATTCCTTTTTAGCTTCAAACAACTGATCCTTCGCAACGGTTTTTACTTTTGTTTTATCCTTCAGCGTGCGGGCTATGGCACCATAGGGGGCTATAACTACTTCTTCGTTTTCCTTAAGGCCCTCGGTTACCTGCAGGTATTTATTATCCTGCAAGCCGGTTTTCACATCCCGTATTTCGACCATTTGGGTTTTTGAGTCATAAACAAATACTACCTGCCGGATGTTATCGCTGGCTGACTGGGAAATGATTTTATTCTTTATGCTATCTGACCAGTCGCGGGTAGTAACGGCATTAACGGGTACAGAGAGTATATTATCCTGCCGGTTGGTCTGTATCTCTACTGATGCCGACATACCAGGTTTGAAAGGGAATTTACCTTTACCCATTTTAGCCGACAGATCGGCATAACTTGAAGACAGAATGAGGATATAAACAGTATAATTGGTAACCTGGTCGGTACTGGTGCCTGATGAGGCACCGGATTTGGTACTGCTCACTGCAATCTTTGAAACCAGTCCCTTAAACTTCCGGTTACGGTAGGCATCAGCGTCAATAAGCGTTGTATCACCTATTTTCACTTTAGAGATATCTGTTTCGCTCACATCAACACGTACTTCAATACGGCTCATGTCGGCTATGGTAAGCATTTCAGTTCCCGCCATCTGGGCCGTACCTAATACCCGCTCGCCTTTTTTTATAAGTAATTCGGAAATGATACCCGATGTAGGCGCAACAACTGTTGTTTTCAACAAGTTTTCCCGGGCAGTAGTCAGGTTGGCCTGAGCTCCCTGTATTCCATATTTACCTCCAGCAGTAGATGCTTTGGCGGCATCCCAGGCTGCTTTGGCGGATTTAAATGAAGCCTCGCCCTGCTCAAACTCCAGCTGAGATATCACCTTCTGGTCGAAAAGTTTCTTATTGCGTTTATAGGTGGCCTCTGCCAGCAGAAATTGCGACTCGGCCTGGGCCATCATCTGCTTGCTGTTGTCTTCGCTCGCTTTTGACTGCTCAACAGATGCTGATGCCTGGCTGACCATTGAATTATAAATGGCAGGATTGATTTTTACCAATACCTGGCCTTTGATGACACTATCGCCCTCGTGAATATCCAACTGAGTGATCTCGCCACTAACTTCAGGAGCAATCTTCACCTCCGTTTCGGGATAAATTTTGCCACTGGCCGTTACGGTTTCGGTAATAGTATGCAAGGCTGCTTTTTCAACAGCTACCTTAACTGCATCAGTTTCACTGTTTCTGGCTACCGCTATCAGGATAACGATCAGGATGATACTTATAATGACTATCCACCAGATTCTTTTTGATTTCATAGAAAAAAAATTAAACCCCTGCCCACTAAAGGGGAACCATGCAATTAGCCAGGTCCCCGAATTTCAGCTTTAGTTATGTAATTGGGCTAAATTATTTTTTAGTTTGTTTTGAAGCAATTTAAGGCTAAAATTAAACTATAAATTCAACTACTTTTCAATAATCTTCCGATCTCGATTTTTTTTCAATATAGTATTGCATAATTGTTATCAACAGTTGAAAATAAAACAAGAGCAAAATGCATGGTTCCCCTTTGGGGGTCAGGGGTGTGTTTTACCTCACCTCACTCCCATTATCAGCTACACCGACGGGCGAAACAAATATAAGGCGGCCATCGCCGTTTTGTGCCATTAGTATCATTCCCCGGCTTTCTATGCCGCGCATCTTGCGCGGGGCAAGGTTGGCAACAACTGTTACCTGCTTACCTATAATTTCTTCCGGTTTGAAATGCAATGCAATACCAGATACAACTGTTCTGATTTCATTGCCCATGTCCAGTTCCAGCTTCAGCAGTTTATCGGCCTTTTCTACCTTTTCGGCTTTAATAATTGTACCAACGCGCAGGTCCATTTTTGAAAATTCATCAATGTTAATTTCGGGTTTCTGAGCTGGCGCCGCAAGTGTTTCCTCTGATTTTGGCTGCGGGGTAATTTCAGCGACCACCGGGGGAGTATTTTGTTCCATTTTCTGAGATGTAGTCTGTTTTAAATTATTCCTTAATTTTTCTACCTGTTCAGCCACTTCTGTATCTTCTATTTTGCGGAAGAGTAATTCAGGGGCACGGAGGGAGTAGCCAATCTTAAGCAGATTTATTTTTCCGGCATTTTCCCAGTCCAGCATACGATCAACTACCTTCATCATTTTGCACATCCTGCCTGCTGTAAATGGCAGGAAGGGATTAGCCAGTATTGCAAGGTTGGCTGTAAGCTGGAGGCAGAGATGGAGGCAAATGTCGATTCGTCCCTGATTTTCCAATTGCATTTCCGGAGTTTTAGAGAGGCTCCAGGGAGCATTATCCTGCAGGTATTTATTGCCTTTGTTGGCCAGGTCAATTACTTCAAACAAGCCATCCCTGAACTTGTAGTTCTCCAGGCAATTCTCTACTTTGGTTTTTGCCAGTTTTATTTCTTCAGCAAGCTGCCTGTCGGCATCATTGATCAGTTCATCCTTAACAGGCGGCACTTTTCCATTGCATAATTTGTGCATGAGCACAAAGGTGCGGTTGACAAAATTGCCAAATTTAGATACGAGCTCATTATTGGTACGTTCCTGAAAATCTTTCCAGGTGAAGTCATTGTCCTTGGTTTCCGGCGCATTGGCACAGAGCACATAGCGAAGGGTGTCCTGCTGATCGGGGAAATCGGTGATGTATTCGTTTACCCATACAGCCCAGTTGCGGGAGGTAGAGACCTTTTCACCTTCAATGTTGAGGAATTCATTGGCAGGCACATTATCGGGCAGCACAAAGCCACCATGGGCTTTGAGCATGGCCGGGAAAATGATGCAATGAAATACGATATTATCTTTACCAATAAAGTGAACGAGTTTGGTATCTTCATTGCACCAGTAGTCGCTCCATTGATTCGTCAGTTCTTTGGTAGCGCTGATATAGCCGATAGGTGCATCGAACCACACATACAATACTTTGCCTTTGGCATCGGTCAAAGGAACCGGCACTCCCCATGTGCTGTCGCGGGTCATGGCACGGGGTTGCAGGCCGCTGTCCAGCCAGCTTTTGCACTGACCATATACATTGGGTTTCCACGAATCTTTTTTGCCATCTACAATCCATTCTTTCAGCCAGGGCTCATATTTATCGAGCGGGAAATACCAGTGTTTTGTTTTCTTTTTTATGGGCACAGCACTGCTGAGGGCGCTGCGCGGATTGAGTAACTGCTCGGGAGATAATGAACTGCCGCAACGCTCGCACTGGTCGCCATAAGCGTTTTCATTGCCGCATACCGGGCAGGTGCCTAAAATGTACCTGTCGGCAAGGAATATGTCTTTTGACTCATCGTAATATTGCTCACTTTCGCGCTCTTCAAAAACACCATCGTTAAATAGTTTGGTGAAGAAGGCCTGCGAAGTATCGTGGTGAATAGCATTTGAGGTGCGGGAATAAATATCGAAAGAGATGCCCATGGCAGCGAAGCTTTCTTTGATAATAGTATTGTATTTATCTACCACATCCTGGGGTGTGATCCCTTCCTTCATGGCCCGGATGGTGATAGGCACGCCATGCTCATCGCTGCCGCAAACAAATTTCACATCTCTTTTCCGTGCCCTCTGGTAGCGTGCATAAATATCGGCTGGCAGGTAGCAGCCAGCCAGGTGGCCTATATGTACGGGTCCATTGGCATAAGGAAGAGCAGCGGTAATCAGGTATCTTTTATAGTCCATTTTATATCTAATCTAAATCCGTAAGTATTAATCCTAAAGTTATCTTCTGTAGCAGAAACCACTTTAGCAATATTGAATTGTGGTGCAAGATAAATAATAGAGGGGAGTTTTGACTTGAACTATCATTAATCAATTTAAGGCTAATAAATAAAGTTTTCAGGAATGATCATAAACCATAATTAAAATACCCCTGACATAGTATACTTTTCAAGGCAGACTAATAAATTTTGCAATGCTGCATTTGCGTATTGCCAATTTCAGATCCTCAGCGGTAACAACTGCTATAATAATATAAATCATTTTACTATTATATCATCTTATCCCATACTTTGTGGAATTGGGAGTTCTCTGCTGAGCAACCCTTAGCTCATAACTATTTATTCTAAGCATAATTTATTGTGAGTTCGGAGCTTATTGATCAGATTATCAACTTATTGTTTCGATTACCAGTATTGCAATTAAAACATACGATGCCTTCAGCATCGGTCAAACATCCT
>CAILLK010000027.1 GCA_903835005.1 uncultured Bacteroidota bacterium | reverse complement strand
CCCCCTGGGTAACAATCACATTGCTGCCGGCAAAAGTGCTCACCATCGTCATCTCCCCTACACTCCACTCAAATTCCTGGGTGCCGATTGTTTTGCTTCCCCCGGTAGCATTCAGGGTGGCCGGTCCCACACTTTGTGCATTGGCACCGGTGATGGCTGCCAGGGCAAGAGGGATTAGTAAAACTACTTTTTTCATATGGACATTTGTTTAAACTTCGTTACAAAAATAGAATCGCTTTTTATCTCGAATTGCCGTCTTTGAACCTGTTTAGTACCGTTAAAAAACGATATTTTATTTTTTAATTCAATACCTGCATATGCATAATTCTAAGTTTTCTTAATTTTCACCGGTTTAATTAGATATAAGGGTCTAATAACCGTTCAAATCGCCAGACATTACCCTAAGATCCAAATTTTAAAGGATCATATACACAGCACTAAATTAATGAACACTCTGGTTAAAAAGAATTATTTTAATATATTTATTTAACATTATTTTGTTTTATTTTATTTTTTGTTAAATCATTGTTATGCACAATTAGCAGAATAATATAATTTTATCTTTTTGTCTTTTTTGCCGGTATTTACTACCGATGATCGCTCAAAAACATTATCCTCTGCGGGTATTAACCCGATTGTCTTAATTTGCGGTATTGTATCCATTACAAAACCATTAGTGCATGAAAGGGTTTATTACAATAGCGTTTCTTCTGATCTCTAATACTTTTATGACTTTCGCCTGGTATGGCCATCTTAAGTTCAAAGACCTCAGTTGGGGCAAAAACCTTGGCCTTTTCAGTATTATACTTATCAGTTGGGGTCTGGCATTTTTCGAATATCTGTTCCAGGTACCTGCGAATCGTATCGGTTTTAAAGAGGATGGCGGTCCCTTCAGCCTTGTTCAGTTGAAAACAATACAGGAAGCCATAACCCTCCTGGTGTTTATGATTTTCTCCATTATCGTTTTCAAGCAAAGGTTTGAATGGAACCATATACTGGGATTCGGCCTGATTGTACTTGCTGTATTTGTAATCTTTAAAAAATGGTAACGCTGCTCAATGGATAATATCTTTACAAACACTATTCTCAAAATCGGGGCATTACCTTCTAAAAAGTGATCTTGTAGCTCTTTTCACACAAATATGCTTGCATTTATAAATGTATTTTTTGCCAAACCTGAAAAATACAGTTGCCACCAATAATTATATCCCTGCATAGGCGTTATGATTTTTATTAACTATAACTTTGCATCCATAACAGTATAATAATGGCAGATGTAGGTTACTTAATTCAAACGCCGGCATATGATTGCAGCAATAAAACCAGTTAATGAAGATGAGAGGCTTGCTGCGTTATCTGAATATAACATTCTGGATACGCTGCCCGAAAAAGAGTATGACGATATTACACGAATAGCTGCTGAAATTTGTGATACACCCATTTCGCTGCTTACATTGATTGACACCGACCGTCAGTGGTTCAAATCAAAAATCGGGCTCGAGATTTCAGAAACAAAAAGAGAACTGGCATTTTGCGCTCATGCCATCCTAAATCCCGATGAAATATTTATTGTTGACAACCCTTCGGGAGATGAACGTTTTTTTGATAATCCGTTCGTAACCGGGAAACCACATATTGCCTTTTACGCCGGTGTTCCGCTGGTCAATAATTCAGGTATAGCTCTTGGCACCTTGTGCGTTATCGACCATAAGCCAAAAGTGCTTTCCGCGGAACAAAAAATCACACTGGCCGCTCTCGCCCGACAGATTGTTTCCGGTTTCGAAATAAGAAAAATGAACAGGCAACTGGAAATTCAGCGAAAACAGCTGGAAAAAACCAATCAGGACTTATCAAGATTTGCAAACGTTGTTGCACATGATATTAAATCTCCGTTCAGTACCCTGGCTATGGGTCTTGCCTTGCTGAAAGATAAATATTCATCCGGTATGAGTAAGGATGGGCTGAATCTGCTCGGTCTGCTGGAAGACACTTCACATACAGCCATAAGTATGGTTAATGGCATTCTCGATCATTCCGTGGCAGTTAATTCAGTAGCAATCGCTAAAGAAAAATTCACTTTCGGCAGCATTGCAGGCGAACTGGAAAAACTAATAACCTTACCTCCGGGTTTCAGCATTGAAGTTATAAATGCTTCACTTGTGTTGTATACTTCAAAATACATTCTTCTCCAGATTCTGCTAAACCTGGCAGGAAATGCGATAAAATATAATGACAAGGATAACGGACTGATTTTCCTTTCTGCATCAGAAAATAAGCACAACTATAAATTTTCTGTAAAAGATAATGGCCCGGGTATTGCCCCGTCAGACCAGCAGCGCATTTTTGATTTATTTTGCACCCTTGGCGCTTCCGATCGCTTTAATAATAAAGGCACAGGTATTGGCCTGGCAACTGTAAAAAGACTGCTTGAACGGATGAATGGCTCAATTGCAGTTAATTCATTGCCTGGCTTAGGAAGCAGTTTTGATTTCAGTATCAGTAAATAAATAGTTAGTGAGGTAATTCCCGGAAGATATCCAATGAAACTGAAACTGTTAAATCAGGTAAATATCAAAAGAGCATTACCAGTCTTAAGGAAAAAAATAACCCGGTACAACCTTTGCCGGCTCTATAATTTATCCTGGAATACGGGCTATATATTTCGACATTTCCTTGATCTGTTCTACAACCTGAACATTAGTCGCCTTGCAGGATTTTGCCTTATTAAAATAAATTTTGGCATTCCTGAAATCACGGCGCTGTATGCAGATACTGGACAACTGCAGGTAGGCAGTAGCTGAATTATCTTTATCAGGCAACCCGATCTGCACGGCTTTACGCAAATGTTCGTAAGCTTCCTTTGTTTTGCCTTTTTTCTGAGCTATAGCGCCCAGCTGAAGATAGGCCGTGCCCTCATAATCTTTTTCAGGAATGCCTGATTCCAGCCCTTTTCTCAGCTGGGCCTCGGCAAGGTCAAGGTCCTCGCCTATTGTTGAGAAATTGGCCTGAAGCATATAAAACGAAGATCGTATCGGTTTATAGAGCAGGTCGGGATATTTTACTTTACTGAGCAACTTTTTGGCGCCTTCCATGTCCCCGCTTTCCATATAACCCTGGATCAGGGTCATCGGTCCGATCATAAAATAAGCAATAACCATTAATATAGAAACCAGGAAAGGGATCCATGCTATCCACCAGGTTACTTTGAAACCCAGCAGAAAACCGAGGGCAAATAATGCAATCGCAATAGGCAACCGGTATAATACTAATATACGTCTGAAACTCATATAACTAATTGGGTGGCAAATATACCTTATTCTCTGGAAAACCGGTTGATAAGCTAATTTTTAATAGAGAAGTAATTACCAAAAAATAAGCAGAATGATATTTTTACTTTTCTCATTGCAAATGGTAACTTTGCCCTAACACATCGTCATTTGAGGAAGTATTTACAAAAGGCATTAAGCATATTACTGATACTGTGTTTCGGTACCAGTGCCCTGTTGTATTTATTTTTCAATATAGCTCAGCTACAGGATAAAAAGCAGGCGCAAAAGGAAATAAAATCTCAGGAAAGACTGGAGATTATCAAATTATCATTGACTGAATTCAGGCAATTAAACGGAGCCGATGAATTGTGGCATAATGGTGCTTTGTATGACATCAGTAGCTATTCGGTACATGAAGATTTTGTTATGGTATCCGTGTTTCACGACTGCAGTGAAGAAAGCCTTGTTCAGAATATTGCAGAAAGTTTTGAGCCAAATGAAAAAATTGCATCAGATAACCTGCTGCATTTGACCCGCCATCACATTCATCCCCCAACTGATGGAAAAATACTTAGCAGCCATTACTTTTCATGCATAAGTTGTAGCAATACACTTAAAGCATGTGCTGTAGAATACTTTTCTCCTTTTTATCCGCGCCAGTTGTTCTACATTCTTAAGCCACCTCCGGATACCGGGGTTTTCATTTAATTAATTCAGCGGTTGAGCATAATTTTAATGAACCCTGGGTTCATTATTGCGCATACCAGCTTTTATTTATCCAGCCTGATAAAGGTTGCAATTATTTATTAATTTATTCCAAACAATTTAATTATGAAATCGAATTATATTCGTTTATCAGTTTTATTACTGTGCTTATTATCCATTCAATCATTTGCTCAGAATGAGCTAAAAGGTAAAGTAACCAACAAGGCGGGCGAGCCGTTACCATCTGTATCTGTTTACATTGAAGATTTAAAAGCTGGTACTGTTACCAATGTAGATGGCACATATCAGATAAACAAGATACCAGAAGGAACATTTCTTGTTTCAGTGCGATCTGTTGGCTATAAAACTCAATCTGAACATATAAAATTCAAAGGCTCAGTTACAAAAGATTTTACCCTTGCCCCCGCTTATTACAACGAACATGAAGTGATTATAACAGGCAATCCTGTTGCCACCACTAATGCACAAAACCCCCAGCAGATAACACAGGTAAGTAATGAATACCTGCTGGAAAACTCATCAACCAATGTTATTGATGCGATCTCAAAAGTACCGGGAGTGTCCGGTATTTCAGACGGGCAAAGCATAATGAAACCAGTGATCCGCGGACTGGGATACAACCGTGTACTTACCGTAAATGATGGAGTAATGCAGATGGACCAGCCATGGTTCGATGAATTTGGTATTGAAGCTGACCCCGATGCGGTAGACCGGGTGGAAATACTGAAAGGCCCGGCCTCTCTGGCTTATGGATCAGATGCAATTGCCGGCGTAGTAAACCTGATTCCGGAAAAAACTTTGCCTGAAGGACAGGTAAAAGGGGAGATTATGAATCAGTACCAGACCAATAACGGACTGATTAACAACATGATCCACATTGCCGGAACAAATAATGGCATTTCGTGGAGCGGACGGATCGATAATATCATGGCCCATGCCTACCAGGATCATTATGATGGTTATGTTACCAATTCTCAGTTCAGCAACTTTAATGCCGATGGAACCATTGGTATTCACCGCAAATGGGGCTACTCACAGATCCATGCCAGCCAGTTTGATATGCAGACTGGTATTGTGGATGGTACCAGAGACTCTGCAACGGGTATACTGATGAGGCAGGTGGCTTATCCAGACCTTAACGGAGGGACGCCATCTTACGAATTACCTACTTTCCAGGACCAGACCTCCTATACACCGTTTGTTATCAACCAGCGTATCAGGCACACCAAAATAGTATGGGACAACAATATTGCAGTGGGTGAAGGCCGTATTACTGGCATTTTCTCGTATCAGAGAAACCAGAGGCAGGAGACCAATGACCCAACACAGCCTAACACTCCGGATATTTATTACTCTTCAAAAGCCTTCACCTATGATGTTCGCTACATATCTAAACAGATAGGAGGCTTCAACTATTCGGCAGGGGTTAATGGTTCCTACCAGGCATCACAGAGCCTGGGTACGCTGATGCTGATACCCAATTATAATATTTTCCAGGGTGGTGTTTTCCTGATCGGAAATGAAAAAATAGGCAAACTGACTTTATCAGGCGGATTGAGGTATGATACACGTACTTTTACAGGTGTTGACCATTGGGTTGATTCCACACAGGTTCCGGTGCCTGCCAATACGCCCGGCGGCATTCATGAATTCCAGGGTTTTACAGCCAATTTCAACGGTGTCTCAGCAAGCCTTGGCGCTACATATGATTTAGGCCACAACATGTACGTAAAAGGTAATGTAGCCCGTGGCTACCGGGCTCCGAATGTGGCTGAATGTGCCGCCAATGGCGTGCACGATGGTACAGTGATCTGGGAAATAGGTACTCCGGATCTGAAAGCTGAAGCCAGTCTGGAAGAAGACCTGACCTTCGGAATGAATGGCAAAAACCTGAGTTTTGAATTAGACCTTTTCAATAACACGATCAATAACTTTATTTACAGGCAAGGATTGCTGAGTGTTCTTGGTGGCGACTCTATAAATAACACATTACAGAATGCAGGCCTGGGCAATGCTCCTGTATATAAATACACCCAGGGCAGTGCAACACTTTATGGAGGCGAAGCAATGCTGGATATCCATCCTTCCACTATTCCGTGGATCGAGTTGAATACTACATTCAGCTATGTAACGGGAGGACTAAATAATGTAGCCGATTCCATTCATGTATTGCCATTCGTTCCGCCCGCAAGAATAACTGCCGATCTGAAGTTTAAAAGGAAGAATCTGGGTAAAGGCATAAAGAATGGCTATGTGAAAATAGGCATACTCAGTTGTTTTCAGCAAAGTCAGGTTTACCTCGGAGAGGCAGCTTCAAATGGATTCGATCAAACACAAACACCACAGCAATATGTAGCCAGCCAGGAGGCAACACCGGGCTATACCCTGCTGAATGCCGGAATTGGAGGCGACCTTCAAAGCCGTGGCCGCACGTTTGCCAAAATATATATTGCAGGCAATAACCTCCTGGATATGACTTACATAGACTACATGAGCCGGTTTAAATACTACCCGGTAAATAATCCAACCGACAGGGTTGGGGTTTTTAATATGGGCCGCAATATCAGCCTGAAGTTAATAATTCCGCTGGACCTTAAAGGAAAATAAAACAGACATGTAGAAATTTCAACTTTTTTTATTGTCTCATGATTTTTATAATTATTTTCCCCTATTTTTACATAAATCAACTTTAACGCAAGTTTCACAAACCTCAAAGCTAAATAAATCTTGTATGAAAAAACGATTGATAACTACCAAAATCCTTATGTTGCTTCTAGGATCAGGCGTAGCCTGCTCCGGAAAAGCCATTAATGAAAACACAGCGAAAACAATAGGCAGTAACTACCTGATCTCCAATAATATTCCAGGCGTGAGCGGAACTGACGGACTTAGCACTGCCTATGTAGCAACAGCGCAGGTGAATGGGGCAACCATTGTTGATTATTATGTATTTAATTTTACTTCAGGTCCGGGTTTTATTATGGTATCGGGCGATGATAATATTATCCCTATCCTGGCCTATTCACCCGAAGCCTGGTTCGACAGAGATAAGATGTCTCCCTCTGCAAAGGACTGGACTGAAGGCTATCAGAACCAGATAACCGCAGCGCTGCAACACAATCTGCCAGCCAAAGAAGGAACTGCTGAACAATGGGCAAACCTTAGGGTGGCCAGAAGCACACCTGCCGCCAAAACTACGACTACCTTTCCCAGCAGCACTGCTTTTTTGTGCCAGACAACCTGGGATCAGAATCCGGTTTATAATACTTTATGCCCCGGTTCGGGATCCGGTCAGGCGCCTACCGGCTGTGTAGCAACAGCTATGGCACAGGTTATGAAATTCTGGAACTGGCCTACTGTAGGTTGCGGCGCCCATACCTATACACCCTCTCCCAATCCGGACAGCTATCCGGGTCAAAGTGCTGATTTCAGCAATACAGCTTATGACTGGACCACTATGGGCACATCGTTAACTGCCTCAAATGCAGCAATAGAAAAATTAATGTATCATATAGGTGTGAGCCTCGAAATGCAGTATTCAGTAGCCGAAAGCGGGACTTATGTAACTGAAAGCGAAACACCGGCGCCTTACACCAGCAGCGCTGAATATGCATTCAAGACCTATTTTCATTACAAAAGGTCCATACATGGCCAGCTGAGAGATGGTATCGCTACCGATTATTATGCGGCATTTCATTGCCCTGCACAGGCTGCCTATTCCGGCGATGCGCCATGGTATAGCATGATTGAAACAGAACTGAATGCGGGCAGGCCATTGCTGTATAAAGGCCAGGGAACCAGTGGCGGTCATTGCTGGGTTTGCGATGGCTATAACGCAAGCAATATGATGCATTTCAACTGGGGCTGGTCAGGTACCGGGCCAAACGGATGGTACACAGTAGATAATCTCGCCCCTCCGGCATTAGGTACCGGCGGAGGATCAGGCAATTTTAATACAGACCAGGGTGTTCTGCTTGGCATCAAGCCAGATGTTTTCATGACTGCCAGCGGAAATATTAAACTACAATCTTTTGTTGATTGCCCGAATATTGATGCATACCCCTATAATTCAGCCATCTCTGTTGCGGCCACCATACAGAACGGAGGCTCCACAGCTTTCAGCGGCAGTGTTTCTGCTCAGGCATTTGATACCTCCGGCAACTATGTAGCTACAATACAAACCTATACTTCCCAGACCCTGGCAGCCGGGGCCACATCAGCACCCTATATTTTTACTAACCCCGGATTATTAGTTATGATACCCGGCCAGTACAACATACGGATTATGTACCAGGCCACGGGCGCTAAAACATGGACTGCGGTAAACAATAACGGCAACTATATCAATGACGATGAAATTGATGTCAGGAACTCGGGTTTTACTTCCTCGGCGCTGGAAGTCTATGCCCCTGTGGTTGTCACCGGCGGAGTTAATATAGATATAGGTCATTCGCTCATTGTGAATACACAAATCAGGAATATGTTTCAAACAACTCCCTTTGGCTCCTCTGATTTCTCAGGTCAGATACAAGGTTCACTGATCAACGTGGCTACTGGAGCAAGCTACGTGGTGCAGAATTTTCCCAGCGAAACCATTAATGAATCATCTGTAAACCCTTATACGTTTACCCAGGCGCATGTTACCGCACCGGATGGCGAGTATGTATTTGCGGTACAGTTTGAACCTGCAAGCTCAAGTTCTTTCAGTATTGTAGGCAGTGATTATTATATTAATCCTATAATAGTGCATGTGCATACCAATGCCGGGGTAAATAATGTGGTAACAGCCGATAATATAGCAGTATTTCCAAATCCGGCCAGTGATGCAGTCAATATCATTGCCCAGGGTGTTACAGTTGACCATATAACAATTACCGATATGCAGGGCCGCGAAATAACGGCGATGAATATAACCGGCAACCCGCCGTCAATTAATATTCCGGTTAGCAGCTTCGCACCTGGAATGTACCTGGCTCAGATACATACCCCCGATGGAATGGTTACAAAGAAAATTGCAATTACTAAATGATAATAAAAAGAGTTGCCGGTTTATTAATTGCTGGTCTGTTGTTACAAGTTAAAGTTCAGGCGCAGACTCATTCAGTAACAGTATTACCACATATTATTGTTTACAAAACTAAAAAAGACTACAGAAACCGGGTTCCGGTAACACTATCGGCCGATAAAAAGCAGGTAGTATCCTACCCCGACCAGGGAGATCTTAAAACAGGAGGCGCATCAGCGCTTCCTGTTTTGCTTCATAAAGGCTACCTGCTCGACCGGCGTGGAGTGGGTATTCATTCGGCTTTTACTCATTATACCTATAAGGAATACGGACTGCTCAAGGAACTCCCCTCGCCCGATGAATTCATGAGCAGGATTGCTGATAAAGACCCTATGGTGGCTGTATATGACTGTGGGTTAAAGAAAAACCCGGACACGGCCACAGTGAGGCAACTCAATACCTGGATTGACCAAAAAGCCCTGGGTCAAAAGTGCAAACGCATTAAGTAGCCCTAATCCTGGCCTGAACAACTATTTACTCCCACACTCAAGCTCAAGCAGGTATAACTTCAGAACTCCTGATCTCTCGCAGTCTTTATTGCGGCATTTTTGTTGAAAAAAGTGATGAAGTCAAATGAGCTTGATGGCGTATTCCCCACTTGCCGCGTGGGTTTTATAGGTGAGCTAAAGTCCCTCCCGATTTTCCATCGGGAGGGACAAGGGGTATGTAAATCTTTTTTTATTTTAGTAGTTCCAATCTGCGGATAATTGTCCAAAGCCGATAGGGGTAAGGAGTTCGGAACTTAGTATACAGGTAGCGTTAAAAGGCCTTAGCACATTCCTCTTTTCTGCCATCACACGACTTATTTAATACCGGTTAACTAAGCCTGATTGCTTTACTCCTTTATAAATTTCCTTACTTCTGTTTCATTGATTTTTACCAGGTATATTCCCGGGGGTAATGAGGCAACATTTACGACCACACTTTCGGCCTGGCAGATCTTTGAACTGACTACCTGACCGAGGATAGTAGTAATGATTACTGCGTGTATCTTTTCAGGAGCAGTAACCGTAAGCTCATCGTGAACAGGATTCGGGAAAATACTGATTGCGTTGCTGGCTTCAGATACTGGCTCAATACCTGTGAGCGACTTGCAGGACAAAGTGGATACCGTAAGTGGTAATTTTGCCAGGCAGCCATCAGCCAGCGAATAAGAAATAATGGTAGCGCCGGGGGCTACAGGCGTTACATAGCCTGAGGTACTGATAGTAGCAGCAGCTACATTGCTGCTGTGCCAGGTACCTCCCGCAGTGGCATCCAGCAAGGTATCGGTAGCGCCGAGGCAGGTAAGCGTATCGCCGGTTATGGGCACAGGGCCTGCATTTACGGTTACCGGCCATATAGCAGTACAAGCGCCTGCAAGGGTATAGGTAATTGTTGCTACCCCGGTGGAAACAGGAGTAAGAATTCCGGAAGAGGAACCTACAGTAGCTACTGCTGTAGCGCTGCTGGTCCACTTGCCGCCGGCAACCGCATCGGATAAATGGACGGTATCTCCGGTGCATACCGGTGTAGTGCCGCTAACAGGCCCCGGAACAGGATCAACTGTAAAGGAAGTAGTTGTAAAATTGTCGCCATGGGTGTAAGTAATGGTTACCACACCAACCGATAAACCGCCCACTATGCCGGTAGGCCCCACAACGGCTATAGATGTATTACTACTGCTCCAGGTGCCTCCGGGCGAAGTGACATATAAGGTATCGTCAACCTCGCCGCACAGATGTTTTACACCGGTTATACTGTCATTGAGCGGGCATGTGGGGCAATTGATGTGATATTCAATAACCGGGTACTGAACCATAGCGGCTTCAAAGCCGCCAGCAGTCCATGCCCAGTTGGGAATATACTTACCGCCCCAGCCGGCATCAGGGGTGCCATCGACCTTAAAATAACCGGAATTGCTGTCTAACCTGGAAAAGGGCGGGAAAACAGGGGCACCCGTGCTGCCTGCATATTCTACCAACGGAGCAAATGCCCCGTATTTATTGGTGCCTGAAATGTAATTCACGGTATCGAAAGGTGTAAATGATGCGTCTCCGCTCACAAAGGTTAACGACATAGCGGCGCAATTGTGGGCAGGTACGTAAAAAGGTGTGGTTAAGGCAATGGTACTGTCGTAAGTGGCTGAAATATCGGCAGCGGTGAGAACGATCTTTTGCACATATGGGGCTGTAGGAACACCTGTATAGCTGCCCGCACGGTTGTGCAGGCTGTCGTGAGGCATATTCAGAAAGTTGATAGTATCGGCGCCATACCAGGACAGCCAGGTGGCCCCGTAAAAGTAATAATCGGGCAAATTAGAGGTAGTAGTGCCATTGCCATAAACAAAGCTGAGCACCAGGGTATCATTAACCAGGGGTTTTGAAGGATTGCGTAAGTAGCTGCCATGTATCCGCACCGAATCAATAGTATATGCATCGCTGGGGCGGATGCGAATTGTATTGCCATAAAGCGTTGGGTTATTCCATTGCGTTACAAAAGGATCGAAAGACAAACCCAGAGATACGAAATTATTGGTGGAATAATAACCATAAGTGGTGTTGGCAAAAATAGCTGTGGTATCATTCCAGATATTATAATCGGTATAGGCCACAGCGGTTTCGTTGGCAAGATACTGGCCATAATTATACCAGCGCTCACCCGACTGGGCCGAACAAAAAAGGGAAGAAAAAATCAACGACAAAAGCAGTATGTTCTTCATATAAGCTGATTTTAGGTGGTTGTGAATCGTTGGTAAATTGTTATCTAAACAAAGATAGCATTTTAATAATTTCTTTTCTTTGGAAGAAAAGAAAAATATTCATAACCAACCAAATCACCAACCGAAGCTGAGACCTGTTTCGAATGCTATGAGAATACAGATAAAAATCACAATTATTTATTCGCTAAAGGTAAAAAGTTAGTTTAAATTTTCAGGAGGGTATTTTCCCATGCGTTAGGATACTTTCAACATATAATTATATTTAGTAGCAATATATTGATTTGACAGGGTAGTCCAATAGATATCTTACCTTGAAGTGCACCTATAGCCACTGAAAGTGCATAGCTGAAATCCAGCCGGGACAATCCTTCGCTTTTCAAGCTAGGCGGGTGAAACAATAGCCTTTAAAGTTTTTGACATATACAACAGACATTAAACCCAACTCCGATTTCAACATCCCTGAAACACACCAAAATCCATTTGCCATTCAGAAAGAAAACCAGCCGTTCAGAAAACCATGAATACCACTCACAAAATTATCCGACCGCTCGCTAAATCGTTTTGGAACCCGCAACCTCGGCGGACTATCTTGCACTCAGTAAAAGGATATAAGTTACTCACCCTTTACAATTGAATAATCTTTTGAAAATCTATTTCTTCATCTTCTAAAATTACAAACAATGAACACAATCGATCAGAATCTCGCTCAGAAAGGTGAACTCACCCACGATGTACCGGTAACTAAGAGTATATTCTCTCATGCCGGTATTTTCCTTACAATCGTATTCGTTTTATTCCTTGGCGCAGAAGCTAAGAATATTATCCGGTTCACGAACGGAAGCAGTTTTTCTGCCCGGTCAATGAGCCATAATCAGGATCTCGCAAACAACCATCATACCCCATTTAAGAAATTCTGAACGATATCCCATCAGCAGTATGCAGAAACAGGTCGCCGATTAGATATTATTTTATTACAATATAAGTACGAGTTTCCATTTTCAGGGGCATTTTTTACCGTTCAGAAACTTTTCCGACCGTTCAGAAACTTGTTTTGGAACCTGCAGGCCTCTACCGCTAAATTGCACTTATAAATGAGTTCATTATTCACCCATCAATCTGTTATTTATGATATTGCTTCATTTCTATCAGGCTATCATCAGCAAAGCTGAAGCTTCTAAACCTTTGCTGGCAACTATACAGGTGGTAAAACAAACCATTTACTTATACTTACTGAAATGACATTATGTGCATTTAGAAAGCATAAACGATAATGCTAAACCCTTTCACTATGAAACAATTATTCCCTTCCCGAAACTCCTGCTTGTAAAAAAATCACTTTAATTTCCTTACTGATCGGAATTCACTAATTGCCGAATTGTCAAATTACCAAATTGCCGAATTACCGAATTGCCAGTTTGCACATTAGCATATTACTATTACTTTTAGGAAATGAAATCAAGACTGCTTTCGCTCCTGGCTATGGCAACTATGTTTACTGCCTCGGCCCAGGATTCTCTTATGTTCCGCAAAATTTCTGATGAAATAATGCTGCACGCCACCTGCTACGACAATCTGAGGGTGCTGTGCAAAACTGTAGGGCACCGCATCAGCGGCTCACCTGCAGCAGCCAGGGCAGTAGAATGGGCCGATAAAACCATGAAAGAAACAGGAGCTGACAAAGTATGGCTACAGCCCTGCGATGTGCCCTACTGGTACCGCGGCAAAGAAAGCCTCTACCTTATGCTTGATGGCAAGTACGTAAAGGTAGATGCGCTGTCGCTGGGCAACAGCCAGGGAAGCAATGGTAAAACCTTAACCGCACAGGTGATCATGGTGCATAATTTTGATGAGTTTAATGCCCTGCCCGAGAGCGCAGTAAGGGGAAAAATAGTATTCTTCAACTACCGCTGGCGCCAGGATTTTATCTTCACCTTTCAGGGTTATGGCGATGCGGTAAGGTACAGGGGTGCAGGGCCTAGTATGGCAGCTAAGAAGGGGGCACTCGCTATCATCATCCGCTCCATGTCTACCGGCGAGGATGATTTTCCGCATACCGGGGGCACACACTATAACGACTCATTTGCAAAAATACCTGCCATGGCGCTGGGCAACAAAACAGCTGATAAGCTGGAAGCAGCCTGTAAAGCCGGCCAGCCAGGGGCTAAAATGACCACTGAATGCCACATGATGCCCGACCTGGTGCGGTCGTACAATGTGATAGGAGAAATTAAAGGCACAGAGCACCCGGAACGGATCATCACATTGGGCGGGCATCTCGATTCGTGGGATGTGGGCGAAGGCGCGAATGACGATGGCGCGGGTGTGGTACAATCTATGGAGGTGCTACGGGCATTCAAGGCGCTGGGCCTGAGACCCAAATGCACCATTCGTGCTGTAGCATTTATGAACGAAGAGAACGGCCAGAAGGGTGGCCAGGCCTATGCCGACTCTGCCAGATCGAAACACGAACATCATATACTGGCTATAGAAACCGATGCCGGTGGCTTTAGCCCCCGCGGACTGGGTTTTGTAATGAGCCAGCCGCAAAAGGATAAAATACTAAAATACAAAGACCTGTGGATACCGTATGGCATACTGGATTTCAGCCGCGATGAAGGCGGATCGGATATAGAGCCGATGAAGGAGAAACTGGGTGTGCCCCTTGCCGGCCTGGTGCCCGATAGTCAGCGCTACTTCGATGTGCACCATACCAACAATGATGTTTTTGAAAACGTAAATCACCGCGAACTGAAACTGGGAGCCGTAGCCCTCGCCCAACTGATCTGGACGGTAAGTGAGCAGGGGTTGGATTAAATACCCCTTTTTTGCGGATACCGGACATTGCGTTCTTTATTTTCTTTTTGGAATGTTATGTGCGCCTCTGCGACTTTGCGTGAAACATCTTTAAACACTCAAAAAGCATTTACAAATTGGCAAATGCTGCACCAGATGGCATCTTTAAGAAATTACTGAAGCGGCCTTCAGCAGTGGTAGCCATGTGCATTATAGGTCTTACATGCCTGGTATCGGTATTTGCCTACCTGCTGGCACCTGATCATACCCCATCAGCCAATAACATGATCATAGAGCTTGGAGCCAAACCGCCGGGCTTTAAGAAACAATTGCTGCTGGTTCCCAAAACGCTGCAACAGCATGGCGGTAACCGATTAGTAGAATGGTTCACCGGCATACCCTCTGGCTTTAATGAAGTGCCCATAAACGGCTACTGGTTTAATGCTGATGAATTGTTTTTAAGACACTACATTGATGATGGCCTGGAAGATACCCTCTCCTACCCCGTTGCCAGCCTTATGCCAGAAGGCCGGAATTCGACTACCGAGAGTGCTCAAATATTTATTAAGGAGCATAATATCCTAACCCGCACCTTCTACCTCGGCACAGACCGCTTCAGCCGGGATATACTTTCCCGGCTAATTGTGGGCTCACGGGTAACCTTATCAGTA
Organism: uncultured Bacteroidota bacterium; assembly: GCA_903835005.1. Taxonomy (GTDB): domain Bacteria; phylum Bacteroidota; class Bacteroidia; order Chitinophagales; family Chitinophagaceae; genus Nemorincola. The sequence goes on along the minus strand of CAILLK010000027.1, from coordinate 91,893 downwards.
GGTATGGTAGCAGTGCTGCTCTCATTGACAATTGGTATATTCCTCGGCTCTATAGCAGGCTATTTTGGAGGCTGGATTGATAACCTGGTAATGTGGCTTATTAATATACTCTTTGCCATCCCTACCCTTCTGCTGGTGTTTGCCATTACCCTCACCATAGGCAAGGGTTTCTGGGAGATATTTATAGCCATTGGCCTGAGTATGTGGGTGGGTGCGGCAAGGCTCATAAGGGGGCAGGTAATGGCCCTGAAAGAAATGGAATACATAACAGCCGCCAAAGCTATCGGCCTGGGCGATATGCGCATCATCTTCCGCCATATAGTGCCCAATATTGCCGGCCCCATAATGGTTATAGCTGCCAGCAACTTTGCCGCTGCCATACTGGTAGAGGCAGGCCTGAGTTTCCTGGGTTTCGGTGTTCAGCCCCCCGATCCATCCTGGGGCCTGATGATCAAAGAGCACTACAACTTTCTGCTTACCAACCGCCCGCTGCTTGCCCTTATTCCCGGCATTGCCATTATGCTGCTGGTTTATGCCTTCAACATACTGGGCAATGCCCTCAGAGATGTACTGGATGTGCGGGAATAAAAATAAATAACATTGCATATGAGCCATTTTCAGGCCAAATACCGGGGAAGAAAAATTATGCAAAACCCATGCTGGAAGCGGGTTTCAGCCTGCCCGGGAATTTACTTTTAAAAAACATTTTGCTGTAAACTGTATATCCTTATCTTTGCACTCCCAAACGCGGTAACCCTGTCCCTAAAGGGAACCAAGGCTTTAGCTTTTGGTAGTGAAAATTTGGGCGGAAAAATAATTCCGAGCACAGAATAAATTTTGACTTAGTTCTTTTAAAATATTGGTTTCGTAGCTCAGTTGGTAGAGCATCCCGATTTTTCATCGGGAGGGTCTTGGGTTCGGGTCAAATAATAGTTTGTATTTAGTTCTTTAAAAATATTGGTTTCGTAGCTCAGTTGGTAGAGCATCCCGATTTTTCATCGGGAGGGTCTTGGGTTCGAGTCAAATAATAGTTTGTATTTAGTTCTTTAAAAATATTGGTTTCGTAGCTCAGTTGGTAGAGCAATACACTTTTAATGTATGGGTCTTGGGTTCGAGTCCCAACGGAGCCACTTTTGAAATCAGAAAAGCTTCCTATATTTAGGAGGCTTTTTTGTTTTATATGGCATTTGTATACATTATCTACTCATCCAAAATCAACAAGTATTATATTGGCGCATGCACCAATCTTGAAAGAAGATTGTATGAACATAACATCGGACACTCCACTTTTACAGCTACCGGTATTCCATGGGAATTAAAATATACTGAAGAATTTGAAAGCTTGCCCGAAGCCAAGAAAAGGGAAAAAGCAATCAAAAACATGAAATCAAGAGTCTATATTGAAAAACTAATATCAAAAAGGTAGTGCATCCCGATTTTCATCGGGAGAGTCTTGGGTTCGAGTCCCAACGGAGCCACTTTTTAAACAGAAAACCCTTGATAGCATTAGCTTTCAGGGGTTTTTCAATTTCTGGTTAAAACAATTGGCCATTTTTTTCAGTTAGGGCGAGAAGGGCATGATGTTTTTCAAAAATACTATAACTAGGTCGCCTAAATATTTTTAATGCTTATTAATTAAAAGATACATAAGAAAATACTAAAGGCCATTGCAAAAGTATCCCGGCTTAGCATCTGGGGCGCTTGTATTATTGTCTACCTATCAAATTGCATTAATACAATTTCGCCAATTCCTTGTATAACCTATCAGGCACTTTATTGAATTCCAGCCAGTCGTTTTTACATTGCTCATAGGTGCTGAGTATATTTTTTTGTACCTCCGGTTGCAATGCCTCAAATCCTATGTTGTCGGTGTAGATGAGATTCTCCAGGTACCACAGCAAATTATAGCACATGGTAACCTGGCCCAGAACCACCAGTTTTTCCAGCATATCATTCAGCTTGTCATCATTTGTAAACCACAAGGTTGTTCCAAAGCTGGAAGCCTCATCAGCAATTGCACCGATTTCCTTACTTATTATATCTCCATACTCGCCTATCAGCACACTGTTCTTTTCCAGACGCTCTGAAAAACCTTGCTGTTTTCTGCGCTTCTGATTAGTGTTAAAATCCTCCTCAGTAAGTTGCTTTATAAGGTTTGATATGCGCCTGTAGGTATAGTTATTGTTGTTGTATAGTATCTTATAATTGAGCCGTCTCACCACCTTCAGAAACACATTCATGAGCAGGGAAATGAGCGAGTTCAGCCTGTCCATGATCAATGGCTCTGCGCGATGCACCGATAACTCCCCTACCTTGAGCTGGCTGAGATTTTTCACTAAAAAGTTGTCTTCCAGTTTTAACAGGTAATCCGATATTTTTTGTTTCACTTTCTCCAACCGGCTTTGCACATACAGTTTCAATAAATAGGTAAAGAGTGCCAAAATGCCCAAAGTAATACTCACACCGGTCCATAAATTGTTATCGTAACCGGAGATAAATGGTAGGCCGAAAAAAATCAGGGCAATGGTAATCAGCATGGTATTAACCCTTTTGCTGTAACCCGCAATTTTTTTATACGCCTCATTCACCGCAAAAGCCCGCCAGCCTTTCTTTTCCTTTTCGGCATATGGTTTATATGGCTCCATATAAGGTGAAGCCACATCTGATACGATCACAAGATCGAAATAGGGCGTGGATTCAGATGCCTTATAGCTGAGCATAGCATCAATACCCTGATTGTCGTATATGCCACCGTCCATAATTCCCATCACCTCCGTAGTGCTTTCTTTCAGCTTTTTAAGGTTAGGCGCGTTTTTATGCACAAAGTCATCGGGCCATATCATAGGCTCAAATCCGCCGGGGAAGCAGGAACTGCTGGCCATTGCATCAGCCAGTTTTATTTCGGCAGCTACTTCATTTTTAATGCGGTTATAAAAATTCCCTGTGAATGGCCATTCTCTGTTCTTGAATCTGAAATCAACAGCATTTGTAAACTCGGTGCTGTTAAAAACTACGGCATCCAGGTGAGCATTCATTGGGTCAAGGGCGCTGAGGGTAGCTCCTTTGGTAAAGTGAAGGTCATACTGTTCGGCAAAGGCATTAATAAGGTTCTTGTGCTTGCCGGGATTGTCCCAGTGGGCGCCAGGATTTAATTTTTCTATACCCGACTTTACAAGATCCAGTGTTTGCAGCTTACCAAGCAGGAAATGATATATCTCTACAAACGATTTGCCTTCCTGTTTTTGCAACGCATATACAATGCCGGTAATGGTGCCTCCAGAAACAGTAGAAATAAGCTTCACATTCTCCAAAAGCGGCTTGTGATTATAGCTCACCTTATTAAGGTAAGACATAGCACCCAAATGATAGGAGGCAGCACGGTACCCGCCGCCGGAACAGCTAAGGCCTATCTTTTCAAGCGGTGTTTGCGAAATTTGATTCGATCCCATTTTTGAATGATTGAAAATGTATGGTGATTTTAAACTGTTATAATGCAAAATAGAAATAAAATTTAAAATATCAGTATTGCACTGTAAAAAACTATATTCTGGTAATTATTTGATTTTTTTACAACCAAATTCAAACAACTACACGATTTACTTTAATGATTGACTTTAGCATTGTCAAAGTTGCCACCGAACCCATATATACTCCCTGAAGCATTTCCCCATATTCAAACCACTTCCTCTGATACTCCCCCATAAACAAAACCATCTATTCTGATAAAAATTTTGCTTATTTTAACTGCTCAAATGAAACACTTCGCAATTCCGGTTTTTTACAATTAATTTTATCGCATGAAGGATAAACTGCTCAATAAAAATATACTTATTCTGACCGCCATTTGTGTGGTTACTTTTATCTGCTTCCAGTATACTTTGCACAACCAGTTTACCAACTGGGACGATGACTTTTATGTTACCAACGACCCATATATCAAGGCTTTCACATGGGAGAACCTGAAAACTATTTTCACTGAAGATATTACCAAGAACAATTACCACCCGCTCTGTATGCTGTCGCTGGCAGTCAATTATCATTTCTCCCAGCTTAACCCTGAGTCCTATTATCTTACCAATATCATCATCCATATTCTCAATGTAATACTTGTATTTTTCCTGGTTGCTCAGTTAGCCATCCGTTTGAATATTGCAGAAAACGGAAGGCTGTTTATGGCTTCTTTTACCGCGCTGTGGATGGGTGTGCACCCGATGCATGTGGAGAGTGTGTGCTGGATAGCCGAGCGTAAGGACGTGCTCTATGCCTTCTTTTATTTTTCCGGACTGCTGGCCTATCTCCGGTACGTTGATTCGGGCGAGAAGAAGTGGTATTTCATCACCTATCTGCTTTTTGTGGCTTCCTGCCTAAGCAAACCAATGGCTGTGGTTTTTCCGTTTTCTATGGTAGCCGTTGATTTCCTCCTGAAAAGAAAAATTACCAATATACTTGTTATCGAAAAAATACTGTTTGTAATTTCTTCCCTTGTTTGCGGTATTATGGCTTTTTATACCCAGCATGCCACCGGAGCAATAGCATCGTTCGGAACACTTACACTTGCCGAGCGCACTATGTATGCTGCATATGGTTTTGTAATGTATGTGGCTAAGCTGTTTGATCCCACATACCTTTCTACCTTCTACCCTTATCCGTTCCGGTACATCAACGGCAACCTGGAAACCATTTTTTATGCTGCCCCGCTGTTGGCTATGGCAATAATTGCAGTACCCATATGGCTGGCCTGGAAAAATAAAAAAGAGCCTCAGTACTTCAGGATAGCCGGTTTCGGTATCAGTTACTTTCTGTTCAATGTTATGTTTGTACTACAGTTTATATCTGTGGGCGCAGCTATAATGGCCGACAGGTATTCTTATGTTGCCTACTTCGGCTTATTCTTCCTTCTGTCCTACTTCCTTAACGAGGTCATGAAACGCATTCCTGCTTTCAAAACAGGAATGCTGGTTATGCTTTGCCTGCTTTCTGCAGGTCTTGCCTATGCCACTTATGAGCGCACTTTTGTGTGGCACGATGCCGAGAGCCTGCTTTCGGATGCTATAGAAAAATACCCGGCAAAAAAAGACTTTAGCAAACCCCATGATGGCAAGAACAGCGGTATAGCTATGCTCTCTTACAAATGGAGGGGCAATCTGTATTTCGATCAGGGGGATTTCGACAGGGCCCTTGCAGATTATGGCGTTCTTGTAAGTCTTCACAGCGCAGATGCCAAGGTATATGATAAGGTAGCCGTAATCTACAGTCAGCGCAAAGATTACAAAATGGCGCTGGAAACTTTTGATAAGTCGCTGGAGGTGCAGAGCGATGTATACCGCACTTATGTGGACAGAGCCATGACGTATATTATGCTCAATGATACCAACAGCGCACTCAGGGATTTTGTGGTAGCGCTGAAACTGAATCCCAAAGCGGAGCAGATACTATCCGACTCCTCATTTATGTATGTGCAAACCAAGCGCTACGTACCAGCCATTAAGCAGTATAACATGCTGATCATGCTCAACCCCAATAATCCATTCTATTACTTCTACAGGGGGGTATCAGAGTTTAATGAGAGTAAACTTGTTGAGGCAATGAATGACTGGGAGATTGCCGTAAAGTACAATACGTCAAAAGATGTGAAACAGTCGGCATCCTATAACCTGAGTGTGGCTTTCGATGCAATGGATAAAGATTCCTTAGCAGTATACTATGCCGAAATGGCCCAGGCGGCCGGCTATGCTGTTAAGCCCGATTTCCTGGCTGGCCTCCGAGATAAAAAAGAGAAACAAAAGAAAAGGTAACGCCACATTATTAATAACTGATATCTGGTTTTTATTATGGTTTTTTGATTTACCAGGTTTAAGTTTTAATTTTCTACAGTGAAGTATACAAGGACTTTCATTGCCCTAACGCTGATGATATGTGTATCCCTGTCTGATCCTGCTCACGGACAAACAGTGAACAACTATATATACAACTACAATATCTACAATGGATTGCCCTCAAACAGGATTTATGATATCATCACCGATAAACATGGGTATTTGTGGATTGCAACCGAAAAGGGTGTGGTTAAATACAACGGTTATGAATTCAAGGTATTTGGCACATCTGATGGTTTGCCTACAGATGATGTATGGCAATTAGTTGAAGATCGGAAAGGAAAAATCTGGCTAGGTAATATAAGTGACCAAATTGGCTATCTGCTTAACGACCATTATCATAAAGCCTTCATTAAAGATTACAGCGGCACCGTTTTCCCTCAGGAAATCAGGTTGTATAATGATGGAATAATTTTTAAATCAAGCCATGGCAGCGACCATTTCTCGGCTATCTGTATTGCATCAAACGATACAATAGTTTACCATCCATTAGACGCAAATGCGCTTGATTTACTGATGAATAAAGAACGACCAGAAATAAGGACCAATGTTTCGGTAAAAAGAGCATGGATAAGCAACACCGAATCAGGAAGTTCTTTTGTTTTATATAAATCTGTACTATTTAAAAGAAACTTATTCAAACTTAAGGATTCAATTCAACTCATAACTAATATTGATACAGGCTATTTCAATAAACATATATACCCCAATAGAGGAGAACTGACGATAGGAGAATATATAGCTTTTTACAATACCAATAAGTCAGATAGTAAATTATACTTTATTAATACATTGGATGGCATGGCCAGTGAATTAGATATAAGTAAGTATTGTGCTGAAGCCAGTATTTACTTTGTTTCCCCAATGAAAAATAAAAAACAATTTTATGTTGTCACCCGGACAAACATTATTATATTCGATTATTCAAATGGTATATCTTATTTTAAAAGTTACAGATTAGATAACCTGGTCAACAATAAGAACCTGGATGGGGATAAAGTATTTGCCTTAAATGACTTCTCTTTGTGGAAAGATATAACAGGCACAACAACCGATGGGTATTATGTTTCATATGGAATGGTAAATAAATTTACTGGTTTTAAAAAAGCCGATCTCCATAATTTCGAATTATCAGGAAATTTCCCTGGTTATGGTTCCTTCTGGTGGAATGGCACTTTGAAAACATTAATCCAGGTTAATAGCGAGGGAAAGGCGGATGAAATAAAAATAAAATCAGTACCTAAAATATACAGTATCAGCAGATATAGTAAGGATACGTTTTTCATAAACAGTTATAAAGGCTACCTTTTCATTCCGAAAAAGAAGCTTATAGAGGAAATAGGTGATAAATTTTTCGGTGGCCCGGTTCATAAAATTTTAATGCTCAATAAAAACAGCAGCCTGGCAATACATCCTGATGGCATTCATTTACATAAATCATTTAATCTGAATAATATAAAGGGGGGTGGCTATGATTCCGCTTGTGTATTAAGCTACGACAAATACACTGAACTGCTTTTTGATTCATTAAGAAACAGCGCCGTTACCTATAATTACAACAAAATATTCTTTTATACCCAACCCGATATAAGTACTATCATAAAGTGTAATCAACTGAATTCTGGTGTAAACAAAATTGAGCAACTTACTATTGATAATCATTATGGCAATTATTTTTTGAAGGGCTTAAATAATATCTCGGTTTATGATTTTAAAAGCAACAAACACATTAAACTACTCAATAATTTAAATACAAGAGATTCAAAATTATGTGTTACCGGAAATAAACTAATTGTAGCTGGGAGGTTTGGGATAGCACTATTTAACATTAATGGTCTGCTTGATATTTCAAAACCACTTATTTATCACAATTTCAAGAATACTAATTATAAATACATTTACTATTGTGTTGCATTAAATGGAAAAGTATTAATCAATACAGATAAGGGCGCATATGAGGTGCCAATACCAACTGACAATGAGATAGCCAATGCACCAGCTGACAGTACTTTGTATTCTGCACGGTTCATATATAAATACCGGGACAGTGTACAGAATTTCAAATCCGGTGATACAATCGCGATGATTCAAACAGAACGCAAATTGCAATTTGATATAATCAATCCGTATGGCGATGGCCATTTATACTATAGCTACAGATTTCAAACTGATACCGAATGGCATTTGCTGAACGCTGATGAAATAAATCTCCCCCTCAATCTGGAACCAGACAATTATTACACACTACTGCTTAAAGTAAATGATGACGTGTGGCAGAGCGAGCCGGTTTCTCTGAATATTTATATCAATCCATACTGGAGCCAAACGAAGGACGGAAGAAGTATTATCTGGACATGTATAATTGCAGCGATAATCCTTTTGATTGCTATTATAGTGTTTGTTACCCGAAGAATAGTAATTAACATGGCAAAACGAAGAACTTTCAGAATGGAACTGGAGCTGAAAGCAATTTATGCCCAGATCAATCCGCATTTTATATTCAATACTCTAAATTCCGCTTTATTATTGGTAAGTAAAAACAGGATGGATGAAGCATATGTTCACATTTCAAAATTTTCCCGGCTTTTGCGGGGTTACCTGAAATCATCGAGGAATAAGCTGATAACACTTACCGAAGAAATTGTAAATCTGCGCGATTATATTGAATTGCAGCAAACACGATTTAAAAATAAGTTTGAATACCAAATGATATATGAAAGCAATAATGACCTGGAAAACTATAAAATCCCATCTCTGCTGCTACAGCCCTTTGTGGAGAATGCAATTAACCATGGCATACTGCCTATGGAAACAGAAGGAATACTGAAAATAATATTTGAACTGGATGACGATAAGAAAACGCTCACCTGCATCATTGAAGATAACGGAATTGGCAGAAAAAAATCGAAAGAAAATAATGAAAAGAATAAATTGAAAAATGATTCTTTCGGCGACTTGCTTATTAAAGATCTGGTGAGTATTTTTAACAGGTTTGAAGACCTTAATATTGAAATAAAGTACACAGATAAAGAACTGCCTGATAAGGGAACAAGAGTAACAATAAAAATAAAAAAACTGAATAATGCCCAATAGTTTTTCATGTATAATAGTAGATGATGAACAGGATGCAGTTGAGCTCCTGACAGATCGCATCGGCAGGCTTTTTAACAATGTTATCATTTCAAAATCATGCTACGACTGGACCAGCGCACTCCAGTGTTTAAAAGAAAAAAGCTACGACATTATCTTCATGGATATCAATATACCAGGTAAAAGCGGCCTGGACCTCCTGAAGCTGTTGCCTAACATAGAAGGCGAAATCATATTCGTAACCGCACACGAACATTATGCATTGGATGCTTTTTCATTTTCAGCCACCGGTTATGTTCTAAAGCCTATAAATGATGAGGCTTTATATGCAGCTATCAACAAAGCAACTGGCCGTATAGAAAACAAAAGGCTGGCAACCCATCCCAAAAGTAATAATACATCCATAAACAGTAAAATAGGTATACCCAATAACCATGGTATTGACTACATCAACATCAGCGAGATACTATACCTGGAAAGCACCAATAAATGCACCCGTATCGTTACCTCAAAGTCTGTTTATACCAGCACATCCAACATTGGCAAATTCAGGGAAATAATAGACGATGAGTCTTTTTTCCAGATACACCGTTCCTTTGTCATCAATCTGAACTGCATACTCAGGTACGAATCAACCGGAGTGGTGGTTATGACCGATAAGATGGAGATACCGGTTTCCCGAAACGTAAAGAATGAATTCCTGAAGATTTTCAATAGTTATTCTTGAGTCTTTAGTATTTAGTCGAAAGTCGAAAGTACATGAGTTAAGGCTTTTTCCGAATAACTTATTACTTCTTATAGCCTGTTTGGGCTATACCAAAGGGTATGTTTTTTACCATTCGGCAGTTGAAACCTGCATTTCACACCCAAAATCATACAGTTCGACGGAAAGCTGACTATTTTTTTGTGCAGTAAAGTAATTTACACTCAGAAGTAACAGAATTAATATCGGCATTAGCACCAGTCAGCCCCTAAAGACATAGTTCACTACCCGACTGAAATTTGAAGTATACCCACCAAAGTGAAGCGCCTCGCAATGAGGCGCTTTTTTTTATAATTCCCTGGCTTAGAACCTTTTCTTATTAACCAATCTTTTACCGTTCGTCGGGTAATTCCGGCATTTCACACCGTTTTGAATGCAGTTCGTCGGGTTTTAAATTGGATTGGCTGTTCTCAACTGTAGATTGCGGTATAAATCATGATTTCTGGAAAATTCTATCATTATGGGAATAACTATTTTAAACAACTCATTGTTTTAAATAGTAGAATATTTAAAATATAATTTATTTATTTAAAAAAAATAAAAAATACAATCGTATGAAAATCAAAATTTATGTGCTTATATGCACAGCGCTAGCCGCTCAATTAACTTTTAGTAATTCCTATTCCCAAGGATTTGTAGGAATGCCAGGCCAAAAACTTATTGGTGAAAATAGTTTGCTATCTCCCAGTCCATTGTTTGTTGGCATTGGCTATAATAATCCTTTATATTCTTTGCATATCGACAATAGCTCATCCAGTCCTGGATGTAATTTAGCATTAACCGGCCATACACCTATTATTTCTTTTGAGACATCTAATCTGGTAACATTAGCTTCAGCACATGCGAGAATGGGCCTTTGCACCTCAACTGGTGATATGGTAACAACCAGCTCACCAAACGATTTTGTGTTACAAACTAATTATAATCCTGCTGGTAGTTTAATATTTGGAACCTCTGCCACTACTACAGGTAATGAAAGGATGAGAATAAAACCAAACGGATATATTGGTATGAATACAGGGTCCACTGTTACTGACCAGTTACATATTCTGCTGAATCCCGCTGCACATGTACGGATTCAGAATATGCCTGCAACCACAGCAACTACTATGAATCCAGTGGTCATTGATGCTGCAGGAAGGCTATGGGAGGGTCCGGCAAGCGGAAGTGGAGCTCTAGCATGGCTCCTTCATGGTAATACTCTTGGACCAGGATCTACTGATTTTATGGGATCTATTGATGCACAGGATGTTGTTTTCAAGTCTACCAATACAGAGCGGATGAGAATAACTTCTGGAGGCACAATTGGTATAAATACTGCTAGTTCTCCCGATGGTACTCCCTCTCCGACATATAAATTGCAAGTTTGGAATTCAAAGGCAGACTCACATGTTGGTGTTTCGGGTACGTCCCCAACAGTGCGGTTTTCTGATAAAATTGATAACATTGATGATATAACAACCCATGCTCATCCAGTTATTAATTCAACTGTTGAAGCAGAGATTGGGTTGACGACAGAATTTACTGATCTGGTTCATTTCGCCATACCCGGAGATATGGTTATGAGAAATGAAAGCAAAAAAAATTCAATAATTTTTGCAACAGGAACACAAATAAATCACTGTCCAAGTGCTTACTCAATTGTTGCAGGAGCTGAAAAGGTAAGAATCGATTCTAACGGTTTTCTTGGAATAAATACTGTAAATCATTTAGCTACAGAATTTACTGAGTGCAATATTCTGCCAAATTACAGTGGTGTAAAAGACAGAGTGGACATAGTATTAGGGACAACCGGTTTAAGCTCTAGTTCGCCTTACCCTCCAACTTATTACCCACCGATGCCCAACCTAGCAACACAAGAATATGTGAGAATTGAAAATATGCCAATTGGGGGTACCTTCAATGTTATGATTGATAATGTAGGAAGGTTGTACAGGAGTGCTAACGCCGCCCCACCAGTCCCAGTATCTCCATTAACAGCAGAAGAGGCCAGCAAACTAAAAAGCGAGGTTGCAGAGCTTCAAAACCAGTTAGTTACTGTCTCATCAAAACTCAATGATCTTGTTAATTGCTGCGCTAACAGTGCAGCTGCAACAACAGCTAAAACTGACGGCGTCATTGCTCAAAACAGTGAAAATGTTTTATACCAGAATACTCCTAATCCTTTTAGCAATGTAACTACAATTGGCTATTTTATTGGTATGATGAACAGTAATGCAGCTATTATGATCACTGATATGAATGGCAAACAATTATCTAAATATCCTATCAATCAGACCGGCCAAGGCAGCATAACCTTAAAAAGCGAAAATATGGTAGCAGGTATGTATTTGTATGCACTTATTGTTGATGGTGCTGTAGTTGATACCAAGAAAATGGTGATTAATGCACAATAATATTTTACTATGTGAAAACTTCAACATTATGAATAATGCATCTTTTCATTAAGAAAAAGTTAGCCTGAATTATGATGAAAGCTATTTAAATTGATCTAACCAAAAAGACAGGCGTCTCAAAAAGGCGCCATCTTTTTGTGTATTAAACAAACTTCTCAAAACTTCCCAAATCGAAATGTGATCAAATTCACTTTAGACCGGTAATTCTGTAATTAATATTCTGACTTACAGGAGTGCGGTATTTTTACCGTACTCCTTTTTTTATCTGAGAGTATTGCTCCAAATATGCCAATTCCTTAACAGTCTGAATACCTATTTTACTTACCTTTGCACCTCACAAACAGGTTCTTTAGTTATATAATATGATAAGCCGTAGGAATATCAGGGTTAAAGTGATGCAAACGCTTTATACAGTTGCCTCACTTGAACATGACGCGGAACAAAATAAGAGGGCAGCAGCAAGGATATTGAATGATAAGCTAGAGCATGTTCTTGACATTTTTACAGTTTCCGTTTTATACTCGCTGCGGGTGGCGCAATATGCCGATACGGATGCTGCATCAAGGCTGTCGAAATACCTGCCAACTGCTGAAGATAAAAATGTGGATACCCGGATTGCTGAAAACAGCTTTGTGCGGAAAATGACCGGCAATACCTCTTTTACCGAAAAAATCAAGAAAGATAAACTGGAGCGGTTTGTGGATGAAGATTGGGTGAAAAGAATATTCCATAGCCTGATAAAGACTGACGAGTATACGCGTTATCTTGAGGAAAAGACCCCTAATCCTGTTCAGGATAAAGAAATCATACAGTTCATCTGGGAAAAACAGATCCTGGAGAACGAAGGCATGGTCAGTCATTTTAATGACGAACTGCCGGGCTGGGAAGATGATCAGGAACTGATCATTATGCTGATGCAGAATTTTTTCAAGAGTACTGCCAGGGTTAATTTCCAGAACCTGTTGTCGGGCGAAAAAAAAGAATATGCCCAGGACCTGCTGCTGGCTGTGATAGAAAAAGAAGCGCCCTGCATGGAACTGATAGAGCCAAAGCTCAATAACTGGGATAAGGACCGGGTAGCGCTTATAGATCTGTTGCTCTTGAAAATGGGTGTTTGCGAGTTCCTGTTTTTCCCTACTATACCTACTAAAGTTACTATCAATGAATATATTGATATTGCCAAGCAATACAGCACTCCGCAGAGTGGCCAGTTTGTAAATGGCGTTCTCGATAATATTCTGAAGGACCTGGTAAAAGACGAGCGGATCAGGAAAATGGACAGGAAGAATTCATAGCTTAATGGCTCAATAACCGGATTGCTCAATTGCTCAATGGTTGAATTTATAGTACTAAATATTTTATTGAACTGAAGACTTAAGACTAATGACTTACGACTTAAAACTAATTTTAGTCATATCGCTGCTGGCACTGGCAGCTTGTAACGGGCAAAACACGTCATCAGATGCCGATAAAAATAAGTTGCCGGTTTCCCTGGTCAATAATCCACATACAGCCTCCGGAGTGGATAACACGGCTGCTGTTGAGAAGCCAACTCTTGACTTTGCAGATACCCTGCACGATTTTGGTACCATACACGAAGGCGAGGTAGTAACTTACGACTTTACCTATACCAACCACGGCAAAACCCCGCTCATTATTACGGCTGCCGTAGGATCTTGCGGATGTACAGTGCCCAATTATTCCAGCGAGCCGGTTGAACCCGGAAAATCGAAAGTGATGAAGGTAACCTTTAACTCGGCCGGGAAACCGGGCCACCAGGAAAAATCGGTGGTAATACACGACAATACCCTGCGCGGGCAGCATATGCTGTATATAAAATCGGAGGTGACACCCATGACCCCCTAAACCCCCTGCCCCCTGAAAGGGGACCAAGGATTTAGCTATGATTTCTAAATTTATAGTTCAGTTATAACCCCAACAAATATTAAAAAAAAGAAAAAAAAAAACAATAAATAATTTGCCAATTTAAAAACCAATTTAAAATCAAAAACAGCAAAGTAAAATGCAGTTAACATTAAGTACATTATTCCTGCAGGCAGGAGCCGGAGCGCCCCAGGGAGGCGGTTATCAGATGGTCTTTATTATGGTGGGTATGTTCATTGTAATGTACTTCTTCATGATCCGTCCACAGCAGAAAAAAGCAAAAGATGCAAAGAATTTTGCCGATTCAATGAATGTAGGTGAGCAGATTGTAACCACAGCGGGTATTCATGGCCGTATCAATAAAGCCAATGATGATGGCACTCTTCAGCTGGAGATCAGCCGCAGCACATTTATGACCATCGACCGCTCGGCAGTATCTATGGAAATGACCATAGCTTACCGCAAAAAAGCCGATGCAGCAGCAGGGATAACCACAGTTGCCGCAGTTAAATAAAAACTCAGGCCCATGCTAAAGGTGGGAATAACAGGGGGCATAGGCTCCGGAAAAACAGTGGTATGCCAGGTGTTCAATACACTTGGCATACCTGTATTTAATGCCGATCTGGCAGCGAGGTTCCTGATGGAAAATGACCTGCAACTTGTGCAATCCATTAAGCGCCTGCTGGGCTCAGAGGTATATAATAACGGAACTCTGGACCGGCCCAAGGTTGCTTCAATAGTATTTGGCAAACCAGATCTCCTGGCCAAACTGAATGCACTGGTACATCCGGCTACCATAAAATATGCCAACGATTGGCTGGAAAAACAAACAGCTCCCTTTGCGATAAAAGAAGCGGCCCTATTTTTTGAAAGCGGCAGCTACAGCGAAATGGATGTGATGATAGGCGTATATGCACCGCAGGACCTGCGCATAAGCCGGGCAATGAGCAGGGGCAAACAGACCAGGGAAGAAGTGCTGAGCATTATAGCCCGACAGATGAATGAAGAAGAAAAAATGAAACACTGCGATTATGTAATTACCAATGACGATGTAACTGCTGTGCTGCCGCAGGCGATGAAGCTGCATGAGTTATTGCTGCAAAGCTCCATCAGCCAACCCGGTCAATAAACTATCAGACAATCGGTGCACTACACGGTTCATGCGGCACTCACCGGAAATTCCACCAATACATGTTCATTGATCTTATCCAGTTCCAGTATAGTACCGCTGCCGTCCTGAGCACGCTCAAACATGGGCAGGAATTTAGCTCCGTAAATTATCTGGTGATGGGTGTATGAAGTGCGTTGCTGAACTATATTGGAGAAGTGGTCATCAAATGCTTTTACGTTTACAATCACTTCCATCTTGGCGTCCTCAACTTCTTCCTTAGTACAATTATACAAGGGACTATCTTCATCTATATTATGAACAATTGTCCAGCTCAGCGCCATTGAATTGATCTTAGCTATTTCCAGTTTTAGCTGGTAAAATTTAGTTACCGTTTTGCCTTGCTCTTTTATGTGAGTTGCCAGGGTTACCTGAGCTTCCACATCGGTAAGATGATTGTTTTTATAAGTGGCAATCCGGAACATCAGCGCCTTACCTTCTTTGTAGGGTGAGATCAATATATTAGGACTGAACAGCAGGTAGGCGCGCGGCCTCGAGAAACGCCCGTAAATAAGCCCCGTCATCACAGCGAAAATGATAATACCCACCAATGATTCGATGGATGCAATAGTATTGGTAATAAGCCCGCTGGGGGCTACCCTGCCATAGCCTACAGTAGTAAGTGTCTGCGAACTAAAGAAAAAGGCTTCTGTGAATTTCTCGAAATAATTTCTGGCGCCGTCGCCACCTACCAGGTGCTCTACGCCAGTAACAAAGTACAGTACTGCAAAGAAGATATTAACCGCGGAATAAAACAGAAAAATGGTGAGGAAGAAATGACTGCGTTTCATGCGCAGCAAGGAGTGAAATACACTTATACGTTCCCAGAACGGAATACCCCTTTTACTCAGGTTGGTTGAGCCATCCGGATTTATGAGTCTGCCGCCCTCCACACTGCTGTTGGAGCCAAAGCCCGTATTATCAATATCCCTTAGCCTCTGCCTGTTACCTGGTGCCGACATCCTGTTTTTGTTTTTTCAATTCAATAAAGAGTGAGGCCAAAATGATCATTACCAGCGCCACTCCACCCAAAATTAATGTAATCCATCCGGTAAAGTACCGGCTGGCCATATAATGAATGGCTATAAACATACAGCTATAAACAATGAGTTTGATTAACCAGTTTACCAGCGGTATCATTTTCAGGGGATGGGTATGGAGCAATTTAGCAGAATGATAGAGGTAAAAGGCCGCCTGCAAATAGGTGGAAATAACAAAACTAAAAGCCACACCCGGCAGGCCCAGCCACCGGTACAACGGATACATCAGTACAAGTGCCAGCACTAGGTCGGCTATAGCCCCGGCATTGATAATATGGCCTTTATGATGGCGCTGCAGCACAGTGGTAAAATTGTATGCCCGAACAGGCAATACCAGTATCGACATTAAGAAAATGGGAACTGCCGGCAAATACTTTTCAGTAAACAGTTTCACAATCAGCTCATACCTGAAAAAGAGCAGGTAGAAAAAAACAGGAAATACTACGGATGACAATAATTTGCCTGATTGATTCATCAACCGGATTGTATCTGCATTTTCATCGCTGCTTTTCCGGGAAGCTAATTGCAGCAGTACTGCGCTACCCGCTGCGCTGAGTAATAGGGGAAGAAATGGAATATTCTGAGAGGCATTGTAATATATAGCTGAAACCTGTGCCACCAGCAGCAGGGAAATGATAAACTTATCGATATAACTGAACAGCACCTGCAATACATCATACAAGCCAAGGTGCAGCCAAAGTGAACGGATTTTGCTTAACTCTGTAATAGTAATGTTATTATCGGCAGTTGTCTTTCTGAAATGAATAAAGCCGATAACAGCGTAGATAAAAAAACGGGCAGCTATTATTACAAACAGCATCCGGAACAAATCAGGCAAGTCTGTTGATTCCTGCATACAATACCAATGTATGAGGCACCAGAATACTGAAAAGGAGATATTGATTACAGTCAGGGTTATATAGTTTCTGCATACAATCAGGAAAGATTCAAGAATAAAATTCAGAGAAAATAAAATCAGGAAAATAAATGGCAGCACAAAATCATTACCCAGAAACTGGTACTGCATCATAGCAAAAACCACGCCTAACGCTAATACCCAGATGGAGTAACGCGTATATCTGAATACCTGTATGCTCCGGGCAATTCCCACAATGGTCTCTTTGCTATAAGTTACCATCACTACATGCAGCCCAAAACAGATTAATGGAGCCAGTACATAAGCCTGAATCCAGAAATTCTGATACAACCCGTAAAAATGTTCATTGAAGCGCCTGGAATACCAGATCATCACCAGCAGGTTGGCCAGTGAAGGGAAAAACCTGATGATTAAAATTAAAAAGGAATTACTGAATAAGGAGTTACCCCCTTGTCTGGGCAAAGGCATCACATTCTTCCCTGTTTAAGTATTTGATGATCCTGGCAGGATTGCCTGCTATCACGCAGCAGCCCTGCAAAAAGCTTTTAGTCACAATAGCCCCAGCACCCACAATAGTAAAATCGGCAAGTTGCACACCCGGCAATATCACTGCCCCCATCCCCATCCAGCAGAACCGGCCAATAATAATGGGCTCCTTCCTTATATGCTCATCATTATTGATAAAATCATGGTTGGAGGAGATTATACCTACATTCGGGCCAATGTTTGTGTAGTCGCCAATAGTTACCCCGTTCACCGCATTGATATATACTCCCGGTGAGTCGCCGGGAAAAACATTTTTTCCACGTGTAATTTTTTCGGGATTATGAATGGTGCTGGTATGGTGAATGGCCCATTTTACCCCTGCATTCTGCCTGAACAGTTTCCGGAATAAAAAATCAGTAATATACAAGCCGGCACTCATTTCCTTCCGCATCCCGAAAAGATCTTTCAATGTATATGCCGGTCCTTTCATCATGCTCCTTCTTTGGCGTTACCAAAATCCTTTTTATACCAGTTGAATAACGCACCAAGGCACAATAATATTACCATTATGCTGCTGACCATGGCAACTTTCTGCCCTTTGTAAAAGCTCTCAGGATGGAAACGGAATACAATTTTGTGGTTGCCCGCAGGTATCTTAATGGCCCTGAGCACATAGTCGGCCTTCATTATCGGTGTTTCTTTTTCATCAACAAATGCCTTCCATCCCTTGGCATAATATATATCGGAGAATACTGCCAGCCCGTCCTTGCTGTTCGACGAAACGAAGGATATATCATCCAGCCCGTATTTATCCAGTTTCACATAGGCCGCTGAATCTTTACCGAAAGTATAATTGCCAAAATCATTTTTGAATATAGCCCGTATTATTGCGGTATTCTTTGGTTTAAACCCACTTGCGCTGGCCGAATCGGGTACACCCATAGCACTGTTTTTAAGACTGTTGAACAAGCCTTCGGGAGCGTAATCCATTGAAGAATTTAAGCCGTTCATTTCCTCATCTGCGGTATTGGCCCATACTACATCATTTACAAACCAGGCATTGCCGCAGGCAAAAGAATTAGGGATTTCGAATGGTTCTTTTTTACTCGGGAAAATAATGTATTTGGTATTAAGCATACTCAATACCTGGAGATTAAATTTCCCTCCCATCTGCTTATCTATCAGGTCCTGGTATATTTCCATTTTGGCCGGGTGGTAGCCACCTATGCATTTATGGAAATAGGCCTGGCTGGCATCATTATAGGTATTTTTTGAGAGGTCCAGCACCCTGTAGTAAGGATCAGGATCCTTCAGTATCCTGCTATCAACCGGCCTTGGCAGGAAATTAGCTTCATATTCAGTAGCATCAATGTAATTTTTATCATTCAGGTAATCGTGAGCTACCGGAAGCAGATCAATGGCTATTACCACAAGCAGGCAACCCATCAGAACCGGCAATTTAATTTTATCCTTTATAAAAGCCCACAACAGCCCTGCCGCCAGAATAATGTATAGTGCACTCATCAAACTGCTCTTCATAGCCAGCGATGCCCTGTCTTCTTTCAGTAGTTTTGCAATTTCGGGCTGCATCTGCGCATCCGATGCACCTGAAAAATTAAAAAAGAAACTGCCACCCAGCCCCAGCAGCAGGCAAAGACCCGCAGTAATACCGGCAGCAATCTGCACATCTTTAAGCAATTTGGCCGGATTGCTTTTCTGATCTATTACTTCCTGCACAGCCCATATGCCCAGCAGCGGAAAAAGGAATTGCGGAATGACCAGTGCCATAGAAACCGTGCGGAACTTATTGAGCATCGGTAAATGATCGAACAACCAGAAATTGACGCCCTCAAAGTTTTTACCCCACGAGAGCACGATGCCAATAATACAGGCAGCCAGTATCCACCATTTTTGTGGCGAACGAACCACCATCAACCCCAACACGAAAAGAAAACAGACAACAGCACCAAAGAACACCGGCGCCGATACCCATGGCTGAGGGCCCCAATACAGCGGCAGTTCTTCGGCATTACCGCCTATCGCCTCAAGGGTTTTGGGCGCCTTATCAGCCGATTCGTTACCCGAACCGCCATAGAGATAGGGAATCATCAGGCAGAATGTCTCCCCTATTCCGTTGCTCCACCTGAATGCATATTCTTTATCCAGCCCGCCATTGGTTTTGGTATCATGCCCCGATAACTCACTGGCGCCGCCACGCATCGTTTCCTTTGAGTACTCGTTGGTAATGATCATTGCGTTGATGCTGGGCCCGATGCCAATTAACAATGAGCCTGCAGCAACCAGGGAAGCAATAAAAAACTCCTTGATTTTCTGCTCCTTCATAGCCATTACCAGCATGCCTATACCAAAACAAACAAACATGATAAGCGTATAGTAAATTACCTGAAAATGGCAATTGGTCATTATCAGCGCCATGCTCAGGGCCAGTAATGCCCCTCCGCTCCATAATTTCTGTTTGTAGATGAGATAAAGGCCGGCAAGGGCTGCGGGCATATAGGCTATGGTAAGCATCTTGGTGTCGTGGCCTATTGCTATTATAATAGCATTATAGGACGAAAATGCATAAGCGAAAGCACCGATAGCCCCTACCCATTTATTCACTTTCAATACAGAAGTGAGTATGAAGAAGCAAAGCATGGCAATAAAAAAGAAATAGGCCGGTTTGCCCATTACCTCCAGAAATACCTGGGCATAATAAGGATAATTGGTATTGGTAGCGCCTATATAATGGGTATAGGTAGGCATACCCCCGAACATGCTGTTCGACCAAAGCACATCTCTACCGGTACTGTCGTGGTAAGCCATACCCTCGCGGGCCATGCCCTGCCAGTGTATATTATCGCTCTGGTTCAGCTTTTTGCCCTCAAGCTGGGGCAGGCAATAAGCCAGCGATACTACCGCAAAACAAATAACTATAAGGATATCTATCCTGAATTTCTTAAAATCAAACTGCATAAGGAGACTTTTGGAATGAGCACGCCAATACCTGAAACCAAAAATAGACACTGCAAACCTATTTTCCTAAAGGTGAAGGTGAAAAGAAGTTAATTCTTGGATGGAGATTTTTGCGGGAATGAAAATACAGTTACTAACGGAGTGCAGGAAGTCGTTTAATATCAGGGAAGCATTAAGGAAATGAGATAATTGAATAATAACTCTCAATAGCACTTCCCGTTACCATTTCGCATCACATAAAAAATACCATGAGCCGGGGAAAGCTCATCGGACTACACTAAATCGCCCATACCACCGCCCCTCACCATTTTGTACTACACATATATACACTCCATCAGCCAGCATAGATACAGGTAGCGTGGCAAATTCAATATTCTTATTCTTACTTCCTGATTATGGCGAAGGACTTAATATTAAATTGTAATTGTGTTATTTATAATTTCTTAATTGCCCGTATAAAAAATAATTTTTTTTAACAGAAATTTATTATTTACCTTTAATTAGCCCTTTAACCTTAAAATATAAGACTATAAGTACTTAAACAAAAAACAATGAAACTAATCCTCACCACACTTTTACTCCTCATCACCTGCACAGCCCACGCACAAATCATCCATCGGGTAGCCGGTACGGTTGGTGTGGGCGGCTACTCAGGTGTAGGTGGCCCTGCCACAGCCGCCGTAATACAAAATCCTCAATCAGTGGCGCTGGATACTTTCGGAAACCTCTATATAGCCGATGGAGATAACGATGTAATACAAAAAGTAGATACAGCGGGTATTATCACCACCATAGCCGGCAATGGTGGGAGAGGTTATAGTGGTGATGGTGGCCCAGCAACCAATGCTACACTGAATAGTCCAACGGGTTTATCATTAGACATGGCTGGTAATATTTACTTTGCCGATAATGGCAATAATATAATCCGAGTCATTAATGCGGCGGGTATTATCAAAACCATCGCTGGAAATCGTATTGCGGGGTACACCGGCGATGGTGGACAAGCCACAAGTGCTAAGCTGAACTGGCCGTTCGAAACTGCAGTAGACTGCAAAGGGAATTTGTTTATAACTGATCAAAATAATGATGTAATTAGGAAAGTAAATGATTTTGGGGTTATAACCACTTTTGCTGGCAATGGTATTCATGGCTACACCGGTGATGAGGGACCGGCTACCGACGCTCAATTATTAGGACCTAATGGCCTCGCAACCGATACAATCGGGAACCTGTTTATAGCAGACACTCACAATAATGTGATTCGCAAAGTAGATACTTTCGGTATTATTACCACCATAGCGGGTAGTGGCTTTGGCGGTTATGCTGGTGATGGAGGTCCGGCAACGGCAGCGCAGCTTAATTACCCGTGGTCAATCGGTATCAATAATCAGGGAATGTATATTGCTGATTATGGTAACAGTGTAATCCGTAAGATAAACACATCAGGCATTATTTCTACAGTAGCAGGTGACGGTATCAACGGGTATTCGGGCGATGGTGGTATGGCCATTAATGCAAGGCTCAATCATCCTGGAGGTATGGCCGTTGATAAATATGGTAACTTTTATTTTGGGGATGTTTACGATTATGTAGTTCGTAAAATAGATACTTCCCATGTCTTAGCGGGGATAATTTCTGTGTTTAAATCCGATAATTTGAGTGTTTTTCCTGATCCGGCAACTACTGAATTAACTATCGTTTCACATGATGCCATTACTGCATTGGAAATTATTGATGATATAGGTCGAACCATATATTCTTTCACAAGGGCTGGCGTTTTGCAGCTACACATAAACGTTGCCGATTTCCCTAGTGGCGTATATTTAATAAAAGTGAATGGTATCCAAATTTCAAAATTCATAAAACAATAATTTTTTCTTAACCAATACAAATAATAAAAAAATGAAACAAACAGAAAAGAGAATATTCCCTCTCGGATGTTATGCGGACGGGTCTGCTGGCAGCTTTAATAGTTGTAGTGGTATCTGTCAATGAACAGAATATTTATTATCCTGCTGTTATCAGCGAAATCCATAAATCAGTTTAATCAGCGGTTCAGACAATTTTTATGAAAAACAAATTAATATTATTATTTATTTTAATAATAACTATTTTAGTAATTCAGCCTACTCACGCACAAATCATCCATCGGGTAGCCGGTACGGTTGGTGTGGGTGGCTACTCAGGTGTGGGTGGCCCGGCAACTGCAGCGGTATTGCAAAATCCAAATTCTGTAGCGCTGGATACTTTCGGAAACCTCTATATAGCCGATGGAGATAACGATGTAATACAAAAAGTAGATACAGCGGGTGTTATTACTACTATAGCCGGTAATGGAGGTAGAGGTTATAGCGGTGATGGTGGGCCAGCAACCGATGCTACATTGAACAGCCCGGGAGGGCTTTCGCTTGATAAAGCTGGTAATATTTATTTCGCTGATCTTGGGAATAATCTTGTAAGGGTTATTGATAAAGCTGGCATTATCAAAACCGTTGCAGGTACTTTCACTCTTTTTGGGAGTTATGGTGGCGATGGTGCACCTGCTACTAATGCAAAACTAAATGAACCTCGTTCAACCGCATGTGATAGGAAAGGCAATCTGTACATAGCTGATTTTTCAAATGATGTGATACGAAAAGTAGATTTATCGGGTTTTATTACAACCGTTGTGGGAACAGGTGTGCATGGTTATTCTGGTGATGGTGGTGCTGCGACTGATGCTGAATTGTTCGGGCTAACTGGAATTGCCATTGATGATACCGGCAGCCTTTTTATAGCCGATAGTTGGAATAATGTGATTCGCAAATTAGATACTTTTGGTTTTATTACAACAGTTGTGGGCAATGGCACTGGAGGTTATTCCGGCGATGGCGGACCCGCAACTATGGCCAAATTAAGCACACCTGTATCAATAGGAATCAATAAAATAGGAATGTATGTTGCCGACCTTAGCAATAATTTAATTCGTAAAATTGATACATTAGGTATTATTTCAACAGTGGCTGGCGACGGTACCAATGGATATTCGGGAGATGGAGGGTTGGCTATTTATGCAAATATTGACCAGCCCGGAGGTATGGCGGTTGATAAATATGGCACCTTCTTTTTTGGCGATGTTTACAATTTTGTTGTACGCAAAGTAGATACTTCTATGGCTTTAGCTGGTTTAAGTACTATTATTCGTAGCAATGGCAATTCTATATATCCCAATCCCGCAAACAATATAATTATAATCAGTTCAGATGAACGTATTGCCAAAGTGGTTATTTTGAATGCATTGGGAAAGATGGTGTTTAATGAATCATTATCAAATCACATACAACAGGTAGTTATCAATATAGATGGTTTCCTGCCAGGTACTTATTTCGTCAAATTAAATGATACTATAATTACAAAATTCGTAAAACAATAATTTTTCTTAACTAAAACAAATAATAAAAAAATGAAACAAAAATTATTTTATTTGCATCAATTTGGATACAGCTTTCGGGCATATCTCTTTGCAATTTTATTTGCCGCTTCGCAATCAGTAAACGCACAAAATATCTATACTGTAGCTGGTACAGGTGATATGGGAGAGAGTGGCGACGGCGGGCCTGCTACTGCTGCAACTTTTTTTCTAGGTGCTGGATTTATTACCATTGACCCTTTCGGCAATTTGTTTATTGGCGATCTCGATCATTCCGTAAGAAAAGTAGATGCAGCCACGGGTATCATTACCCGGTTTGCCGGTATTGAAGGTTCTTCAGGATACAGCGGCGATGGCGGTCAGGCTACAGATGCTAAACTCATTTTATCAGGATGTTTGGTTTCAGATGCTGTGGGGAATATTTATATTGCAGATCAGGGTGCTAACGCTGTGAGAATGGTGAATACTTCGGGCATCATCAGCACAGTTGCCGGTAATGGAAGTAGTACATATAGTGGCGATTATGGTCCTGCAACTTCTGCCGGTCTTCCTTGGCCATATGGTATATGCGTTGACGCATCTGAAAATGTATATGTTTCTACTTTTGGTGATTCAAGGGTACGCAAAGTGAGTTCCGGATATATCTACACATTTGCAGGTAACGGCCTTCCCGGATTTTACGGTAATGGTGGGCCAGCGATATTGGCAGAAATGTATAATCCACTTGGTTTATGTTTTGATCCATTTGGTAATTTCTATATAGCCGATTACGAAAATGCGCAGATCAGGTCAGTAATAACAGGCACCATAAATCCTTTTTGTGGCAATCATATTGGTGGGTTTAGTGGAGATGGTGGCCCAGCAACGGGTGCAGAAATACAATTTGCAGCGGATGTTAAGGCAGATAATATTGGAAATATATATGTGTCTGACGATAGTTACGGAATAAGAGTTGTAAATTCTTTGGGTATCATCCACACATTCGCAGGGAACGGATCTTTAACAGGTGAAGGAGTTGCGGCAACTGCATCATCCATGGGGCCAAATGGTCTTGCCATTGATGCTTGCGGAAATATATATGAATCAGATGTTCTGTATAATAAGGTACGCATTATCTGCTCTGCCACCGTTTCCGTTTCCATATCAGCCAGTACCACCAGCATTTGTTCCGGCACACCCATCACGTTCACTGCAACAGGCATATCTTCAGGCTGCTCTCCCACCTATACCTGATACAAAACAGGTAGTAGCTCCCCGCTGGCTACAGGTCCAACTTTCGTAGATGCTACTGCCGCCAATGGCGATGCTATCTATTGCAAAGCCATACTCCCCACAAATGCCATAAACAGCGTGTGCGGCGTGCCCACCGGCACCAGCAATGTAATTACGCTTTCAGTAGCGCCCTCACCAGTTATAACCGATGTAGATATAAATACCCGTTGCGCCCCTGGGTTTATGGCGGCCGATTATCCATTGGTGGTACCTACTTATTCAGTTACAGTTACCGGTGGAACCGGTTCGTTTTCTTATAATTGGGCCCCGGTTGAATATTGGAATCCTCCACATACTGTATTGTGGGGTAATTCAAATGTAGCGGAATTAAACCATTATGATTGGCAGAATCCGACCGTAACAGGTATGTACTTAACAATACCTTCAGTTACTTATTATTCTTCCAATTTTGCACATTTTAATTTAACTGTTTCAGATTTAGGAAGCGGTTGCCAGGCCACACGTGAAGTGGTTACAACTTTTATCACCTCAAGCTATGATCTAGCCACGCGCGATTCTCACTACGATATGTATGATGAACCTAATACTCAAATGAGTTATAATGGATACCCAGATAACATATTTGCAGGGCCTGATATCTGGAATAGGATCGCCCCCGATGGTTTTAGCAATTTCAATTCTCAGGGCCCTCAATATGCAGGACCGAGTAGTACAAATAACCTGTATGTCAAAGTGCGGAATGTAGGTTGTGAGGTTAGCCCTGCAGATGTTGATTTAATTACTTATTGGACAACCGGTGGTTCCGGCGAATCCTGGCCTGCAGATTGGACAACAGCTCACGGCACATTTAGTGGAATAGCTGAATCATTGGGCCATGAAATTGGATTAGTTGCGATTGACACTATATCACCGGGAGCCAGTGCCATCTATACTTATACATATACTCCACCAAATCCGACTCATTATTCAGGAACTCCTGTGCCCTATAGTTATCTTTATGGCGGACAGCTTTATTTGGATGTCTGCTTCCTGTCTTACATTGATGATGGACACAATCTGACAGGTGATCCGACATATGGTCTTACTATAAATCCATCTCCTGTTACAGATCCTGCTCAGTGGTGTCTTGATAATAATAATATGGCTACCATCAATACCAATGATCTTTTTGTTTCGGGTCCTATTCCACCTCCACCACATGTTCTTACAATCGGAAATGTTTCCAATGTCAGGGCCGTAAGTTTGCAGATGATCAATCAGTTCACGCTAACTCCGTCGCAGGGTGCGAGCACACTTTCCAATTATAGTTACTACAAAATGTACCTCGGTGATCTCTATGATATCTGGCAGGGTGCTGGTGGTTTTGGCACCTATATCTCCAGGAATGCTTCCGAAAAATCAATAACCTTTGATGGCACCCGTACTATGCAACTAGATAGTATTCACATAGATAGCGGGTCGAGATATTATGTGGAGGTAGCAGGATTTTTAAAAAAGGGTGTAGATTTCAGCCAGATGCAGGCTGAGAGACTTTGTTTCCGGCAGCTAGATGATGCCACAGGCAAGGCTTTGGCTTATTTTAACTATAATGTCATTTCCCCGGCAAACAGCCCTTCCGGCGTTTTAGCGGTTACTGAAATATCACAAGGTCCACCGTCCGATGGCAATGGAGGTACAGGCAATTGCGAATATGCCGAAATGATTGTGGCCAACAGTGGCAATGATTATTCGCCGTTTGTAGATGTAAGCGGCTGGATAATTGACGATAATGCTGATAATTTTGATACTGCAGGCTGCCTGGCCACAGGTGTTACTAAAGGTCATTACCGGTTGCCTTACAATAGTATCTGGAAATCAGTACCTGTTGGCAGCCGTATTGTGATTTATAATGGTGATAATAATTGTTACAATCTGCCCGATACATTCTATATCGATACCGTAAATGCTGTATTCTGGATACCCGTCAATAGTATTGCAGGCACAGGCAGTTCATCTGTTTTGGAGCGGTTTACTGCTGCCGAAAATACGGGAAATAATATCTGTAGCGATACTGGCACAACAGTATATGTCCCTGCATCAGACTGGGAAAATACTATAGCCCTTGCAGAAGAAGATGCTTTCCAGGTGCGTTGTCCCGGCTGCACAACAGCCTATCCGGTTGCACCTCCGTTTTATCATGGTTTAGGTTATGCTCCCGATTATTCTCAATGTTTTGTATCTATTCCTCCTGGCATTGGCAATATTGGCGGTCCGGTAGAAATAAATCCTAACGCCAATCAGAAATATGTATTCACAGGCTCAACTGCTGCAGATCTCGGCGACCCAACCCAATGGACAGCTTATAATGCAAACGCTGCAGGTAGCCCACCTCCCACATTAGGCAATGTAAACAGTACATTTTATCAAAATGTAATCACACATAGCCTCGGCCTGCCAGCCTGCTTTTATGGTCATAATAATCAGGATGGCAACGGTGCGCGTAAAAGTGGTGCACCAATTACTCCTGTAACCCAGGATATTAATAATGGCCCGCAGAAAATAAGTGTATACCCCAACCCTGCATCTATGAAGGTTTATTTCACCTTCCCTTCATCGGGCCAGGTTACCATAAAGCTTATGGATGTTACCGGCAGATTGATGGATGAGCAAGTGGTAAATAATACGGATGCCACCAGTTTCAATGTAGTTAGTTACACACCTGGTATCTACATGTACCAGGTCATCACCAACGGTATCACCCAGACTGGTAAAATAATTATAGGTAAATAAATTTTGTTTCCAGTATTTTATATAAACAGGGCCTTTCAATCAGGCTCTATTTATATGTCTGTGCGAGCCTCACTTCCGAAGCCCTCTCATCCGCATTTATAATGCGAATGCTTTGGCAATGCATTTGCAACGAACGAATTATTATTCAATTTTAACCAAGTCTCCGTTTGAATAATCAAGACAAAATGCTGAAATAGGGAGACCGCAGCAAGGTCTCAAAAACAACTACAGTCACAAATCTAATATAGGTGACACAAATAAATTTGCTAAATAATTAGGAATTTCCAACTATTCAATTTACCTTCGTGCCAAATCTAACCAAAAATACGCACTTATTCAACTATGAAACAATTTTATTGGCATCCTTAGTTGCCGAAGAATGATCTTTCCCAAACCTGCCTGCAAATAGGTTTGGTTCCAATATACATTATACCCAAGTATAAACTTTTATACCTTTTTATACCTTTTTATACCTTTTTATACCTTTTTATACCTTTTTATACCTTTTTATACCCTGTTTTTAATTATAAATACTGAGCATTAAAATTGATAATCATTATTTTATAAATAATATTTATTTCAATGTTTTTTACATTATACCCTGTTCCTGAAACTAAATGATTAATTTCAATAGCTTTTGACACAAAATCGCAACTTAAATACTAATTTATTAACTTATTAATGTATTATATTTTAATAAAATTATAATCTGATAGAATGATAATGGGATATAATGAGAGCATATGAGATAACCGGAATTTTTTTTATACTATCCACTATTGCGGGTTTCAGCTATCAGCCTGATCATTTTTACTTATTTTCAGAAAATGGGATATGCACCTCAAATTCCCAAAAAACAAATTCTAAACCGGGACCGAAATGTGCAATGAGATACATTCAATAAAAAGATGTGTTTTTTTTCAGAAAAGAGGAAGTAAAAAGGAAGTGTTTTACAGAAAATACTCAATTTTAAGATGAAGATAATAGTTAATAATTAATTATATGTATAAGAAAACTTCACCACCAAAACTATACCCATCCGCAAATATTTGTCCCTGCCCGAATACAGGCTGGCATTGAAGTAATTGATGGATTAGCGGGCTCAATTTTTACAATATGCTAATTATCAATTATTTCAATTGCGTATTTGCATGAAACCTATTATTGCACATTTTTAAACCACGAGTACAATAATCTGAATACAGCGTTACACACCAAACGAACTGCCGCAACCACAAGTGGTGCTGGCATTAGGGTTATTAAAAACAAAGCCACGGGCATTCAGTCCGTCAGAGAAATCAACAGTCATCTCAAACAGATACATACCATGAGAATTTTTCATCACTACCGGCACACCATCTATTGCAAACATTTCATCATCTTCCTCCTGCTTATCAAAACCCAGCACATATGTCATGCCAGAACAACCACCACCTTTTACACCCAACCTGAGATACTGGCTGGCGTCAAAACCCGGCTCACGCATCAGTCTTTTTACTTCTGCCACAGCGCTATCAGTCAGTTTCACCGGTGTGCTCACTAAAGTTTCCATGTTATATCCTTTTTTATGCAAAATTAAGTAAAAACAGGAAGAAGTGATAGAATGGTTTACTAAAACTAAATTGATAAGGTCATTAGAGTAACTTATTGATTATGCCAGTTAAAACAACTTAGGAATTTATTTAGCCCACATAGCCCACGGTTTCAACCGTGGGCTTAAAATCAAAAATTTCAGTAACGGTTTTAACCATTTATCATTCAATAATAAACCGTTGAAACGGTTATATATCATGCGTTTTATTTTACCCACGGTTGAAACCATGGTCCATGTTTTTTCTGCCTGGGGTGATTTGGGCATTGATAATGAAACTATAAATTTCCTGAAAATAGTACCGGATATAATTAATACCGCTAATTTTATACTATGATGCATACAATTCTGAAGTTCAATTTGCTGATAGCATTCCTGGCTCTGCTTACCGGATGCGAATTGTCGAATTATCCTATTGACGACCATGCGGTTATCAAAACAGATGCCCGGCTGCTGGGCAAATGGAAAGAAAAGGAAAAGAAAGAACAGAGCGACCTGTATACCCTGACCCAAAAAGGCGATAACCAATACCTCGTAACCGTAAAAGAATATGAACTGAAACGAAAACTAAAGTATGATGCCTGGTTATCTGATGTAAACAATGTCCGCTTCCTGAATGTGTTGTATAAAGATGATTCGGCAAATGGTTATCTGTTCATAAGGATACTGGATATCAATGCCTCCGGAAACCTGATAACCGCCGCAGCAGTATCCGACAGTATGATGAAACATGTGGGCAGCAGCGCCGGCGTTCGCGAACGGATCCGGCAAAACCTCAACAACCCGGCATTCTACAGCGATACACTGCATTTTGTAAAAGTGAAATAAGGTGGATTGATTCTATATAACAGGCTTAAAGGGTTTCATTTGTCTTTCTATACATTTTTAATATATAAACCATAATAATATACAGACTCAATACCGTTCTATAATCCCTGCGATCCCCTGCCCCCCACCAATGCAGGCGGTAACAAGGCCATATTTCTTATTCAGCCGTTTCAGGTCGCCCAATATCTGTATTGTCAGCTTTGCCCCTGTGCAACCCAGCGGATGCCCCAAAGAAATAGCGCCACCGTTGATGTTCACTTTATCTTCATTCAATCCCAGTGTGCGGATAACCGCCAGCGACTGTGATGCAAAGGCTTCATTAAGCTCTATCAGGTCTATATCCTCCAGGTTCATACCTGCCTGCTTCAGTACTTTGGGTATAGCCTTAATGGGCCCTATGCCCATGACGCGGGGATCAACGCCGGCACTGGCGCAATTCACAAGTCTGCCTAATGGTTGCAGCTCCAGCTGTTTCATCAGCCGCTCACTCATTACAATGGTGAAGGCAGCCCCATCCGATGTTTGAGAAGAATTGCCCGCGGTTACCGAACCACCCTGTGCAAATACAGCAGGTAATTTTGCCAGTACAGCAAGTGAGGTATCAGCGCGCGGGCCTTCATCAGTATCCACAATAGTTTCCCTTTGCGCCCTTTTGTTCTTTTCGTTCAGATATATTTCCTTTACCTTGATGGGCAATATACCGCCCTTGAAATACCCTTCCTTTATGGCATTAATTGCCCGCTGATGCGACCGCCATGAAAACGCATCCTGGTCTTCACGGGTTATTTTATAATCCTTGGCTACCTCCTCGGCGGTAAGGCCCATACTCAGGTAGTAATCGCCGTTGTCTTTGGCATACTCATAATTGGGCATAGTGCGCCAGCCTGCAGTGGGCACGAGGCTCATGCTCTCGGTACCGCCGGCTATAATGCAGTCGGCCATACCACTTTGTATTTTTGCAGTGGCAGTAGCAATAGCATCCAGGCCAGAGCCACAATACCTGTTTATTGTTACACCTGCCGCCCACTCGCCTATTGCCCTGTTGGCAATTATACGCCCCACCTGCAATCCTTGTTCGGCTTCAGGAACAGCATTGCCCACAATCACATCATCAACCATCTTCGCATCCAGCTGCGGCACACTTGCCAGCAATCCTTTTATCACATCTACCGCCAGATCATCCGGACGATAAAAACGAAAACCACCCCGTTTTGATTTTCCCACCGCAGTGCGGTATCCGGCTACTATATATGCTGTCTGCATTTTTAAAATCAATTTAGTCGTAAGTCTAAAGTATCTAGTCTAAAGTTTAATTCCAAAATCAAAATTCCAAATTCCAAATACACAACCCCCAATTCCAATACCTAAAGTTATGGATTGTTACGCTTAAAATAATGCACCCTCGCATGAAAAAATTAACAAGACTGCTTAGCGCCTCATCTTAACTTTGATTATAATTGAAAGAACAATAACCATGAGGCTTCCTCTCTTTGTTTTGTGCCTGGTTACCGTGCTGCCTGCAGTTCATGCTCAGCATAAAAAAACCATTGAGTTGAAAAATGAAAAATTCAGTTATTCCCCACGGCAGTTTTATGTCAGTAAAGTGGTCAACGACCTGAAGAAGGGTGAATTCGCCGGTTGGATGAATGAAGATCATCTGGAATTTAAAAAAGGTGCAGCAACCAGTTTCAGCACATTTATTGCAAATAATGTACGGCAAAATAAGTCGGCGCAACCAATAATATTGCATATAACCAAATTGTATTGCGAAATAACACAAAAAAAAGGCCAGTGGAAAATCAATACGGAAATGGGCTTGGCATTTTATACAGGTGATGCAGCACTGGTTGAGTTTACAGGCAGTGGCAATGCGCGCACCGGTTCCGATCCCATTGGTTACCTGTCAACATTGCTAAAAAAAGCACTGGCAAACGATTTTAAACAATTTGATGATTGGTGGATAGAAAATAAAAGCGATGTAGCACTTTCATCAAATGTTAAGGTGAACGTTAGCCTGGCACGAAATTCTGAAAAGGAAGACCAGATTGTGTATTCCGCCCAACAACCTTTACAGATCAATGATTTCCAGGGTCCGCATGGCAGCAACCCATCTGAGGCGGCGGCAACAGTGAGCGGCATAGGTATCAGGTACCATGGAGAAACACTGAACAGCCAGCTGGTGATAGATGTTACCATTTCGCCCTATTTCCGCACCAACCTGTCCTGGTTCAGAAAAACAGAGCAAAACCAGCGGGTACTTGCCCATGAACAAACCCATTTCGATATTACTGCCCTCTATGCCTGTAAGCTGTATAATGCGGTAAGGGCTGCAAAACTCACCAAAGAGAATTATGACCGGGTACTTGAAAACCTGCAGAAACAAAATGAAGAGGATGCCGAAAAAGAAGAAATTCTTTATGATCACGAAACCAACCATGGCACTATAAACAATACACAGGAGGCATGGCAGAAGAAGTTAAAAGAGGAAATAAGAGCTTGCGGTTGCTATTGAGTTGCTTCCTTTCAGAATAGAGTACCGATATACCTGCTCCTCAATGCCTGAATTTAAAATCAACTAAAGGGATAAGTGGTCGTTCTGATCCCACCCCATAGTTAAAACAGATGTTCCACACTTTTCTGGTGTGGCACATCTGTTTTAATTAACTCAATTAAGCCTATTGCTCAATTACCATGTGGAAGACTTTATTCTCTGAGTCTGTCCTCAGGTTCACAATATACATTCCATTTGCAGGTACAGAACTGAGCTGAATCTGCTCATTAATTGTTCCGTTATTTGTCCTGCTCCTGGTGGTATAAATTACCTGGCCCAGCATGTTGGTAATCTCAATATTCACTTCCTGGTCAATTGCTGTACCCATTGTTCCTTTCAGAACAAATGCACCCTTGTTAGGGTTTGGCACCAGCTGGATATCTGCCACTGAACCATTGATTTGCTGAACAGCCACATCCGATACATGCAACAGAATCGAATTGGTTGTATCCCTGCTACCACCACATCCGCCACCAGAAATTACGATACATTTTATCGTCTGGCCGTTGGTGAAAGTGTTATCTGAATACGTAGCATAAGTTGCACCCGGAACAAAATGCCCGTTTACCATCCACTGATAAGATGGATCAATTACTGCATTAGCAATAGTTGCTGTAAAGGTTACCACCTCGCCGCTTGTTATATAATTAAGCGGGCTTACGGTTATGGTAGCCTGTGGCGTAACCGGCGTATCTACTTCCATAGTAATGGCATTGCTCATTACAGTGTTAGCAGTCCGGCACTGGTAATTGCTGGTGAGATCACAACTGATAATATCGCCATTAGCCGGTGGATAATTATATACCGGGCTGTTTGTACCTGCAGGTAAACCATTCTTTTTCCATGCATAGGAAGGTGCATAGCCACCATTTACCGGACTTGCAGTAAATGCAACACTGGTACCACGGCATACTATATCGCCGGGTGCCGAAGCAATTGAAACTGCCGGAGTTAACTGTGGTATTACAAACATGGTCATCGAGCTGCTAACCGTATCAGGAGTTGCACAAACTGCATTGCTGGTCAGTAATACATTGATAACATCACCTGTTGAAGGAACATAATTAATAGTACTGTCTGAACCTGCAGGCATACCATTTACAGTCCACATATATAGTGGATTTGATCCGCCATTGGTAATTGAAGCTGTGAATGCAGCAGTAAGGCCTGCGCAGGCAGTATCGCCATTTGAAGAAGTTATAGAAACCGTTGGTGTAACCAGCGGATTCACTGATACAGAAACGGTACCGGCCATATTGACACTACAGGTAGTAACGGCATTTGTTGCCAGTACTGTATAGGCTGTCAATGTTGTCTCGGGGCCAAAATTGACTGCCGCGCCTGTTCCGTAAGCAACAGCTACTGTGGCTCCTCCGGCTGCAATCAGTTGGTAATTGATGCCGCTGTTTGATCCGTCGAGCCCGATATTAACACCGGTACCGCCAGCGCAATAGCTGCCGCCGCCTGTTACATTATAAATTGCAGGTAAAGGATAATTTCCTACACTTACCATTCCGGTCATATTCATTGTACACCCGGTTGCAGTATCTGTAGCTACCACTGAATAACTTCCGGTAGCTGTCCTGATACCAAAATTAACCGGAAGGCCTGTACCATACATTGCTCCGCCCGATACCGCTGTGCCATCATACAACTGATACTTAACACCGGTTACAGAACCATACAGACCTAAAGAAACACCTGTGCCGCCGGGACAATAGTTGCCGCCGCCAGTAACCGGGAATGCCACTGGGAGTGAATTTACTGCTACCGATGGTGCTCCTGCCATTGTATTTGAACAGCCTGTAGCAGTGTTCATCGCAGTAATTGAGTAGGTACCTGCTGTTGTTTCTGGTCCGAAGGTCAGCCCCAGGCCTGTGCCCGGTGTAACACCACCATACGGCAAGCCAGCCAGCGACAGCTGATAATTAATACCGGTAACCGAACCACTTAATGTAATATTTACACCGGTACTACCAGTGCAATATGCGCCGCCGCCACCAGCAGTAAATACATCCGGAAGCGGATTAATACCCACAGTAGCGCTTCCAGCCATATTACTTATGCATCCGGTAGTTGTATTTGTTGCAACAACTGTATAAACACCTGTACTTGTTTCAGTACCCAAGGTAATTGGTGCGCCTGTACCATAAACCGGTGTTCCGGTTACTATACCAGTTCTGAACAGCTGATAACTTACGCCTGTACTGGAACCTGCAAGGCCAACACTTACGCCAGCGCCTCCGGCACAATAATTGCCGCCACCTGTTACCGAATAAGGTACAGGTAGTGCATCAATAGTAAATGAAGCGCTGCCCGTCATGGTTTGTACACATCCTGTAGATGTATTGGTAGCAAGAATAGTATAAGTGCCGGCAACTGTTTCCGGACCAAAATCCAATGCTGTGGTACCTGTTCCGGCAATAGAAATACCTATGGGGGTTGCACCTCTGTATAACTGATAATTAACACCCAGCTGAGAATTGCTGAGATAAACAGTAACTCCTGTACCGCCAATACAATAGCTCGAGCTGCTTGCAGAAACAGAATATAGTGCAGGCAGCGGATTAATAATCACAGCCACACTGTCCAGCATATTACTCTGGCAACCTGTAGTGGTTTTTGTAGCCACTACCTCATAATTACCAGGGGCTGTATGCCAGCCCATATTAAGCGCTAATCCGGTACCTGTTACCGGAAGACCAATAGTTGCACCTCCACTCATTAACTGATAAGATACACCTGTTGTTGAACCACTGAGGCCAATATTGACACCTGTTCCACCTGTACAATAACCGCCGCCGCCGGTAACATTATAAGATACAGGCAAAGCATTTATTACTATAGTAGCGGTTCCCGACATATTATTGGTACATCCTGAAGTCAGGTTGGTAGCTACTATTGTATAGATACCTGCACCAGTTTGCAATCCAAAAGTGATTGCTGCACCGGTACCGGTATCCGGCACTCCTACCATGGAAGTGCCGCGATATAGCTGATAAACAACACCAGTCTGTGAATTACTCAGTCCGATGGTCATACCTGTACCACCTGAGCAATAACCGCCGCCACCGGTTACATTATACACTACCGGCAACGGATACAGGTTGATAGTATCGCTGCCTGCCATGTTGCTGGCACATAAGGTAGATGCATTTGTAGCCTTGATGGTATAAATACCAGTTCCGGTAAACAAACCAAAGTTCAGGCCAAGGCCTGTGCCAGGTACCGGACTGCCTGTTGCCAAAGTACCTTTATACAACTGGTAATTGACGCCTGTTTCAGAAGCACCCAGTAAAATATTAACTCCGGTACCACCGGGACAATAACTACCGCCGCCGCTCACTGTCTGCACTATTGGTAATGCATTAACAGTAATTGAGGCTGAATCATACATGGTATCAACGCAGCTGGTAGTGGTACTTGTGGCCACTACCATATAAGATCCGCCTGCAGTCTGCAGACCGAAGTTTATGGCAGAGCCGCTACCGGAATATATTCCTCCTATTACCGTATCATCATTGAATAACTGGTAATTAGTGTTGATGTCGGAGCCGGAAAGTGATACCGGCAAGCCTGTGCCACCGGCACAATAACTACCGCCACCGGCTACGCTATAAGCGGTAGGGAGTGCATAAATGCCCACGGTAGCACTACCCGACATTGTACTCGTACATGCTGTAGGCAAACCTGCAGTAGCTATTACTGTGTATACTCCTGGTGTAGTCTGTAATCCGAAAGGCAGCGTTGATCCTACGCCGGAAACTGATCCGGTAACAGGTGAACTACCATTATACAAAACATAACTGGTTCCAATTGATGAAGAAAGCAATCCTACATTAACACCACTGCCACCCGGACAATAATTGCCACCACCAGTAACAAACTGGGTAGTTGGAAGCGGATCAATAACAACAGTAGCCGTACCTGTCATGGTTGCACTGCAGCCAGTAACTGCATTTGTAGCCTTAACTGTATAAATTCCGGCAGCAGTCTGAGATCCAAAACTGATTGGTAATAATGTTCCCGGTATCGGGCTGCCAACCGGCACACCTCCATACATAAGCTGATAATTTATTCCCACTGCTGATCCGCTGAGAGTAATATTTACACCTGCACTTCCGGCACAATAATGTCCGCCTGCACTGATGGTAAATAAACCAGGAAGCGGATTAATACCCACAACAGCGGTGCTGAGCATATTTACAGAACAGCTGGTAACCGGGTTGGTTGCAATAACCGTATAAGTGCCGTTTGTTTCAAGGCCAAAATTAAATGGTGTACCAGAACCTATAACGGCCGGAGGAACCGCTACCCCACCTTTAATCAGAGAGTAACTTATGGTAGCATCTGAGCCGCTCAGCCCGATAGTAACACCAGAACCGCCGGTGCAATAATTGCCTCCGCCGGTAATTGTATATACATTCGGCAACGGAATTATTGAAACCGTTGCGCTTCCGGTCATATTTGAGGTACAACCTGTAAGCGGGTTTCTTGCTACTACAGTATAAGTACCGGCAGCAGTCTCATTTCCTAAAAATAAAGTACCCGGAATGGCTGATCCTGCTACTGTCAGACCAACTGCCACAGTACCCATATATAACTGATAACTTGCAGAAGGATCAGAGTTAGCCATATTAATAGCAACTCCTGTACCACCTGCGCAATAAGGGCCTCCGCCGGTTACAGGATATACTGTTGGCACCGGATTGGTAGCTACAGTTACTGTACCAGTCATACCATTCTGACAACCGGTAGTTGCATTTGTTGCAGATACACTATAGGTTCCAATAGGCGCGATAACCCCAAAATCAAGAGCTCCACCTGTTCCTGCCAATGCAGTGCCTGATGTAACCGAGCCAATGTATAACTGGTAATTAATACCTATATCTGAACTGGCCAGTCCGATATGGGTACCTGCGGCGCCGGCACAATATGCAGCGCCACCGGTGATGCCATAAGTATTTGGCAATGGATTAGTTGTTACCAGTACTGTACCTGTCATATTATTAACACATCCAGCTGCACTTGTAGCAATAACAGAATAAGGTCCGGCTGCTGTCTGCAAACCAAAACCTAATCCGGTACCACTGCCAGCAGTCGGTCCGCCGGCAACAGGACTGGAACCATTATATAACTGATAATTAACGGTAAGCTGTGATCCGCTCAATCCCACATTAACGCCAGCACCACCCACGCAGAAACTTCCGCCGCCATTTACAGTAAATAATGCAGGTAAGGGATTAACTGTTACAACCGTGCTTCCACTCATGAAAACCGAACAACCTGTACCGGTATTGGTGGCTTTAACTGTATAGGTTCCGCCAATCAGCTGATTACCGAAATCCACTGCTCCGCCACCTCCGCCACCTAATATCGGAGCTCCGGTTGCAGTAGCGCCCAGGTAAAGCTGGTAGCTGATGCCCGGATCTGAAGCGCCTACCTGCACATCCCAACCAGTGCCGCCAAAACAGAAACTGCCATTGGCCGACATAGGATACACATTCGGTAAGGCATTTATCGTAATTACCTGGCTGCCGGTCATTGCATTGGTGCAACCAGTTGAAATATTGGTTGCTGTAATAGTATAAGTACTTGCTACTGTTTGCGCTCCGAAATCAAGTGTGCCACCGGTTCCACTCATAACTGCACTGGTAACAATACCAAACGTATTGTACAACTGGTAAGAAACACCTATCTGCGAACCGCTCAAAAATATATGAACACCGGTTCCGGTTGCACAATAAGCGCCACCACCTGTAACATTATAGGCTGTTGGTAAAGCATTCATTACAATTGTAACGCTGCCACTCATTGCCTGAATACAACCGGTTGTCGCATTGGTTGCTACAATTGTATAAACTCCTGCGGATGCAGTAGTAGTCATGGTCAGTGCGATACCTGTACCTGCTATAAGACCTGATGGCCCGGTTGAAACACCATTCAGATAAAGCTGGTAATTAACACCCAGAGTCGAACCGCTAAGTCCTACAGTTAATCCCGATCCGCCAGCACAATATCCTGTTCCGGCCGGAGCGGTTACGGAATAGAGGGTAGGTAACGGATTAACTGAAATTACCGGAGCGCCGCTCATCAGTATATTGCAACCTGTAGTGGTATTGGTTGCCAATACGGTATACGTACCTGCTGTAGTCCTTAATCCGAAGTCAAGTGCAGTGCCCGCTATGCCGGCTAATGGTGTACCTGATGGCGCTCCACCAAGATATAACTGGTAACTGATACCTGCATCAGAACTGTTCAGACCAATATGAACACCGCTGCCACCTGCACAGTAACTCGTGCCGCCAAGGGTTGTAACTGTATATACTGTTGGTGAACTATTAATTGATATTGTAGCGCTGCCGGTCATGGTTGTGGTACAACCTGTAGCAGTATAAGTGCCCAGAACAGTATAATTACCCGTTGCAGACTGGATACCAAAGTCAAGCAATACACCTGTTCCGGGAATAGATAAACCAGTTGAAACTCCGCCGAGCATTAAAGTATAAATTGCTCCGAACCCTGCCGAGCCACTTAGCCCTACATGTAAAGTAGAGGTGCTTCCTGCGCAATAGCTGCCACCACCGGTAACACTGAATGCAAACGGATTGGGATTAATAATTACTGAAGTGCTGCCCGACATATTAATCGAACATCCAGTTGTTGTGTTTGTAGCGACCGCCGTATAAGTACCTGCCGCTGTTCTGTTTCCGAAATTAACAGGGGTGCCACCACCAATAACTGCGCTGCCTGATGCAGCAAGACCATTATATAACTGGTAACTGATACCCGCATCTACCCCGCTCAGAGCTATTGCAACACCAGTTCCGCCCGAGCAATATGAGCCGCCGCCGGTAATTGCATATACATTTGGTTGTGGATTGACAGTTGCCGTAACTGTTGATGTACAACCACCAGGATAAGTATAAGTTATAACAGGATTACCTGGCGCAATACCAGCCAGAATGCCGGTAGCCGAACCTATTGAACCCTGTGTGGGAACACTGCTGCTCCATACACCTCCTGCGGTAGCATCACTCAATAAAGTGGTACCGGCCACACATACTGATACAGTTCCAGTAATAGCTGCAGGCTGAAGGTTAATGGTCATCGGGAAGGTAACGATGCAACTACCCGGCATTGTGTACGTCATGGTTACATTTCCTGCGGTAACCCCGGTTACCAGCCCTGTTCCGCTACCTATTGTAGCAATAGAAGGAGCACTGCTTGTCCATGCACCACCGGGTGTGCCATCACTCAAAGTAGTTGTAGCCCCGGTACACAAGGTGGCAGCTCCTGAAATAGCCACTGGCTGAGTATTAACCGTAACCACGAGAAGTGTGGTGCAGCCTGCCGGTAAGGTATAATTGATATTGGAATTGCCTAAACCTGCCGCAGTAATAACACCTCCGCTGGTTATTGTAGCAACACCGGTATTACTGCTCGCCCATGTTCCGCCGGCTATTCCATCGGTTAAGGTAGTAGTAAGCCCGAGGCAAAGAAGCCCGCTGCCCACAATTGTTGGTGGTGTCTGATTTACTGTAATAGGGTAGATAACATAACAGGTTCCTGTTGTGTAAGTAATTGTTGGTGTTCCCACAGCCACTCCTGACACTACTCCACTTGAGTTTACGGTAGCTTGTGCTGTATTGCTGCTGCTCCAGGTAGTACCACCTGAGCTGGTTAATGATAATGTAGCTCCGGTACAAACTGTGTTAGCACCAGTTATTGCTGCTGGTGTGGAATTAACAGTAACAGTAGTATTGGCAAAACAACCTGTAGGTAAAGTATAGGAAATAACTGTATTACCTGCTGCAATACCACTTACAACTCCGGCAACTGATACAGTCCCTACTGCTGTGGTAACACTGCTCCAGGTACCTCCAGATGTACTGTTGGCAAGAGTAGTATTAGAACCCATACAAACTGTGGCAGCACCTGTATTTGCCGCAGGTGTCTGATTAACTGTCATTGGCCATACTGCAAAGCAACTTCCTGGTGACGTAGTATACGTAATAGTAGTAGTACCCGCACTTACTCCTGTTACTAATCCTGTTCCTCCACCCACTGTAGCCTTTGAAGGACTGCTGCTCGTCCAGGTT
Source organism: uncultured Bacteroidota bacterium (assembly GCA_903835005.1). GTDB lineage: Bacteria > Bacteroidota > Bacteroidia > Chitinophagales > Chitinophagaceae > Nemorincola. The sequence goes on along the minus strand of CAILLK010000027.1, from coordinate 50,854 downwards.
CCACCACCCGAACCGGTAAGTGTAGTTGTTAATCCTGTGCATACAGATGAAGCACCTGTTGGTGTTGAAGGCGTTGAATTAATGGTAAATGGCAAATTGTATAGGCAACCCGCTGGCAGTGTATACAATATATTAGCGCTGCCTGCGGTTAAGCCGGTAACAACTCCTGATACAGAAACCGAAGCGGTACCGGTTCCGGCTAAAACACTCCATGTGCCACCACCGGTAGCATCCGATAATGCATCGGTAGCAGCAACACAAACATTGTTAGCGCCAACAATTGCTGCAGGAGTTGGGTTAACAGTAAATGGCAAAGTAGCCACACAGCCATTTGCCGGATTGGTATAAGTGATGGTAAGTGATCCCGCAGCCACACCGGTAACAATTCCGGTTGAAGCACCAACTGTGGCCAATGCAGTATTGCTGCTTGTCCAGGTCGAAGTACCTGTTGCATCTGTAAGTGTAGTAGTTAAACCAACGCACACATTGTTCGAACCACCGATTGAGGCAGGTAATGGATTAACAGTAACGATTACTGAATTAAGGCAACCGGTAGGCAAGGTATAAACTATAGTAGCTGTAGTGCTGCCTGAAACACCAGTTACAACACCTGTTGCTGAAACTACAGAACCATTAGCTGGAGCTAAGCTGCTCCATGTGCCGCCGCCCGTACCATCGGCAAGTGTGGTTGTTAAACCCTGGCATACAACAGCCGTTCCGGTAATTGCTGCGGGATTCGGATTAACTGTTAGCACAGATGTAGTAGCACAGCCTGTTGCTGTGAGGGTAAATGTAATAGTTGAAGTGCCTGCTGCAACACCTGTAGCTACCGCCCCTGCCATGGTAGCAACAGCTGTATTGTTGCTTACCCATGTTCCGGCGCCTGTGGCATCGGTAAGCGTGGTAGTGGTACCGGGGCAAATTGTCGGTATCGGGCCGCCATCTATTGTTGCCGGAGTTGGATTAACAACAAAACCCAATGGCGCAGTTGCCGCAATACAACCGGTAGGCAATGAGTAGGTAATGGAAGCACTACCTCCTGAAATACCGGTAACGACACCTGTAGTTGACCCTATTGTAGCAACACCCGGAGCGCTGCTGCTCCATAATCCGCCTGTTGCGGCATCAGTAAGCGAGGTAGTAAGCCCCTGGCAAACGGTAGTTGCGCCAACAATGGCAGCCGGATTTGGATTAACCGTAAACGGCGTGGTTGAATAACATCCTGTTGCAGTGATGGTATAAGTAATAGTCAAAACACCAGCTGATACGCCTGTTACTACTCCGGTACTACTCACTACACTAGCCAAAGTAGTATTACTGCTGGTCCATGTGCCCACCCCTGAAACACCGCCTAACGTAGTAGTTAATCCTACGCATACAAAATTAGTACCCGTAATTGTTCCTGGTCCCGGATTCACTGTTATAGGGCTGGTGGTATAGCAACCTGTACCCAGAGTATAAGTGATATTAGGTGTGCCTGCTGACATTCCGGTAATGAGTCCTGATCCCGACCATATGGAGGCAACTGTTGGCGCGCTGCTGCTCCATACCCCGCCCGTTGAACCATCAGTAGCAGTAATGGTCTGGCCAACGCAAACTGCTGTAGGGCCGCCTATAGCAGCCGGATTTGGATTAACTGTAAAACCAGCAGTTGCGGTACAACCGCCGGGCAAAGTATATGTTATGATAGTAGATCCAGCAGAGACAGTAGTAATAGCACCGGTTCCTGCATTTATGGAAACTATACCTGCCGGGCTTGCACTCCATGTTCCTCCGGCATAGCCATTGGTCAGAGTAGTAGTGCCACCCATACATACACTGAAGGTGCCACTGATACCTGTGGGTGTCTGGTTAACGGTAACAACAGTTGTAGCAGAGCATGAACCAATTGTATAGGAAATAGTTGCAGTTCCTGAAGAATAACCTGTTACTACACCACCGGTTCCAACATTAGCAATTGAAGGGGTGCTGCTACTCCAGGTGCCGCCTGAATTCGAATTACTTAAAGTAATAGTAGAACCGGTACAAACACTCGAAGGGCCTGAATTACCCGACATACAAAGAACTGGAGTAATATTCACATATCCAACACCGCTCTGGTAATTCAATGTTGTAGTCGCAGAAGAAACGCCTGTACCCAAAAGCCACGATGACCCGCCGCCGCCGCCGCCATAACAGCCCGCGCCGCCACCATAAAAACCGCCGCCGCCGCCACCAGCATATCCGGTACCACCTGCTGCATTACCTCCTTGACCTGCCGACCCGGCAGGTGCTGCACAATAGGTACCACCGGCTCCGCCGGCTGTTGGTGTGCCTGGTGCACCCCCATATACTGTGTTTGGCCCTGCTGGGCTTCCCTCGTAACCGGCTCCGCCGGTAGTACCTCCGCCATAACCACCTATCTCACCTGAGTTTCCGTAATTGAAACCACCACCGCCGCCACCGGCGGCTACCAATAATTCATTGGCTGCAAGAAATGCACCCGAAACTTTTCTTATATCACTCATGCCGCCGCCGCCGCCACCATAACCAAAGCCATTACCGCCGCCGTTTGTGCCTCCGGCCCTTACACCGCTGCCAGATCCGTTTGTCCCGGTTCCGCCTACATATACATACAATATCTGTCCACTACTGACGGCAAGAGTAGCCTGAACACGGCCCCCTTTTCCACCCAAAGCGCCGCTTGAGAATGTTGAGCCTCCCTGGGCACCGGCCATATCAACAGTCAGAGAAGTAACTCCGCCCGGTACAGTATATGTATATGAGCCGGCAGACGTAAAACTAGTTGTTTGCGCAAAAGCTGATAGGCCAAGCAATATTAAACTGAATGAAAGCAGGGCACTTTTATGTCCAAAACCTTTCAAAATCGCCTTAACGTTAGCTTGCAGTAGGTAAAGTTTTCCTGATCTCATAATCTTGCTTTATTTAAAAAGTGTACTCAGAAATGGGTTGAATAAATATTATTCATAATGAATTATGCCGCAGTCTACCGATGCAGTCTGCGACAATGTAACATTATGAATTGTAAACATAATGCTTTATTCCAAAAAAAACAAAACATAGCTGAAATAAATAGGCGAATTATTGTCCAAATTTCACATACCAATTAAGGCCAATATTCCTTTTGGGACAAAATTCCAGGTAATTGAAAGATAAATATAAAATATCAAAGAGAACACTATAAATAAAACGGCATTAAATATACCCCCTATTCTTCAATAAAATTCAAATCCTTACCGAAGGTTTCTTCAGTCATCAGCACTGAGACGGTGCTGACGATCATTACGATAAAACCCGTAATTTCAGCTGCCTGTATAAAGCTGAACCTGGGTTGCAATGATTTAAATAAAATAATCATAATAGGTAAAGATCCCCGCACCATATTGGGAACGGTGGTTGCGGCTGTTGCCCTCATATTGGTACCGAAATGCTCTGCAGCCATAGTTACAAACAAAGCCCAGAAGCCAGTGCCGAATCCAAGCAGGGCACAAATAAGGTACATATTTCCAGCCGTCCCGTTGTATTGCTGAAAATAGATGACAATTCCCGCAATGGTGATGGCATAAAAAATATACAGTGCTTTTTTTCGGCTTTTTAGCCAGTGACTCACCAGGCCAATCAGCATATCTGCAATAGAAATTGCTATATAGGCAAACATCACGGCCTTGCCGGGCACTATTGCTTCTTTAATCCCGAATTCCTTTCCGAATTTATCGGATACCTGAATCAGTATACCGATCACGTACCAGGTAGGCAAACCAATTAAAATGGCCAGCAGATATTTTTTAAACCTTTTACCATTGGTGAAAAACAGAAAGAAATTTCCTTTCTGAACATTTGAACTCCGGAGACGCTGATACATGCCAGACTCAAATACACTTACCCTCAGCAGTAACAGCAGCAAGCCCAGTCCTCCGCCTATATAATAACACACACGCCAGTCGAAAGCCTGCGAAATAAAATAAGCTACAACCGCGCCGGTCAGCCCTATACCTGCTACCAGCGAAGTAGCTATTCCTCTTTTTTCCTTCGATATCAGTTCGCTCACCAGGGTAATACCCGCGCCAAGTTCTCCTGCCAGGCCGACACCAGCTATAAAACGGCAGATGTGGTATTGCGCTACTGTTTGCACCAGGCCATTAAAAATATTGGCCATTGAGTATAAAACAATAGATCCGAACAATACGCTTAACCTGCCCTTTTTATCGCCCATCACCCCCCAGATTATGCCCCCAATAAGCAGGCCGTACATCTGGTAACTCATCACATCCAGGCCCACTTTTACCGCCTCATCGCCCGTAAGCCCCAGGCTCTGCAAGCTTGATTTGCGGATCATGCCAAACAGCAGCAGGTCATATATATCCACAAAATACCCTAGGGCTGCCACCAGCACCGGAATACTCAGTAAACCTATTGCCTTTTTCTGATCCATATTAAGTAGTGGTGCCTTTTATCAGCCAGCCGATGGTTTCCGCTTTCCGAAGATCATTTTGAATATTACAGGCAGCGTAGTAACCAGGATGATTACAATGACTATCTTATCAATATTATGTTTTACAAATGCATTATGACCCAGCAGATAACCAGCCATAACCATACTGATGACCCAGGCAAACGCACCTATAATACTGTATGAAATGAATTTTTTAAGGCTCATTTTCACTATACCACCTACCAGCGGTGCAAATGTGCGCACTATTGGCAAAAACCTGCTGAGGATAACAGCGAGGTTGCCATTTTTCTCATAAAAATCATGTGCCTGTTTCAGATGTTTTTGCTTGAACAGCCAGGTGTCTCTTTTCTCAAACCATAAATGACCCGACTCCCAGCCGAATGCATACCCAACCAGATTGCCTAAAATGGCAGAAATACTAATCAGGGATATCCACCAAACAAGGTTGAGTATTTCATTACTAAATGGAGCCGGAGAATTGGCTATTATAATACCTGTAATAAACAACAAGGAATCACCCGGCAGAAAGAATCCTACAAACAATCCGGTCTCGGCAAAAATGATAAACATTACCACATACAATCCGCCATGGGTAGTAATAAACGACATGAGTTTATCAGGGTCAGCAAGCAATGTCTTTAATAAATCTATTATTTGATGCATAGTATCCAACTTGGAGCGTGAAATTAAAAAAAATACTGCGAACTACCTATTTGCAACGCTGATTTGCCTGAAACATTGTGCTTGCAAATAAATAATAAATCCTGTAAATTTTTTAAACCCGCAAATATGGCATAATATTTGTGGCAATACTATGTGAAGATCTGCATATCCGAATAATTAATTTCACTTTATGAAGTATTTTTTCTCAGCGCTTTTTCTGATTTTTACGTTTAATGGTATAGCGCAAAATTTTAATTGTTTCCAAGACGAAGTAAAGAATTACTTCATCAATGGAAATGGTTATGTGCGTGGTATCAGGATTGATTCAATTAGAACAAATGGAAATGATACAATATATTACCCTTTTCATACTGCGAGAATCAGTAATTATATTTTAACTGATTCGTTCTATTGGGGAGGTTATAGAGTTGACTCCTTAGGTGCAAGCTGGCTTGGCAAAAAAGTTATCAGGCATATTGACGGCACCTATGTTTTCGATAATATGTGGGATAGTGTGATAATAAAAGCGCAGGCACATACAGGAGATTCCTGGTTTTTTTATAAGGATTCAACTGTATACTCCTATACTGCTACAGTTACTTCCGAAGGTATAGATAATGTTCTCGGCAGTCCGGACTCTATTAAAACCATTACAATCAATGCTGACAGTGCCGGAGTACCCTTTCCTGTTGATCCGGTCAATAATTTTAAGATTATTCTTAGTAAAAATCATGGCTTTGTTCAAATATTCGACTTGTATACATTTCCTTATCACAGACCAGATACTGTTCAGCATAATCCTTCTGGTTTCCTTACATATATTAGATATTTTGATTACTATCTGGATGTGGTGCTAAATAATCTGGGAACTTGCGATCTGGGACCTTGTATAGATAATTTGCCTGACACAATCAATTCAATATTCAAGCTGATACCATTTCACTGCCCTACAAAAATGGAAATTTATAATTTTGATACTGGTGATGTGTTTGAGAGACATTTCAATACAGTTGAGTATCCTCTTATAACTGACATTTACACCCTTGATTCAGTCCGCAGTAAAACAATAACGCCTTTTAACTTTAATTACGGTGGTAAAGAGCATATGATAAATATTACTACAGATATTTCAGCATTTCCATGGTCTTTTGATACAGCCTGTTCTTCCATGATTTTTGGCCAGACCGGAGATACAAGCCACCTTGTAAGTGAGTATTATATGCCTGAAGAATCGGTACACGGTTATATTTTGCATTACTTCCCTCACCTTTTTCCGGGAGGCCTTACCTGCGATAGTCCAGCCACCTATGTCTTTATCACTAACATAGCCTTCTGGTATAATGGCTTTGCTATGTTACCGGCCATCGACTCTGATTGCTTTAGTATAGGTTTTGGACAAACCGGAAAAACCAGAAATTATCCACCGGCAGAGGACAGGATTGAAACCACATGGTTATCATGGTACCATAAAGATACAATCACCTGCGGTGACTATTTAATGGCTTATACGAACACTGCTGTCAATCCTTTACAATTGGGTAACAAAATTTCAATATCCCCTAACCCTGCTTCAAACCTTATCAATATCACCGCAAATACGTCTCTTAACCAAATTACATTGGTTACGGTATATGATGTTACCGGTAAAGCCTTGTTCCGCAATAATATTTATTTGCAAAACACGCTTACCATCAATACCTCATCCTTCCCCGATGGCCTTTATATGGTAATCATACAGGATAATAATGGAATTATTCAGAAACAAAAAATAGTTATCAATCACTAACGTATTTTTGCACTATGAAGAATCTGATACTTTTTGCCTTAATTCTGTTTTCTTGTAATGCTGTTGCACAAAACTATAGCTGCTTCCAGCCAACCGCAAAGAATTACTTCATCAATGGTAATGGTTATGTGCGCGGTATCCGTATCGACTCTTCCAAAACCAGTGGCACCGATGTAATTTATTATCCCTACAAGACCCAGCGCATCAGTAATTATCTGGCACCTACCGACCTGAACAGTTTCCTTGGCGGCAGCTGGCTTGGGGGCAAAGTAATCCGCCACTCAGATGGCACTTATCTTTTCGATAACTTATGGGATACAGTAATTATAAAAACCCAGGCTCCCATTGGCGCAAGCTGGCCCTTCTACAACGATACTTCGCATTTTAATTATACAGCCACAATAACTGCAATAGATACCATGACCATTATGGGCACCCTTGATTCGGTTAAAAAAATCACTATTTATTGCGATAGTTTCGTATTTTCTTACCCCGGCGACCCGGTAAATTACTTCCAGATCTGGCTCAGCAAAAACCATGGCTTTGTAAAGGTTTTTGATTTGTATACTTTCCCCTACCACAGGCCCGATACCCTACTTTTCATCCCACCCCACACCAGCCACAATATCCGTTTTATAGATTATTACCTTGATGTAGTTTTGGGCAACCTGGGTACCTGCGATCTTGGCTGCGCCGACATTGCACCCGATACGGTGAATTCTATTTTCCGCCTCTTTGATTTTTATAACCCGACGAAAAAGCAAATCTTTAATTTCGGTGTTGGTGATGTTTATGAATCCCATCTGGCAGCAACAAGTATTACAACCCCTTACTTCCTGCAGACGTATACGCTTGATTCCATTTTCACTGCCACCACCATAGCTGCCACTTCAGTTTATACCGGATCAGAGCATACCATGACTATAAATCTCGCAACAACATATCCGGCAACCACATGGGATACTACTTATACCACCGGAACTTATGCCAACACAGCAGATACAACCCCGCTTGTGAGCAAATTGACAATGCCCGAAGAATCAACTGCCGGATACCTGCTTCATTATTTCCCGAAAAATGTTCCATTCAGCGGCCTGTGCGATACCCCGGCTGCCTATGTTATAGACCAGGATTATAAAGCCACAGGTTTTGGGTACGATGGCACCGCCTACCGGGCTTCAAGTGCATCAAACACTTACAGCATAGGTTACGGTATAACCGGCAAGTCCTCTTTCAATGCAACCACCGGTATTCAGCAACAGCAGGGTTATTCATTTTATAAAAAGGGCATGGATACCTGCGGATCATTTACTAGTACACTCCGGCCGTACAATGCCGGTGTCAGCAACCTGACTAGTATTAATTGTATCACTATTTCACCTAATCCCGCATCTGTTTTCCTAAATATCAGTTCAGTAAGTGGAATATCTGCAATAGTTATTTCAAATCTTTTAGGCCAAATAGTATTCGCCAATGACTTTAACACGAATCTGGTGCAGATAAATGTTTCAGGCCTGGAACCCGGGATCTACATCCTGAAGATAAACAATTCAGAAGTAAGGAAATTCGTAAAGTTGTAGTTTCGCTGCCAGTATCATTCAACTATGCAGTTTGTCATACGAAAAGGATTGACAATTCCACTGATTAATGTAATTTTATTCCTTTTCTTTCCTTACCTTTAAAGCGGGAAACCACTGAATATACCATATATTAACTGTTAGTTATGAATATACGCATTTTCTTAGCTTTTTTTCTTCTATCAGCTGTTAGCTTATCATCAAGGCTTCATGCACAGGTGATAATTACTGTTTCCGGTATTACCACCGAAGGGTATGAAGGCGATGGTGGCCTGGCTTCTCATTGCCAGATGCACTGGCCTGAAGCCATTGCTCTCAATGATTCAGAAAATATATTTATAGCCGATGCTGATAATAATGTCATTCGCGAAATTGATGGCAGTGGCAAAATACGTACTGTAGTGGGTTCCGGTTTTGAATCAGGTACGGGCGAAGGTGGCTATGGCGGCGATGGTGGGCCTGCTTCTGCTGCGCGGCTTAACTATCCATCTGGTGTAGCTTTCGATCCTGCGGGTAATATGTACATTGCCGACCGCAGAAACAGCCGTATCCGCATGGTTAATCCGGCCGGCGTTATCTCTACTTTTGCCGGAAACGGAACAGTAGGGTATACCGGCGATGGCGCTGCAGCTTCTGCCGCCCAACTGGATAGCCCGACAAGAGTGGCTTGTGATCCTTCAGGTAATGTTTATATCGCTGATGCAGGAAATAATGTAATCAGGATGGTGACTGCTGCTACCGGCAATATTGCAACAATCGCTGGCAATGGTACTGCTGGTTTTGGCGGCGATGGTGGCGCTGCAACTATGGGCATCCTTAATGGCGCCCAGGATATGGCTATTGACCCGACAGGTATTATATATATTGCTGATTATAAAAACAGCCGCATCCGCAAAGTTGATCTGACCGGCAACATCAGTACCTTTGCTGGTATCGCCTACCCCGGTTATTCAGGCGATAGTGGCATGGCCACCAATGCCAATCTTTTTGAACCCACTGGTATTGCTACCGATGCCGCCGGAAATGTTTACTTTTCCGACTTTGCAAATGCCCGCATCCGCAAGATAGATGCTGTTACCAATATTATTACCACATTTGCCGGCGATGGCATTCAGGGTTATGGTGGAGACAACGGACCTGCTAAAGCTGCAAAAATCTATTTCCCGCAGGGCCTGGCAATTAATTCTGCCGGGGGCGTTTACATTTGCGATAAAGGAAATAACCGGCTTCGGTATGCAAGCACCACATTAGCAACTCCGGCAACCAAAGCATCATTTGTTGGCTTAAATGTATTTCCCAATCCCGGCGATGGACAATTTACGCTGCATATCAGTTCCGCATCCGATGAAAAGGTTCAGTTGATTGTAAGTAACATGGCAGGTCAGAAAGTAAAAGAAGTATCAGCCAATACCAATCAGAATACTATTCTCGACCTCAACCAGCCGCCGGGCGTATATTTTATTTCAGTTGTAACAGCACATGGAACTGTTAATTCAAAAGTATTCGTAAGGTAGATTTAGGTTTAAATAATTTCAATCTGTAGCTTTGCATCCTTTTTACGGATAAATGAAACTACACATACTAGCCATTGCTGCCCATCCCGATGATGTGGAATTAAGTTGCGCAGGCACGCTCATCAAACATGCGCTTGCTGGTCAGGCTACTGGTGTTATCGACCTTTCCGAAAGCGAGTTGAGCACACGGGGCACTGTCGAAAACAGGCATAAAGAAGCTCAGGCTGCCGGTGAAGTAATGGGTATTAAGGTGCGACATAATCTGGGTATGGCCGATGGCTTTTTCCGCAATGATGAAGCACATCAGCGAAAGCTTATTGCTTATATCCGCCACTACAGGCCCGAAATTGTTTTAGCCAACGCCATTGCCGACCGCCATCCCGATCATAGCCGTGGAGGAAGATTGATTGCCGATGCCTGCTTCTATGCCGGCCTGCGAAAAATAGAAACCACCTGGGAAGGCCAGCCACAGGAAGCATGGCGCCCGAAACGGGTTTACCACTACCTGCAGGACAGACATGCCGAACCTACCTTTATTGTCGATATTACCGATACATTCGAGACGAAGCTGAAGGCAATAAAATGCTATGGCAGCCAGTTCTACAATCCCGATTCTACCGAACCATTGTCCTATATCGCCACAGAAGGTTTTATCGACAACATAATTCATAAAGATGGGTTCAATGGAAAGCGGATTGGGGTAAAATATGGCGAATCTTTCATTTCCGAAAACATACCAGGTATCAGCAGCCTCGACGATTTATTGTTGCCATTAATGCCCTGAGAAGCTTGGTGAAATGATTGCAAAAACTAATAGGGTCTGATACACTCTGCTCAAACCAAAGGTTACTAACCCAAGGCTTTGATAGCATAACTCTTGTTATGATCTGATCGGATTCAAACGCAATACAGGCCCCTATTCCGATACCTTATCAATCTTCCATTCGCCTCCTTCCTTCAGCAAAAAAACATTCACACAATGCTTTGCAGCAGGGTTTTCTTCTGTGAAGCAAACAGCATATTTTTCTTTCTCACCTGCTGGCAATCTTGTTACAGACAGTGTCTTCACCCATCCTTTGTCAAAATCCTGGCAATGCAATACAGGGTCCGATTCAAGGCTTTTATTACCATGCATCCTCTTCAGAAAGGCGGCAGTACAATGCCTTTTCAGTGAATCATTCATTAACTTCCATTCAGGTACCCCTCCGTCATTCAAAGTAATATACCACGAGTAAAAACTCCTTAACCGGCTGGCATTACTACCCTCTTTTACCTGCGCCAGGGCTCTATGGGCAAACAGAAGGGCCATTATCAGTATCAGATGCCGCATAATCTTTGAATTATAAAACCTTAAGAAATCCATTATAATAATAAATGCATCTTAGCAGATAAAATCATCAGAATAAAAATCAAAACCAAAAAAGAAATGGCAGTTTATGCCAACCGATAAGCGTGCATCGACTGTACTATTACCACTTACAAAAACCTTTAATCCGCTTTTTTCTTATTTGCAAATTGCTTAAGCAGCTTATAAAACAACCAATAAAAAAGACTTGACAATACACCGCTTACTATAGCGAAAAACAAACAATCCTTTACTGGCTTTTCGGGTATAATAAAATACTTTGCCGCAAAGAACATAAAAGCAGTATAGCCAACAAATGCAAAAATGCCTGTTTTTAAATTCATTAAAAGATATATTTAGATGACAAAAATAATATTATTTATCAGGTACAGCCAGAAATTATTAAAGCTCAGATTTTACCATTGCAGAAGTCCGGTAAGCTGTGCCCTTAAAAACTGCCACCAGCTCACCTGCCGCATTGGTTGTCCGTATATCATAAACCCCTGTTTTATTCCCAAGATATATTTCCTGTGCCTCTACAGTAAGAACATCCCCTTCTCCCGCAGGCCGGGTAAAGGATATCGAAACATCAAGCGCCACAGTGAGCCTCCCGTGCGAATTGCAGGCAAATGCAAATGCCGAATCAGATGCCGAAAATAATACCCCGCCATGCAGGCTAGCAAACCCGTTCAGCATTTCACCGCGCACAGTATAGTGCAGCCTGCAATACCCCAGCCTAACCTCATCTATCGCCAGCCCCAGCCACTTCGAGAACCCATCCCTGGCTGTCATTATTTCCACTACTTCCTGCGGCGTAATAGTATTCTTTTTAAGTTCCATCTTTCTGCTATTGCCTCATATACTTGCACAGGTATATAAAAACATTTATCTTATACTATGAACTTTGTGCAGTTGCCTTTTTATCCGTATTATATTGTGAACTTTGTGTAATCCTTTGTGCATCTTTGTGGTAACACCCTAATGCACATCTTATCCTTTGATCCTTTAGTCTTTTTTACGCAGATCAATTATCCTGTTCAGTTTACCACCCTCACTACGAGGAATAGCGCCGGGCACGAGCAGGTGCAAGTGCATACTCAGCCCGGTATTATCTTTTATTTTCTTTACAAATCCATAATATAATTCACTCAGGTGCGGTTGTTCTTTAATTACCTCCGGCGAAATAGTATCAATACCCAGTTCATTAAAAAAGCCACTTTCCAGTTCCACATTCACTGTTACCATATCCATATTCCCGTCCCTGCTCACCAGCAACTGGTAATTGGTACTCAGCTTATTGAATTCTTCCAGCACAGCCTCTACCTGAGTGTGAAACAGATTTACGCCCCTTATTATCAGCATATCATCGGCACGGCCCAATATCTGTCCCATCTTTATGTGGGTGCGCTTCCCTCCCTTGTCATAATGCAGGGTGCAGATATCATTGGTCCAGTAACGCAGCAACGGCATGGCTTTTTTGGTAAGAGTTGTAAATACCAGTACGCCTGGCCTGCCTTCTGGCTGTGGTTCGCCGGTATGCCGGTCCACTACCTCAGGAAAAAAATGATCCTCCCATATATAGCTGCCCGTACCCTTTTCTTCATAGTCTTCCTGCGACACTCCCGGCCCCATTATCTCCGATAGTCCGTATATGTTTGTAGCCAACACACCCAGCCCGGCTTCCACACCTGCCCTTATACTTTCTGTCCAGGGCTCTGCTCCCAGAATAGCCAGTTTCAGCTTTAGCGAATTTTTATCTATCCCTTTCCGATGCAGTTCTTCCACAATAGTCATGGCATATGATGGCGTGCAACATAAAGCATCCGTACCGAAGTCTTTCATCAGCATAATCTGCCGTTCAGTCATCCCGCCCGATACCGGTACCACTGCCATTCCCAGCCGCTCAGCGCCATAATGCAAACCCAGCCCGCCGGTAAACAATCCATAACCATATGCGTTCTGCATAATCATTCCGGGCCTGCATCCGGCTGCGGTCAGCGAGCGTGCCACACATTCCGAGAAAATATCCAGGTCTCCCTTTGTATACGCTACCACTGTAGGTTTGCCGGTAGTGCCGCTGCTGCAATGTATCCGCGAAATCTCTTTCTGCGGCACCGCAATCAGCCCGAAAGGATAGTTATCGCGCAGGTCGGTCTTTTTACTAAAGGGCAGCCTGCGGATATCCGCAATACCCTTTATACTTGCGGGGTCTACCGATGCTTCATCCAGTTGCCGTTTATAGAATGGCACATTTTTATAAAGGTAATTCACCTGCTCCCTTAGCCGCTGGCTCTGCAACTCCCGCAGTTTAGCCAAGGGCATAGTTTCTATTTCTGGCTGGTAAAACATAGCTGGTAGTATATGCAGTAAAATTAGGCAATTAAAAACAGTACCAGCCGAAAATAAGAAATCGGGATATAGATCCGAACAATTTGAAAAATCCTGATTACTTTTATTCCTAAATGCATTCCTGGATGAAAAAGCTGGCAATCTATTGTTTGGTAATATTCCTTTTCCCGCTTACGGGCTGCCCGCTGCTTACCAAAATTCCGGTCGATCAGGGTTCATATACGGTGCAGCCATGGCTGCGCGGCAGCTGGCACGAAGAAAATGAACTCGGCAAACCCGAAAAAGCATGGCTTGTGGAGCGCGACCTGGCAAAAGGCAACCTCACTATTTATGAGGTAGACAGCACCGGTAATCCCGACTACTTAACTCCCCGCAAAGCGATCATGAGCAACCTGGGTGGTAAAACATTTGCCTGCATTAACCATATTGCCGACGATGGCACCGATGAAGGTTATTTCATTTACGAATTCCGCAAAATAAGCAATGTAGAATTTACACTTGCTGGTTTCAAAGCCGGCAAACTGCCCTACTCCACTACCACAGCCGAGCTTTGGAAATACCTCAAATACAATATGAATAACCCCGACAGCTATGACCCCAAAGAAACCACCACGTTTCACAAATACCATAATGTATCCGCTTATTCATTTGATTAATGGAAAAAAGAAATTCCTTCTTCAAACTAAATTCTTCTTATCCGGCTTCCCCAATGAAGTATAAGGTAGTTCACCCATAAATGCAATCTCCCCAGGCATCTGGTATCTGGCAACCCTTTTACTCAGCCAATGTCTCAGTTCTTTCACTGGTAAAACACATTCATCAGTAAGTACCACAAACGCCTTCAGCCGCTGCCCGAATTCCTCATCGCTAATCCCTATCACTGCTGCCTGTTTTATGTGCTCATGCTGCAGCAATATCCGCTCCAGTTCTGCCGGATAAACATTTTCCCCACCCGATACTATCATGTCATCGGTCTTGCCGCACAGATAATAGTACCCAGCCTTATCCCGGTAACCAAGGTCGCCCGTTACAATCCTGCTACCACCCCCAGGCCGCACACTCCACCTGCTGCTTATGCATATCCTTCCTGTTTCACCAACGGGCACCTCTGTATCATTTTTATCCAGAAGGTTTATAGCGACCCCTTTTATGGCCTTACCCAATGTCCTGCAATCATATGCCAGGTCTGCCGGTGTTGCCATTATCGACACACCTGCCTCTGAGGTTCCATAAAGGTTAAAAAGAATACTGCCTAGCCGCACAGTGGCTTCCTGCACCAGTTTAGCATCAAGTATGGCCCCTCCCGAAATTATGCAGGTTAAAGACTTTAAAGCTCCTGCATCACAGGCCATCATCCGTTGCAGCATCACAGGCACAAGGGCTACCGCTTCTATCCTGTTACCGGCTATCAGTTCACAAGCTTTTTGCTTTTCAAACCTTGGCAGCAGATACAACCTGCAACCCAGCATCAACCCCATGAAAACCGCTGCTAAACCAAAACCATGATAAACTGGGGTGGCTATGTAAACAGATTTGATTTCCTCCAGTTTCAATTTTGTAACCAGGTCTGTAAAAGGGTCCAGGAAATTGACCATAGATGCTTTGCGTGCGGCTGTTTTGAATTCACCAGTAGTACCACCTGTAAGGACAGTTATTTTCCCCGAGCGCGCCCTGGTAATTTTGCCATTGCTTACCCACCTCTTCCTGACCAAACTATCCACCGAAGCAGGTCCATAATTATATGCTGCTATCGCCTTATTCTTTAATGGTGATTCCTGAATCAGCGCTTCGACATCCTCATCATAAATGATCAGATCAAATGAATGCCTGCTGCAAAAATTGTCGAACTGACCCTGGCTCATTTCCACATTCAGGAGATACAGATCAGCCCCGGTTTGCGATATGCCAAAAACCGACCGCACCAACGTTACATGGTTCCGGCACATCACTGCCACCTTTTTGCCCTTGCACAGTTTGTATTTATTTGTCAATACTATAGCCAGTTGTTCACATTGGGTAAGCAAATCCGTATAGCTGATATCTCCCTGTTCATCCGTTACAGCAATATTTCCCGGATACCTTTTAGCAGCATACCGCACTATTGCCATCAGATTAATACCTCCTGTCAATACGGAATGAAAAAGACAATACAAGCCCCTCGGGCTGAGTAGTTTGAGACGATATAATTTAGTTAGGGCTACGATCATAATGTTTGTTTTCTATTAAGAAACCAGATATTCATTGATTCCAATACACCTCTGAAAAGCAGAGATCCCAGTTGACCAAAAAACAACCACCAGGGCGCATGCCTTCTCTTTCTGTTAATCATAGCCCTTCCTATTATAGCAGCCACATGCCCGGGGTTCATGGCAGGCATTTTATTGTAGGCCTCCGTTGGTGCTATCATCCGGGTCCTCACCAGCGGCAGGTACACTGTTGTAGTTGCTACCCCCCCGGCATTCAATTCCGGCGATACGCATCTGAACCACTGGTCAAATGCCGATTTAGATGCCTGATATGCTGCCCATTTGGGAGCTGGCGCCAGCAACACAGATACCGAAGAAACATTAATGATCTGCCCCTTGTTTTTCAACAGCCCTGGTATTAGGGCAAGTATCAGTTGCACTGGCCCCGAATAATTAATGGCCATGGTGCGACCGAAATCATGTAGCCTGTCCAGCGACTCCATCACAGGTCGCCGGATAGATTTACCCGCATTATTAACCACAATATCAACACCTCCCTGCAGCCTGCTCAGGAATTCCGTCAAACGAAGCACATCATCCGACCTCGACATATCAGCCGTGAAAACCGTTGCCTTCCCCCCCAGGGCCTCAATCCGTGCTTTTACCTCCTCAAGTTTGTCTTGTGTTCTGGCCACTAGTATTAAATGCACCCCGGTAGCCGCCAGCTGATAAGCAAGGCTTTCACCTATACCAAAGCTTGCACCGGTTATCAGCACCGTCTTACCCTCCAATCGCGCCTTTAGCCTTAGCTCATTCACTCCCACAGGTGGAAACAGCAGCATCTCCGTAAAACTGTACTTATATATTCTAAACATCTTTGCTGGTAAAGCTGCGAAAAGTAAATATACTGCTAAGTTTATAGTACTAAATGATTAACTTCAAATTGTGGTCCGGGAAAAATCAATATTTTCTTAAAATCATAAAACACTATCCCTTTTGAGGCTCCCGCTTTCACCACCTGTATTTCAATATTCAAGCTATTCTCAAAACTAGTGGACTGCAGGCCGGCGCAAGATGCTGACAAAACCTAATAACAAAATCAAACATCATTCACATTACAACCTTTTAATCACAATAATTTTAGCTTCTTTTATTACTTTTGCGTTCTGCAAAAAAAATCATAGTCTATGACCGGATTAATGGAAGATATAATTGATGATGTATCGGTGCAAATGAAAAAAGCCATTGGCCACCTGGAGCTGGAACTGAGCAAGATCCGCGCCGGAAAAGCATCTCCGCAGATACTGGATGGCGTTCATGTTGATTACTATGGCGCCCCGACCCAACTTAACCAGGTAGCCAACATTATGATTGCAGATTCCCGCACCATAACCATCCAGCCGTGGGAAAAGAAAATGATTGGCGTCATCGAAAAAGCAATACTTCAATCTAACATAGGACTAACACCTCAAAACGACGGTATTATAATACGCCTGTTTCTTCCGCCACTCACTGAAGAGCGCCGTAAAGAACTGGTGAAACGCTGCCTGGGCGAAGGCGAACACGCCAAAATTGCCATTCGCAACATCAGACGCGATGGTATTGAGCAGATCAAAAAATTACAGAAAGACGGTCTGAGCGAAGACATAGCCAAAGCAGGTGAAGCCCGTATACAAGGTGTAACGGATAAATTCATTGCCCTCGTCGATCAGCATTGCAAAGACAAGGATAAAGAAATAATGACCATATAACAGCAGTTACTCCCGATAAGCAATTTGTAGCTTTAGAATTATTAAGGATCAGCGCTTGCTGCCAGGGCATAGAATGAACTATAATAACAGGGGGCTGAAGCCCTCCGGTTCATTAAATTGAAAGGCAAACAGTTCTGAAATAGCGTAATATAATAGTCGTGGGTTAAGCCCCCCGGTACAAATAAACACCTATACCATATGCTTTAATTTGTGCATTGCAGGAATTAGTGGCTTTGCAATCTTGATTTTATGATGCGCTTGTTATCAATCAATGAAATCGCGACTTTGTGCCTTTGCGTGAAACATTTTAATGCATAATTCTACCACGCGAGAAATATAATTAAAGCCCTGTTTACGACATAGTGAGGGGCATCTGAATCGGAAAGGATGCTTAAACTTATCAGACAATTATTTGTCTAATCAGCCCGGATGCTACAGGAATTAGTAAATCCTCTGCCAGAAATCAGGGAATTATAATCAGGAAAGAATGAGTGAGTTGCATAAACAAATATTACTCCTGTTGTCCTTGCCGGTTTACCTGGTAATTATTCCTCTGGAAATATTGCTCAGCAACTTCAGGCAGCAACAATTTTATAGCTGGAAGGAAACCTGGATGAATATTTACCTTAACCTGGTAAATACGGGTATTGATGCGGTTCTGAGATTGTTCGTTGGCCTCGTTGTCCTAGATTATTTTTTTAAATATCACTTGTTAAACAATTGGAATCCAATTATTTACTGGGTCCTCCTCCTTCTGGCCGAGGATCTTATCTTCTGGCTGATACATTATGTCGATCATTCTGTGCGGTTGTTCTGGGCAGTGCATGTTACCCACCACTCTTCACCCGAATACAACCTCTCTACCGGTTTCCGTTCATCTGTGCTCATGCCGGTTTATAAGTACTTCTACTTCATACCCCTTGTTATTATTGGCTTCCGCCCGCTCGATGTGATATTTATGTATTCCATTACCCAGATATATGGTATTCTGGTGCATACCCAGGCCATAAAGAAACTGCCCCGCTGGATAGAGTATATCTTTGTTACCCCATCTCACCACCGCGTGCACCACGCCAGTAATATCCCCTATCTCGACCGGAATATGGGTATGCTTTTCATCTTCTGGGATCGCATGTTTGGCACTTTTACCGAAGAGATGGAAACAGAAATACCGCACTATGGCATTACCAAACCTATAGAAAAACCCTACCACCCGTTACATATTATTACCCACGAATGGAAAGAAATCGCCCTCGATTTTCATAAAACCAATTCCTTCAAAACCAAACTGAAATACCTCTTCAATCCCCCGGGCTGGAGCCCCGACGGCAGCACTAAAACTTCCAAAGAATTACAGAAGGAATACTATCATGGAAATACCAAATAACAAAATCCCAAATTCCTAATTCCAAAAATTACAATCCCCCCATCTTCAGTACCTTCTTAAACTCATCTTCTTTCACTATACTAACAGACAATCGGCTTAACCTCACCAGTTCAATGGTTGCTAGTGATGACTCTGCTTTAATAGCAGCAAGTGATACCGGTGAAGGCAGTGCCTTGACTGGCTTCAGCTCCACCACCACCCAGTTGGTATCTTCAGTTGTCGGGTCCTGATAGGCTTCCTTCGCCACTTCTGCAATGCCAACAATTTCCTTACCCTCATTGCTGTGGTAAAACAGAACCTGGTCGCCTTTCTTCATAGCCCTCAGGTTATTCCGGGCTGCATAGTTGCGCACTCCGTCCCATATCGTTTTCTTATCCTTTACCAGTTGGTCAAAACTGTATTTCGATGGTTCCGATTTAGCTAGCCAGTAGTTCATGCAGTGTTTTACGTTTAGTTTTTGAAAGTTTCTATAAGCAAATCTAAATTATTTATCCCTCATCAGTAAATAGCTAGCCAGCTCCATCAGTGGCTCTTTCCTTTTGGATGGTATAGCCACATTTTCCAGGCACTCAAAAGCTAACCGGGAATATTCAGCCACTGCATCCCGGCAAGCAATATCTGCTCCTGTGGTCCGGTAAAGTTCCAGCATCGAAGGCACTTTGTTGTCGCTGTTAGATTGCAGCAACCCTTCAAGGTAGTTGCGTTGCTCCTTATCCACATTTTCAAGCGTTTTAAGCAGCAGGTAAGTTTTCTTATTGGCAATAATATCTCCGCCATTCTGCTTACCCAGCTTTCCCGTATCTCCAAATGCATCCAGGTAGTCGTCCTGTAGCTGGAAGGCAATACCGAGGTTGCGACCAAACTCATAAAGCTTATTGGCATTATCGCCCAGCCCGCCACCCACCAGGACGCCCATTTTCAGGCTGCAACCCAGCAACACCGAGGTTTTAAGCATGATCATGTGGATGTATTCGTCAATGGTAACATCATTACGGTGCTCAAAGTCCATATCCAGCTGCTGGCCCTCACAAACTTCTACTGCAGTCTTATTAAAAACTCGCAGCGCCTGGGGCAGAAATTGCCTGATATTCGCCATCTGTTCGTAAGCATAAATACACATCACATCTCCCGATAGGATGCCGCTGGTAAGGCCATACTTGGTGTGTATGGTGGGGTTACCCCTTCTCAGAGGCGCTTTGTCCATGATATCATCATGTATCAGGGTAAAATTGTGAAACAATTCTATACCGAATGCAGCGTACCATGCATCTTCATTGATATCGCCAAACAGCTCATTGGCCATCAGGCACAATACAGGCCGCACCCTTTTACCCCCAAGTTTCAGTAAATAGCGGCAAGGATCATATAGTGATGCAGGCGCAGGCCTGAAAGGTAATGAGCCTGTAAATCGTCCCTCAAAAGAGGCGACAAGTTCTATGAAAGAATGCATCTATTTCTTTTTGCGGTTGTTATTTGTCTTTGTTTTTGCAGTTTTTTTGCCGTAGGCAAATGATTCGGTTGCAGTCAGTTTCTTGCCCTGTCCATACGCGCGTGTCGAACCGCTCATCATTTTCCTGGCTGGCCGGTCGGGTAGCTCTAAGATAGAAAAATCAATCTGCCTTTTGGCAAGATTGGCCGATACTACCTGCACCTTTACCTTATCACCCATCGCGAACCTCAGCCCGCTGGAACGCCCGACAAGGGCATATTCACCCTCATTAAATTCAAAATCATCAAATTCCGAAAGGTCATTAATAGATACCATGCCTTCACACTTATGTGCAACAGTCTCGGCCCAGAATCCGAATGTGGCAACACCACTGATAACCGCTTCAAAATCATCGCCCACATAGTCCTGCATAAATTCTACCTGCTTATACTTATTCGCGGCGCGCTCTGTTTCCATAGCCCTTCGCTCCTGGTCGCTGCAATGGCGGCACTGGGCTTCGAGGTGCTTTATCGGGTGTATATCTCCCGCAATGCATTCCTGCAAAATACGGTGCACCAGCACATCAGGATACCTGCGTATAGGTGAAGTAAAATGGCAGTAGTGCTCAAACCCCAGCCCGTAATGGCCGATATTATCAGTTGTATATACCGCCTTCGACATCGTTCGGATACCTAGTTGCTCCAGCACATGCTGCTCCGGATTACCCCTCACTGTTTCAAGCATAGCATTGAACGACTTGGAAATTGTTCCGGGTGTACTCAAATCAAATTTCACACCAAACCGGCCGGCAAATAAGGAAAACACCCTCAGTTTATCCTCATCCGGCACATCATGCACACGGTATGGAAAGGGTACATCCTCGCCTTTAAACTTAATTCCTCCCACATATTCTGCTATGGTCCTGTTGGCCAGCAACATAAACTCTTCTATAAGCTGGTGTGCTTCCTTGCTTTCCTTAATGACAATACCAATTGGCTTGCCGGTTTCATCGAGCTGGAACCGTACCTCCTGAGAAGAGAAATTGATAGCCCCTTTTTTGAAGCGTTGGCTGCGCAGGTTTTTTGCTATCCCGTTCAATGTATGTAATACCGCAGCATTATCGCCATCAGCCCCTTCTATTATCTCCTGTACTTCCTCGTAAGAGTAACGGCGATCTGAATGGATCACTGTTTTCCCTATCCAGTGGTCTTTTACTTTGCCATGTTCATTGATCCGGAATAGGACCGAAAAGGTATATTTATCTTCATGTGGGCGAAGCGAACAGAGTTCATTTGAAAGCCGCTCAGGCAACATAGGCGATACCCTGTCGGGCAGGTAAACACTGGTAGCCCGCCGGTAAGCCTCCTTATCGAGTGCGGAGCCAGGCTCTATATAATGGCTTACATCGGCTATATGAACACCTACTTCATACCACCCGCCTTTCAGTTCTTTAAAAGAAAGGGCATCGTCAAAGTCTTTGGCATCCGCAGGGTCTATGGTTACGGTAAGCACATCGCGGATATCCTTTCTTTTAGCTATCTCCTTAATGTCCATGTATTCCGGGTACCTTGCTGCATCTTCCAGCACATCATCAGGGAATGTGAGCGGGAAACCATTTTCTACCAGCAGCCCCTGCATGGCTATTTCATTTATTGATTGGTTGGTAAGCACACTTACTATCTCGCCAACCGGGTTCTTTGTCTTGCCACTCCATTCTACTATACGCCCCATGGCGTGGTCGCCGTTTTTGGCGCCATTAAGCAGGTGCAGGGGTATAAATATATCCACAGGCATCTTTTCGCTCTCCGGTATCAGGAATGCGAAATGAGGATGAACCTCTACCCGTCCGCTGAACTCAGATTGCTTGCGGCGGATTACCTCAGTAATGGTTCCCTTTAGTCGCTTGCCGGGTTCGTTATTAGCTCTTACTTCTACTTTTACTTCATCGCCGTTGAGGGCGGTATCCATGTTGTTGCGGTCAATGATGATGTCTGTTTCCAGTCCATCTACCACTACAAATCCCATACCGCTTCGGGTTACTTCAAGCTTGCCTGTATAGATGTGTTTTCCGGCAACAGGGTTTTTGTTTTTTCTTTTTGTGTTTTTAGGCATTTATAATAATTAATAGTGCAAAGGTAGGGGGATTGGTTGATAGGATGATAAGTTGATAAGTTGAAAGGTTGATAAGTTACTTACTGCGTACCTGTTAGGTAGTTGCAAAAAATTTCTCATACAGATGCGCTATGAAAAAGAGACAGTATGCAGATAAAAAGCCAAGGCCGCAAAACCATCCAAACAGGTATTGGTCAATTTTAGGCGACATAGTTTAGGTCTATATTTGTTTGACAGAGGGAGTAATGATCAAATATGCGATTAAACTCAATCATCGTTTAGCATGGCAAAAAAAGTATCCTCATCTATAATCTGCTCCGGGCTGGTTTTATGTTTTTCAATTCTCCTTAGCACTTCATTTTTTTGCCATTGAGGCACATCAAAAGCTTCCTCCTCGGGTATAAACTCAACCGCATCATTTTTACGCAAATCTTCTATCACTGCCTTGGAATATTCTTTTTTATTGCGGATATGATATGTAGCAGATAAATTGCTTTGAGGTAAAGATACTGAATTTTGATGAATCACTTGGCTTAATTAAAATTTTGTTCCAAAAGCAATACTTTAACGTTTGAGGCAATAATAAGTTTGGTGGGTAACTTCGTAACCCCTACTTTTGCACCCACATCGCGAGATAGAGCAGCGGTAGCTCGTCGGGCTCATAACCCGAAGGTCACAGGTTCGATCCCTGTTCTCGCTACAAAAGACATCCAAACGGGTGTCTTTTTTGCATTTTAAAGGCCCATTTCTCCCGTAAAAATGCGGAATCTCAGGTTCGATAGATGTTCTCGCTACCATAAAAAGTTAAAACCCATTCCAGTGAAGTAATTTCCGGATAAAATCGTTAAATTTAATCTTTAGTACCCTTTTAGTAACATCTATATAGCTCTCTTTATGTTTGGTATCATTGCCCTTTTGCTCGTTATCGGCATTCCTGCCTTAATTGCTTATGTAATAGCATTGTTTAGCTATAAGAAATTGGTAAAGAAAGGTAGTAGTCGTCCGAGGCGGATGCGTATTATTATCTTTATCCTCAGCTATCTGCTGCTCCTGGCCGTTGAGGTAGTGTGGTTTTTAAGCACTGTTAGTTTTGAGCGGTAAGTTTTGCGCCTGATCAGCCATTCTGCAAACAAGAGATTAGGTACAAAACCCAGCCATGCGTCAATCATATAAAGGTGTACAGGATCAATGTAGACAAAGCTGAGGATAATTAATTTCCACGCACGCAGCATGACGGCAGACAGTGTGAGGGCATAGCTGCGAATCATGTAACGGCGGTGAGCCGCGATGTTGCCTTTGCGGGCTTCAAGTACTGCCTTCAAAGTGAACAGGAACCAAAGGCAATCTAAGATAACAAAGGCTGCCCTGCCCGGCAGCAGACCATTGGCGTTAACGGCCAGTACCATTGCTGCCGGCGCATTGATCAGCAATACATCGTAAGCATATATTCTCCCCATCAGCCGGTGCAACTGCTTCTGCTCCCGTAGTATGTACCGGGAAAATTGTGTAAACCCGGCCAGCAGCGCAGGCATAATGGAATAGACATGGATATAAAACGCCGCTTTCCATACGGGGTTATGCAGGTATGGCTGCTTGAACTTCAGAAAGCCAATATCATCGCTCATGGGATAGTAGCGTACAATACCGTTGAGCATAAGGAAGGTGGAAATACACAGCAAGATGTATATAGTAATATCCCGGAAAATGCGAACCACAAGAGCAAGGTAATGAAATTTTTCCGCCAACAAAATGCCTCAGCCAACCTATAGCAAAGTAGAATCATATTGGCCAATTGAAATTCTTAAAACCGGAGTAATCACAAAAAATCACTTATTCGATTCTGGTTCCCGCTTCAAGAAAAGCCAGTCATTAAGATTAACGTTTTTTGTGCCTATACTTCTTCTTAATCCTGTAATGCAGATCCATTTGTCAGGAATGATTTCTTCAATAAAAAAAGACATCCAACTGGATGTCTTTTTTATATTTTAATTCGAAAAAAATTATTCCAATTAATTTCCCGCCACTGCCTTCTGCACCAACTCCGCAGCTTCACTCAGCAAAATAGCCGATTGCACCTTAAGCCCTGAATTTACTATCAGTTCCTTGGCAATCTCGGCATTGGTGCCCTGCAGGCGCACAATGATGGGGATATTGATGTTGCCGAGGTTCTTATAGGCCTCAATTACGCCCGATGCTACCCTGTCGCAACGAACGATGCCCCCGAATATATTGATAAGAATGGCCTTTACGTGCGGGTCCTTAAGAATGATGCGGAATCCTGCCTCTACGGTCTGGGCATTGGCGCTGCCGCCTACGTCCAGGAAGTTGGCGGGCTCACCACCAGCCAGTTTTATCATATCCATGGTAGCCATGGCAAGGCCTGCACCGTTGACCATGCAGCCTACATTGCCGTCCAGCTTCACATAATTCAGGTTGTATTCGCCGGCTTCCACTTCGGTTGGGTCTTCTTCACTCTTATCGCGCATATCAGCCAGGTCGCTGTGGCGGATGAGTGCGTTTTCATCCACGTTCATTTTGCAGTCTACCGCAATGATCTTGTCGTCTGCGCTTTTGAACAGCGGGTTGATCTCCAGCATAGAGCAATCAAGGCCAACATAGGCATCGTACAGCTTGCCCACAAATGCCACCATGTTTATAAAAGCCAGACCGTTCAGGCCCAGGTTGAATGCAATTTTACGTGCCTGGAAGGGCATCAGCGGAAAACCCGGATGCACCCACTCCTTAAATATTTTCTCAGGAGTATCATGGGCCACGGTTTCAATATCCATACCCCCTTCGGTACTGTACATAATTACATTCTGTTTCTTAGCCCTGTCGAGCAGGATGCTCATATAAAACTCCTTTCGTTCGCTGGGTCCATCGTAATACATATCCTGAGCAATAAGGATCTTGTTTACTTTTTTACCTGTAGGGCCGGTCTGGATAGTAACAAGTGTATGCCCCAATATGTTGTGCGCCACTGTTTCTACCTCATCAGCACTTTTCACCACCTTCACACCAGCTTGATCGGGATATTCCTTTATGCGCCCTTTACCACGGCCACCGGCATGTATCTGTGCCTTTACTACGGCAAACTTACTGCCCGAATTGGTAGCCATTTGCTTGTAGGCATTTACAGCATCATCTACCTTATCCACGGCAACGCCTTCCTGGGTGGGTACATTGTATCTTTTCAGCAGTTCTTTAGCCTGGTATTCGTGCAGATTCATTTGGAGCGGAATTTTTGTGGCGCGAAGGTAAGGATTATCTACAGAAAGGAAAATGACTTTTATCATTAAAATTCGCGGACAAATACTGAAAATAAATACATCCTCCTGATACCAGACACTACGAGTGCAATTAAATTATATGCCAAAAAACACATCCTTAAGTTTGCTTACTTTTTAATATATATTTTTCTTAATCAACCTCATTAAGACTTCAAAACTTATCAATTATCTTCAATATGTGCAGTTTGTATACTTCCGACATCTCAAGGTTATGCAAGACCCTCTCAACTCAGGATAGTAGCAAAAAGTCGGAAATTCCATCTCAGATTTACTGAAAATCAAAAGCATTCCTTAAAGGATTGGCATTTCTGTCGCGATCATTCAAAGGCTGTAAACCCCAGCGTTTTTCTATAAAGGCAAGAATACTGAGTGTTTCGTATTGGGTGTGGTCAACATTTCTTTTTTTGGCAAAAGGAGAAATAATTATCGCCGGCACACGTGTGCCCGGCCCCCATACGGTATCTATAACCGGCGGGGCTACATGGTCCCAGAAACCACCATTTTCATCATAAGTAAGTATGATAACTACATCATTGCGCGAAGGCCCGCTGAGCACTGCATTGATCAGCGCCACGGCATGATCTTCTCCATCCTTCACATCAGAATAACCCGGGTGCTCATTAAAATCGCCGAGCGGCTTAACAAACGAAACGGCTGGCAGCGTGCCATTGCGGGCATCGGCAAAAAACAGGCTTTCATCTTTAAGATGCTTTCTCCGGGCTTCAATTGCGGTATCTGAATAATTGGCAAAATAAGTAAAGGGCTGATGATGATACTGAAAATTAGAGTCGGGATGAGTTCTGTTGGCATTATCCCAGCCACCCGAATACCAAACCCAGGAAACACCTCTGTCGTTTAAACGATCACCAATGGTGGGATGGGTCTGACTGGGTACGAGCCTTGCCGGATTGTAGTTATACTTACTGGCCGGGGCATGCGGGGCATTAACTGAAAAACTGGTGTTGACTACATAGCCATCGGGCGTAATAAGGCCATCCCTTATAAGCTTGCCATTCTGCACCTTTGCGATTACAGAATCACAACCATTTTTATTTACCGGTGATGCGGCTGCTATAAGCCACTGATGGTTTAAAAATGACCCGCCGAATGCGCTATGGAAAAAATTATCGCATAAAGTATAACTTTTGGCAAAAGTATCTAATGGCAGAGAATCAGTAATATAATAGCCCATGGTAAGCCCGTAAGACCATGCGTTATACAAGGCATATTTATTCATTTTACCACCATTTATCTGCATCTGTTCCTGGTAATACTGGTGCAAAACATCGGGTGTTTTCTTGTCCGGCGCTATGTATTTATCAATATTGAAAATATTGTTTGGCAGTGTGGATGGAATTGCGCCCGAATCCATGGGCAGTGTAACATATGGCTTGTCGTTTGAATCAAGCTGGGTTACCGCACCCAGTGTCGCATTGTCATGACCATTGGCATGTGCAAACCGGCCATAAAGATTATCGTAGCTATGGTTCTCCATGTAAATAACAACTACATGACCCACCTGATTGATACCGGAATCAAAACCTGTTTGTTTTAGTTTATTGCCACAACCGGAGAGAATGATGCCTGCACCCAAACAAATTAAACTACTGACAAAAAACCTAACTCCATTTTTCATCTGATGATTTTTAGATAGTTAAAATTAAAGGTAGCTGAACCTCATCAAAAATAATAGGATATTTTCACATTTTAAACCCGGCAAATTATTTTTCGGGTTTACAACCATTACCATTTCGTTAATTGAAGCATTCCGTGGTGGTGGGCATCAAACAATTGAAAGCTGGTTTCTTGCTGATTCTAAAGCCATGAGCAGCTTTATTAACGATCCGGAATTTGTGTATGGGCATCCGGAAGCCATAGCTGATCCATATGAAGAAATAAGGGCAATAAGATATGCAACAACCGGAAGAGGATTTGGCAGTAAACCTATACTGGCTAAGCAAATGGTTAAGAATAATTTCTCAATTCTGAAAGCAGCGCAACATACTGAATGCAGCAGTGCAAAATACTTTCTGAATAAGATTGCTGAGGTAACAGGAACAAAAACAGCCATGTAATTCCATGGCTGTTTATTATCCTTTATAAATTCCGTTAAATTTAACTCCCTTTAAACTCCACCTGCTTACCAATAGAACTCAGGCCAAGTAAAGCATCTGAAGTGGAGAAAATCTTATCCAGGTACTTCAGTTCAGACTCGCAGCCTTTGGCTTCTTCTATCAGCTTATCCGCTGTATAAAGGGCAATGGGCGCTTTTCTTTTTAGGGTCTTGTAAATTTTTTCTGCATCTTCAGTATTCATACCATCTACAGCGTACTGGTGGGCCAGTACTTTTTCAATTGGGTTGTTACTGAAAAACTGATCAATGATCTTCCAATTAGCACTCAACTGGACACTACAATTTTCAGGAACCGGAACCTTTCCGGATATCATTGAAAAGAGTTCATCTGTAGATATAATTTTATCTACGAGGCCTATTTCCTGCGCGTCTTTAGCGCTCAGCATTTTACCGGTATGTATAAGGTACTTACTCAGTGGTTTACCAATTTTAATGGCACTGCGCTGCGTACCGCCAAGCCCGGGATAAATGCCAATCCCCGTTTCCGGGAATGCCATTTGTGCTTTAGGCAATGCAAGAATTACATCGGCACATAGCGCAAGTTCCAGGCCACCACCAAGTGCCAGTCCATTGAGCACCGCTACCACTTTCTTTTGCGATTCGTCTATCTTTTTAAATACCTCCTGCCCGAAACCAGTGAAAGTCTCTATATCCTTAATCTTATTGGCCTTTATGTTTTTGAT
The DNA here is from genome assembly GCA_903835005.1 of uncultured Bacteroidota bacterium. GTDB lineage: Bacteria > Bacteroidota > Bacteroidia > Chitinophagales > Chitinophagaceae > Nemorincola. The sequence continues at coordinate 22,195 of CAILLK010000027.1, read as the reverse complement.
AAAGAACTTAATATCAGCCCCGGCCACAAATGCCTTGCCTGCCCCCGTGATAAATACAGTTTCAATAGCCGGGTCCTTGTTAACCAGATCAAACTGAGCATTCAGTTGCTTCATTACCTCTTCATTCAGTGCGTTCAGGTCTTCGGGCCGGTTCATGGTAATGACAGCTACTTTTCCCTTTCTTTCCAGATCAACAAACTGCATTTGCCAATGACCAGATCCTATTGATGCAGGAATTTGCATCTGGTACATGCCTGCTATTTTGTGTACCAGGTACCACACCTTGTCTTCACCATATTGCTGCATGAGCTCTACAGGGCCTTTGCGCCATTTCAATCCTATCTTTGCCCCCTTGTTAATATCTACTGCCTCACAAACCTTTTCATCCAGCAACTGGGTGCAAACAAAAAACACCACCCCAAGCATCCTTTCCGTAATTTCCTTTACAATATGCTCATCGGGCATTACATCACCAGAAAGGTCCCATTGCGTGCCAGATAAGGCCTGATCTTTCAATTTCCCGCTAACAGCATATAAACTGCCAAACCTTTCGAGTGTTTTCTCTGCATGGTAAGCTACCGGCACACCAGTTGCATTCATTAATGCAAAGGGCCCCATGCCAATCCCAAAAATCCTCATGCACACATCATCTATAGTGGCTATGTTGCCGATATGTTCATCAAGCAGCCGGGCGGCCTCATTGAGCCATGGAACAAAGAATCGGTTAACCACAAATCCATAAGAATCCCGGCAGATGATGGCATCCTTGCCCGATAACATCGAGAAAGCCTTTACCGATTCAATTGTTTCCGTCGATGTTTTTTCGCCGGGGATTATTTCAACCAGGCGGTTTTTGGCAGCATGATAAAAATAATGCAACCCCACAAATCGCTCCGGATGAGTAATAGATTCAGCCAGTTCGGTAACCGAGAAGGAAGACGTATTGGTAGCAATTATAGTATCTTTATCCACAATGGCAGAGAGCGATTTAAACAAATCTGTTTTTGCATTAAAATCCTCAAAAATAGCTTCGACTATGAGATCACATTTCTTCAGGTCCGTAAGATGATGAGAGCCCATTATATTGGACAGATAATTATCTACCTGCTCCGGGGTAAAGACTTTCCTGTCTGCACCTTCCTGAAGCATTCTGGTAATATTTGCAATACCGCGCTGAACATAACTTTCCTCCCTGTCGGCCAGGATTACAATAAAATTTTCCTGTGCAAATTTCTGGGCAATAGCTGCTCCCATTGTACCCGCACCCACGATACCTACTGTCTTGATGGTCTTCATAAAAATTGATTAAGAATTATTCCAAACAGGTTTTCTTTTCTCCAAAAATGAGATAATGCCTTCATTGGCATCCCTTGTGTTCATTAGTTCCTTTACATACATCTCTTCAAGCAGTGGCAAAAAATCTTCAAGCAAACGGTTGAATTTCACCCGCGATGCTCTCACTGCAAACCGTAATGATGAAGCGCTCTTTGGTAAAATGTGATGATCGATAAACTTATTCACCTCTGCTTCCAATTCTATCACGTCGTCGAAAACATCATTGATCAACCCGAAATCTTTACCTTCCTCTCCGGTAAAAGTCATACCGGTAATAATTATTTCTTCTGCCTTTGCAAGGCCTATTTTTTCGGCAAGAATTATAGAGGCGGGAGGCGGAAAAACACCCAATATTATCTCAGGCTGACAGAACTTTGAAGTTTTTTCGGCAAAAAGAAAATTGCACATTATAGCCAGTTCCATGCCGCCACCCAGGCATTGTCCGTTAATTTTGGCAAGTGTGGGTATTGCAAGATCTTTTAACTTCAGGAACAGGTTATGGAATGAATGTATCATTTCTGCCGCCTGTTCTTTCTGATGCTCCTCTACACTCGCTCCGAAAGAGAAATGCTTACCTGCCCCTTCAAAAGTAATCAGTTTCAATTCACCCATTGATCTGAAATCTTCAAATGCAATCAACAATTCAGCCATCATACCGCTATCAATTACATTGCCTTTACCATTCTCCATTATAATCTGGGCAACGGCACCACCATGATGAAAATTGATCTTGATTTTTTCCATAAAAAACTAAACAGTTTGATTCTGATATTGTGGAGAAATTTTATGATGTAGTTCTTCGTTCCACTCATGGCCCTGAGCAAGTAAAAGACGAAGCAAAACAAAATCTACTTCCCTGTTTTCTTTCGGACCGTCATTAAATGCACGGAAACCTGCTTTGGCTTCGCTCATCATATTCAACGCAAGCCATTCACGGCTGCCTTCTTTGTTCTTATCCCAGTGCTCAAGCTTAAATTTGCGCACCTCGCTGATGGTTTTGTTCATACAATTAGGGAATGTATGCAGTATCTTGGCTATGAGGTTATTCACGGCTTTATCGAGCATTGACAAATCAACTTCGGCCTTAGCAACTATCTCTTTAGCCTTTGATAGTTCCTCCCCGGTCTTGGCAGAACCAAAAGTGATACGCCCATACTCATCCATAATTCTATCGGTAACCACCATAGGGTTTACAATGAACTTACCCTCCAGTTTCAGAACCGGTGCTATATCCGTCAGTACGCCATAATAGTAAGCCTGGTGTGCTGACCATGGTTCGCACAAAGTAAGTGAGTACATAGCCCGTTCTACACCTACAAACAAAGGCAGAAAATCGGTAGCACCACCAATTGGTGCGCTTCCGTGCTTAGGTCCAGCCTGGCCGAGGCGTGCCATATCGCTGGCTATACTGAAATCGCAGGCCATGCCTATCTCCTGTCCGCCACCTACCCGCATGCCATTGATGCGGCAGATAACCGGCTTCTCGCACATCAATATGGCCGACACCATATCATTGAAAAGCCGCATATACTGAGAATACTCTTGCGGATTTCCTGAATAATATTCGGCATATTCCTTGGTGTTGCCACCGGTACAGAATGCTTTATCGCCCACTGCAGTAAGTACCACAGCAACAACACTCCGGTCATTGGATGCAGTGCGGAATGCAAGAATAACTTCCTTTATAGCCGCAGTGGTATAGGAATTATACTGCTTGGGATTATTTAGTATGATCCAGGCATTGAAAAGCCCCTCAATTGCACGTCCGTCCCTGTCCGGGCAAGGCCTTTTTTCAAACAGGATCTCTTTAAAGTCAACCGATACAAGATCGTGATTCTTCAGGATGCTCATATATATAGTTTAGTTATTAAAATCTGGTACCAGCACTGACCGTTTAATATATTTATGATCGAGGGTATTTCTGAAAACTTCATTTATCTGCGACATAGGAAAGATCTCTACAAACTCATCAATATGCAGTTGGTCATTAGCCACAAGCTGCACCACTTCCGGATATAATTCCGGCTTGCAGCCCCATGTACCTATAAGTTTAGCATCGAAGGCCATCAGATTGCTGAGGCGCACTTCTACCTTATCCATTGTGAAACCAACCACCGATAGCGTTGATGCAAAAGTGATCAAATTGAAAGCTGTGTCCTGCCCTGCCTTTGTGCCTGACATTTCAAATATTTTCCAGCAGAAGGGCGAGGCTTTTAATTCCTTTACTATCCCTTTTACTGCATCTTTGATTTCCTTAATTCCCAGACCCTTAATATTAAGTGTGGCATCAATGCCATTCTCCTTAGCCAGGGCCAGCTTATCATCATTAATATCCAGTGCTATTACTTTAGCGCCCATGATTTTAGCGATCTGTGCGCCATAAATACCTACCCCACCTATACCTATTACAATTGCTACATCGCCATGTTCTATCTCGGCCTTCTTCATTACCTGGTAGGGTGTCGAGACAGCATCAGCTATAATAGAAAGCTGGTCTAGGCTATACTTTTTCAGCACTTTATCTGGTACGGGGCAAAGAAATCCCGCAGGCACAACAATATGAGATGCAAACCCACCATCAAAGTCATTGCCAGGCATCAATTGGTTGCGGCAGATATTGCTGCGGCCCTTACGGCACAATTCACATTCGCCACATGGAAGAACAGCTGGTATAATCACATTTTTATTCAGCCATTCATCAGGTCCGTTCACTACCTTGCCGCTTATTTCGTGGCCTAATGTAAGGGGCAATGCATGCTTGGTTTGCACGCCATGATGCCAGAAGCTGATATCGGTGTGGCACACACCACAACCTGCAACTTTTACTAGCGCTTCGCCATCCTTAAGAACTGGAATCTTCTGCTCAACCAGTGTGAACTCTTTGTTCAACTCGGTCATCTGCCATTTAAATATTTTCTGGTCCGTCATTGTCTTAGATTTATATTCTCAAATAAGATTGCATTACCCTGTCCGCCGCCAATACAGGCTGAAGCAATACCATACTTTACATTCCGAATGGTCATCTCCCTGGAAAGTGTGACTGACAGGCGTAAACCCGTAGCCGCCAGGGGATGCCCATAAGCAATGGCGCCGCCATTTACATTGCATATATTCCTGTCCAGTCCCAGTTCTCTTTCACAACCGATGAACTGCGCGCCAAATGCTTCGTTAATTTCTACAAGGCCGATATCCTCAATTCTTAAGCCGGTCATTTCAAGCAAAAGACGGATAGCAGGTATCGGGCCAAGGCCCATAACTTTATGGTCGACCGCACTTGTAGCAGACGCCACAATGCGCGACAAGGGGCTAATTCCTTTCGCGTCGATGTATGATTTCCGGGCCACAATTGCCGCTGCGGCTCCATCAACCATACCACTCGAATTTGCTGCTGTCTGCACACCCTCCTTATCAAATACCGTTGGCAGTTTTGACATAATTTCGAGTGAGGAGGTCCTGATGTTTTCATCAGTTACAAAATCAATAACCTTCTTGGGAAGGTTAACTTTCCTGGGTTTACAACCTGCGGCTTCAAATACGGCGCTATTCAAAGGCGTAATTTCATCCCTCAGAAATCCCCGCTCAGTTGCCGCGATAGCCCTGTCCATCGACAACTTCCCGAACTCATCGGTTTCAGCCCTTGTGATGCCATATTGCTTTGCCACATTCTCGGCAGTGCAACCCATAGGTACACCAGCAGTATCATTGAGCGCTTCCCATAGAAAATCCCGGAACTCTACCTTGCCCAAAGCATAACCCATGCGGTTTCCATAACTTACTGTTGGCGCAAGGGACATACTCTCCGTGCCACCGCAAAGGGCAACATCTGCCTTACCTAATGTAATCTGATCAGCACCTGCTGTGATGGTCTCAAATCCCGACCCGCATATTCTTTGCAGCATTACTGCAGGTACTTTTTCAGGCACACCGGAATAGAGTCCTACATGGCGCGGAAGGAAATAGGAATCGTAAGAACACTGACCGATGTTTGCCATCATCACCTGGTCAATATCACCTGGCGAAACACCTGCCTTTGCCAATGCCGCCCGGCAGGCATAAATTCCCAAATCAGTGGGGGAAATATTAGCCAGGGTGCCGCACAACTTACCAAAAGGAGTACGCGCCCCGTTCACCAGAAAAATATCATCGTAGATTATTCCAAACCCCTTTTCCTTGTTATGATATGCCTGCATATAGTAAGATTAATGAATAGTTACTGCTTCTTTTCCCAATTCCACTGCTTCCTTTCCGGGCTCAACCCAGCTTTGCCGGGCAATCGTGGCTGCACCAAATGACACTGTGTATTGCGGATTGTCCACCATTTTAATTTCTTTATTGAACTTCTGAGACAGGATTGTACTCAGATACGGATGGTACGCAATAACACCACCGATAATATACACAGGTAGTCCAGGCATCATCTTCATCTTGGCCACCTTATTGGCTATAGATATATAGATACCTCTGGCAATATCCTGCACAGGCATACCATCAAACACCCAGTTCATGATTTCTGTTTTGGCAAATACCGTACAGAAACTATTCAACTCTTTGTCGTATTCCGAAAGCGATGCAAGGCTACTCATATCGGCATCGCTGATTCCTGCTCGTTCTGCTATCTCCGATAGGAAAGCGCCTGTACCCGCTGCACACTTATCATTCATGTAAAAGTTGGAGACATGATTCTCTGCATCGCACTGCACGATTTTGATATCTTCACCCCCTATATCGATGAGGTTTTTTGCACCGCTGAAATATTGGGATGCCCCGGCAGCGCCGCAATTGATTTCCGTCTTTATAATATCAGTATCAGTGAAATGTTTTCTGCCATAGCCGGTAGCGCAACTGTATTTTATTTTAAATACGCCATGAATAGCCTGCAGCACATTTTTCATTGCCTGCCGGTCTTTATTCAGGGTCTGCAGCAAATATCGGAATACCGGAACTCCCTTATCATCTATCACAGTAAACTTGGTATATGCAGAGCCGAGATCAATACCTAAAAAGCAATTCTGATCTTTATAATAAAGTGCAGATTTTTCTTTATCCACCAGACCTTTATTGATTAGCTTCTTATTTACTTCTCCTGTTACACCCGGCATCCGCGAAAGGATATTCTTGTTGGTCATTGCCTTCACCATATTGGTGAAAGAAAGGTTGAGCGAAGTCTTTACGTAATGCTTCTTTCCATACTCCACAATCTTGCCGTTGAAGTAATCAATTTCTGTATGCCGGTTGTTGATGATATCCACTGCCATTGACGGGAAGTGATCTCCGCCGTTCTTGAGGTAACGCATACACTTCCTCACAAAGTCATCCGGGAACCTGATCTTTTCCTTTTCAGCTACTTCTATCCCTTCATTAATAATCTGCTCTACAAGTTCACATGTATCTGCATCGGCTACTGCTTCAGCCATTGTGAGCCTGCCTACTCCGCACAAAGCGCTGAGCGAAGAATTAAGTATAGTTTTCTCCCAGGATCTTTTTACAAGTTCAAATGAATCTACGTTTTGAGTAGTAAACCCAACGCTATTCAGAATAGCAGCATATAGCTCAGCCTGTTCTGTCCTTGCATCATCAATTGGCCCAATGTAATTAGGTGGTGTAAAAAATGATACCCTCACTGTATTCGGAGCCACAAGGTTGCCGGCATAATTGATGATCATTCTCATCGACCTCAGCTCACCAAAAGATGGCACCAGCAGGCTTTCTATATCAATTCCGTTCTGGGCAGAGATAACAGTGAGTTTATCTGACTTCAGTATTTCTGCTTCCCGTACAGCCCCGGGAGTATGGTAGGACTTCAAAGAAAACACCAGATAGTCAAGATCCATCGGAGCCATATCAGCAAATGAGCTGTAGACCTTATGAAACCTGGTAACAGACTGAAACATATTCTGCAACACTATTCCCTCTTCCCTGATTTTCTTCAGCTTGAATTCATCCTTATCACAGATAGCCACATCACAACCTGCCTCGGCCAGTTTCACGGCAAGAATCATACCCACAGGCCCCAGGCCTATTATTCCTACTTTTATTTTACTGAAATCTTCCATCAATTCAATTAAACAGGTTAGATTATGTATTCCTGGCAAGGCTCATTTCAATTCATTCTTTAGCTTTCCAAAATCATTTTAAAGTCTTCTTCCTGTACCGGCAGAAGTTCTCCAAATAAATTCCGGATATGATTTCTATATTTTTCGGCTACTGTATTTACAACCGGTTTTAAATCTGTAGTAAGTGTACCATCAATAACAGATAATTCAGAATTAACAATTACAGCAGCATTAACTTTTGCATAGCCTGATATGAGTTTATGATTTAATGAATTCATGCAGCCAGCAAGGCATTTACCTAATTCAGGAATGCTCCTGGGACAAAAGCAACCTTCTTCAGGCGATAACTTGTAATCAGGTTTGGAAAATAATGACCTGTTTGGAAAAATCATTGCTGCCAGCAATAAATTATCCTTTACCACAAATACTACATGGTGAACATAATGGCATATTTTCTTTATTTCGTGTTCCAATAAATCCCGGTCCACCAATAGCCCATTGGGTAGTGTCATTTCCATATTTTCAACAGGCACATACATGGCATACGATTTTGTATTGCTTAATTGAATACTTTTGAACTTTCTATCTGCTCTATAAATGTTTCCATTTTTGTAATGCTCTGCCCCTCTGAATAGAACCTGAGATCACACAAATCACCCTCAATTACCAATGTTGGTATTCCCAGTGATTCCCTTAGTCGTTGTGGCATGCCAAACCGGGAGTTACTGTTATTGGCACAGGTTTTTGCATCGTGAAAAATAACACCATCAATATTGAAGTCCTTTACCAGCCTGGATAGTATCCGCTCTTTGGCACTCTCGCTTCTGTTAATGAAAATTTCGGTATAGGCTTTAGCCGACGACTCAAACGGATGGCGTTCATCAAAGGCATCAAACACCCAACTGTTGCAGTAAGTGGAGGCAACTATGGCTGCTTTATTCTGAATAAACAATTCAGACAACGGCCTTAGTTTACCCCATATAGGCATGCCATCCCAGTAAATGCGGCACCTTTCTTCATCAAGAAATCCGATACCTTTCTTTACATTACCCTGCAACTCTCCGAGCAGCATTTTATAGTAATCCTTGGCTATCTGAGTACCGCGCAATACCACAATCGGTCCCATATGAATCGTGGCATCGAAAAAACTTATAGGGGCTGGAGAAACCCTGGCTGTCCACAAAACCTGTTTCCACAGGTCGGTTGCTTCTTTACTTAGCCTGAGTGTTTCTCTGAATTTATCAATATCGAACTTTTGGCCGCTTATCTGCTCACACAGGGGAATCATATTTTTGAATTGCTGTGCCACATCATCAATTTCTTCCTGCTCTACTTCATCCATATGGCGGGGAGGTGTGATGCCAAACACCGGCACGCCCAGTTCCTTACCATAGTAATTAAACCAATCCTGTACTTCCCGGCACTGATTCGTATTATATACTATCAGGCTTGGAGTTGGCGGGCCATCCAATCCGTAGTGTTTTGTAAGAGGGGTTTCCTTCTTTAAGTAAGAACCAATATCAGCAGTAAGATAAGAGCAGATATCGTTAGAGTATCCCAGCTTGGCTGTTTCGGGTATCAGGTCGCCGGCAGTGCGGGATGTCCCCAGCAATGCTCCATGATTTTCGGGAAAATGAACTTCAAACCCAAAAGAACGGAGCAATTCTGCCGGGCCAACACTCGTGCACCATGCATATTTCTTATTGGGGTCCTTCATTCCAAGGAAATAATTGGCCATTATCTCCTTCAAAGTTTTTGCTGATTCTATCTTATACATTGGTAGTCAATTTAGTCTATCTTAATCCTTGCATCTACTGCAAATACCTGATCACCCAGCGCAATAATCGGGTTCATGTCCATTTCCTTTATTTCGGGGAAGTCGGTAACCAGTTTAGAGATGCGCTGAATAATGTCAATAACCTTTTCTTTATTAATACCCTTCTCCCCTCTCACTCCATCAAGCAGTCTGGCTGCTTTAATGGAGCCTAACATCTCGCCTGCTTCTATTTCTGTTACCGGAGCAATTTTGAAAACCACATCCTTCAAAACTTCTACATAAATGCCGCCCAAACCAAACATGACAAGGTGGCCCAATCCTGGCTTGGTACTGACCCCGGCAATCAGTTCCTTACCGCCGGGCAAAAACTGCTGAACCAAAATTTTCAGCCCTTTAGAGCCAAACGAATCTTTCATTTTCTCAGCCGCCGCCCTCACTTCGTCAGCAGTTTTCAGATTAATCATAACCCCACCTTTGTCGCTCTTATGAACCAAAGCGGCTGATTCTGCTTTCAGTACCACCGGGTAACCAATGTTGCCGGCGGCATTCACTGCTTCTTCTGTATCATTGGCAAGCCACCATTTGGCAACCGGAATACCATACGCGGCTAGTACTTCATAAACGCGGTCGGCACATAGATAGGACAAGCCTTCCTTTTTAGCCTGCTTAATGGCTACTTCAGCTATTTTGTAATTTATCCCATGAAATTCTTTTGGTTCACCAATTGCCCTGGAGCGTGTTTTACCGTATCGGTATAAAGCCCCCAGCGCTTTTGCTGCAGTAGTTGGGAAACTATAACAAGGCACCCCACCATCCTTCAATATTTTAGCAGTTTCCTGAAAGCGTTCAAGGCTCATGTTCGTCATGAAATTGCAGACAATTGGCTTCTTTCTAAGCTGGCTGACTTCCACTATATTCCTGGCTACCTCATTTGTATCTGTAAAAGGCGCGGTTACAAAATTGATAAAAATGGAATCGATGGTATCTTCTTCCATAAGCACATCCATAGCGCTCCTGAAGTGCTTACCCCCGCCTGTGGCTACCACATCAATCGGGTTGCCTATTGTTGCTTCAGGAAGCATGGTTTCCTGAAGTATAGCTTTTGCCCTGTCGGAAAGTTGTGGTAAATGCAATCCCGAATTAACCAATTCGTCAGTGGCTATTACCGCAGGTCCTCCGGTATTGGTAATGATACCTACCCGGTTGCCTTTAGGGAAAGGCTGTGTAGCAAATGCCATTGCTACCTGGCAGAGCTCCTCTTCATTGTGGAAAGTGAGAATGCCTGTTTTTTCAAAAATCAGCTCTGTAGAAATATCCACACCCGCAAGAGAACCGGTATGAGAAGCTGCTGCCTTAGCTCCCTCTTCGGTACGGCCGGCCTTCATGGCGAGGATCGGTTTCTTTTTGGTCACCTTCTTAGCCACTTCCATAAACTCCAGTGGGTTGGAAAGGCCTTCGGTATACAGGATAATGGCTTTAGTCTGTGCATCTTCGCCATAATATTCTATAACGTCGGGGATCGAAATATCGCAGGCATTACCATTTGATGCATATAGCCTCATACCTATTTCCAGGTCAAAAAGACTCTGCATCAGGAAAGCCCCAACCCCGCCGCTCAAAGCAGCAATGGAAATATGACCTGGCTTGGGAAATGTAAAAGTAAAATCACAATAGGCCCTGTATTCAGGATCTGTGTTGATAATACCCTGACAGTTAGGTCCGAATATCCGTATACCATATTCTTTTGCAATAGCCAGAAACTCTTTTTGTAATGCTATCCCCTCTTCTCCCATTTCACTAAAGCCAGCCGAGTTGATGATAACAGCTTTTATCCCCTTCTTTCCGCACTCCTCAATCGCCTGAGGAACCATTTTTGAAGGGATGATTACATGTGCCAGATCAATCTCTCCCGGAACATCAGCTATAGCTGGATAAGCCTTAATGCCTCTAATCTCATCCATTTTAGGGTTAATAGGATATATCTCACCCGTATAACCATAATGAACCAGGTTCTTAATGATTACATTCCCAATAGACAGCTCTTTCTGAGAAGCACCAATAATGGCTATTGATCTGGGTTGGAATAAATAATCCAGTTCGTGAACTCTGTTTCTTACCGGCTCAAGAAGCGTTGCTTCCATAGTATATTGTTTTATGCTAAAACTGCCTGTTTCTCTTTTAGTTTGAAATGACGGTAGCCACCCCATAATGCTGCGCCTATAGCGCCGGCATAAATAGAATCAGGATGAGCTTTGATCACGAATTTCTTAGACCCTTCTTTTAATGTTTCGTCAATCGCCTGAATCATTCCCGTGTTGAGCGCCATACCGCCAGTCAGTACAATAGGTGATTCCGCCTTCAGAGAACCCAGTAATTTAATGACGCGCGAAGCAATGGAAAGGTGAATACCCTTGATGATGTCGGGCGTCTTGATGCCTCTGGAAACCATGTTGATCACGTCTGTCTCAGCTAGCACAGCACAGATACCGGACGAAATTTCGGGGTTGGACGCCTGCAGCGAAACCTCTCCTACTTCCTCAATGCTTAAGCCCAGATAGCGCGAAATATTTTCAAGAAACTGGCCTGAACCAGATGCGCACTGACCTGTCATCTTATAGTCCTCCACTCTTGATCCTTCATTCACTCGTATACAACGTACATACAATGCACCCAGATCTACCACTGTTCTTGCTTCAGGATAAAAGAAGTTGGCACCACGGGCATGGGTAGTCATACCATAGAAATGGCCACGTTTGCGTTTTACCAGGTCGCCTTCGCCGGTAGATGCCAGGTACACCACATCTTCATATTTCAGGTTATGCTTGTCCAGCATAATTTGCACCATTTCATCGGCTACCTGCGTAGGGTTGCGCTTGCGGATTTTTTCGGTATGCTTGTCTATCAACCGTGGATGGGCAGAATACTCCATCAATACCAGCTTGATAAAGTTGCTCCCCACGTCAATACCCATTGTATATACTGTTTCAGACATAAAATTTGTTTTCGGTTTCAGAAATAATTGTTCACCATTTAAGCCATAACTTTCTTTGCACTCGGCAGGTCCGCCTTAATATTCCTGCGCGCGAACATCGCACCACCCAAGGCCCCCATAAAAATGGAATCAGTGTGGATGTTGATTTTGATGTTATCGCCGTAATTGGCCTTAACCAGTTGAGTCAGGTACTTGATTACCGCCTGATTTCTTGCAACACCGCCCGTAAAGGTGAATTCATTAAACACACCTCCCGACCTGGCTATAAGCGACATTGCCCTCATGATTATTGCCTTATGCAACCCACCCAGAATGTCTGCTCTCTTTTCGCCCATATTGGTCAGTTCCCGGAGTTCTGCTCCCGCAAATACAGTACATGTAGAACAGATAGTTACTTCTTTCTCTGCCTCCATAGCCAGCGGGCCCAGTTCGTTGAGTGAGATACTCATTTCATCGGCTATGTAACCCAGGTACCTGCCGCAGCCTGCTGCACAACGGTCGTTCATCTGGAAACTGGTTACCAGTCCATACTTATCTACCTGTATTGCCTTAGTGTCCTGTCCACCAATATCAAGCACGGTGCGTGTCTCAGGGAACACTGCATGGGCACCAAAGGCATGGCACAAAATTTCAGACCGGATACAATCCTGCGGAAAAGGCAGTAGTGCACGACCATATCCCGTACCAGTCATGTTTTCTATGTTGAAATCAATATTGGCTACTTCATCTATACGCTCCCGAAGCGATTCCGATACGTTTTGAAAATCACCTTTCAGCAAATACATTTCCGCATCAAAATTCTTATCTGCTTCAATCGGTATATTCTCCGAATGGTCAGGCAATTGCTCATATTTTTCTTTGAGCAGGTCCATAGCCTGGGTAATCAAGGCGCCGAACTCAAACTGCACAACTTCATTCTCAGCTGCTGTAATGCTCTTATCCCAGATCGTCATCAGCGGCTCAAAAAGACCAATATCAAATTTGTTTACTTCTTCATTGTATTTTTCAGAAACAATATCCCTGAAGAACTGGTTTTTATCACCCAGGTTTTCATAGATATACATGTGTTTGATCTTCGGCTTAATAGCCCTGCGTATCAGTCTCAGATGATCAATCATCATTAACCTGCGCTCCCCTTCAAAATGATTGTAACAGGTCTTGAGCAGTTCATCGCCCAGCTTATCAATCCTTACCTTAAACTGCTCATATTGAAATACGTTCTCCAAATCGCTGAGGTATTTACGGTATTGAGGTTTAGATGCTATCTCCTTCGCAAGGTTTTTCTTCAGAATCGAAAAACGCGCATTGTATATAGCTTCCATCCGTGCGATATCTGCCGCTACCGAATAGTTGGCACGGGTGTTGGTAATACCGCGGCCAATAATCTCATCTTGCTCATTGATGATTACCGCTTTTGAGGTTGTTGATCCGAGATCAATTCCGAGATAATATTTGCTCATCAGTTAAAGTTTCTATTGGTTCATAATTAAGCTGCCACCTCTTCTTCCTGTGCCAGTATCACCTTGCGCTGCCCCAGCATCTGGAAATAAGACTCCAGCCTGTTTTTAATATTGGCATAAGAGAAATAACGGGGATCTACCAGGTCACTTTCAATAAACCCTACCGGCACACTGCAACGCTGTTCTATCTCCCGCATCATCAGCAGCTGCCCTGCCGAAAATGAATTACAACTCTTTATAGAATTGATCAGGAATCCATCGGCTTTGTACTCTTTTATATAGTGTTCAATGAGGTCTACACGCTGAGGCAGATTAAGATTAGTGTAGCACCCCATGCAGTATTTGGCAAGGCTTTCCAGTGGTTTGCCGGATTCATGACGGAAACCCTGATCATAAAGACCGCCAACCTTAGTATAAGTAGAGGCCACTATCACAGCGCCCATATCATAGAATATTTTCCAGAACTCGCGGAAGTTGGTCCAGTTTGGCGGGCCTTCCACCACCAGCCTGAATTTTTCTTCCTTCATATCACCCTCTGGCGTTACTGGGCACAGGTTTTGGTCCATCCTGTCAGTAACCTCTTTTAATAGCTCTTCATAATACTGAACAGCTTCTTCTGTGCCCCGGAAAGCCGTATTCAGTGGCCCCATATAATATACACCGGCAAAATAAGAATCAATCGGTGATGGCTTGTGCTTGGCGGTTTCCAGTACTTGCACCCATAGTTCTTCTGCTTTGGCCGCATTCCCCAGCATTTTTTCAAGACGGTTGTAATCCAGTTTTTTACCGGTCACTTTTTCCATCTTGGGTATCACATCTTCCTGCAGTTGTTTTACCATATACCTTATCTGGTCATCAGTAATTACACCGTCCTCCTGGTAAGGAGTGTGCAGCATAGCAATCTCTACACCAGGATAGAGCCGCTCTAGGTTTTCAAACCATTTAAGAAAAGTAAAACAGCCTGTATAACTCAGCAACAGCAGATCCGGATCAGGCAACTTCTCACCAGTCGGGCCTATATTGCCATTCAGCATCATACCTATATCGCATTTCACATACGTGCATACATCCTCCGAAAACCCCATTTTCTCAGCATCCTTGATATAAGAACCTGATTTTTTGCGCATACCCGATTGCAACGCATTGATCTCCGGGTACACGGGCAGCATATCCATTGCCAGTATCAGTTCGGTAAGGTTGCCCGGTACAAAGGTGTACACCACTTTTTTCCCGTTTGCTTTAGCATTGCTTAGTTCGGTAAAAAGATTGGCCAGCATATCCTTCTGGATCACCATGCTTTTTTCCTTGATTGCCTCTTTGGGGTTACTCATTTTATAAATAATTTAGGTTGAGACTTCACTGGCGTATCAATATTTATACCCACAGCTTGATTGAATCGGAGAAGGTTCCGGCCTGTTCTTTGATCACTTTGAACTGGCCTGTATTTTCGTGAAACTGGAAATTGATATGCGCTATGCCCGCATCATCGCAACCCTTTTGCAGGTCTGGCCTGTCGAGCAGTGCGGGATCGCAGAAACTGGCCGCGCAGAATATCACGCCATCTGCATTGCGCTTTCTTACTTGTTTTACCAGCCGTGCACTCTTGGGGTTGCCTACATCATAAATGGCCGATGAAGGGCCGCTCTTGGTAAGGAAGGCGTCTACAATAGCATTCAACGGATCATGACTCGTTTCATCAACACTACCCTGTATCCATCTTGAACCCAGCATAAAATCATCATCCACTATATAGCAGCCTGCCATCTCAATGGATTTGATAAGGCCTATGGGCGGCTGTTCGCAGAATGAACCGGAAATAACAACACGTATATTATCCATTGGTTCTCCGAAATCTTCACTGATCAGGTCCACAATTTCCGCCAGCATCTCATTGTGCTTCTCCACATTAATTACCATTCCCGCCCTTATGATGTGATAAACATCAACTGCCGATAGCCTCCAGGGAAATTCATCCCTGATATCGTAGATCGCCTCAATCAGCTCCCTGTTTCTGTTGTAAAGCGCAATCGAATTATTGAGGTGGGCTGTAATAATTTTATGATCATTGATTTTAAACATATCAGCAATCACTGTCTCCAGCAATTCCAGGTAGAAAGTGCCGCCTATATGTTTCTCAAAGTTCTGCGGATAGTCAAAGTAACGCGTGAACTTCCCCTTCTTCACCAGCTTGAACATCCCGCTCAGGTTCCGCACACAATCGCAAATAGAAGGAAATAAAAAACCATCAAAGTCATTCAGGTTATCATCGAGGGCCATCTCAATTACCCCGCGCGGCAAATGGCATATATAAGACTGGTAGTAGGCATCTCCCTTAATAATCTGTTTTCTGTCCCCCACTCCCATTATTCCTACCGCCATTCCGTTCGCAGCATGGATAATTTCCCTTGGAACATAAATGGGCAGGTACCCAACAAGTATTCTGAATTTCGATTTAGCCTTCCATTGTTTTGCGTAAGTAAAATTAAGGTCGAATGCCAGCGTTTTGCATTCGTCCAACAAGGAGGTCAAGCGTTCGGGGGCTTGTTTCATCATCTGATTTATTCCATTTTTTACCTCTTAAAACGTGGCTGGAATTAATACTGCAATTTCCGATACGCTTATCTTTTGGTTTATGATTTCTATCAGAATAATGCTTGATTGATATCATGTTTTATGCATTTCAATATTACTTATTTGCGTCACAATTACCAGTTTTTAAATAGAGACAAAAAGACTTAATCATCTTAATATTTACTTTTACAATGCATAACTTACATGCCAAAAATAACCTGGCTTGCATTATTCTTACAGGTGGCTTGTCCTCTCGCATGGAGTCGCATAAGGCATTACTGCCCTTCTCTCTTCACCAAAATTTCCTTCAGCATATCATTGAAGTTTATCAGCAGGCCGGATTAAAAGAGATCATTGTAGTAAAAAATAAAGAGATTGATTTTGCCGGGTTAGAGTCAGAAATAAATGGCATTTCAACCGTCAATAATTGCTTCCCCGAAAAAGGCCGTCTCTATTCCATCCAGCTCGGATTGTTGGCCGCTCCGGATGCCGGATTTTGTTTCATCCAAAACATAGACACCCCTTTTGTAACCACAAAAATCATACATCAATTGGCCGAACATAAAGCCTGCGCCGATTACATATCACCGGAATTTAATGGCAAAGGCGGCCACCCTGTCTTGCTTTCTGCTTCTATCCTGAAAACCATTGCAGGGTTAATCGACTATACCCAAACCCTGCGGGATGTCCTGGCTGGATTCAGCCGTTATAAAATCCCGACCACTGATGAGCAGTGCACCCTGAATATCAATACAAAAGAAGATTACGAACAATATTTTTCAGGCTATAAAACCCATCGGGCATGAATGATGTTTTTCAAAAAATTACCGACGAACGCAGCCTCAACAGGCCTTTTGCTCTTTGCATTGCAGTGAGCACTAAAGGCTCTGTGCCCAGGGGCCCGGGGGCAAAAATGCTGGTATACACCGACGGCAAAATTTATGGCACTATAGGCGGCGGCAGAATAGAAAAGCGGGTGATACAAGACGCCCTCACCTCCCTTAAAACAAATGAACCTGCCTTGCTTCATTATGATCTGCTGAAACAATTGGAAATGAGCTGTGGCGGCAGTATGGATGTATATATAGAACCGGTTATGAGCAAAAACAAACTATACATTTTCGGTGCCGGGCACACTGGCAGTGCCCTCGCAAAAAAAGCTGCTGAATTCGACTTCGATATCACTATAATCGATGACAGGAAAGATTACCTCGACGAATTCAGCCAACCAGGCATCCATAAACTATCCGGCCAGTACAGCGATGTCATAAATGGCCTGACCTTCGACTCCCATACCTATATCACGGTCATGACCTACAGCCACACTTGCGACCGGGAAATACTTTCTCTTTGCATCCACAAACCCTCGGCATACCTAGGCATGATGGGCAGCCATCGCAAGGTGGAGCTGACCAAAAAAATGTTCCTGGATGATGGCCTGGCCACCCCGGAAGAACTGGACAAAGTGGATATGCCTATGGGCATAGAAATTGGCGCCGATGGCCCCGACGAAATAGCCATCAGCATTATAGCAAAACTTATAGCCGTAAAAAACAAAACAGCAGCAAAATGAACAATAAACCAATTGCCATAGTTACCGGCGCAGCAAAAGGAATAGGTAAAGCTATATGTACAAGATTGGTAACCGACGACTACCACGTAGCCGCCGTTGATATGGATCCCGAAGGTGGTGAACTCCTCTCCGAACTGGGCCAAACTAATCTTGAATACCACCTCATGAACATCTGCGAAGAGCAAAAGGTAAAGGAGCTGTTCGCAGCACTCATGGAGCGCCACGGCAGAATAGACGCAGTTATCAACAATGCCGGCATCATACGCGATAATATGATCTGGAATATGAGTGTCGATGACTTCGATGCCGTGATCAATGTGAACCTCAAAGGCACATGGCTCATGTGCCGCGAGGCAGCCATAGTCATGAAAGCGCAAAAATCCGGCAGGATAGTAAACATAGCCTCCCGTGCATGGCTGGGTAACCGGGGCCAGAGCAACTACTCAGCATCCAAAGCCGGTGTAGTGGCCCTTACACGGGTACTGGCGCTGGAGCTGGGCAAGTACAATGTAAGTGTCAACGCAGTGGCCCCCGGCCTCATTGATACCCCGCTCACTCAAATGCTCGATAAAGAGGTACTGCAGCAGCTCATCAATGCCCAACCCTCCCGTTCTATGGGCAGCCCCGAAGACGTAGCCAATACTGTCGCCTTCCTGGCAGCTTCACAAACCCGGTTTATAACCGGCCAAACCATCTATGTAGATGGCGGCAAAAGCATCGGTGCAAACATGTAATCCCAACAACTAAATATATGAGTAACTCACTGAAGCTGCTTTATAACGAGCACGAAGTCATTACCAGGGCTGCTTATGTGGCCCGGGAAGCCGGAAACCTGATAGGCATAAACAACGAAGAATACGAACTCACCATCAGCGAGCTCATCCGCTTCTTCAGAGTGTATGCCGATCAGTACCACCACCACAAGGAAGAACAGATACTCTTTCCCGAAATAGCACGGAAAAGTGAACTGCTTGCCGGGGGCATCCTCAAACAGATGGAGGATGATCATGAATACTTCCGTGAAACCCTGCGCGACATTGAAGCCCACCTCCGTAACCAGAACTATCCCCAAGCCGACCTCGGCATCAGCGAATACACCGAAGCCCTCCTCGATCACATAGCCGTAGAAAACGAAGAACTTTTCCAGACAGCCTACAGCCTGTTTACCGAAGACGAACTGGACCGTATCTACTTCCGCTTCCTGGACCTTGATAGTGTATTGGGCGAATCCAAAAAGAAAGACTTCACCGACCTGCTCAGAACCCTGAGTATTCATTCAGAGGCTTGATAGTTATCTGAATCACTGATTTACAGGATTATGGGATTGCACAGATCCAATGCGACCTATCCAAAATTGCAACCTGTTCCGAAGACAGGCCCATGTACTTAACCTATATACATCCAAAAAAAACATAAAACCCTATAATAATACCCGCTAAATTTGATATACCAATAAACAATACATAAATTGCACCCCAATTCTAAAAATAAAAATCCACTTACGAAACATGCCGTATCTATTTACATCAGAATCAGTTTCCGAAGGGCATCCCGATAAGGTTGCCGACCAGATATCAGACGCGCTCGTTGATAATTTTCTTGCCTGGGATCCCCAAGCCAAAATAGCCTGCGAAACCCTCGTTACCACCGGCCAGGTAGTGCTTGCCGGCGAAGTAAAATGCAACACCTATATAGATGTGCAGACCATTGCCCGCGAGGTAATAGCCCGTATCGGGTATACCAAGAGCGAGTATATGTTCGAAGCCCATTCCTGCGGTGTACTTTCTGCTATCCACGAGCAGAGCGCAGATATTAACCAGGGTGTTGAGAAAAAGAAAAAGGAAGACCAGGGAGCCGGAGACCAGGGTATGATGTTTGGATACGCTACCAACGAAACCGACAATTACATGCCGCTGGCGCTCGATCTGGCACATAACCTGCTCATACAGCTCGCAGCCATCCGTAAGGAAGGCAAGCAGATGAAGTATCTGCGCCCCGATGCCAAGAGCCAGGTAACCCTCGAGTACAGCGACGACAATAAACCCGTGCGCATAGATGCTATCGTTATCTCTACCCAGCACGACGACTTTGCCGAAGAAAAGGAAATGCAGGCCCGCATCACCAAGGATGTGAAGACCATCCTTATTCCGCGCGTACTCAAGAGCTATCCGCAGCACAAGCACCTGTTCAACGATAAGATCAAGTATCACGTTAACCCCACCGGCAAGTTCGTTATCGGCGGGCCGCATGGCGATACTGGGCTTACTGGCCGTAAGATCATAGTAGATACTTATGGTGGCAAGGGCGCACATGGCGGCGGCGCATTCAGCGGTAAAGACCCGAGCAAAGTTGACCGCAGTGCAGCCTATGCTACTAGGCATATAGCCAAAAACCTGGTAGCAGCCGGCGTAGCCGATGAGATACTGGTCCAGGTATCTTACGCTATTGGTGTAGCACAGCCTATGGGCATTTATGTTCAGACCTATGGCACCGCCAAGGTAGACATGAGCGACGGCGAAATAGCCAAAATAGTAAGCGAAGTATTTGATATGCGCCCTTACTTCATCGAAGAGCGCCTCAAGCTCCGCCAGCCAATGTACTCCGAAGCAGCAGCCTACGGACACATGGGCCGCATCCCGGTAACAGTAACCAAAACTTTCAAAAGCGCCGATGGCAAAAGCAAGAATATGAAGGTAGAACTCTTTACATGGGAGAAACTGGATTATGTAGCCAAAGTGAAGAAGGTGTTTAAGATTAAGTAATCAATTTGGTAATTTGGTAATGTGACAATGTGGCAATTCGACAATTCGACAATTTTGCAATCTGGCAATTCGACAATTCGACAATTCGACAATTTGGCAATTTGGCAATTTGGCAATGTGAGAATTTGAAAATGTGCTAATTATATAGATGATAAAAATGCTCTGCTAAAGCGGGGCA
Source organism: uncultured Bacteroidota bacterium (assembly GCA_903835005.1). Classification (GTDB taxonomy): domain Bacteria; phylum Bacteroidota; class Bacteroidia; order Chitinophagales; family Chitinophagaceae; genus Nemorincola. The sequence continues at coordinate 1,494 of CAILLK010000027.1, read as the reverse complement.
TTTTTTTTGATGCCTATTAGCGTGTTTTGGGTTATGGGCTTAGTGCTCCTATTATGCCAAAGGATGGCACCGTGAAAGTTTTCTATACCTATTGAGCTTGCCAGATAGCCAAACGCAAAACATACAAAATAATGATAGTCTTTGAAACGAAGGAAGTTGAAAATACCGATCCTTCGGTGCATCCTCAGGAAATAATGAAAACAGTCGCCATACTTAAGAAACCGGAGTTTGCATTGAATATTACTGTTTTTCCAGACAAAGGGCTAACTTTGTAACACGAAAAGAACTAATAAATACAACCTGATGAGTACCATAGTAATAAATGCAAATGACCGGTCTTCAGTAAAATTATTTCTAGACCTGGCAAAAAAACTGAATTTTAAAGCACGGGTGCTTACCGATGAACAGAATGAAAACCTGGCTTTACTTACCATGATGGAAGAACGCAGCTCAGAGGAGTCGTTACCCATAGAGAGTGCTTTGAATATTTTAGCAAATGTGAAATAAACGACTCCCGATGCTGGTAGTATCCACCCCTTCCTTCAATAAAGATATCAGCAAAATTAAAGACTCAGCGCTCGCCCGGAGAGTAGAACATATTATCAGGGCCTTGCAATCGGCACACCATCTTTCAGAAATCAAAGGGATTAAAAAGTTATCTGGCGCTGCTGATGCCTACCGCATCAGAGTTGCTGATTACAGAATCGGCTTTACACACCACGATCAAACTATCAGGCTCGTTATTTTTGCTCACCGTAAAGATATTTATCGGTTTTTCCCGTAGGTGGATAACACATTCCCCTGGGACCCAACCTTCTTATCACTGGTTGGCACCGTTTGAGAGTTAAATATGTATTTAATTTGAGTTCGGAGCTTATTGATCAGATTATCAACTTATTGTGCCGATTACCCGTATAGCAATTAAAACATACGATGCCTTGCGCCTCCGCTGAAGCTATGGCAGCACGCGGGCAGCATCAGACAAACATCCTGATCAACAGTTATAAACATATAATCCCTTCAGGATTTTCAGTTTATCAAAAATAATAAGCTTCAAAGATCGAATTAAATCATCGAACTCACGTTAAATATTAGGAGATAACCGGCTGCTACCCTTTTCCCAGAACCTCATTTGCCGGGAGATCAATGAAACTCCGGTTTTGCCACTGAGGGGTTGTTATCCCATTGTTTGAAAAATTGGTGATGGGATATGGAGTAGCTGCTGCCGGCTGGTTTACTTCATTGTTTTTCAATTGATTATTGCTGCTTTTGGATGGTGGAGGGGTTATCCCATTGTTATCGCATTGATGTCCGGAAATTCCATTGGCCTCGTTCAGTGTTGTGCTAACGGGGACAGAGGAGCGGGTGTAATTTTCATCAGGAAACCCGATTTGAGTGTCTGGCCCGGTAGGGGTTGGTTCGATTGGTTGCGGGGCTTCGGTTTGAAACTGATCTGTTGCGGGTGGTTCGGGTACGGCATCGGGAGGGAGGGTT
>CAILLK010000026.1 GCA_903835005.1 uncultured Bacteroidota bacterium | reverse complement strand
TTCATAAAGATTTGAATTTCAGACAAATGTAAAAACACGTGTTTTAAGAAATTCAAATCGTCTTAGGCTATAAATCCCCTACAACTCAATACTGACAATACTTTCAAAGAATTTACATTTACGTCAACGCAACGCTAGTGACCCAAAAGCTTATTTGAAGGATGTTTTCATTGCCACCGAAATTGCCTGCCTGGCGCAGGATAAAGATGATGCGCTTTATTTTCTGGAGATCGCTTTCAGAAAAGGCTTAAATATTAAAGCTGTAATGATGACAGATGTGATCTTTAAATACCTCTGCCGCAGCGATGAACAGAAGAATAAAGTGGATAAGATTTACAAATCTTCAAGGGACGTTTATTTAAGTTCAATTGATTTCAATTACAGGAATCAGATTTCTTGCTTAATGAGAAAGGATGATTTATATAAACTTGTTCCCATTAGCTGGCGTACACAATCATTGCGTGATTCTCTATACGATGTTGCCCTTAATCAAAATCTGACAGATTTAGTTTGCTTAATTGATAATTTTGGATTCCCCGGAGAAAGCAAGACAGGCATCGTGGATCCTGAGCTGGATTTTTTTAATGAAGATGATTTCTATTTGCGCCTCTGTCCGATAATAGATATTCTGTTTTATCACAACTCCTGTACCTTCCAGTTGCTCAGACAAAAATGCGACAGGGCACTGCATACCGGAGATCTTGATCCGGATATTTATGCACTGATGTATGAATGGAGCTATGTGGATTTAAAGTACAAAAAAAATGAAAGCCGGTATAAATACAGGAATACCTGTGTATGCAATATAGATACTATGAAGTGCAACTACAACATTTACATTGATCCTGTTTACTACAGCAAAGATATTGCCCATGTCGATTCCTGCAGGAAAAATATTGGGATGGCATCGGTAAGACAGAATAATGATAAAAAGGAATTTGAAAAGCAATTCAAGGTAAAGCTGTTCTTTGGGATTTTTTCCAAATATTAATCAATCACCAGGTTGTTGAGCATAGGTGGAATTTTAATAGCGAAATTATAACTACTTTTTTTGGCAGAAGTGAGCGCTATAGGAGCATGGTGCATTCGTTGAATTAACCCGAAAGGAATCTATTTATAAATCCTGCATTTGCCTTAGTTTTGGCATACAATTATATTATTTATGCCAGCCAGAATAATTGACCTAACCCATTTGCTCAACGAGCAGATTACAGTATATCCGGATACCGAAGGGCCGAAAATCGTATCGCTAAATAATGTGGCAGAGCATGGTTTTGCCGAGCTCCAGATAACTATGGTATTGCATTCGGGTACGCACATAGATGCTCCGTGCCATGTGATACAGGATGCTAAGTCGCTCAGCGATTTCCCGCTGAGCAAATTCATGGGTCCGGCACTTGTTATCCCTTGTACCGGTATAGATGCAATAACCCTTGAATACCTGAAAACCTATGAACCGCTGATAGCCGGGATTGATTTTATCCTGTTTTATACCGGCTGGCAGCATAAATGGAAGACCGATGCCTATTTCGCCAATTGCCCCACATTGACCCCGGAAGCCGCAAAATGGCTAACCATGTTTCAACTCAAGGGGATTGGCTTTGATGCTTTCTCGGTCGACCCTATTATTTCGGCCCATATTGTTACCGAAGAAAACCTGCCCAACCACCACATTCTGCTTGGCAAAGAGATACTGCTGATTGAAAACCTCACTAATCTCGATCAGTTGCCTTCCACTCCTTTTGCCTTTCACTGCCTGCCGCTGAATATAGAAAATGCCGATGGATCGCCGGTGAGGGCAATTGCTCAGGTTGAGGGGTGATATCAATTGTTTTCTGAACCAGTGATTTATTGAATATTCAAATACATAGCATAAGACCCGCAACACCATAGATTTTTCTCTTGATATAATGGATGCTGTTTAAGCAAAAACGATCACTTCACTTTCTGTTCGGGGAAAGAGGTATACTAATTCCTTCTTTTTTTAACCTTCCAGGTGAAACTGAATAACTTCATACATATTCTTTTCTACTTCTTTTTTGGTTCTTCCAGGTGCTACATAACCATCTGTATCCGGTCTATATGAAATAAACCCGGTTTCGGTATTATCTATGATTACTAAGAATTTATTCATTGAATTGTTATTTCAATAGTGCTTGTTTTAAACTAATGGACACTTATTATTTAGCTATTTCACCTTAAAGTTTGTGGTTTGCAATAGTAACAAGCCCCTTTTTAATTGGCTGTTTAAATTGCATATGGCTAACTTTTTACCGCAACGGCTACCATCCATTTCGCTCAATTAATTTTATTGCTTCTCTTACTTTCATCTTAATTCAGTTCTCAGCTATCCATATCAAAAGATAAGTAATAGCAGAATTGATATGCTTCAATTAATTTCCAGTCTCTGGCATCAATAAGTTTAGTCTCTGTTGTTATATTAGTATTTTCGTCCCCCCCATGGATGCGTTATTACAATCCAATCGTATAGTTAAGCTATCCCGTTAGTGCTTTAATGTGAGCAACAGATGGCGAAACCACTTTAATAAGATGTAAATCCAGACTCCAAAAGTAGGTCTAATGTAGATTTTTTGCAGTATAGACAATTTTCAAACTCAGTCCGTAGTTAATAATATAGGAATGAGTAAATTCCACCAATATCGGCTCCTTCATTATTTCCTGCATAAGGTGTGATTAAAACTTATGTATTTGTACCTTTAAACTCCATGAGATTCCTTGCCACACTCCTTCTTTTATTCACCACCCAAATTGCACTATGCCAAAGCTATAGTGTAACCGGCAATGTAGTTAACGAAAACAATAAACCCATACCATCTGCAATAATATCGGTCTTCCAGAAAGACTCCACAAAGCATACTACCACCACAAATAAAGAAGGCGCATTTCTTATATCACTCACATCTGCTGGCAAATATTATCTCAATGTAAATGCGCCCGGATATGATCAATTTGCTGATACCATAACAATCAGCGAAGCACCTTTAGGGGTTGGGGGTATTATTTTGCACACAGCCGTGCATATGCTTGATGAGGTAAAGATTGTGGAGAAGATAATGGCTATGGTGCAGAAGGATGATACTTTGGAGTTCAACAGCGGCGCCTTTAAGGTAAATGAAGATGCCGATGCGGCAGACCTGGTGCGCAAAATGCCCACAATAGAGATCAACGACAAGCAGATAACTGCTCAGGGCGAGAACGTGGTGAAAATACTGGTGGATGGCAAACCCTTCTTCGGTACCGACCCCTGGGCGGCCCTCAAAAACCTGCCTGCAGATGTTATAGACAAGGTACAGGTATATAACGAAAAAAGCGACCAGGAGCAGTTTACAGGCTTCAGCGAAGGGGCCACCAGCAAAACCATCAATATCATTACCAAGCCCGAGAAGCGCAATGGCCAGTTTGGTAAAATATATGCCGGGGGCGGGGGAGACCCCAATAATGTAACCGATGGCGCCAATGGCGACCTGCGCTATGGCAGTGGCCTCACCCTCAACGAGTTTGCCGGCGACAGGCGTATCACCCTAACCGGGCAGAGCAACAATGTAAACGCCCAGAACTTTACAGATGCCAGCGCATCGGGCGGGGGCGGCACAGGCCTGAGCACCACCAATGCAGCCGGCATTAACTACAGCGATAAGTGGGGCAAAAATATGGATATAAGCGGCAGCTACTTTTATAACAGCACCGATAACAGTGTGACCAGCCTGCTGCGCAAAAACTACATAACCAGAGTGGATTCGGGGCAGATATATAACCAGAGCAGCATTTCAGTCAGCCGCAACCAGAGCCACCGGTTCAATATGCGGTTCAATTATAAGATAGACAGTATGAATTCTATACTGTTTACCCCTACACTGAGCTACAACAACAACAGCAGCAACTCGCTGCAGAATGGCAATACCGTGCTGGGCGCACAACCGGTAAACAGCACCCAGAATAATAACAACAATACGGGCAATGGCCTGAACCTGAGCAGTAATCTGCTGTTCAGGCACCGGTTCGTGAAAAGGGGGCGCACCTTTTCGGTATCTCTAAACACCGGCGGCAGCAACAACAACAGCATAGGCCTGCGTAAGGATACCACCACTTATTACCAGGGCTCGGTGCCCGGCGATACCCTGAACCAGCGCAGCACTCAGAATACCCAAAGCCTTAATCTTACCGGCAACATCACCTATACCGAACCCATAGGTGCCAGGGGCCAGCTTAAGGCAGACTATAATGTGGCTTACCTGCCATCGCAATCGGGCAGGTATACCTACGACTATGCGCCCGACTCCGGCACTTATTCCCGCAGGGACGACCTTTATAGTAACAGCTTTACGAGCCGCAACCTGGCGCATACGGCAGGAGGAAGCTATATGCTGTACCTGAAGGATGCCGATTTCTCGGTGGGGCTCAATTACCAGCTCACCCAGCTCACCAGCAATCAGACACTGCCGGTGCAGTTCACCCTGGGCCAGCAATTCAGTAACTGGCTGCCGGTGGCAACCTTTCATTATAAAATAACCAAATCGCGCAACCTGCAGTGCACCTACAATACCAATACCCAGGCGCCGGGTGTGAGCCAGCTGCAGAATGTAATCAATAATACTGACCCGCTGCACCTGGTAACCGGCAACCCAGACCTGAAGCAGCCATACAGGCATAACCTGATAATACGCTATAATTCAACAAGTACTGAAGCAAAAAGTAATTTTTCGGCATCGCTTTCGGGGGCCTATACCCAGCACAATATAGCCTCATCATCGTTTATAGCCCCTGCAGATACCTTCCTTAAGGACTACAACATAACCATGGCAAGGGGCTCGCAGCTTACCCTGCCCGTAAATGTGGATGGCAACAGCTCACTGACCACCAACATAAGCTATGGCATTCCGCTTACCCTTATAAAAAGCCGCCTGAACCTGAGCCTGAACGGCGGCCTGGCCCATATACCCGGCATGGTGAATGGGGTGATCAACTACCAGGAAAACAAAACGGGTGCTATGGGCATAACTCTGAGCAGCAACATAAGTGAGTATGTTGATTTTACCCTATCCTCAAATACCAGCCTGACCGCCAATGCCAACTCGCTTAACCAGGCGCTGAATACCACCTATGTAAATGAAAATGCCAGAGCCACGGTGAACCTGCAGTCGAAGAGCGGCTTTGTGTTTAACACCACACTGAACTACAACACCAACTCAGGCCTCACGGCGGCATATAATCAGAATTACCTGCTTTGCAACATAAGCCTGGGCAAAAAGGTATTTAAAAAGCATGCGGGCGATATCCGCATCACGGTCTTTGACTTCTTCAACCAGAACAACAATATCCAGCACTCTATTACCGATACCTACATCCAGGACACCCGCAGCAATATTCTGCAGCGCTACTTCCTTCTGATGTTTACGTACAAGATCAATAAGTTCAACGGGCCGGAGACAGGTGAGATCGGGAAGGGGCAGTGAGAAAGAAATTGATACGCATAATTGAAAATAATGCGTATCTTTACTTTATGAAAGCCCGTTTAAATCTGACAATTGATGAGCGCCTGCTTCTTGATGTGAAAAAATTTGCAGCTAAAAACGATACAAGTTTGTCTGAACTTGTAGCCGATTATTTCAAGAAAATATCCAGGCCAACTAAGAAACATAACATTATCCAATTTGTTGAAAAGCTAGATAAGCCCCTCATTGCTGAGGATGCCGATCTGGTAGAATTGTATTACAAAGAACAGGGATAAATATGGCATATAAGATTTTTATCGATGCAAATATCCTGCTCGACTTTACTTTGAAACGGAGTCATTATGATGCAGCTAAGAAAATTTTTCAGTTATCGGTAGATGTAGATATCCAATTATTTATAACTCCTGCTATTTTGCACATAGCAGCTTACTGGATTACCAAAGCTTATGGAAACAGGATTGCAAAAGAGATGCTTTTAAACCTGCTTAGCGATGTAAAAGTTATTGATGCCAGCCACGAAATCAGTATTAATGCGCTCTGCTCTGATATGGACGATATTGAAGATGCATTACAGTACTTTACAGCAATCCATCATCACATGGATTATTTCTTAACAAGAGATGCAGTGTTATTACAATCAGGAACCCCTATTTTGCCTGTTTATACTCCTGAGGAGTTCTTGAAAGAAGTGTATTTATAAATAATTGGCAATCAAACTAAAATTTATTGTTAATACATATGCTATCTAATATTTTATTTTATCACCCTTCTTCAAGCAATGGAAAAACCACGACTCGATAAGTACCTCTGGGCTATACGCATTTTCAAGACCCGCACACAGGCTACCATAGCTATTGATGAAGGTAAAGTAAAATGGAACGGGGCCAATGTAAAACCCTCCCGCCTGGTGGCTATAGGCGACCGCTACAGCATAAAAACTCCCGCCCGCCGATGGACGATAGAAGTTACCGGCCTGTTGCAGGCCAGGGTAGCCTTCGAAGAAGCAATAAAAAATTACCTTGATATTACGTCAGAAGAAGACAAGCAGCTCAACCAGCACATGGGTACCAGTTTCTACACCGGCAAGCGCCATAGCAAAACAGGTCACCCCACAAAGAAACAGCGGCGTGACCTGGAAAATTTCTTTGAAGAAGATATTGAATAGGAACAATAAAAAATGCCCTCACAGCGTGAAGGCATTTTTCCAGTTCTTTATAAGCAATTCTATTTCATCATCTGAAATTGCCGCATCCGATTATTATCAAAAGCCTAAATCGTAGACCCTTAGCTTAAGGCTTGGTAGCCCGGAACAAGGTCCCGATTTTTTACTTCGGGAGGGGTTCAGGGGTATTAATTCTGCTTTGCAGCCATCAGCTTTTTGGCCTCAATGCTCAGTGTGGCATGCGGCACCGCACGCAGGCGGGCTTTATCTATAAGCTTACCGGTAACCCGGCAAATGCCATATGTTTTGTTTTCTATACGTACCAGCGCTTTTTCGAGGTGGCTCATAAACTGGATCTGGCGGCTGGCCAGCTGGGCAAGTTGCTCGCGCTCCATTGCTCCGCTGCCGTCTTCCATATTCATATAGCGGTTTTCGGTATCTTCTGTGCCGGCTTCGTCTTTACGGGTTATGAGGCCCTGAAGATAGTTAAGCTCCTTACGGGCTGCTTCCAGCCTGCTGGTAATGATTTCTTTGAATTCAGCCAGGTCTTCATCGCTGTACCGGTATGCCGGGCCCTGCTGCTGAGCTGGTTCATCCAGAATAGATCGGTAAGTTTCGGGCATATAAGTAACCATGGTGTTCTCAATCTCCTTCGGTAGTTTCGATTTATTTTCCATCTTGCGATGGGCAATAACTACCGTAGGTTTCTTTTCTATCGACCTTGCTGCCGGTGTGGCCATAGGTTTAGGAGCAGCCGGATTGAATTTTACCGGCATCTGAGTAATGGTCAGTTTCTTTTTAATTGGCGCTTTCTTCTCATGCGATGGCCGTGGAGCCGGGGCTGGAGCCGGCGCTTTGGCAGGAGCAGGCGCTGCCTTAACTGGTGCAGCCTTTGCTACTGGTTTAGCCGGCGCTTTGGGAGCTGGTTTTGGAGCAGGTTTGGCTGGAGCCTTAGCCACAGGTTTTACCGGAGCTTTAGGAGCTGGTTTAGCAGGTGCCTTAGCTGCTGGTTTAGCGGGGCTTTTAGCCGGTGCAGAAGCAACAGATTTCTTCTTTGCAGGCGCCGGCGCATTTTTTGCCGGAGCTGCCTTAGCAGCCGGAGCTGCTTTCTTAACAGGTGCAACCTTCTTTGCAGGTGTTACTATCGGGGTATTTTTTTTACTCACTATTTTATGATTATCTGTTTTATTAGTCTTATTATTAATTTCCGGTTTTTTGGCCTGAGCTTTATTATTTTGCGGTTTTTCAGCTGTTTTCTTAGCTGGTGCAGCCTTGGCTGCTGGTTTTGCTGCTACTGCTTTTTTTACGGGTACAGCGGCTTTCGCAGGTGCAGGTTTCTTAACAGGGGTTTTTGCCGCAGGGGTCTTGTTGGCGATAGCTTTGGCGGCAGGGGCAGATTTACCTGATCCGGTTTTGGATTTTGCAATGGGTGCAGTCTTTCCTGCCGTTTTTTTTGCTATTGCCATGACATTAAGATGTTTTATATATAAATATGTTCAACACTACATCGTTAACTTCAATCTGCTCTCCGTTCTCCACAATTGGCAGAATATTAATAGAATCCGCCAAAATTTCCGCGCAAATATAGTCAGAATAATTAATTATTGCACTATTTAGTGTTGGAAAATCCTGAATATTAACATTTATTCTGTCTGTAACGTCCAGTCCGCTCTCTTTTCTGATTTTCTGGATACGGTTTACCAGTTCCCTGGCGTTGCCTTCTTCTTGCAATTCAGGTGTCACATTAATGTCAAGAGCAACGGTCATATTGTCTTTATTGGCTACCGACCAGCCCGGAATATCCTCGGCAAAAATTTCTACATCATCAATTTTAATCTCTATTGGTTGGTTTTCTATGGTTAATGAAAAAGTTTTTTGAGATTCCAGCAATGCAATTTCGTGTTGCCCCATTTGGTTAATGGCGTTCGCAACCGCCTTCATTCTGGCGCCCATGCGTGCGCCCAAAGTCTTGAAGTTTGGCTTTACTTTCTTTTTAATAAATCCTTCAGAATCAGTAAGATATTCTATTTCTTTTATGTTTACTTCGCTTTTTATCAATTCTTCAATTTTGCTTATCTGATCCTGGGTATGGGCATCCAGTACCGGGATGAGTATGCGCTGCAAAGGTTGTCTTACTTTAATATTTACCTTTTTTCGTATAGACAGAACCAGTGATGAAATGTCCTGTGCCAGCCTCATGCGCTCTTCGAGGTCGGTATCTATTTCACTCTCATCTGCCACCGGGTAATCTGCCAGGTGAACAGAGCCATTCCCGTTCTTACCAGTTACACTGTCCAGGTTCTGAAACAACCAATCTGCAAAAAACGGAGCTATCGGCGCCATTAATAAAGCCAGGGTCTCCAGGCACTCATAAAGGGTCTGGTATGCACAAATTTTATCCTGTTCATATTCCCCTTTCCAGAACCGGCGGCGGCAAAGGCGCACATACCAGTTGCTGAGTTGTTCATCCAGGAAAACCTCCATTGCTCTTCCCGCCTGGGTAGGCTCATAGTCATTCAGATAGTTGGTGACATTCTTCACCAATGTCTGTAATGAGGATAATATCCACCGGTCTATCTCCGGCCGCTCATGAACAGGTATATAGGCTTCCTTGAATGTAAACTGATCTACATTTGCATAAAGCGCAAAAAACTGGTAGGTATTATACAGCGTTCCGAAATACTTCCGTTGCACTTCCTTAATTCCTTCACTGTCAAACTTTAAGCTGTCCCAGGGCGATGCATTGGTGATCAGGTACCAGCGGGTGGCATCGGCGCTGTATTTTTCAATGGTGATGAACGGGTCCACTACATTGCCCAGCCGCTTGCTCATTTTATTCCCGTTCTTGTCCAGCACCAGTCCGTTGCTCACCACGGTTTTATAAGCCACACTGTCAAACAGCATAACGCCCAGGGCATGCAGTGTATAAAACCAGCCCCTTGTCTGGTCAACCCCCTCGGCTATAAAATCGGCCGGGAAGTTTTTATGTATATCCCTGCCTGGGTGCTGCTCAAACGGGTAGTGCAACTGTGCATAAGGCATTGCCCCGCTGTCAAACCACACATCTATCAGGTCCGGTTCCCGGCGCATTGGCTGGCCGCTCTCCGAAACTAATACAATATTGTCTACATATGGTTTGTGCATATCCAGGGTGGCCTCATCAATGAATTGGTTCAGGTTCAGTACAGAATTAGCCTTTTTCGACTCTTCAATTAATTCTTTAATACTGCCTATGCATTTCATTGATCCATCATCACTTACCCATATCGGAAGGGGAGTGCCCCAATACCGGCTGCGGCTCAGGTTCCAGTCCACCATATTCTCCAGCCAGTTGCCAAAACGGCCCTCGCCTGTGGCTTTAGGTTTCCAGTTGATGGTCTTGTTCAGCTCTATCATCCTTTCCTTTACTGCTGTGGTGCGTATGAACCATGCATCGAGCGGATAATAGATGATGGGCTTATCGGTGCGCCAGCAATGCGGATAGGTATGTTCGTATTTCTCTACTTTGAATGCGTGGCCACTCAGTTTCAGCTTCACGGCAATATCCACATCCACATCTATGTAGCCTTCCTGGTCTTTATAGTTTTTTACATATCGTCCGCTGAACTCGCCGGTATAGTCGTTAAACTTACCCTGCTTGTCCACCATGGTCAGTATGCCGATGTTGTTCTTTTTACCTACCCGGTAGTCATCAGCTCCAAAAGCGGGGGCGGTATGCACAATGCCGGTTCCATCCTCGGTGGTTACAAAGTCGCCGCATATCACCCGCCACGGGTCGCCACCGGCTACTTCGCGGGTATTTCCATCAAATGGAAGCAGTTGGTCATATCTCAGCCCTTCCAGGTCGCTGCCTTTGTAATCGCCTATTATCTTCCACGGAAGCACCTTGCTTTCGCTTGTATATATCGTAAAATCAGACTCTTGTGCTTCCTGCTTAAAGTATTTATTGAGCAGGTTTTTAGCCATTATTACATTGGCAGGCTTATGCGTATAGGGGTTGAACGTCTGCACCAGCACATAATCTATATTCGGCCCTACCGTGAGGCCGCAGTTGCTGGGCAGGGTCCATGGAGTAGTAGTCCATGCCAGGAAGTAGACGGACGCCGCCGTTTCAGCCGCCGCTAGCCCGCCGCCAATAGGCAGATTTACAAAAGGCTCCCATGCATTTCTTGCAGTTTCAAATAATTTTGTCTGAAGCGGATTAAGGAATTCCAGAGCTCCCTCTCCATTGGAGAGGGCCGGGGTGAGGCTGAACATCGCTACCACTGTGGTATCTTTAACATCCTTATATGTTCCCGGCTGGTTCAGCTCATGACTGCTAAGCCCGGTACCTGCGGCAGGGGAGTAAGGCTGAATGCTCACACTTTTATACAGCAGGTCTTTTTCAAACAACTGCTTCAGCGCCCACCAGAGTGATTCAATATATTTATTATCAAATGTGATATATGGATCGCTCATATCCACCCAATAACCCATTTTCTCGGTTATCTCTTCCCACTTGTCCTTATACCGCATCACCACCTCGCGGCACTTCTTATTATAATCTTCTACACTTATTTTTTTACCAATATCTTCCTTCGTAATCCCCAGTTCCTTCTCCACAAACAGCTCAATAGGCAGCCCATGGGTATCCCAACCCGCCTTGCGGGTCACCTGGTAGCCCTGCATTGTTTTATACCGGCACACCAGATCCTTCAGTGTGCGCGAAATAACATGGTGAATGCCCGGCATGCCATTGGCGCTGGGCGGCCCTTCATAAAACACAAACGGCTCCGCCCCATCGCGCAGCTCCACACTCTGTTCAAAACAACGGTCAGTTTTCCATTGTGCCAGCACCTGCTGCTCAATGGAAGGCATGTTTAGTCCCTTAAATTCCTGGTATTTACTCATTATATAGTAGTAAGTAATAAGTCGTTAGTCTGATTCTTGGTGAACACCGCCGAATCATTCGACGAGCAACTTATTAAAAAATAGGTGCAAAGGTAAGGGAAATAATTGGGATTTGGGGAGGGGGATTTTTAGCGAACCATAGCAATGATAAAAACAAATTTATGAAATGTTGTTTTCTAAGATTCCATTGTATTATTTCTTAAAATACAAGCCGATTATCATTAACGCCAAAGCCATGAAAAAGGTGAAAAACCACTTTATCATATCATTTTTAGATGTAGCAATTTCCGTGCGAAGATTTGCGATATCCTCTTTGGTCGCAAAAACTTACATATTTTGTTAATTTGCATATTTAGTTTTTGCATCAACGAAAGTTACCAAGGCTTCAGTTTCTTTATCGCCAAGCTTTTGTTTTAAAATTTGAAATAACTGGAGCTCAGATGTAACAATCATTTTCACTTATTTTATGTAACGTTAAGTACTGTTGAAGAAATTTACAAATCTGATGTACCCGAAATATTGTTGTTTATTTATAGTTATTGCAATTTTTCGAAATTTTATTTAACGACTAAGGTCAAAATTAGTTTTCAGATATTGTTCCACTCAATACGCATTTGATCAATGTGTTTATTCAACTCTAATCCGTCTTCCTTTGAAAGAATACCTCTATATTTTTCCGACAGTTTAATTTTGGTGGTTACTTCAGATTTGTGAATCCGGATAATATGCAATGCTTCCAGATCCTGCAATAACTGTATAGCCTTATTTTTGATCAGTTCAACGGTTATGGTATTCATTGTACAATTTTCACAAACAAAATTAGCAAATTAAAATAATTTTTTGGAATGTGTTTTGATACAAATTTTATAGGGAGATTATTATAACATTGAGCAGAGGATATTCTTAATAAATAAGCAAATACATTATTCCGAAAACAATAGCTAACTTTCAGCTTTAAGAAAATAAAGAAAAGTTACGTTTTATGCATTTTAGATTTGTGTTATTCATTTCGTTGATTCTTTCTAATCATGTATCGTTTTCTCAGGAATTTGAGGTGCCAAAGAATTATACGCTAAATACTAAAGAAGATTATCCGCGATATAATAAGGATATTGTTAAATGTGTAAACTGGCTGGAAAATACGCCTATCACTCAGCAATCTGAAAAAAGGGAAGAAGCCTTGAAATTTCTGGAAAAGTGGATATTGGGAAGTCCTGTTAATTTTCCTTATGACACTGATATGATTCCTAAATCATTTAATAACAGTGAACTCATGGAGGATTTCATGGGCGGTTGGGTAAAATACCTGATTGAAAATAATAACATTGTAGATACTGTTAAGGGAACTGTGTCTGGGTTCCATACGGCTTTCAAAATTTATAAGGCAAATAAAGTCTTATTCAAAACTGATAAATTGCTTATTTATCTATTAAAACTCGATGAAAAGTCAGAACTCGAAAAATGGCTAACAGATGGCATTTTGAAACATTAATTTTAAAAGGTAGGTTTCATATTAATGGAGTATCTTACAATTGTTGCATTAAATTCGCAGCTTACTAAGATCAAGCGCTATAATATTATGGTATTAAATAAAATCATTTTTCTATTGTTTGCCTCATTATTAATAATTTCTTGCTCCAGGAAAAAATCAGCACCACCAGTTAAGGCCGTTACTTCAATTGATACTGTAAGTATTTTAACCGGAAATAAATGGCAATTCACCTATATGTGGTTAGATTATAATTCGAATGGAATTATTGATTCTTCAGGTGAGTTAGTCCCTAATCCTATTTTAAATATATTTACTTTTTACACCACCGGTATTTTGGGCGACACATCTTTTTCACCAGGATATACCACACAACCCGGCGCATGGTATTTTAGCCCTGGTTCAAAGTCGGCATTTTATATGGCAATAGACCCTACCCATTTTCAGCTATTTGACATAACAGGTTTTACGGATTCTACAATGACTTTATTGCAAACACAAACACTACCACTCCGGACAATCTGGTATTTACATAAATACTAGAAAGATAAGTATCAGAAACTGGTTACAATTTTTCCCTCAACTTTTACCAAAAAACCGCACAACCAAATTACCGTCAAGCAATTACAACAAAAATATTATTATAATATAATTATTCATATTATAATAAACTATTATTTATGTAAATAAATATAACCCGTTGTGTCCGTCGGATTTTTGTTTACAGGGAAATTGACTATTGTGCCATTTATATTATAAGAAGAAAGGTAAGGAAATGATTTGCAGTAACCAGGGGTAGGTGAACCTTCATTACAAGGCTGATTTTCAGCCACATCTCCTCCACAATTAATATTTTTCACCATAAAAGTTTGATTTGTCGAAGGAATGTTTATTTCAAAACTTGTTCCATTCATTCCGCTGGCTAAAGAAAATGCATGATTAATCAAAGTGTCGCTGGTGCTGTCATTTGGTGAAGGATAAGACCAGGATCTGGAATCATAATTCTGTGTATACTGACCGTGATTTTGGGTATAAATTGTAATGTTCGCGCTGTCTAACTGGCTTTTTGTGAAACCAACTGCGATTATGAAAATGTTGCCACCACAATCTACTGAACAGGTTGAAGTTCTGCAACTTAAAAAAATAGATGCAAGTAATAATGTGGCTGCAAAATACCGGAAGTTCATACTTTAGTTTTAAATACTTGTACAATTAGTGTGCCAGAAATTTAATTCTGGATTTTATTTCATTCAAATGGTATAAATATTAATTAATTTACTATTTATTCGAGATATGAAGTCTCATTTAAAACTAACATTATTTAATTAGTTAATGCAAGCTTCCCGCAATTTTCACCCCATAGCCTGCACAACAACATCACCCTCAAACCCTTACCAACACCCGAATTTGTGGATATCTTTATTTGTCATATCCAAATATCGGTTCTACCTTTATGCCGGAATTGATAAAGATGTATTGATTTGCAAATATATATAAATTATATTATGTGATTTCTTGAAAATATACCTGATTATACCTAATTATACCCTAATTATACCCTAATTATACCTTTTTATACCCAAATATACCCATTTTCAGGCCATTTATACCTAGGTATACATGGTGAATAATAATTGTAAGATAGGTTGGCAGGCACTTTCAGCTCATAATAAATATTTTAATGCTTATTCATTATACCTTGTATGCTTTGTTTTGAAGTTTTGCTTTTAAAAATCGGCTAATGCGATACAATTACATAGGCGGGAATCAGATCATTAGGGTGCGAATAGTGTGTAAACAGGGTATCAATAGGGTACCAATAGGGTGTAAATGGGAAATGTATAAAAATTTAATAACCGCTACAGTAAAGGATTTCATCAGATTTAAACCCCATTTTTTATCCACAGGTAAAATTTTAAAATAGGGTGTAATTAAAATGCCTGCGCTATCTTTATAATTCCCCAAATGAAAAACTACTATCATATACTCAACATCCCCACCCAGGCCACACAAGCTCAGATAAAAGCGGCCTACAAGGCCCGCCTCGCGGAGTGGAATGCCACCGATAGCCATAATATGAGCCGCTATATGGATATAGAAGAGGCATGGGAAAACCTGGGTGATGATATGCGGCGGAAATGGTATCATGAACCCTTCCTTGATAAATTGCAACAGGATGGACAGGAAAAGCAGGTGAGGGCAGATGAGATTTATGAGGAGGTTATAGAGGAAATGCATGAAAGGAAAACATCCTCCAGCCTCGGTAAGAAGGTGGCAGTGGGCGGCTTATCGGGCGGGGCTATATTCTTTATCATGCACTCTGCTTTTATGGTTTTTCACCTGGCGCCGCATGATGAGCCTGTATTTAAACGTGTGGAATTCAGTAACCTGGATAGTGCCCAAATAAGAAATGCTATGGATAGTATTATGGTACATCTCCATATTGATACCAGCTCCAACAAACAAAATTCAAATGACCCATGAAATAACAAATTCCATCTGCCTACTTCCTTTTAAACAACCCCCTCAGGCTATTTTTCACCCTGTCGCCAACAGAGGTATCCTGGCCATTTATTAATTCATCCTGGCCGCTAAGTCGTCTTAAAATCTCTTTTTTCGCCTGGTTCAGCAATTGCTTCTTTATTGATTTAAGGGTATCGTTCACCACATTTTTCATGCTGTCTACCCGCCGTTCCAGTTCTGTTCTTACAGGTTTCAGTGCATCAGTGGCAATGTTCCGCAGGTTGGTTTCATACTTCGGGTTGGTGGTGGTGCCTGTTATTTTTACTACCAGGTTTACTTTATCGCCCAGCTTCACCGGCCAGCCCTTGCTGTTGGCTTTGGCCACCAGGTCCTGCAGCAGTTTATTGGCCCCCTGGCCCATCATCGATCGGGGAATGAGCATATTCACCGTATAATCCATGGTGTGGTCGAAGCCGTGGCTGCCCGATACATCGGCTTCTATATCGCCTATCTTCATCCTGAACGGCTCAACATACACCCTGCTATTCTCAAAGGTGAAATTAAACTTCCGGTCGGCCAGCTCAAATGATTTCAGTTGTGGCAGGTTCAGCAGATCACCCAGCCTGTCGGTTACAGGGTAGCCGCTCAGAACGCATTTATGCGTCAGCAGGTCGCCTTTGCCAGTCAGGGAGCTCATTACCGGTGCCATGCCGGGCCCCATTTTACCACTCACCGATAGATTGCTGGTAATCCTGCCCGATAGATACTTAGCCGCCGGCAGCAACTTCTGCATCATGCCAAAAGAATTATACGTCTGCTGTATATCCACATTGGTCAGCACATAATCCAGTTGGATATCGGGGTTCTTTTTGTCGTTATGGGTAGAGTAGTAACCATCTATTTTTACGGTGCCATCAAGGGCATTGCCGGTTACTTTTTCCAGGTTGATCAGTTCATTCCTTATTACCAGTTTGGATTTAAAATCGTTCATGGTCAGCTGGTCATATTTCACTTCACCCACCGAGGCATTCAGCGTTATATCCAGATTGGCCGGTACCAGGAAAACAGTACCTTCTGTTTTTTTGCCTGCAGTTTTAGCTGCTCCCTCTATATGGGCCGATCCTGATGGTTTTTGGATCAGTTTATTCAGGTCTACCTTATCTGCCACCAAGCTGAAATAGCCGGTCAGGGGTTCATCATGCAGAGCATAGCTAAGCAGATTGTCTACGTATCCTTCGCCGCTGAAGAAGGTACCCAAATAGTTACCCTTTACATCCGAAAGGGTAACATTCTTTGGAGTAAAATCCAAAACTATGTTATTAAGGTTCACCGGATCGGGATGGTCTTTGGAAGAATAGGAAAATTCAGAAAGCCTTATAGTGCCTGATGCATCTATTTTATCATATTGCCGCTTCTGTGCCGCAGCCACCGATCCTTTTATAGCAACATCGGCAGTAATATTGCCCGCAATATGGGTTCCGGCTTCTGTTTTTATAAATTGCTGTATCCTGTTCAGATCAATACGCCCATGCACCGTAGCATCAATCCATGGATCAGATACCGGTGTTTTTAAAAGCAGGGCCATATCAACAGGTTGTTTATCGAGCACAAAATGGCATCTGGGCAGGTTCAGTACAGCATGGTCGGGTATACCATCCGGGTTGTCCAGAGCCAGTTTCAATTGTATGTCATTCGCATGCCCCGGCAGGCCGGGATACTGTAATGTGCCATTGCCGATACTCAGATTAATATTGTAACCGGGAGTCTCTTTTCTGCCTGTTATTCCTTTTATCCGTCCATTCAAAGCCAATATACCCGTAGCCTTGATATCCTTAAAATTATCCTGGTAAACTCCCGGTACTATAGACAGGAAGTCTTTAAAATCATTGGATGGGGTATTGAATTTTATATCTATGAACAGTTGTTTCGTATCCGTGCCCTGAGCATATCCGTTTACAGTCAGTTTCAGGTTATTGAGCTGTATTTCACCGGTTTTCAATGTGTATTTATGGGCCCTGGTATCCATGAGCAGATCCAGGTTCAGGGTGGTTTTTACGTCGGTAAGGTAGGGCAGGCTGCCTTTTGCAATGGTCAATACAGCTACCGATGTTTGGGTACTTAATGTGAAAATGTCTTCAGTAAAATCGCCATGGCCCTGGTGGTTAAGATTCCTGATGAGGATATGGGTTTGATTGCGCTGGTCTTCATAATCCAGGTATACGTTTTCAAGGGAGTATTTCCGGAGCTTAATGGCAACTGGGCTTTGCTTATTGCCTGGCACACCTGCAGGTGAGGGTGGGGCAGGTCTAAGTATCTGCCAGTTGCTGCGGCCATCTTCAAGTACCAGGGCATGGATATGAGGGCTGTTGACGGCTATATTCAGGATGTCATAACTGCCATGCACCGCCTGCATCAGGTCAAGCGATACATCCAGGTTTTTAGCTGTAAAGAGCGTATCGCTTCTAAAAGTATCTACTCCTATAACACTGACTCCGGATATAGAAACAGAGAGGTTCGGGAAGTGACGGAACAGGGAAATATTTATGTCTTTATAGTCGGCTTTTGCATTAAGCCGTTCATTCATTTCTTTTTTAACCAGACCTAAAATCTGATCTTTAAAAAACATCGGTACCAGAATGGCAGTGGCAATGAGCAATAATAGTATTATGCCCGATACTATAAAGAATCGTTTAGCCAGTTTTCTCATTCTTGGTGTATGTTCCTCAAACAAAAGTAACGGGATAATTATTAATGTAAACCCTGATTCAATTCTATTCTTAAACTTTAATGAATATTTAAGGTCAAAAATGTTTTCTTTACAGTTGATCTATTTTAGTGCCATTTTCAATCTTTATGTATAAAATATTTTCAGTGCATAATACCCGATTTGTTTTCTTCCTGTTAGTGGCGGCGGTGCTTACATCCTGCCACAGCGCCAAGCATTCAAAAACTAAACGACTTCCCGGCAACTGGCAAGCCGCGCCCATAACTATAGATGGCGACAGTAAAGACTGGCCATCGCCTTATCCTGAATATGACGAAAAAGCCATGCTTGGGTATGCAATGTCCAACGATAAGGATAACCTGTATATAACTGTGGAAACCGGTGATCCGGCCACGCAATTGAAGATATTGCGTGAGGGCCTCACTGTATGGATAGACCGTAAGGGTGAAAAAAACGAAGAGACAGCTATAAATTATCCCATACCGATGACCAATTACAATACCGCTAAAAAAGACGGAGGTGATGGCGACCGGCCTGCTCCAATGCACCTGGATGGCGGGCAGCAGGGTATGGGCCGGGACAGGGAGCAAAAACAGCGCATGGACCTGGAAGATAAAATAAGGGCAGCTATGCCTAAGGCCACTCAGTACTCATTGCAAGGTTTTAAAAGTTGTAACCTGCAATTCGACATAAATGAAAAAGACAGCTGCGGGGTGGAAGTGCGCATAGGCCTTGACTCTATGAATGAAATGGTGTGGGAGGCGAAAATACCTTTCAAAGCTTTTTACTTCAAGCCGGAAATAATCAGGTCGGACAAAGGGAAACCACTGACCGTAATATTTGAAACAGTTGGCGTAAAGCGGCCCGAAGGCCAGAATGGTGGCAACCGTGGCAGCGGCGGTGGCGGCGGCATGCGGCCAAGTGTGGGTTTTGGTGGTATGGGCGGCATGGGTATGGGTATGCGCATGGGTGGCGGAGGCGGCGGTATGCACAACCGTGGCGGCAGCAATAACCAGCAAAGCAATATTATGGAGCCAATGTATAAAAGCACAAAAACCTATAAAAAGTTCGGGTTGGCTTTTCAGTAATATAGATTGGCATAGGTGCGCCATACTTTTAAGGTGTGGCGCACCGGATCTGATTTTAAGTGTTTGCTATTTTTGCATTAAGAATTTCTAATTTGTGTTAGTTTTAACAGCGACTACTGATGCTCATCATTCCACATGCTGATTTTGTATCGTAATTTTGGCACGATTTTAGTAGCATTATTCAAAACTACTTTGGTTAAACTCTTTAAAACTCATTCGTATGGCAAAAATAGGCAACACCATTGCAACATTACTGGTAGGCGCAGCTGCAGGAGTAGCAGTAGGATATATACTGGCTACAGACAAGGAAACCCGTAAAGAAGACCTTGAGAAACTGAAAAAAGGCCTCAATAACCTTAAAAGTAAAGTAACAAAACAAACACAGGACATGGAAGAAGAAATTTACCATTCCTGATAACTGACTATGCTGAACCAGTTAAAACCATTATTCGGTAAAATCTCAGAATGGGTTGAGGTGCGTATAAAGTTGCTCAAAATCAACTTTATACTTACTGCCTCCAGCCTGATGAGTTATTTTCTGTATGCTTTAATTTGCCTGTTTGTTTTTTTCTGTCTCCTGCTTTTTGCAGGGTTCGGGCTTAAGGAGGTATTTGTAGAAGCTGGCCTTTCCAATATGGGGGCTATGCTTACTGTATTTGCCATTTACCTGCTGCTGTTTATTCTGCTTATGGTGTGCCGCAAACCGATTACCCGGTTTTTCAGCAGCCGCATTATAGAAGTAATGACAGAAGAAACCGGTAAGGCGGAGGAAGAAGATGAGGACTAATTGTTCTGTAAAAGGAACCTTTATTCGGGTCGATTCATGTAATTTAGTAATTAGTGCTTTTGTATAAATAAATGAAACTTTACCCCAAAAAACTGAGCGACATCAAATCCCTGGAAAAGGAGAAAGCCCGTTTGCTCAGAAAAAAAGGGAAACTGGAACAAGGCAATTTTTTATTATCTGGTATTCTTTCTTCTTCAGGCAATAAAGGAGGAAAGGACGATGACGACGATACTGCGGCCGGTTCGGGTAATGAGTTGTTTGCTTTGGCAGAGCCGTTGATACAGATTGCACGGGATATAGTTATAGCCAGGCTCACAAAAAAGAACGCCCCAGCCGAAGAAGAATATGAGAATGCTGCTCCGCAAAAAAAGAAGAACAGTATTCTTAAAAGAATCGCCTTTGAATTTATAGGCGGCTACCTGAAATGGAAAGCAATAGAACTCGGATTCAAAGGTCTCCGCAGGTTGCTGAGGGCAAGGGCAAATAAAAAGAGTGCGTCGCAATAATAGCAGCAACACACTCAAAAGCCATACATCTGCTAAACAACTTTACTCCCCTTTATTCTCTTCCTGGCTCTCATGCAGGTCTCCGCCCAGGCTGTAATAATTATTTTCTTCATCCTCTTCACCAATCAGTTCATCGGTATCATCGGCTGCACTGCCGGGCACATCAAGGTCACTGCCGCTCAGATCAGGGAAGGTGCTGCCATCTTCATTCAGCAGGTCGCCATCTGCATCCGTACTGTCTAGTGAGCTGTTCACAAGATTTCTGCCATCGGGTGTATCCATATTCTGTCCACTCGATTCCAGCATCCAAAGGTCTTCCTGGGTAATGTCGGCATCGGTACCCTCCACAATCCGGGCATCTTTATCCCTGCTATCGGTAGTGTCGTTATAAGGTGGCGCAGGTGCATTATCGGCATTCAATGGCACTTTGCCATTATTGTTTCCGGCCAGGGTTATATCTTCACTGGCAGGGTAGTGGGGGTAGCCCTGCAATTTATCAATATTGTGTGCTTTGTCCATACTTTAGGTTTTTACTAATACAAATATAGATATCTTATTGCTCCATTGCTATGACAGCCATCAGTTCAAAAGATAATATTAGTTGGCTAGGTAGCTATTGTTAAGAATCATAAAAATGATGCCGGTTGTCTGAGATTTAGCCGCTTGAAAAACCGGTATACCAGATACATCCAAACCCCAAACAGCAATGTGAGCAGCCAGCAACCCCGGTTGTGGAAGGGGTGGAAGACATCATCTTTCACATCATCGAGCAGGGAGAAGGGATCGGCAAGAATGTCCCAGCTATTCCAGCGCAGGTAGCGGCCCAGGTAGATGCCATAGCCGCACAGCAGGAATATGGAGATGAGGATGACCTCAACCAGTGTTTTTTTCAGTTGCCGGTGCAGAAACCTTTCGACATTAAACAGGGAAAGGTAACCGATTATGGCACCGGTAATGGCGGCTGAAAAGAGCAGCAACAGATCGTACCATTCGGGGATTTTGTGGAGTTTCTGCAAATGAAATAAGTCGGTAATGATATACATGGAATTAGGGAAGAAGACCAGCCATGCAGCAAACAGCAGCCATGCCTTGATTTTGTTGCCGCTGTAGTCGAGCCAGTAGCTGAACCACAGCGGCAGGAAGCCCAGAAACAGGTTCCAGGTGATGAACAGCAGGCCCAGGGTGCGGGTATGAATGATGCGGCCCGCAAGGAGAGCGAACGTAAACAGCAATAAAGGCAGGAGCCATTTGTAGGTGCGTATTAAGGACATTGAAATATCATATTGAGGATGTGTTATAAAATGCCTGTGCAATAATGGTGATTGAAATAAATAAGACCAGAAACAGTGAGTAAATAATGCCGGGGAACAGATACCAGCCTTTGCTGTAAAGAGCTTGTTTCATAACAAGGTATTTGCCCGGTAACAGCACCAGGAAGGGAATGATAAAGACAACCATATAAGCGGTTTTTTCGTGGGTATAATTGATAACTGTAGTATACTGATTGTATTCTGCAAGTTTATAAGTGAAGAAAGATTGCCCCTTAATCAGTCCGAAAAGTTTATACGACAAGAAGCAAGCTATTGTATACAGGCAGAGCTTCCAGACACAAAACAGGAGCGTCCAGGGTATGTTCATCTCGTTATCTTTTGAAACAAAATACCTCGAAACCTCCCTCCTGCTGATGATGTATAAACCTGCCAGGTGTGCCAATACAATAGAGATATAGAACAATGCGGCCATTCTCGGTTTTTGGTTTAAAAAAAGAAAACAATAACACCGGTTATCACACTCACGATCGCCGAAATAAGCACTGCCCCGGCCGCTATATCTTTGATCACTTTTACCTCCGCGTGCCACTCATCCCTGCACCAGATGTTGCATAGCCTTTCGATGCAGGTATTCAGCGCTTCGGTTATCCAAACAATGCTGATGGCAATAAGTATGGCTATCCACTTTCCCTGATCGAGATGCCTGATGAAACCTGCTGCAATGACTGCTATGGTTGCAATTGTATGAATCCTGGCATTCGGCTCAAGCATAATAAGTTGCGCAAGGCCGTCTATGGCATATCTGAAACTCTGCACCCTTGAAATAACGTGCATTGATTTCTTTTGTTGTGATTTCATACTGAATTATTTAGTTGAAACATACCTCTGGAAAACGGAAACCTGTTGAACCCAAATATCGCAATTAAAATACACAGACCTCCTATTATTATATGTATCAATGAAGACCTGATCTTCAGTTCGGCATATTTAAGTGATCTGCCTGCGGCAATAAACCCTTCCATAGCAGTGGCATGGAAGGGAATTATAAATATTGCATTGCGCACGCCGGGTGCTGGTTGCCAGGTAACTTTATAATGGCCTTTTTCAGTTGCTGTGGTAAAAACACCTTTGGGCAATTTTGGAGCAGTACCGTTTAAGGCCGCAGTGGAGGCAAGGAGGTTGCCGCTCAGGTCATAAAACTGGATAAATACGCTCATGCTGGTATCCATATTTTGCCTTCCATACATATTCACAACCTGGGCTGGGGTATATCCAAGACTGATTAGTCCGTTAGCTTCATTGGCATACTGATCCGGCAACAGATCAGCTTCGCGCCTGTAGTGTTGCTGCACAAAAAGGTAAATTATTAC
Source organism: uncultured Bacteroidota bacterium (assembly GCA_903835005.1). Lineage (GTDB taxonomy): Bacteria > Bacteroidota > Bacteroidia > Chitinophagales > Chitinophagaceae > Nemorincola. The sequence goes on along the minus strand of CAILLK010000026.1, from coordinate 11,686 downwards.
AGAGCCAGCCACGATTGCTGCTGATAAAAACATCGGGGATGCCAGGGGATTGCTGAATTTCTTTTTCATAATTAAATTGAGTTTGGTGTAAATTCAGTTTCTGTGGTCTGTGCCGGAAACTCGCGGGGGTCATGCTTTACAATGCTGTACCAGTCTATCTTGCGGGAGTAGAACATGATAATGGCAATGATCACAAACAAGCCTATACTGCCAAACAGCAGAGCATAATCTTCGAGCTGTATGAGCACAAAAATATAGGTATACAGGCCGGTAAGCGATATGGTAAAACCCAGGGCCGTTTTGCCGCTTCTGAATATACTCCAGGCATACAGGCCTATAAGGGTGATGGTAGCCGCTGAGGCAATAAAATAGGCAGGATTGAAACCGGTATATTCTGATATGGAGAGCAGCAGGGTATAGAAAATAGTGAGCGCCAGGCCTACCAGTATGTATTGCAACGGATGCACCTGCCGCTTCTGCAATATCTCGAGGAAGAAGAAGAAAGTAAAGGTGAGGGCTATGAACAGGAGGGCATATTTCACACATCTGTTTGTTTTGGAGTAGCCATCTACCGGCTGAATCAGCCTGACACCAAAGGCGGCTTTTTCGAGGTCTTGTGCAGCTTCGGTCCAGTATTGAGGGTAGGTATGCGACAGGGGCAGAACCTTCCAGTGTGCTTTGAAGCTTTTATCATTTATGTCGGAAGTAGCTGGCAGATACTGACCATCGAAAGAGGGGTCTTTCCAATTGCCGGTCAAATCCACATCCGTAGTTTTCCCAACGGGGGTAAAGTAAAGGTAGCTGGAGCCGCGCAGGCTCAGGTTAAGGGAAAATTCGGAAGGGTTTTGAGCATTTACAGATACCGGGATGTTCAGCCCTTCTCTGAACAAGGAATTAGCAGGCACACCGGCATCGAAGAATTGTATGGCACCGTTCCAGCTAAGCTGCACCTGGTCATTGATACCCCGCATATCACCAACGGAAATGAGGAGTTTTGCATCCTGCCAGATTACAGATTCAGCAGGAATCTGCATTGCTGCAAGTGGCAATACTCCGAATTTGCCAGATAGCTTCAGGCTGGTGCTGTAGAGCATCACACTGTAGAGGCTGCGCTTTTTTTCGGTGGGTTGCAGGTCGCCGGAGATGTGCAGTTCATCGGGCAGTATGTAGGCAGTTTTGATGCGCTCGGTGATTTTTTCGTCAGTACCTTTTTCCATCACCTTGTAAGGCAACATCAGTACCGGCCCGGTAATGGTTTGTTTGCCGGCCCATTTATTGCTTACTTCGTTCACTACTTCCTCCTGCCTGGCCTGGCGCTCGGCTACAAGTGAGGCAATGAAAGCGCCCGGTATCAGCATCAGCAGTATCAGCACGCCTACCAGGAAACCCTTGATGACAATGCGGTTACGGTCCATGAAGGATGGCTCCCAATTTCTGTTGTTCATAATTGTTTGTTTTTGGTTTTTTATGTTTAAAAAATGATTAATTAGCAGGAGTATAGCTTAACATATATCCGAAACAGAATATCACGAAAATGATCAGCAGCACAAAGAAGATGTCGGATGATATATAGTAAACGATTTGCCGGGAGTTGAAATTGATCCCGTCTGTTATAAGAGAGATAATGAAGGAGATGAGATGAATAGTAAACAAGGCAATATATGTTATTGGAAGCAGGATCATCAGGTTGAAAGCCACAATTTCCCCTACACTTACCTCCCGGAACTGACTGATTATTTTCCAGAGAAGCAGAACTATAATCATAAGCCAGCACATATTGATGGATGCTTTGCAGATACTGGCTGATAAGCGTTGAAAAGATTGCGTTGGTTTCATAAATCGATTCATTTAAAAGTGCTTTGAAATTCAAAGTGTTAGAGGCAAAAAAATTTAATTCAGTCCTTTGATGATTTTTTCGAGAGCATCTATATGTGTTCTGAACGCTTTTTCGCCTGCCTTGGTAATACTGTAAACCGTATTCGTTTTACGCCCTATAAACCCTTTCTGCACCTTGATGTAGCTATTATCTTCCAGGGTTTTGAGGTGGGAAGCAAGGTTGCCGTCGGTAACATCTATCAGCGCTTTAAGGTCATTGAAATTTACATCTTCGTTTACCATCAATGCACTCATGATACCTATACGGATACGGCTGTCGAATACCTTATTCAGTTGTTCAATCGGGTTGCTCATCTGCCAGGCTTTTTATCATACTTATTCCACATAAAAATACCATACAAAATATGCAGCACCCCAAAACCAGCCGCCCAGAAATACAAACTATACCAGGGAAAAAACAGGTTGATACAACCAAGGACTACTTCAATCATGCCCAGGTAACGGATATCGGACAGGGTGAATTTACTGGCGCTGATCAATGCGAGGCCATAAAAAACAAGGCAGGCTGGCGCTACGAAATAGTGAAAACCATCATTAAAAAAGTATACACAAAAAAAGCCTCCGGCAATTATGGGGAAAAACAAATGCAGCAATAGCTGGCGGGAAGCCTGATTCCAAACTACAATGCCATCCCGTTTTGCTTTTCTTATTGTGAAAAATAAACCTCCTGCAAGTGCTACAATGAAAACCACAATAGCCAGGATTACAAAATAAACGAGTCTTGAATCTAATGGATTCAATGCCCCAAGTAAATATCCATCTCTTATGTCAGGATCTAATGTATGGAGCATTTTGTATGCCAGGAAAGCACCCACCATTGCAGTACTCCCTGCCCATATGCCCGACCATCCGCTGAGCGATATAAAACGGGCTGAACGGTCCATAATTGTGCGGATATCCTTGAGCGCTTCGAGAGAGGTATCTTTATTGTCGGGCTGCATACTAAAAGTGCTTTGTTTTACAAAGTAACGGTTGATTTTTAGAATTATTGCATCCTTTCAGGTATATTTTTGAAAAGGTTAACAGATAATCTCCCTGGATTTACAACACAAAGGGTTAAACGCAAAGGCCGCAAATTAATGCCCAAAGAATCGCTAAGCCTGTTTGCTCAATGAAAAAAAATTATTCGGGCACAATCTTTGCGAACTTTAGTCTGCCTGTATTGAAAAAGCACTTTGGCGTGGGCGTTTCCAATGCTTTCCCTGTGTAAAAAAAATGATTTAATGATTGAACAGGCTTGCAATAAAAAATGCGGCTGCTGCTGCAACGGAGCCGATAAGCATTACCCTGATAGCTCCCTGCCATGGGTTCTGGCCGGTAACTTTGGCTTTGAAGAAACCGAAAATAAACAGGCATAGAACAGTTATCGCCGCCGACCATTTAAGACCATCCAGAGGCACTGCATTGAAGAAGTAAGCAGACAATGGTACCAGCCCGCCAACAATGTAGGAGATACCTATATTCATAGCGCTGTTCCGGGCCCGCTTTGGGTCTGGCTTCTCAAGGCCCAGTTCGTAGCGCATCATAAAATCAACCCATTTGGCTTTGTCTTTCGACATTTCTTCCACTATCTGGATCTGGGTATCGGGGCTCAGGCCCATGCCTGCTAATATTACCCTTACCTCTTCTTTTTCTTTCTCGGGCAGGTTATCTACTTCCCATTCTTCCCGTTTCTGCTCGGCATCATAATGGTCCATCTCGGTGCGGCCGGCCAGGTAGCCGCCAAGGCCCATAGCTATTGAGCCGGCAACAATTTCGGCAAGGCCTGCGGTAATAATGGTTGTAGTATGAATATCATGCACACCACTGAGCCCTGCAGCCAAAGCAAAAGGCACGGTAAGCCCGTCGCTCATGCCGATAACGATATCTGTAACCAGTTCTGAGCTATGGAAATGCTGTTCGCTGTGTGCGTGATCTTTCATTGTTTGCATTTGAGAGGGTGAAAGTAGGGAAAATAGAGGATGGGAGAAATGATATTGGTTATGAATTAATGCACATCATGCATCAGTTTCCGTAACAATGGAGAAATTATGATCAATACAACTCCTGCTATCAAAGCATAAATAGACAGTTGCTTGTAGCCATCCGTATAAGAAATCAATTTTGTCATCAGGGGCGCATGATCGTCAGCTGTGGCCATTCCTGCTCCTAATAATCCTGCAACATATTGGCCATAAGCACTGGCTAAAAACCACAAGCCCATCATCATAGCATGTAGGCGTTGAGGGGCAAGCTTGGTCATCAATGAGAGGCCGATTGGAGAGAGGCACAATTCACCTATTGTTATAACCAGGTATGCAATAGTAAATATATTCAGTGAAGTAATGCCATTTGAATCTGCAAAGAAACGGGTATAATAGAAAATATAGTATGCCATGGCCAGGAATATGAATCCCAACCCGAATTTAACTACTGTATTTGGTTCTATCTTTTTTTTGTTTAACCATAGCCAGAGCAAACCTACAAAAGGGCTAAATAAAATAACGAAAAAGGAATTAGATGAGTTGTTTATAACATTTGGATCAATTTTCAGGCCTACTACTGAATTATTAAGATTATGTTCAGCAAAAAGCGCTAAAGAGCCACCGGCCTGCTCAAAGAATGCCCAGAAAATTATAGAAAAAAGTATAAAAATTATCGCCGCTATTAGTTTTGCTCGCTCTGCTCCCTTGTATTTAAGTGTTTCATAAATGATATAGATCAAAGCTAAAGGTCCAAATGTATACATGACCATGTCTGTATAATCAGTATTTGACACCAGAATGAGAATTAGCGGAATGACTAGAATTGACCCTAAATAGACCATTATATCGTACACCAATATTCTGGATGGGGCGATTTTATTTACTAATGGGGAAATACCTATAGGGCCAAGCGTTTTTTTAGTGAAAACGAATATGAAAAGGCTCAATGTCATTACAATGCCAGCCAGGGAAAATGCCAAATTCCATGAATAGAATTTTCCAATCCAAACACATAATATGCCTCCAAATAGTGCGCCGAAATTTATACCAGAATAGAAAAGCCCGAATCCTGCATCCCGTCGGGGGTCATCTGGTTTATATAAACCACCTACCATGGTAGAGATGTTAGGTTTGAAGAAACCAGTGCCTACAATAGTAAAACTTATGCCATAGTAAAATAGTTTCTCAGGTGCAAAACCCAGAATGAAACTACCTATAATCATTAGGAAACCTCCCCAGAAAATTGATTTTCGATAACCAAGAATCTTATCTGCAAACATTCCGCCAACAAAGGCTAAAGTGTAAACAAACGCCTGAGTAGCTCCATATTGAAGGTTGGCAGCTTTTTCAGTAATATGCAGCCTGTTTTCCATAAATATTATTAACATGCCTCTCATTCCATAGAAAGCAAATCGTTCCCACATTTCTGAAAAGAAGAGATACCAAAGTTGTTTTGGGTATTTGCCTTCAAAGGTTTGAATCTGATCCAATGTCAATTCTGAGGATGCTGAAGTTGTTGCCATATTTTGCGAGCTTATTTAAATAATGGGTGAAGTTCCAAAATAATCTTTATTTTTAATTACCCCTTTTTTTGCCCCACAAAAAAAGCGGGAATTTACTCCCGCTTTTAAAATAAATATAATTCTGGTATATTTACCTTATGCCATGCATCATCTTCAGCAACTGCTTGCTCAGGAAGAAAAGCAGAATAGACGCGGCACCAGACATAACTATAAACAGAACAAAAAAGTCGTAAGTATTAGTCATGTGATAACCGGCGAAGCTGGTTACTTTGCCTTTTTCAGGATAAAATGAACTTAGAGTGCCGGCAAATTTATTTGCTGTGGCATTGGCCAGAAACCAGGTACCCATTAGTAAGGAAGCAAACCGGGCAGGAGCCAGTTTGTTAACCAGGGATAAACCAATAGGAGACAGGCAAAGCTCGCCAACTGTGTGTAGGAAATAAAGGGTAATCAACCACATCATACTTACTTTCACAGTGCCTATATCCTTTACACCTATGGCAATGACAACATAACCAAGTGATAAGAACATCAGGCCCATTGCTTGTTTGTATGGTGAAGCAGGTTCCAAATTTTTCTTGCCCAGCGCGCCCCACATTTCGGCAAACAAGGGAGCTAAAACTACAATGAATATAGCATTAACACTATTGAATGCACCGGCCGAAATCTCTTTCATATCGAACATTGCCCCTGATATAAATGCAGTTACAATTTTGTACACCAGGAAAGCCCCTACAGCGCCAAAAAGTACTTTTAATTCAATAGGTATGGTCATGATCCTGTATAAAGTGTAATACAGAATTCCTGCCAGAGCCGAAATTACAAGGAAAACAGTACCCATACTGGTATGAATATTCACAGTTCTGTCCATTTGCTCATCGGCAAAGAATGTAAGTGAAGCCCCTGCCTGCTCGAAGCAAGCCCAGAAGAAAATTACGAAGAATGCTGCTATGAAAACGACCAGGATCCGCTGCCGCTCAATAGTGGTTAAGGATGTATCGGTAAGAATGAGGCCCGGAGCGCCTATAGAGATACTGAAAATGCAACTTCCGATCCAGTCCAGATCAACTACGAAATGAAATACTGCAATAAGTCCGATAATAATAGCTGACCAGATCAGGATACTGGTCTGTGAGATTTTGCCGGCTTCTTTGGCTTCTCCGCCTGCCGCAATCCTTTCTGTTTCCATCAGGGCATCTCTTTTCTTATTGGCAATGGCACCTACTTTGGCCCCTTCGGGAGTTACCAGGTATTTCTTCATCAGCTCGAATGAGAAAATCCCCACAATCATACCGATACATGCTGCCAGGAAGCCCCATTTGAAATCGCCGGGATTTCCGGTATCTCCGAGAGCGCTGCAGATAAGAGGAGAGAAGAATGCTCCAAGATTAATGCCCATATAAAACAGGGTGAAAGCCGCGTCAAGTCTTGTATCTCCTTTTGGATACAGCTGACCTACAAGCGTAGATATATTCGGTTTAAAGAATCCGTTACCAATAATTAAGGCGGTAAGGCCAACCCACATATACATGGTAGCCAGTTCGGTATGCTGATAATTGGATGCACTGAAAAACATCATTAACTGCCCTAAAGCCATTAATAAGCCACCCAGGAAAATAGACCGCCTGTTGCCCCAGTAACGGTCGGCCACGTAACCGCCTATGAGTGGAGTCAGGTACACCAATCCGGTATAGCTTCCATAGATATTAGAGGCATGAGACTTGTCTATAAACAGGGCTTTGGTCAGATACAGCACAAGTATTGCACGCATTCCATAATAACTGAAACGTTCCCACATTTCGGTAAAGAACAGGACAAACAGCCCTTCAGGATGCTTTGAACCAACTTTGGTTTGATCACTCATAAAATTCCGGTTTTTGCTTTAGAACCCGAAATATACACAAAAACATTTACCCAGTTTAAATTTCTGCTGAATTCAATAACTATTGCGAAATTGCAGCCAGTTTATAATTTTACAAAAATGAAAAATATTCTCCTTCTCGGATCCGGTGGCCGTGAGTGCGCACTGGCATGGAAACTGAGCCAAAGTCCTCTTTGCGGTACTTTTTTTATAGCTCCGGGCAATGCCGGTACCAGTGAATATGGCATTAATCTGCCTATACAGGTCAATGACTTTGCTGCAATAAGGCAGGCTTGCCTGGACTATAAGATTGATATCCTTTTTCCCGGGCCGGAAGATCCACTGGTGGCTGGTATTTATGATTATTTCAAAAGCGATACCCGGTTAAAGCACATTATTGTGGTCGGCCCGTCGAAGGATGGGGCGCAACTGGAAGGCAGCAAGGCTTTTAGTAAGAAATTTATGGCCCGGCATTGTATCCCTACCGCTGCATACCAGGAGTTTACTGCCGATAGTTTTGAACGGGGGGTTGCCTATATTAAAAGAAGTGAGCCGCCTTATGTAATCAAGGCCGACGGATTGGCAGCCGGTAAAGGTGTGGTGATTGCCCAGAGTTCAGTAGATGCGGTGAAGGCTTTCAGGGCTATGGTGATGAACCAGCAATTTGGTGATGCCAGTAAAACAGTGGTGATAGAGCAGTTTCTGGATGGTATAGAGTTATCAGTGTTTGCATTCACAGATGGCGATAATTATGTATTGCTGCCTGAAGCTAAAGACTACAAAAGAATAGGGGAGGGAGACACCGGATTGAATACAGGAGGTATGGGGGCTATTTCACCGGTGCCTATAGCTGATGAGAAGTTTATGCAGAAAGTTACTGAGCGCATCATACGGCCAACTATAAATGGGCTGAAAGCTGAAAAAATCGTGTATCAGGGCATTATTTTCTTCGGACTGATAAAGGTGAAAGAGGAGCCTTATGTAATAGAATATAATTGCAGGCTTGGCGACCCTGAAACCGAGGTTGTACTGCCAAGGCTGGAGAATGACCTTGTAGAACTGATAGTGAAAATGGAGGAGGGAAAACTTCGTGAGGTAAAAGCAGAATACAGTAATAAAGCTGCAGCCACTGTGATGCTGGTAGCTGAAGGCTATCCGGGCGATTATGAAAAGGGCAGGGAAATGAGTGGTTTTGAACAGGTAAAGGGCAGTCATTTATTTCATGCCGGCACTAAGCAGAGTCTAAAGTCTAAAGTCCAAAGTCTAAAGTCCGGAATCCAAAATGCAGGTTCTGATGAAAATGTAATTGTTACTAATGGCGGCAGGGTATTGGCAATAACTTCTTTGGGAGACACCCTGAAACAGGCATTGCAGAAGTCTTATGAAAATGCTGAGCTAATTCAATATGATGGCAAATATTGCCGGAAGGATATTGGGTGGGAGTTTTTGTGAGTGGGGTATTGATTAGTTCTAAAATAGTTTCTTGAACTTGGATAAAGATATTGTTTCTACCGGCGATTCGGCCCAATTTTGTAAAACCTTCTCACCTGTTACGAGTAATTTGGAACTAGTGTGAAGTGCAATATCATACAAATAATTGTCTTCAGGATCGGGGCTTTGTATATAGAATTGCTTAGCTATTATATGTGTAGTTATACTCTGAATAAAGTTTGTATAATAATCAGTATTATAAGGAAGTAATCTTTTGATTTTATGATACTCAAGCACACGCTCTAATTCAATGAGTAGATTACTGTCGATAAAAATTTCAATATTATTTTTGATGACATAACGCTGCAGCCAGTCGGTTTCTATATTGATAAAAATAGCTATCCATGTATTTGTATCAAGAACAAAACGTTTAATTTTTCTTGCGTTTGCCATGGCTGCGGGCTTCTGATATTAAAGCATCAATTTCATTGGAGGATAGATTGTGTGGTGTAACTGATGCATCAATTGCTTTTGCGTAGGCCGATATTTTCTTTTTATTGATTTTCATCCATAATAGCTTTTGCTCAGGCTCGGTCATTTTGTTGATATCATCAACCAGCAGGGCAAAAATTGAAGGGCCAGCAATTGTTTTGTGTTGTGGTGATTTTACGGCATTCATAGTCTTGTTTTTTACAAAATTAGTATTAATTGATGAAATGAAGGTTGGTAAGAATTGTGGGAAATAACTTTACCCTGAGGCTTATTTAATACGGCCATCTTGAGAAAAGCGGCCACCTGGATATAGACTAGAACAAATTTCTGAGTCAGGATAGATACGGGTGAATTTTTCCTATTAGGCGGTTTTAGTATTTTCAATTAACCACATACGGATATCAGGGGTACATATTATTAAGTTGTTTTTATATACCCCAATATATCTTTTTACCGCGAGGGTCTTTAGCAACATCAAAAGGCTCATCATTAATTTTGGTCAGATGAATAAAACCTAAGTCGTGTAAAAATTGGTCACTTGTCTCCCTGTTTGGGTTTTGAATTATAATTATCTAAGTTTTCCAACCATTATAAGAAATATTTAAGGTTAAATGTACGAAAAAGCTACGCTTTTAAATTAATGGGATGTTGCAATTTTGGATTAAAAAACATTCCAAAATATCTCGTATGTTTCGATACAGAGGTATAGGTGGAATTTCAATTATGCGTTAATGTTGAGATCATATTCCCCAGCGAAGTCCCTTTAGGGATTTAGGGCTTCATCCACTTCTCAATCAATTTCTGATCCAGTTCAGGGTATCCTGTATTTTCTTCTACCATACTGTTGTTGAGCCAGAAAATCTGGGGGAAGATGCCATGGGTGTAATTGAGGAATTCTTCCCGTTTGAGGCGGGTAAATGGTATGTTCTGGGCCTGGGTGTCTTTCCAGAAGCTGGTAAGGTCGCTTTCTACTCCGCCCAGGATCATAAAGAAGGGTATTGCAGGATCTTTAAGCATCATATTGTGCATTTTGATGGCTGCTTTGCGGCAGTGCATACACGATGGGCTGAGGAAGGCTACTATGTGCTTGCCCTTGGTGAGGTCGGTGGCAGGCGCCCATTTGGTGTCGGCATAGATGGGTTTCAGGCTCATTTTGTATACTTCGTAAACCGGGAATACCAGGTACAGGGTGGTAAATGTGCCAGCAAGCAAGAACAGGGATACTATATCTGCAAACCGGAAATTAAAGCCCCTGGCTTTGCGCAGCAGCAGACTGATGATGCCCAGCAGGAAAATATTTTTTAATAACGATACAGAAGGACGCATCCATATGCCATCACCAAAGCAGCCGCAATTGATATTGTCGCCGGCTTTTATCCATAAGTAGATCAGGAACAGGCTGAAGAATACCAGTAGTGCAAAGGCAGTTTTCAGTACCCACTTACTTTTACCAAAAAAGTGCAGTACCATCAGTGCTCCCAATGCGGCCTCCAGCCCTACAAATAGCCGTGCGGCTATTTTGGCATACATCAATGGTATGTGTGTGAATTCCACCATGGTATACTCAAACGACTGGATAGTAGGGAAGAGTTTGGTATAGGCTGAATAGATGAATAATGCGCCGGTGGCCACAGAAAGCAAAATGATCAGTAAGCGAAGCAGCCTGTTCATGAATACAATAGCTAATTGTTCAAAATTAAGTGGATACTGTTAGTTTGACTACTGAGTTTTTATAGTGCTTTGTTATAATTGGAGCTAAAAGTGATAAAAATGATAAATATATTTGGTTAATTATTTAAGTGTTTACATTTTTATTAACTGAAAAATAATAATTTATGCTGCAATAAAAATTATTTGTAAAATATTTTCGGAATTATTTGTTTCTCAAATTTCAAGCGATATTTTCGCAAAAAAACACAAATTATGAGGAAGATATTAAGTATTGCGGCCATTGCGATGATTGGCCTGTTCGTATTTGCCGGTTGCAGTAAGAAAAGCAGCAGCCCGAGTTACAGCATGAAAGCTACCATAGGTTCCACCGCGTTCAGCGAAAATACCTGTGCTGCAATTTTATCCGGAACAACAATGAGTATTACTGGTTATAACGGCAGTGCAACCACTCCGCCATATCTTTCTATTACCATTTATAATTATACCGGAGCTAAAACTTATACTTTAGATTCAACTGCTTTAATACCACCGGTAGTTGTTTCTTATCTTCCTGATTCAAATCCATTGGATGTTAAAGCTGCCACTTCCGGTTCTGTAATTGTAACTTCTTCATCAAGTTCAACTGTTAGTGGTACATTCAGTTTAAAATGCAGTGACGGTACCACAATTGCAAATGGTACATTTACCGGAAAAGGAAATTAATTCAAATCACTAGCGTTGCGTTGACGTAAATGTAAGTTCTTTGAAAGTATTGTCAGTATTGAGTTGTAGGGGATTTATAGCCTAAGACGATTTGAATTTCTTAAAACACGTGTTTTTACATTTGTCTGAAATTCAAATCTTTATGA
>CAILLK010000025.1 GCA_903835005.1 uncultured Bacteroidota bacterium | reverse complement strand
AGGATCGAATTAAAAGGAAACTCAAGACGAATAAAAAAATAAGTACCTTAGCCATATCATTAAGCTCTTTCATTTATTGCCCAACTAAGGGGTGGGTCAACATGACCGGAATAGTGGGTCAACATGGCCGGAATATACAATAATAACCCTATAAATACATAATTTACCAACTATGATACAAACAAATAGAAATTTATAGAATCAGCTGCACTTTTTTCAATCAAACTCCACATTATCTCCAAATTATACCCTAATTATACCTATTTATACCTTTTTATACCTTTTTATACCTTTTTATACCCAAATATACCCTTTTATACCCTGATTACACCCTATTTTTCACCATTTTTATTAACATATAAATTGATAACCAATAATTTAAGTATAATAATTACAAAAACACACTTTCAATTATACCTTCACCACTCCCTAAAAATGATTTTTTACTCCATTTCAAGGACTAAACAATAAAACACTCTCAAAACAAAATTAATTACATACATTTTGCAAATCCTGGAAATCCCCAAATTCTGGCCAATTCCGATTCAGACAACAGGTTGTAAATAGGATAACTTAATGTAATTTAGATAAATCCGTGAAATCTGCGTAATCCATTAAATCAGTGATTCAGAAATAATCACCCCAAATCCCAATCAAAAAAATATTTTTTCAATTCTTGATTGTTGAATTACTTTTTCCCCTTACCTTTGCACTCCAAATCTAATATTGCTCTTTTTAAGATTGCATTGGAAGATACTTTGACCGGGCCGCAGTATTACTGTGGTAAAGTCAGGAAAGCATCGTTAACACCAAAAAAAATTAAATGGCTAAAGAAATCAGCGGCTTTGTGAAGCTGCAGGTAAAAGGCGGTCAGGCTAATCCTGCCCCGCCAATCGGCCCGGCGCTCGGCTCTAAAGGCGTCAACATTATGGAGTTCTGCAAGCAGTTCAATGCTCGCACACAGGACAAAATAGGTAAAATTCTCCCCGTAACGCTTACTGTTTACACCGACAAGTCGTTCGAGTTTGTTATCAAGACCCCTCCGGCTGCTGTGCAGTTGATGGAATTGGCCAAACAACCAAGCGGATCTAAGGAACCAAACAGGCAGAAAGTGGGCAAGGTAACCTGGGATCAGGTAGAGTTGATTGCCAAAGACAAAATGCCCGATCTTAACTGCTTTACACTGACCAGCGCCATGAGTATGGTGGCAGGCACAGCACGCAGCATGGGCTTCACAGTAGAAGGCACTCCGCCCGCAGGAATAACTGTTAAGTAAACAGCGATTTTTTTACCTTATTTAAAACAGTTGATAATGGCAATCACTAAAAAAAGAAAGGCTGTAGAAGCCAAACTGGATAAAAACAAGCAATACACACTGACTGAAGCAGCCAGTGCCGTAAAAAATATAAATATCACAAAGTTCGATAGCTCGGTTGATGTTCACATCCGACTTGGTGTTGACCCGAAGAAAGCCGATCAGGCTATCCGCGGCACGGTTACCCTGCCACATGGCACCGGTAAAACCAAGCGCGTTCTCGTGCTCTGCACACCCGATAAAGAAGCTGAAGCTAAAGCAGCTGGCGCCGATTTCGTAGGCCTCGATGAATTTGTAAGCAAAATTGAAGGTGGATGGACCGATGTAGACGTTATCGTCGCTACCCCATCGGTGATGCCTAAAATAGGCCGCCTGGGTAAAATACTCGGACCTCGGAACCTGATGCCTAATCCTAAGACGGGTACGGTAACCAACGACGTAGCAAATGCAGTAAATGAAGTAAAAGGTGGTAAAATTGCCTTCAAGATAGATAAGGCTGGTATCATCCACGCCTCTATCGGCCGGGTTTCTTTTACTCCTGAGAAAATAGCTGCAAACGCACAGGAACTGGTGAACACGCTTGTTCGTCTGAAACCTGCTTCTGCAAAAGGGATTTACCTCAAAGGCATGAGCATGGCTTCTACAATGAGCCCTGGCCTGGCTATTGATACGAAGTCTGTTAGTTAATATATGTGCACTGCACGGACCGCAAAACAAAATTGAAAATTGATTTAATAACTTTTTGAGAAATTGCAGAATAGTAAATAGAATTTCATTTGCACATCTGCATATGCTCAAATTATCAAATTAGCAACATGACACCTGCTCAAAAAAATGAAGCAATAGAAGTACTCAAGGGGAAATTCTCCCAGTACGAAAATTTTTATATCACAAATACCGAATCATTGACGGTAGCCCAGGTAGGTACGCTCCGCAGGCTTTGTTTCGAAAAGAACGTTGAAATGAAGGTTGCCAAAAATACCCTTATCAAAAAAGCACTCGAAAGCTTTAACGACAAGAAGTATGCCGGCGTTTACGAATCATTGCATGGCGTCACTGCGCTTATGTTCTCTGATTCCCCAAAAGAACCAGCGCTGATCCTGAGCTCTTTCCGCAAAACCAATAAGGACAAGCCCGTTTTGAAGGCTGCCCTCATCGGCACTGACGTTTTCTCTGGCGACGACCAGCTGAAAGCGCTTACCAGCATCAAGACGAAGAACGAGCTTATCGGCGAAGTACTCGGCTTGCTGCAATCCCCTGCAAAACGCGTTCTGGCTGCATTATTGCACCATCACGAGCAGAAAGCAGGCGGCGCAACAGAAGAAGTTGCAGCATAATCTGGCAATTTGCCAATCAGACAATTCGGCTATGCAGTGCATTTACTAATTGCCAAATTACCGAATTGACTCATTAAAAACGGGCTTCCAAGACCAACTATAAGAGTACGAGTAAAAAAGTAAACAATTTTAAAAACAACATTAAAAATTCATAAAATGGCAGACGTAAAAGCATTAGCCGAACAATTAGTTGCACTGACAGTTAAAGATGTTCAGGAACTGGCAAACGTATTGAAAACTGAATACGGTATCGAACCAGCAGCAGCAGCGGCAGCAGTTGCAGTTGCAGGAGATGCTCCGGCAGCAGCAGTTGAGAAGACTTCATTCAATGTTATTCTGAAGAATGCAGGTCCATCAAAACTGAACGTTGTTAAGGCTGTAAAAGACCTTACCGGTCTCGGTCTGAAAGAAGCGAAAGAACTCGTTGATGGCGCTCCTAAGAACGTAAAAGAAGGTATCAGCAAGGGTGAAGCTGAAGAAATTGCAGGCAAGCTGAAAGATGCTGGCGCTGAAGTTGAAATCGCTTAATTCCTTTTTAAGTATTGTAAAAACGGGTGGTACCTTTCAGGTGCTGCCCTTTTTCATTTCCTCTCATACATGTAGAAGAAATTCTATAAGGGTTCAACATATATTTCCGGGAGTTATTTACTGGCAATTGGGCATAATCATTTGATTACTACCAGTTTCCATTTTTTAAGATATCCTGCTGCTGCGGGAGGAATTTTATTGGTTACTTTTCTCATTGCATTTACCTTAAAAATAAATAAAAATTCGTAAGTTTTATTATTATCTTTGCTAGGCTGGAAATTCTTCTGGCTCTCATTAATCCACAATTTCAATTGTATGAAGAAAGGTCTTTTACTTACGGGTATTTTACTTTCCGGCGTTGTTGCCAACGCCCAACTGGTTGATTGCGATGTTTTCCTGCAAGGCAACCATATGGAAATAGGCATCAACAATAATGGCGCTTTCGGATCCAGTATTCAGGCCCCTGCAGGCTATCATGCCAACATTAACGACACGATGTATAATGATTGCCTACCAACATCTAATTTCACTTTGCAGCTGGGCTTTGTTGCCGATCCCAATCTAACAAACTGGGCCTCTTACTACGGCGACTTTATTATGCCCGATAATCCCCGCGAAGGCTGGGCTATGGAGCATTCTACAGGAGGCACCGGAACTGCTTATTCCTACAGTTATTACGCTACCACTTCGGGCTATACCGGGCCTATATCCGGCAGCAATCTTTCCTGCATTGCCTCCGGAAGCACTATCAAGGGTTACTGGACCGGCGCTTACGACTCCATCAATGTGAACCAGGTAGTTACTATCGATACCGGCAATCTGTATCTGCTGGTACATGTAGGCTTCTACAATACAGCTACCGTTCCTGACAGCTTTTATTATTTAAGGTTCATCAATCCTCACAATTCATCAGTTATTACTTCAAGCCTGGCAACAAAAGGAAAAATTGAGCATCAGTTGCCCAATCCCGATGGCCTCGTTGTGGTATCGGCTACCGGCATCACAGATACGCTGGCCTACCTGGCCCTGGGTACCCGCGACCCGCGCGCCAAATGTTTCATCATGAAAGACTCCACAATGCCCGGCCCCGGCACTCTTGCCTCTATATGGGCAGGCGATGCAACTCACTACAATTATACCGACACGCTCTCCGGTGATCATGGTATTGGCATAGTCTATAAAATCAACCTCGGCCCCGGCGACAGTTCTTATCTCGATTATGGCTATTCCTTCAAGGGCGGAATCATTGATACCGCATTGGATACCTCATTGCACAGCACCGGCGGCGGCGGTGGTGGCGGCGGCGGTACTTTATCAACCAAAGCGATTACCGGAAACCAGACCATTACTATGTTTCCTAACCCGGCTAATAACAGTGTATATATCACAGGTTTATCCACCGGCGAAACAATCTCCGTTTATGATCTGTTAGGCAGTGAACTGACTCCTGCTGTCAGCCTAACCGGTAAGGGTGCCTGCACTGTTTCCGTCAGTCAGTTTGCCGCAGGCACCTATTTATTTGTGGTAAAAGATACTTTTGGTAAAGTGGTATCCGGCCAAACTATTGTGAAAAATTAATGATCTTTAAGTCATTTTAGAGTTGTGCCACACCTTAAAAGTGTGGCATACTTATGTATGGCTTAATAATAAAACTCCTGCTTTATATTTCACAATCCCTGCCAGTTTTATTAAACTGATTGCTATTTTTATGCTTTGTTTTGGCTTTACGGAATAGAAAAACGGGAGCACAAAAACAGCAACAATAATATCTGCAGGTTTAGCCACAATTACACTTTCAGTATTATGGTTTGAGTATGGCAATTCAATAAAATAAAAGCATGGCAAAAGAATTCAGATACGTAAGCAATTTATGGGATGAGAAGGTGGCAGCAGGCATGGAGGGCGATGAAATTGCGCTGCTGATTTACCGGTCCAACATACTGGGGGCAGACCTCCGGCTCACTAATTATGGCGGGGGCAATACATCGTGCAAAGCTATGGCTAAAGATCCGTTAACGGGATTGCCGCAGGAAGTGATGTGGGTAAAGGGTTCAGGCGGTGATCTTGGAACATTGAAAAAGAAGGGGCTTGCAGCTTTGTATGTACATAAGCTACGGGGGTTACAAAATATATACCGGGGCCTGGAGCATGAAGATGAAATGGTGGCGCTCTTTAATCACTGCCTATTCGATCTGGACTCCAAAGCGCCATCTATAGACACTCCACTACATGCTTTACTACCGTTCCGGCACATAGATCATCTGCATCCCGATGCCGCTATTGCCATTGCTGCTGCCAGGGAAGGGAAAAGAATTACAGAAGAACTTTTTAAGGGAAAAATTGGCTGGGTAGACTGGCAAAGGCCGGGCTTTGACCTGGGTATTAAACTAAAGATTTGCCTGGATGAAAACCCGGGTATCCGGGGCATAATGCTTGGCGGCCATGGTCTGTTTATCTGGGGAGATACGGCTTATGAATGTTATATCAATTCCCTGGAAACTGTTGAACGTTGCGCTGAATATATTGAGCAGCAAACCGGTAAAAAAAGACCCGTTTTTGGTGGCGCAAAAATCCTGGCACTAGCTAAGGAAGAAAGGCTGAAACAGGCCGCAGCTATAGCGCCCCTACTTCGAGGCTTTTGTTCCTCCCAAACCAAAATGATGGGCCACTTCACCGATGATGACAGGGTACTGGAGTTTATTAATTCCAATGATCTTGAAAGACTGGCGGCAATGGGCACCAGTTGCCCCGACCATTTTTTGCGCACCAAAATATGCCCGATGGTTTTATCTATTCCTCCATCCCGGAACTTTGGCGATGTTAAAAATATTAAAGAGCTGTTAGCGCCTGCGTTTGACGCATACCGTAATAATTATGCCGATTATTATACAGCTTGCAAACATGCCAATAGCCCTTCCATGCGCGATGCGAACCCTGTGGTTATTCTTTATCCCGGCGTAGGTATGTTTACATTTTCTAAAGATAAACAGACAGCCCGGGTGGCATCCGAATTTTATATCAATGCTATCAATGTGATGCGTGGCGCCGAAGCCATATCGGAATACACAGCTTTGTCCCGGCAGGAGGCATTTGATATTGAGTACTGGCTTCTGGAAGAAGCCAAGTTGCAACGTATGCCAAAGCCTAAAGTACTGAGTGGCCGCATAGCTTTGATAACCGGGAGCGCCGGGGGCATTGGCAAAGCAATTGCCCGGAAATTTATAGAAGAAGGAGCTTGTGTCGTCCTAAATGATATTAATGCAGAGCGGCTGGAAAAGACTCAGGATGAATTCAGGAAAAAATACGGAAAGGATACATGCACTGCAACTGTGATGGATGTAACAAAACATGCTGACATTAAAACCGCTTTGGATATCGCATGCCTGTCTTTCGGCGGTATAGATATCATTGTTAATAATGCCGGGCTGTCCATATCCAAGCCCATTGAAGACCATACAGAGCAGGATTGGGATATACTTTATGATGTATTGGTAAAAGGCCAGTTTTTTGTAACGCAGGCTGCATCAGCCGTAATGAGGAAACAGGATATGGGGGGCGACATCATCAATATTGTGAGTAAAAATGCATTAGTGAGCGGCCCCAGCAATGCGGGTTATGGCAGTGCAAAAGCGGCCCAGTTGCACCTGAGCCGGCTGAATGCAGCCGAGCTGGGTGCCGATAAAATTCGGGTAAATGTTGTGAACCCGGATGCGGTAATACAGGACAGTAATATTTGGAGTGGCGGCTGGGCTGAAGGCCGCGCAAAAGCCTATGGTATCACTGTCGCCGAACTGCCAGCCTATTATGCCAAACGCACTTTACTGAACGAAACAGTATTACCGGAAGATATTGCCAACGCCTGTTTTATCTATGTGAGCGGCTTACTGAATAAATCAACTGGCAATGTGCTGAATGTGGATGGCGGGCTTGCGGTGGGGTTTGTAAGGTAAAGTCACCGATAGAAATATTTGATTTAAATTAACCAATAGCTTAATTTTGATGAAAAGAAATGCAATCATTATCGGAAAAAATCTTCATGGAACAACTGTATTATCGGTTGATGGGGTATTTGCATCAGAAATATTGCAATACCTGCTTAGTGATGCTGTTTATGGTGAATTTAAGTTGATAAGAGATATTCTGTATCAGAATTTACGGAACAAAGAGAAGTACTGCAAGGCAGATGTTTCAGGCAGGGCGGAAAACATGTATGAAATGAGGTTTACCAAAAATGGCCGGAATGACCGTATATATTGCCAGGAGGTCAGAAAAAGTAGTATCCGGAACATAGTGATGTGTGAGCTTTTTGAAGGCAAAAAAACCAATGAAATACCAAAAAAATATCGTTCACGAATAGAAACTATGAGTGCTTATGAATTCGAAATTAAATAGTGCCAGTGAGATAAAGAAGGCTTTTTCAGATAAATTTAACCAGGTTGAAACCGATGGTAAACACCTGGCACAAATGCTTTCATTCCGTTTTCTGAGTGAGGTTGAAAAAGTAACTGATGAAAGAAATATACTCAGAAAAGACCTGGCTAAATCAATAAATGTTTCACCCAGCTATATTACCCAGCTATACAGGGGAACCAAGCTATTAAACATTGAAACACTTGCAAAAATCGAAGCAGCGTTAGATATCAGATTTGATGTAAAAATTGTTCAAAAGGAATCACTTGAGTTAAACAGATCCGATAATAACAAGGCTACAAAAACAGTAAAAGCAATTTTTAAACCAACAAATAACCTTACCCGCTCCCGTGCAGTATGATCATATTCGGATCAGATGTTTTCAATCAATAGAGATTTAATCGCATTAAATTTCCATTCCATGAGCAATGAAAAAATAACAGGCAAATCTGTCAGAATTGCCAGCAGAATGAAACTGCTGGAAGGCTTTGAGGAAGAATACAAAAAACGCCATGATGCCATATGGCCGGAGTTATCATTGCTATTAAAAGAAACGGGCATCAGCAACTATTATATCTGGTTAGATCGGGATACATCTTCTCTGATTGCGGTGCTGGGTGCGGCAAATAAAGCAACACTTAAAAACCTGCCCTCCAACCCTGTAATGCAGCGCTGGTGGGATTATATGAAAGATATTATGGAAACCAACCCCGATAATTCACCGGTCAGTTTTCCACTTGAGGAAGTTTTCTTTTTGCCTTAAATTATTTTTATGCTGCCAGATAATTCTATAATTGAAGAACATAACAAACCCGGATTAAATGAACACAGGCGGCGGTTTGATTTTGTGGCCTCCGGCATAAATAATGTGCCCGGTATATTGCAGCAAATAAAGGATTTGCAAATAGCAATCCCAAGCTGGGCACTAGGTGCAGGAGGAACGCGGTTTGGCCGTTTTTCCTATGGCGGCGAGCCACGCAGCCTTGAGGAAAAAATAGAAGATATTGGTTTGCTGCATTGCCTGAACCGATCTGGTGGTGCCATTTCTTTGCATATCCCATGGGATATCCCCTCTGATATACCTGCAATAAAATCTTTGGCTGCACAATATGGCTTGAGGTTTGATGCAGTCAATTCCAATACATTCCAGGATCAGCCTGGCCAGGCGCATAGTTATAAATTTGGATCTCTGCATCATAGCGATAAAGTAGTAAGACAGCAAGCCATAGACCATAATATTGAAGTGATCAGGCAGGGCATGGCATTGGGTTCAGAAGCGCTTACAATTTGGCTGGCAGATGGCTCCTGTTTCCCGGGGCAATTAAATTTCAGAAAAGCATGGCAGCATACTTATGAAAGCCTGCAGGGAATATATGCAGCGCTGCCCGCCAACTGGAAGCTGTACCTGGAGTACAAACCATACGAACCCAATTTTTATTCATCCTCAGTTGCCGACTGGGGGCAGTCTTATCTATATACCAGCAAGCTGGGCTCCAAAGCCTTTACTCTGGTTGACCTCGGGCATCATTTGCCCGGTACCAATATTGAGCAGATTGTTGCTTTATTGCTGATGGAAGGCAAACTGGGTGGCTTCCATTTCAACGACTCCAAATATGGCGATGATGATCTCACCGTTGGTAGTATCAACCCTTACCAGCTCTTTCTTATATTTAATGAGTTGGTGGAAGGGATGAATTCGAGGGGTATGAATCATGCCACTGATATCGGCTGGATGATAGATGCATCGCACAATGTAAAAGATCCGCTGGAAGACCTGTTGCAATCGGTTGAGGCTATAAAAATAGCTTATGCACAAGCCTTATTGGTAGATAAATCGGCATTGCAGCAGGCGCAAAATAATAACGATGCAGCGCTTGCACAGGAAATTTTGCAGGCTGCCTACCGCACCGATGTGAGGCCACTGGTGGCAGAAGCCAGGCTGCAATGTGGCGGGGCATTAGAGCCGTTGCAGGCATACAGGGCGTTGAATGTACGGAATAGTTTAATTAAAAAAAGAGGAACAAAAACCACGGCAACAGGCCTTTAATATGCACTCAGAACCGGTCATTTTGATATTTGATGTTGGCAAAACAAACAAGAAATATTTTCTGATCGATCAGCAGTATCATATTGTTTTTTCCCGTTCTGTTCAATTACCCGAAACAGTTGATGATGATGGTTATCCCTCTGAGGATTTACAATTACTTATTGATTGGGTTTTTGATTCAATTGCTTCGGTTTTCAATCTCCCGGATTATCAGATTAAGGCCATTAATTTTTCGGCCTACGGCGCCAGTTTTGTTCATCTAGATAAAGACGGCAAACCGGCAACGCAGCTTTACAATTATTTAAAACCCTATCCAGAATGGTTATCCAATCAGTTCTATAAGCTATATGGCAGCAAGGATGGAATTGCTTTGCAAACTTGCTCGCCGGTTTTAGGGAGCCTCAATTCAGGTATTCAGCTATACCGGTTGAAACACGAGCAACCTGAAACCTTTTCCCGCATAGCCTTTTCATTGCATCTCCCTCAATATTTAAGCTATCTGATAACGGGCAAGTTATCAACTGAAATAACCAGCATTGGTTGTCATACACAACTATGGGACTTCAATAGAAATGCCTATCATGAATGGGTTATCAAAGAAGGATTGAATGAAAAATTTCCGCCCTTGAGTCCCTCTGTTTCAGTGAATATGGCCACAATCCATAATCAACCTGTTGCAGCAGGCCCGGGTATTCACGATAGCTCTGCCGCTTTGATACCCTACCTCTCTTGTTTTACCGAGCCTTTTGCCCTGATTTCCACTGGTACCTGGTGCATCAGTATAAATCCGTTTAATGATTCGCCGCTCACACTTACTGAACTAAACCAGGATTGCTTGTGCTACCTTTCTTATCAGGGGAAACCTGTAAAAGCCTCCCGGTTGTTTGCCGGCCAATACCACGATACAGAGGCGAAAAGAATAGCTGAACATTTCAATCAGCGTCCGGATTTCTATAAAACAACAATGTTTAAAATTGATCTTATACCGGATAAAGAATTGCTATTTGCAGAACAAATAATATCAGAAAACCGGGTAAATTTTAATCCAATCGATTATAATCAATACCCTGATGCCATTACTTCTTATCATTTCCTGGTTTTAAAGATAGTTAAACTTCAGGCACACTCAACGCAGTTGGTTTTGAACAATGCACCGGTCAATAAACTATTTGTAGATGGAGGGTTCAGTAAAAATGAAATTTACCTTCAATTATTAGCTTGGCTTTTCCCGAATATTGAAGTTTATGCGGCATCCATCGCACAGGCATCTGCACTCGGCGCAGCATTAGCTATTCATTCACGCTGGAACAACCAGCCTATTCCTGCCGAAATAATAGAATTACGAAAAATACAGGCATAAAATGGGCTTCTATGGATTTAATTTCCGGTAAGCCTTAATAAATATAGCCCCCAGGTTTTTGTGCGGCGGCACATAATCCGAGAAACGTTCCATCACATCCGGCTTGTTTTTAAAGGCATCTTCCAGCTCCTGCCACATAATTACCCAGTTCACATCCCTGGCTGCAAGCAGGTCTATGTTCAGCTCCTTCATAATGGGTTCGTTTACCGCCCTCACGCCTGTCTGCTTCGATGAAATAATATGAGCCGAAGGGGCATGGTCCAGCACCGCAGCCAGGTTCTGGTACCCGCCACATGAGCCAAGGATCACAATTTTGGCCTGAGGGGTCAGTTTGGCAAGCGTTACGGGAAGGTGATAGCTATGCCCACGGTGAATCATTATTGTGGGCGTTATATTTACTGAGTCTAGGTAGTGGCACAATTTGTTTATTGCATCTTCATCATCCGGTTCTTTCAATGGCAGATTGGCATAAATAACCACCGGATTACCTTTTACCGCTGCAATAGTTGTCCAAAGCGGGCCATTGTATATTTTCCAGTTTTTATCTTTTTTAAATGCATCAATAAAGCTTTCATAGGCATCATGCCCGTCTTTATCGCCGTAAAAGAAAACCTGCTGATACACTATTCCTGAATCATTGACCAGGTCTTTGTACAGCACTTTATTGATTGGCGGCAGATCGAGCGTTGAGGATACAGCTTCAGCACCTGCATTGGTGCCGGTTGTATCGTTACCCTTTACCAGTTTGCCCAAAATGCTGTATATGGCCATTCCTTTGCGGTTACTGTTCTGCAGCGATTGCCGGTAGTTTTCGTTGATCTTGCTTTGCAAAAAACCGGAGAGCGAGGCCTCTCTGATACTGCCCAGGGCGTCAGCAACATCCACCGCATCTTCCAGTTCATCTCCCCTGCCCTTTTCCAGGCCGGTTATAAACCGGTTCATCAGTTTGTTGCGGGCATTATCATCCATTGTTGCCAGGAATTCCGAAAGGGTATTGTATCCTGCACACATGCGTATGAATGTGCGGAAATGGTCGTATGCAAGGCTTTCGAGCATCTGATCGCCCTTCATAGCTCCCATCCGCTGCACCATACGTTTAAAGGCACCCAGGAAACTGCTGGTATAAATCTCATCCTGACCTGCTACCATAATAAAGTACAAGGATGCGGCAGACAAGCCTTCTACAACTTTGAACCTTGCTGTGTCGCTTGCTTCATGTTGTTCATTGAGTTTGCGCACATAATTCAGGGCACGCTGGGTAAGGTCATACATATAGGTATGCCTTGCTATACTGTCGCCCTCCAGTCTTAACCTCACAAGGTTTTGAAAGGTAAGGTTGGGGTTGCGCGTTATAGAGTCTATCTGTTTTATACTTAACCGGGCATGGTACAGATCGGGAAGGAAAGAAAGTGCCTTTAGTGGCGCATCAGACTGGGCAACTATCTGCACAATGCAATGCACCAGGGAGTCGTCTGTGGCATAAACTGCCTTTTTAATAGCAAGATCGCCCGAACTGGCATAATAATAGATCACCTCCGGGTCCAGCACAGCCGCATCAGCAATAATATCACCTGCAAAATCTTTATCCGCATATTCGTTCAGCCTTTTCACAATGAGCAGCGGGTATTGTTTGCCCACTTTGATGTACAAAAGTGCCCGCAGGTCGGGCCGGTCATCAAATAGGTCTTTGCTGTTGTCAAGGGTATAGAGGTTCAGGTGCCAGTGGGTAAATTCATTCTGTTTATGTTCATTAACGGCAATCAGCAGGCTATCCATATTGCCTGCGAGTGCCACATAGTAGGCAGGATCGGGTTTCGGATCGAGCCTGTAGCGCTGCAGCATTTCATATACCGCCCTCAGGTAGCGTATTTTCTGCTGGTTGTCGGCCGACTCATCCCTGCCATTGGCCGGCATGTTTTCTATCCTCACCTGCATGGCATCTATTACATCCAGGAAAGCCTTGCTCAGCGCGCCAGACCATGAAGTGTCTTTTTTAAAATTAATGAACGTATCAGCTACCCCATCCAGCTTGTCTATAGCAATCTGTTCCTTGGTTATTTTATCATGTATCAGTTTGCGCGATACCGGAATCGGTTTTATCAGTGTATCTGTCAGGTATGGGTTTATTTTAGCTACACTATCTTTTCCATGATGCTTCTGTTTAGATAACTGTCCAGTCTTGATAACTTTCGTTGGCTTCCACTTATGATAAGTCGCCCTGGCATTGAAACCAGTTAAAAACCAAACAAATACAAACAAGAATTGTACCGGTTTCAGGCAAAATTTTTTCAAAAAATTAAATTTGCTCATAAATTGCTCCGGTTATCCGGCACTGTACAGAAGTTTTTCCAAATATAGTTTCAAAAGTGCAAATGAAAGGATAAAGCTAAAGAATGATAACACCTGTGAACGACCTGTTACACAACTGAATAACGGGAATCGACTCCCACGCGAACATAAATATTTTGTTAATTTCACCAAAACAATCGTTCTGGTACGATTATTGCTGTAAATATCTAAAATATTTAATGCTTTTTTCAATCTCAAATCTAAATCTTATGTACAAAAAATTACTACCTGCAATATTTATTCTCGGCAGTGCCAATGCTTTCGGCCAGAGCCCAATTTTAACTGCGGCAAATGTCGGCCCGGTAATTAATGACGCATTTGTAACGATTGTATGCGATACACTCGGTATAACTCCGGAAACAGCCGGAGCCAGTCAGACCTGGAATTTTGCTTCGCTTATACCATCAACAACACTTTTTCCTTATTATGATACCGGAACGGTGTCGGCATTTGTAACAACAGATCCGGGATATAACGATTTAAAAACTGAAGCTACTTTAGCAGGATCTGCTACCGCTTTTTTAGCCAGCACTTATGCTATTGTTACGCCTTCTGGCAATGGAACAACTTATAACCAAAGCACAGGCACTACATTATCACAGACAGGCGTTTATGCAGATGCCTCCGATTTTGCTGTTTATACAGACCCTATGGATCAGCTCCGTTTCCCATTCAGTTATACCAATACATTCACTGATACTTATTCCGGTGGATTGCTTTACACCCTCTCCGGGACTCCGGTAACTGCTATTGAAACCGGAACCGTTACAGTTACCTATGATGGATATGGCACTTTGATTCTACCCGCTCCAACCGGCACTTTACTAAATGTAGCAAGAGTACATTCGTCTCAGAATTTCAAGGACAGCGCCCAGCTTTTCGGCGGACCGGTAAATGAAATTTATGACCTTGAAACCTACACCTGGTATATGCCCGGATATCATGGCCCGGTACTTACAGTTTCAACTGCAACAAACGCCAGCCTGGGGCTGAATACAAAAACAGTATCTTATGCCTACAAACAGGTTGCCAATCATGACGCGGTACCGGTTGTTACAGACCTCAGCTCCTCAGTAAATATTTACCCCAACCCGGCCAGCAATTATGTTTATATCAGTTATTTCAACGCCACCAGTCAGAAAGTACGCACAACCATTACCGATATGACCGGCAGGGAAGTAGCTGTTGTTGCCGATGAAACTACTACCGGTAAAACCAATGTCAATTTTAATGCTTCATCATTACCTAGGGGTATATACCTCATCAATATTCATTCTGATACTGAAACTGTTTCCAGGAAATTAGAAATACAATAAGACCAGTCAAAATTATAAAATGCCCTGTGCCGGATACGCATGGGGCATTTTACATTGAAAGATATTATACCCGATTCACTACTTCTGCCATTAACCTCGTTTTTATAAAATAATACTCCGTATCAGAAATTATTTTATAAATTCATGCATGGCCACAGATAATTACCTCACTTTCCAGGAATTTGAAAACCGGGAAGATGCCGAAAAAATAGCATTGGTACTGGAAGAAAACCACATTCCCGTATCCATTGAAAAAACCCCCGACCTGCTTGATAATGTTATTATAGGCCGGCAATACAATAATTATGTGCAGTTACGGATACCAGCCGACTGCTTTGCTGATGCCCAAAAAATACTGATAGAAAACACCAAAGTGGACCTGGATAGTGTGGACAGAAACTATATGCTGTTTGCACTGAATAATGAGGAATTGCTGGATGTAATTGCCAAACCAGATCAGTGGGGCGCCTATAACTATAACCTGGCCAAACTGATACTTGAAGAAAGAAATACGCATGTTGACAATAAGAAAGTGGATGAAATAAAACTGGAGTATAAAAAGGAAATTTATGAGCCCCGATCGTTGAATACCACATGGCTGGTTCTTGGTTATGGTTTTTCCATTCTCAGCCTGATAGCGGTATTCACCAATAACATCAGGGCGCTTCTGTTTGTTTATGGCTTCGATCTGCTGCCGGGCGTTTTGGGTATCATACTTGGCTTGTATGTTATCAATACAAAAAGGACTTTGCCGGATGGCAGCCAGATGCTGAGTTTTAATGATGCAGCCAGAAAACACGGCTGGTTTATGCTGGTACTTGCTGCAATAGCAGTTGCACTGATACTTGCCTGGGCATTTATTAAAGACTTAAGATTTGATTTGCATACGCCTTTTTAATCAACCCGTACATCAGAGACTTCTCTGCTGCACTTCCTCGGCGGTAAGTCCGAACATGGGCGGTGTTTTCAGGCCAAGGAGGTTGAGGTATATATAGAGCTCTCCCCTATGGTGGATTTCGTGCTCCACCATAGCCCTGAGCCATTTCCAGGTAACTATCTCCCCACCCGGATTGGGGCATTTTCGCTTCAGGTCTGTATCTGAAAGGCTGCTGAATAGCTGTACCGACTGGAGGTGCATTTCGTTCAGATAATCTATGGCTTTATCATCTGCGGCCAGCTCCCGGCCACAACCGGCATACCGGCTTTGCCTGAGCATTACATTTTCGGCAAACATATACCGCTCCATGGCGCCTATATGCCTGATCATATCTGCAATGGTATATTTCCCCGGCAGGTATGCCCAATCCATTTTCCCGGGTGGAACTATGCTGATGAGCCGGAGTGTCCGTTCTCTTACCCGTTCGTAATACTCCAGAAAACTGCTAATTGATGTAATTTCCATAAGCTGATATTGCCTGTACAAATCTATTTAAAATCTCATTTTGCCTGAATACCTTTTTCTTTATTAATTTACATCTTATGTTCCGGCCTGCCCTGATATTATTAATCACGCTTATCTTCAGCGCACTTACCTGTAGTGCCCAGTGCCCGTCGGATAAATATCAGTGGGACTTGTCGGTGAGCTATGGATATATGAATACGGGAATAAGCTATACCGATGCCAGCCAGGATGGTAACAAATCCATTTCCCGATATCCTCAGCCGGTATTTTTCACAGTACGTTATTTTTTATACAACCGGCTGGCTATTAGTATTGCAACTGGTGTTGCCAGTGAACAAGGTAAGTATTTCGATCCGAATAATTTAACGGCACAGGCCGGCACTTATTCGGCCAGCAGCACAACGGTGGCTGTGGAGCTATACTATGTTTATCATTTCCGGAAGTATGTGGAGGTGTATACCTTTGCCGGCGCAGGGCCTTCTTTTGCCAATATGACGTCCACTTATGCCAGTCCCGGATTTGGTTTTCCTTCAGAAACAGGCAGTAATACAATACTTAAAGGCCAATATACCCCTTTGGGCATCAGGCTGGGCGGGCGGTTGGGCGCTTATGCCGAAGCAGGCTATGGCTATAAGGGCATTGTAAATGCTGGGATATCCTTCAAACTGGGGCCAACCTGCTGGTGGAAGGATGACTTCAGGTAATCACTTGCTTATTGCGCCAGTAGTTTTCCAAGGAGCGCCTGAAGAATACCCTTGCCATTCGGGTTATATATAAACCGGTGACCACCAGTTTCTACTGCACTGAAATCCCATCCGGGGGCGTCCTTTTTATTAGCTTCATAAATCTGGAGTATGTCTGTATAGGTAAAGCCGGGATCATCTTTGGCATGCAGCGAATACATAGGTTTTTCTTTTGTAATGTTTTTGAATTTTACCGGACCTTCCGCCTGCCGGGGTATTGCCGAGAATGTGTAAAACCCGGCAAATAAATCGGGGTGATGATTTACGTACCAGAAAGTGGCAATGCCCCCCATGGATATGCCACCGATGTAAACTCTTTTCTGATCAATATTATACCTTTTTTCGGTTTCTTTTATCTGCCTGATCACATTTTCATACACTGCAGGATCGGCGCCGATCCATTTAAAATCGTTGCGGGCAAATGGAAACAATACCAGGGTATTATAAACATCTGCTACCGAAAAAATGGGTTCATTGGCAATAGCCGGATCTTTGTACTGAAAACTATCCTGAGCCAGGATGGCGCCATGCAGAAAGACGACAAGTTTTGTTGGTTTGCCCGGGTCATACCCTTTGGGAACATAAACTATATAGGGCACCCTTATATTTCCTGCATCGGAAAAATACAGTGCAAATCCTTCCTGAGCACCAGAATATACACCCTTACCTACAGCATAATGCACTGAGTGCGACCGGATTGTTTTTACCCAGTCATCATTCTGCTGCGCCAGTGCATAGTATGAAATCAACGAAAACAGCAACGCTGCAATAATTTTCTGCATAAATAAGGATAATTATAATGCGTTATTATTCTGCCTTCGTAAATTCACGAAAGTACTTATTGTTTCTTTTGGCCAGCTCGCCGCTCAGTTCAATAATATCTTTCTGCCATTGTTTTTTAACGGCAAACCGTTTCAGGTCATCGGCTGTGGAAGAACCCAGGTGCCCGCTGCTCCTGATCTGGGCATAAGCAATAAGTACAGCCATTTCTTTAGATACCGAACTGAGGTGGCCGAAATCGTTGTCGAGGCCGGATACGGCCATTTTATCGTCCAGCAACTGCATTTCCTTTACTATATACCACTTATTATTGATGCGGGTGGTGGATGAATAGGCAGGTGAATTGAATTGCATAATGTTTCCTACCTGGTTCACGCGGTCGGCTTCGTTTTTAAACCGCGGTTGTTTTATATCAATCAGGTCCCTGAAACAGGAAACCCTTGCTTCTTTTACATCTATAAGGTATCTCTTCCCTTTCTTTTTGCTGTAGCACAAAACCGCATAACGCTGCAGGCCCAGGCTGCCCGTACCTGCGATGCGGAAAGCGGCATCCTCGAACACCAGATGCTCAAAACGGGGAATATGCGATAAATGCTGCAAGCCTTCATAAATCCTGCTTTTGAGGCTATCGTCCAGGTTCATCAGATGCACATTATCTTCCTTCAGCCTCAATACGCCTTTGTGCTTGATGGTATGCCTGGCAATAAATGTTTCGCGGTCGAAGGTGCTGAGGTGGTCAAAGTATTTTTTGAATATACCATGCGCCACTTCATGTTCCAGCATTAAAGCCTTGCCGTTATCAATAGTGGCAACATATGCCGACATAATATCATGTAATGCCTTGTGCAACCCAATTGCCGCCACCTTCATTTGCCCGGCAGCTATAATAAAGCTGGAAAGAAAACGGCATATATCGGGCTCGGGGCCAGCCAGCACCGACTCATCGAAATCATTCAGATCGAAATAAACCAGCCGGTTTTCCCCTTTATAAGAACCGAAGTTTTCGAAGTGCATATCTCCGCAAATCCAGGCCTTAACTTTCGGCTTGTATTTATATAGTTTCACAAAATCCTGAGCAAATAAATGAGCGGTACCCCTAAAGAAACGGAAAGGGCTTTCTTTCATAGCTTTCCATTTCAGGTCATGCAAATTGGCCGGCATACCGGCATTGTATTCATTGATCCTTTTAATTACAGATGCCATGTGCTTGGTTAAGATTATTGGGGAAGTAACACAAAGATATAAAACCAATATTACGCCATACAAAAA
Source organism: uncultured Bacteroidota bacterium (assembly GCA_903835005.1). GTDB lineage: Bacteria > Bacteroidota > Bacteroidia > Chitinophagales > Chitinophagaceae > Nemorincola. The sequence continues at coordinate 8,993 of CAILLK010000025.1, read as the reverse complement.
AATATTTTCCGGGAATTATTTAATGATAAAAAACATTAGTACTGATTATATAACTTTAAGGGCAGGTTCAAGTATGTTACCTGCCGGCAGAAGGCACGCTGGTTTGTGAACTACGCTACTGTCTGAATGCCCGGGTACTTTACTTCTTACTTTAATAAACAGCCTCCCGAATTATGCGTTTTGTTTGGTTATCCCATTGTCTCAAATAAAACGAAATGGAATAATCGTAAACGCTGAAACCATTGCTGGTGGCTGATATAAAATAATTTACGATTATCTCATCATATCTCCTATTTGTGAAATCGGGAATTTGAGTAACCTATTGTCAGTTCGGAGTTTATATCAATTGATTGTGTCAATTACTCATTTTTGCCATCAATACATGCGATGCCTTCAGCATCGGCAAAACTCCCAGATTGGTTACTATAGACATTTAATCCCTTCGGGATTACTATCGTATCCATAATAATGAGCATCATAGAGCGTATTAAGCCATCGAACTCACGTTAACCTCGCTACGGATTGTATGGTCCCTGATGCTTTCCTTCTACCTTGAAAAAAGGCAGCCGCTGTAAAAAGGCGTTTTGTTTGGTTATCCCATTGTCTCAAAAAAAACCGATGGGATAATGGTAAACGTTGAAACCCTTGCTGGTGGATGATATAACAAAATTTACGATTATCTCATCATATCTCATTGCCGGGGTTGCCTATTTCTGATTGATTTACCGGTATAAAGGATAATTTGCGGCAAATATATTGGAATTCAGATAGCTTTATGGTTAGATATGTTGCTATTTTTGTTTATTTTGGGCCGAAGGTAAAATATATAATTGGATTTTCCTAATTTTTTAGCATATTTATTTTTTGGGGGTTGGCTCTACTGGCATCTAAGGGAATAACTGAGGATGAAGGCTGAGTAATCTTAGAGCGCCGTGTCCGTAAGCCGGTGTTCTGAATTTGTGGCTGAGGTGGATTTTGAAACAAGGAACAGGGAATAATTATTCGCAAGCGGGATGCTTACCGAGATTTGGACCAAGGGAGATCCTTGGACCAGTGGATAATTTTATTTGTTCTTCCATTGCTTTTACTGTTTTACAATTTTATTCATTGTTGTTTTCCCTTCATTATCAGTTACCCTCACTATATACACCCCATCCGGCAGGCCAGCTATATTTACCTCTGCTTTTTCTATATCATATGCCTGGGTATATATTATTTGGCCTATGAGATTGGTAATAGTTATGTGGTTTATTTTACTGGTTGCGCTTATTGTTACGGAAGTATATGTAGGGTTTGGGTAAATTGAGATAATATTACTTGTAATTAATTGATTGGCGCTAAGTGATGCTTCACTAAAATGACAGGATGTATCAATAGTTATCTTGCGGATTCGGTAATTATGCCCATCACAAAGGTATAAGTTGCCGCATGTATCAGTAGTTAAACCAAAAGGCGTATTAATTTCGGCTGCCGTTGCCAGGCCACCATCTCCGGTGAATGCGAATGTACCGTCGCCTGTAACTGTGGTTACTACGCCCATAAAATCAACTTTTCTTATTCTGCTCGTGTATATATCACCGAAATAAATGTTTCCAAATTTATCGTTAGTGATAGAGTGTGGCTCAACTTCCGCGGCACTTGCCGGGCCTCCATCACCGCTGTAAGCAGCAACCCCTGTACCAGCAATGGTGTGGATGAAACCTAATGTATCCACTTTGCGTATCCTGCCATTAACCTCATCTGCCAGATAAATATTTCCTGCATCATCGCTGCACAAATCCAATACCCCTCTGATTTCTGAAGTATCTGCCAAACCGCCATCACCATTATAACCGGCCACATTTGTACCTGCAAATGTGGTAATAATGCCCGATGGGGCAATCTTTCTAACTCTGTAATTTTGGTAATCCGCAACATATAAATTTCCCTTTTTATCAAAGCATAACCCATTTGGGTCATTCAACATTGCTGCCGTTGCCTGGATACTATCTCCATTATAACCAGGTATACCCGTGCCCGCAATTGTAGAAATAATGCCAGTTGCGATAGTTACTTTCCTGATCCGGTGATTTTCCGCATCCCCTATATATATATTGCCAAAAGTGTCTAATGCTATCCCCTGAGTGGTTTTTAATTTAGCAGCAGTCGCCTGCCCGCCATCACCACTAAAGCCGCCGCTTCCAGTTCCAACTAGTTTATTAATTATACCATTTGTAGCTATTTTACGAACGCTATTCCCAACATCAGTGGTAAGGTAAAGATTCCCCGATTTATCAAATCTGATTAAGCAGGGCAGGTCAATGGTTGCCGTTGCCTCAGCCCCACCATCGCCTGTATTCGTAGTTGATCCCGTCCCTGCAATAGTAGTTATTATCTGACTTGATGCGCAGAAGGACAACGTAATTATCAATATAGTAAATGCATATTTCATGAATAAGAAATTATTTTTTTATATCATAACTATGACTTTATCACCCGGCACCAACAATGAAAAATCTTTATGCGTATAAGTGCCAGAAGGAAAACCTGATGTAAACAATGGCGTATTAGGAACAATGAGGCAATTAGCATGGAAGGCACAATCAGCGGCAGAGGTAATACCATAGCCCGATGCGCTTGACCAATTATGAGTAACTAAATTGCACTGACCTGATAAAATACTTGAATAATTGCCAGAGACTGTATTGCCTCCATTACCACCACTTCCTGGAGCGGTACCACCACCAATTAAAACTGACGAATAATATCCTGTTACTTTGTGACATGCGCCTCCTAGAATAGAAGAATAAACACCGGAAACAGTATTACTACTACCATTAATAACAGTAGAAAAACTATTTGATGCTGTATTTGTTAAGCCGTTACCTACAAATGAACAGTTGCCTGATACCGTGTTGCTGAATATTGCATCAGCCCATTGAAAAAAGGGACGGGGTTTTGTGCGTAAGGTGTTGTGTACCCTGCCTGGTTGTTTTATCATTGATTTCTGACTTTATACAATAAAATTATGCTATTTTGGAAATAGAACAATAATTTCTGCATTTTTTTTGAAGTACTTAATTGTTTATAGGTTCAGAACTCCTTACCCATGTCTATTTTGGATATTTATTCGCAGATTGAAACTACTATAATATAAACAAATTTACATCCCCCTTGCTGCCAATGTCATTTAATAAAGAATGCCCAACGGTATTTCGCCCTTTGCGCCACCGCTAAAGCTAAGGCAGCACGCGGTCTGGACTTGCCTGTACTACTGTTTATACCGTGGGCTTCACCCACGGCTATTATATTTTGCTCTTTCAGAGCTGTATGAGGTTTCAATAATCCTTAGCTTAACTATATTGAGGTAGGGGCCAATGTCGTTAGGTTAAGGATTTTTAGCATTTCCAAATCTACATTCGACCCGCTACGGGGTCGGCAATCAGTACTGAGTACCGTTGGTTTCACCACCGGCTATTCACATTAAAACCCTTGCGGGCTTTCTTAACTGAACGACATTGGATTATAAATTCCCGACCATCGGGGATAAATAGTTCACTTTATCTTAACCTGGTAACTAATCGCCCAATAGCGTGATGATGCAGAAGCGTGCTATGGCCACCGAAGCTTAACAGCGATAAAATGCCCGAACCAAAAAACATTTCAAAATTAATCTGCCGTGTTTTATTCCCGAAAAAAAGATGCTTTAATCTTAAAATACATGTATGATTACTGCAATTCGCTCCCACTCCTTACATTTTCATGACAATAAAAAATATTTCAAAAAAACACTAACGTTTGTGTTCAAAAACCCGTCTATTTATCCGGGAATTAATAATACTATTGGAAATTATTGTATTATTGTATTCCGATTTATCAAAAAACCAGCTCCAAAAACAGTTAAAAAAACCAATTTTTATGATCAAACATCTTGCCCTAACGTTTTGTGCAATGCTGATGTGCTTTGCCTCGTTTGCAATTCTCCCTATCACGGGCGCATCATCGGTATGCGTCGGATCAACAGTGAGTTATATGGACTCCACAACAGGAGGCACCTGGTCTGCAAGTAATGCCCATGCCACAATCGGGAGTACTACCGGATTAGTAACAGGTGTTACCCCCGGTATGGATACCATAACCTATTATGTTCCCGGTTCAGGATCTGTAACAAAAGTTATTACAGTAAATCCCGACCCAGCGGCCATTACAGGTGCAACTCATATGACTGCAGGCACGCCAATTACCTTAACTGATGCCACCAGTGGCGGCACATGGAGCGATGGCTGCACGAGTATTATGACTATTTCCAGCGGTGGAGTTGTTACCGGTGTTTCGGCAGGTTGGTGTTTTGTTACCTATACTTTACCTACGGGTTGTTATGTCACCCATCCTGATACCGTTTTGAGCGGCCCGGCCGTGGCAACTATATCTTATACTGGTAGTACAATAGCCTGCCTGGGTATACCTAAAGCATTTACCGACAGCACTGCCGGTGGAACATGGAGCTCTTCAAATCCGACTGTTGCCACAATCGGGGCTTCAACCGGCATTTTAACCGGCATAAGCCTTGGTTCGACAACTATTACTTATAATGTACCCGGCAGCGGTTACTCTACCCTTACCATAACAGTTGATCCGGTGCCAGCCGGTATCAGCGGCGCTGGCACCGTAGGCGTAGGCAGTAATATCACATTGACTGATGGTACAGGCGGCGGCGTTTGGAGCAGCGCCAGTACAACCATTGCAACTGTAACCTCGGGCGGAGTTGTAACCGGCGTTACAGCGGGATTTACTACAATAACCTATACGCTTACAACCGGCTGTTATACTACCCATGCTGATACAGTAACGGGCAGCGGCAGTATGGCTATTGGCGGAACTTTACATGTATGCGCAGGTTCCTATACTTACCTGACAGATTCTACCTCAGGCGGCTACTGGAGCAGCAGCAATCCGGCAATTGCCACTGTAGGCTCTACATCCGGCCTTGTTTCCGGTATTTCAGCAGGGGTTTGCACTATAACTTATACTGTTGGCACAAGTACCTCTACTGTTTCCTTCACTGTCAATCCGTCGCCTGCAGCAATTGGCGGCCCGGGCAGTGTTGGTGTTGGCAGTTCAATAACAGAAACAGATGCTACTTCCGGTGGCACATGGAGCAGCAGCAGTTTATCTGTTGCTACAGTGGGTACTTCCACAGGCCTTGTTACCGGCGTTGCTTCGGGTTATGTATATATCAGTTATACACTCCCGGCAGGCTGTTCGGTTTCCAAAATCGACACAGTTACCGGCAGCGGCAGCCTTGCCATTGGAGGCACTCTTCATGTATGCGTTGGATCTTATACTTATTTAACTGATTCCACATCTGGCGGCACCTGGAGCAGCAGCAACACAGCTATAGCTACAGTAGTCGCTACAACCGGACTGGTAACCGGTATATCTGCAGGTACCTGCACTATTACTTACACACATGGTACAAGTACGGCAACAGTTTCGTTTACTGTATATGCTACTCCTTCTGCTATTTCGGGTGCGGCAACTGTATCTGCTGGCAGCATAATTGCCCTGACAGATTTAACTGCAGGTGGAACATGGAGCAGCAGCAATCCTTCGATAGCCTCTGTAGGCATATCAACCGGTGAGGTAACCGGTGTTTCAGCAGGTACTGTAACTATAACTTATATGCTCAGCACAGGTTGCTATTCTACTCATACGGTTACTGTTACCGGAACAGGCGTTTATCCTATTTCTGGTTCAGGCACTGTATGTCTTGGCAGCACTATCGCTTTAACAGATTCAACTACCGGCGGCACATGGAGCAGCAGCAATCCAGCTATAGCTACTGTATCTTCAACTGGGGTAGTAACCGGAATTTCAACAGGTACCTGCACCATTACTTATACAGTTGGTACCAGCTATGCCACCAAAACAATCACAGTCAATCCTTTACCATCTGCACCAACCGGACCAACCACAGTAGCGGCAGGCAGTATGATAACCCTGAGTGATGCTACCGGCGGCGGAACCTGGTACAGCGGCAACACAAGTATTGCCACCGTGGGCGCAGGCACCGGCATTGTTACCGGCGTATCGGCCGGGTCTGTATGGATTTATTACAGCCTAACAACAGGATGTGCCAACCACATTGCCATTACCGTAACAGGCGGATCAAGCATCCTGCCTATCAGCGGCACTCTTCTTGCATGTGTTGGTACTACAACTGCTTTGCATGATTCTACCAGCGGCGGCACATGGAGCAGCAGCAATACTGCTATTGCTACAGTAGGCATTTCTACAGGTTTAGTAACAGGTATTGCTGCAGGCACCTGTACCATTACCTATACCGTAGGCACCAGCTATGTTACCGCATCAGTTACCGTTTCGGCTGCACCAGCGCCAATAAGCGGGCCAACTACGGTGGCCGCAGGCAGTGCCATTACACTTACCGATGCAACAGCAGGCGGCACCTGGACCAGCAGCAACACATCAATAGCTACAGCAGGAGCGACATCAGGCATCATTACCGGTGTAGCTTCAGGCGTTGTAAATATTTATTATACCCTGCCCGGCGGTTGCAGCGCTACTTATACTATTACTGTAACAGGCTCTGGTACATTATCTCCGCTCAGCGGCACCTTCAGTGTATGTGTGGGTTCTTCAACCACGCTGCACGATTCAGCATCGGGCGGCATATATAGCAGCAGCAATACTCTGATAGCAACAGTTACCTCAACTACTGGTGTGGTAACCGGACTTTCGGCTGGTACCTGCACCATAACTTATACCCTGGGCACAAGCTACGTTACCCATTCATTTACCGTATATCCTGTTCCATCTGCCATCTCCGGGCCAACAACCGTTACCACCGGCAGCAGCATTACTTTAACAGATGCTACATCAGGCGGTACATGGGTGAGCGGTAATACTTCAATCGCTACCGTATCTTCAGGAGGTGTGGTAACCGGTGTGAGTGGCGGAATAGTTAACATCTATTATACTACATCGGGCGGTTGTGCAGTTTATTATACTGTTACGGTTTCCGGCACATTATCGGGCATCGGTGGCACAACTCATACTTGCATCGGCTCTTCTACTACACTGACCGATTCTGCCAGCGGCGGAACATGGAGCAGCAGCAACCCAGCTATTGCCACTGTTGGCGCATCTACAGGTATTGTTTCGGGTATAGCAGCAGGTACCTGCACCATCAGTTATACTTACGGCACATCGGTTGTTACAGTATCCTTTACTGTTTATACTGCTCCGGCACCTATTGCAGGCAGCAGCACAATGTGTATCGGCAGTTCAATTGCACTGAGTGATGCAACAGCCGGCGGAACATGGAGCTCCAGCAGCACCTACACTGCTACGGTCGGAACTGCAACAGGTGTTGTTACAGGTGTTCATGCGGGTGCGGTGGCTATCTATTATATACTGGGCACCGGTTGCGGTGTTGAGAAAACAGTTACGGTTTATGCTACCCCGGCTCCTATATCTGGCAGCAGTACCGTTTGTATAGGCACAACCATTACCCTCTCAGATACAACTTCGGGCGGAACATGGATGAGCGTTTATACTGCATATGCAACAGTAGGTTCAACAACAGGCATTGTTACCGGCGTATCAGTTGGTTCTACTGCTATTACTTACTCAATCGGCGGTTGTTCGGTATCAAAAACAGTTACTGTAACATCTGCTCCGGCAGCAATTACCGGACCAAGCACTGTTTGTGCAGGTGCAACTATTACATTATCTGATGCTACTCCGGGTGGTGCATGGTCGAGCGGCACACCATCACATGCTACAGTATCAAGCGGCGGTGTTGTTACCGGTGTATCTGCTGGTGTAGTTGATATTTACTATGCAGTAGGCGGTTGCAGCGCTTATCATACGGTTACTGTTAACCCCGAACCATCAGCTATTACCGGCAGCTCTACCGTTCATACCAGCGGTCCGTCTGTGGCATTGAGTGATGGTGTTGGCGGCGGTTCATGGTTCAGTGGAAACCCTTCACTGGCAACTGTTGGCGCCACCAGCGGTATTGTAAACGGTGTTTCGGCAGGCACAGTGAATATCTATTATTCTATTGGAGGCTGTGCAGTGTATAAAACAATGACCGTTATCTCTCCTGCTCCTCCTGCACCGGGCGGAAGTACCCCTTCTGTTAATGCGGAAACAGAAATTGACCCTTCAGCAGTTGCACAATTGAGCAATGTTGATTTACCGGCTTCAAAAACTACAGCTCCGGGAGGCGTTAAGGGATTAACTGCAAATAATACAGTGAAACTGTATCCTAATCCTACATCAGGCGTTCTGAACATTCAGTGGGAAAACCAGGCTACCGGTAATGCTGAGGTAATTGTAAGCGATATAATAGGTCATGAAGTATATAATACTATCATTTCACTTGGTTCTGAATCTGGAAGTACCTCAGTTGACCTGAGCAATCTGAAAGCAGGAATTTATATTCTCTCTGTTAAGTCGGAAGCTAATACATTTACCAGCAGATTGATTATACAACACTGATAAATATTAATAAATTACTTACAGTAAAACACCCGGCCTGGAGGCCGGGTGTTTTGTTAAATTGTGCATTCACAAGCCTTTCAGCCATTGCCTGCCGAGCATAAAATATCAGCATACAGAAAACAGCAGCAGTATTAAAGCTGTGGTTTCTCCACAGCGGCTATTGCAGGGTATGCAGGTGATTTATTAAGCAGGTAATTGATTCGTATTATAAGACAGGGATTATTTTATTTTAAACACAATATGCCATAAAGAATAGCAGAAGATACAATTAACACATGTGTAGTTGATTAAGTACAGGCGATAAAAAAGTTGATTAAAATCACCAAATGACGAAACAATCATGTTATTAACGTTTTTTTTGTTATTGATTGGGAAAATAATAACCTAGCCAAAATTAAAATTATTATTTTCATATTTTAATTTTTAATTTTAGTGTATTGTATATCATTGTATATCATTTCTTTTTAAAGATACTTATATTTATT
>CAILLK010000024.1 GCA_903835005.1 uncultured Bacteroidota bacterium | reverse complement strand
GAAGTCCTACAGATTTTGAGCATATCCATTTTTGAAAAAATGCCCATAAATCAACTGTTTCAGCCAACTCAATTACAATATTTCAAAGAACAAAACGATAACCAATTGAAATTGTTTGATTTATAACGCAACGCTAGTGATGTGCTTTATAATTTCTTCATCAAATACCCCATTGGCACAGCAAACCAGCTGCACATCTTTAGGGCCCAGCGTGCCCAGTGTAATAAACCGCCGGCCTATACTTTTGAAAATATCATCGTAGCCTATTTTCTTGAGTCTTACCCCTTCTATAATGCGCCAGCGCAGCGATTCTCCACCCAGTATTATAATGCCTGCACTGCCTGCAAGGCTGTTGGCCAGCAATACCAGCAGGTGCAATACCCTGTCTTTTAATTTGTGGGCATCGTCAATGATTATCAGCGGCTCCTCTCTGCCCGAAATTTCGGCGGCAAACTGCTTCAACATATCAGGTACTGTGCCTCTTGGTTCAATGCCGGTCGAACACATAAGCGTGGCCAGGAAAGACTTGCGGTTGTATTGCTCCATGCCTGCCATATAAAAGGTATCCGCATGGTCTTTCATGTATTGGGTGGCTGCAAATGTTTTACCCAGTCCGATACCAATAGCAATGCCATAGGTCATGGCATAGTGCTGTGCATCACTGAAGAGTATGCGCAGCAACAGATAGCAGCTGGTATCTGCGGGTTGTTGATCACCATCGCCGCAATAAAACCCTACCTGCCGGGCTATGTTCTGCCAGAGTCGTTCGCTCAGCAGCTCCCAGTTATTGTTTTTTACCAGTGAGATGGTTGATCCTGTGATACCTTCCAGGCTGTCTGCTGCCTGGGCCTGGGTATCAAAATTACTTACATAGCGCACCAGCGCTTCTCTTACCTGTTTCTTTTGTTCGTGTGTCATATATTTAGTTTTAATGGTTACAGATGAGCATGGGTTAGCAGATCTCTTTCCAGTATTTTTAGATTTTATTTGGATAATTAAATTTTTATTTCGTATTTTTGTCATCAAAATCGTAAAGTACGACACAAAGATAAGACATTAATTTTGGAAAATACAAATTTTGTGGAAAACTTTTTTTAAATTTGCATTATGTACTTAGCAAAAAATCTAAAATTTCTCAGGAAGAAATCGGGCAAAACGCAGGATACGCTTAGCTCTGAGGTCGGTATAGGCCGCACGACCATCGCCAATTACGAAGCCGCCATTAGTGAGCCAAACATCGAGACATTGTTGATGTTTTCCAGATTGTATGGAGTATCTCTGGATTTACTCATGTCAAAAAACGTGGAGGAAATATATAAATCCGGCGAAAAAGATGCATTATTTCAAACTGCCTTTAAAGATGGTGTAGGTGGCTATGTGAGTATTCCCCGCATTATTACAGTAGATCATAAAGGCAATGATAATATTGTATATGTACCTGTGAAAGCGAGGGCCGGCTACCTCTCGGGCTATGGCGATATAGAATTTATGGAGTCACTCCCTACATTCCGCCTGCCGGGCCTCAGCAATGCTACCTACCGGATGTTTGAAGTAGATGGCCCTTCAATGGCGCCAAATGTGTTGCATGGCGACCGTATAATTGGCGAGTGGGTAGAAAGTCTGGATAAAATACGCGACAACAGGGTATATGTAGTGGTGCATAAAGGCGGTGTAGCCGTGAAGCGTGTTATCAACCGGCTTGCAGAGCGCGGAAAACTCTACCTGAAATCAGATACCATTGCCCACAGGCATGAATTCCCTACGCTGGAAATAGATCCGGAAGACGTAAGAGAAATATGGTATGGCCGCATGAAAATAAGCAGCGACTTCAGCGAACCCGCCGAAGTATACCACCGTCTTGCCGACCTGGAAACCGACGTAATGGAACTGAAGGAAATGCTGAAAGGCCGTAAAGAAACTACAGAACCGGTTTCGGAATAATTGAATAAAAGTGAATAGTCCGCTTGATACTTAGGTGTTAAGCGGATTATTTTATTTATTACTTAGGATCTGGCGAATTTTATCAGGGATTTATAATTCGCTCTATCTGCTTCATGAAGTGCGGCCAGGTAAGCTTTTCTATCGTCTCCTGCCTTCACAAAATTGGCGCTACCCCAACTGAAAACTTCTTTTTTAAATATTTTCTCAATCAGGATATCAGCCATCAATCTGGAATGTCGTCCATTACCGTTCGCAAAACAATGGATAGAAACTATCCGGTGTTTAAACCGGATTGCTATCTCATCATCGGTAAATGTCTGATTGGCAATCCAGTATTTACAATCATCCAGCAGCATTCTCAGTTCTGTGCTTATCAAGTATTTATCAACACCTAGATTTTTATTGGTGTTTCTGAAGCTTCCAGCCCAGCCCCAAACATTTCCAAACATCCTAAAATGAAGCTTTTTTATAAAACCCTCACTTAGTATTTCTTCTGGCTTATATGCTCTTCGACGCTCTATGGTCCAGCGTAATGCCTCTTCTATATTGCGTTGTTCATGCTCATCAAGCTCACCTCGGGTAGTGATGGCAGGTATTTTTATCCCATTTTTTTCATCATCATGCAGTGGTGTTTGCCCGGCTTCATATACAAGCGTTAGTCCCATAGCTTTTTAGGCATTTCTTTTTGAATATCATAAGCCAGTTCATTTATGGCTTCCTGTATTCTTTCTTCTGAATTTTCCTGGTCTTCCAGTCTCATAGTGGTTGAAGTGCGTTTTACAATAACTGTTGCCATCTCTCTCGCTTTCCGTTCTATCATTTGCTCCAGTGTGCCATCCTTTGGTATTAAGCCATACACCAAATGCATATCCAGTGCATTGGCTGCATGTTTCAGTGTATTGAGCGTAAGCGTACCTTCTTTTTCACGCTGTTCTATATCCCTTACGCTTTGGGGTGTCATACCCATCCGGTTGCCCAGTTGCTTGAGCGACATATTGAGGGTGGTGCGCAAAGAATGTATCCATCCCTGGGGAGATGAATAACTGGCCAATTGGCCAAGGCTACCGATTTTTCTATCCAGTTGCCGCACTACAAGTTTGTTGTTTATTGCTCTCATAAGATTAAAGAGTTAAATTATACCAACAAAGTTAAGCTTATAAACTTAAATTGGAAAATTATTTTTCAATTCAAAAATTTAAAATGTATCCACTTAATGCCTCTTCATTGTAGGTATACCAGTAATCGGGTCTATTTATTCATACCATTCTCCCGGTTTATAAACTGGTTTATGGTAATTTTCGGATTCTGATATTGTGAACTCCAAAGGTTCTCCTATTCTTGGAGTATCAGGACAAAAACCATATTGATATCTGTAAATATTACTTTATCATTATTTTCCAGAGTAATAAAAAATTCCTGAGTAATAGAGTCTATTCGTGTCCCGTATATATAATCTTATATAGTTCTTCTGAAAATCCCCTTATCACATGATCGATAAACAACAACTGTAAAGCTTATGATTTTAAATCTTGCATCAATGGCACAGCATTCAACATTCGCTATCAGTGCAGGTTGGTCGCAAAGTTCTGTTTTTGTTATTTTAACTTCTGTTTTTCCCTTCAACCGTATTCTATTTAGTGGTATTAGTTTTGAAATATAAAATTGGCTGTCAATTATTTCCATTCCAAAGAAGCTGAAAAGTATCGTAATATCATTTCTAGGCTGTTTCAACAATTGATTCTACACGTGCAACCCCACTTATTTTACCCCATCTGAAAACATAGATGTATATTTACCACCCGGAACTAATAGCTCCCTGATAAAGGTAAAAATAGTACATGTGCCGGAGTACGGAAATACAATCATGAGAAAAAGCAAACTGATTATATATATACTGGTTGCCATGCTGACAACAGGCATTGTCTCCAACAATGCCGATGCCCAGTGGTGGAAAAAAAGAAAGGAGCGCCGAAGCGCCCGCAAGCATAAGCACGATCAGGAAGTGGCTGTAACTGATGACAGTAGCCCGGCCCCGGAGCCAGTCAGTAAAAAAGAGCGGAAAAAGGATAAAAGAGAACGCAAACGCCTGAAAAGAGCTGCAAGAAAACAGCATCATAAAACACCTGCAAATGATGATGATCTGCAATATGCACAAACCGTGGCAAAACCCAAGGTTAAAAAGAAGGGGGAAGTAATTTATCCGCCTACCAGGATGAAGGATAGCTACCGCATAGATTTCCTGGCTGCCTTATATCTTGATGAACTGGAGAAGGAAGGAAAGCTGGGTGCTAATCAAAAAGTGCCCGAAAAAGCATTCCCCGGCATTTCGTTTTATGAGGGCCTTACACTGGCTGCCGACAGCCTGAAAAAAGCAGGCTATAATGTGGAGCTGTTTGTGCATGATATCACTGCCGAAACGGAAACTCCGCAGGCGCTCATTGCCAATGGCCGCCTGGACAGCGCCGACCTGATAATAGGCGCTTTCCACTCGCAGGATATGCCACTGATAGCAGAGTATGCCCGCCGGAAACAGGTAAACTTCATATCTGCACTCTCGCCTGCCGATATAGGTATTAAAGACAATCCCTACTTTACCATGACCCAGCCATCTTTGAAAACCCATTGCGAATGGATCATAGATGATGTGGCCAAAAAATACCCGGCAAAGAATGTGATTCTGCTGCACCGCGATGCAACCCAGGTAGATGAAAACGCCTTCAACTACATCAACAATTATAACGATGGCTATGTGCATTTTAAAGACATCAGCCTGCGGGGAATGCCTGAGAAGGCAACATTACAGCCACTTCTGGACAGTGGTGAAATAAATGTACTGGTGGTTTCCATTATAGACCCCGGTTATTCAGATAGCCTGCTACAGGTTGTTTCAAAAGAGTTTCCTCATACCCGGTTTGAAGTTTATGGAATGCCATCCTGGTTTGTGATAGATGATATTCATGAAGAAGGCGTGCTGCCAAATCTCACGGTGAATGTAACCATGCCTTTCAATATTGACCATACCGACGCAGTGACCAAATATGTATCAAGAAAGTTCAAATGCGAATATGGCGGCAAGGCATCCGAACTGGTTTACCGGGGCTACGAAACTATGTATTGGTACACCAGCCTGCTTAAAAGCTATGGTACTATCTTCAACCTGAATTATGCCGATATTGCCGGAGCACCTTTTACCCGTTATGATATCAAACTGAAGAAAGACAAGGAAGGCAATGTGCTCTACAACGAGAATAACCATATTTACCTCTACAAAACCAGCAACGAAGCTACCACCAATAAAGCTGATTAAAGGTTAGTAAGTAATTAATTTGCTGCAATTTCAGAATAATTCCAGCTGACTGTTAATCTTTCCGGCTGGCATACTGAATTCTGATACGGATATGCCCAGCAAGCGGATACGTTTACCCTCGGGAGAGGTGGATGCAAGCAGTTTTTTAATAGTGTCCAGCACAATATCTTTCTCGCATACAGGTGTCTTGAATGAATGATTGCGGGTAATTGTGCGGAAATCGCTGTACTTGATTTTGAGGGTAATGGTACGGCCCGCCAGCTGATGCTTCTCCAGCCGGTGGCATACAGTTGTAGCTATCTTTTCCAGTTCTGCCTCCATCTCCCAGATGTGGGTCAGATCGGCAGGGAAAGTATCCTCTGCAGCCAGCGATTTTGTTTCTCTGTTAGGTTCTACATTACGGTCATCAATGCCACGCACCACCTTGTAATAAAACCTGCCTGCCTTGCCAAAATGTTTTACGAGTGCAGCCTCGTCCAGCCTGGCTATATCAGCTCCGGTAAAAAGGCCCAGCTTCTTCATTTTGTCGGCAGTAACCTTGCCCACACCGAAGAATTTTTCTACGGGCAGATGCTCCATAAAGGTAATCACATCGTGTGGTGCTATAAATGTAAGGCCATTGGGTTTGTTCATACCCGAGGCTATCTTAGCCACAAACTTATTGATAGATACTCCGGCAGATGCCGTCAGGTGAAGCTCATCGCTGATAGCTGTCTTTATTTCCCGGGCCACTTTAATAGCCGAACCCGTATTCCGCTTATCGGCGGTTACATCAAGGTAAGCCTCATCAAGCGAAAGGGGCTCTATTAGTTCGGTATACCTCCTGAAAATTTCCCGTATACTGCCGCTCACTTCTTTATAGGCATCAAACCTTGGTCTGATAAAGATTACCTCGGCGCATAGCTCGAGGGCTCGCTTTGAAGTCATAGCAGAGTGTATGCCGAACTTGCGTGCCTCATAACTTGCCGTAGCCACAACCCCGCCCCGGCCTTCTGGTCCGCCACCCACTACTATTGGTTTGCCCCTGAGTTCCGGGTTATCGCGCTGCTCTACCGATGCATAAAATGCATCCATATCAATATGGATGATCTTACGTTGCAGGATATCGGGGTCTTGAAGCATGAATAGTGATATAAAAGTAAACCAAAAAAAGGCAGTTCTTAATTAAGGCAATGGATTGGGTACAAAATCAGAACCAATAGAACAGTTATACTCTTTTCATAGGGAATTTACACGTAGCCCACGGTTTCAACCGTGGGTAAATATATAAGCCAACTGATTGAACCGTTTCAACGGTTTAAATACAGGGTAATTAGACTAAAGCATGTAGGGTAATAATCAGGTTAATCACAACAAACCCACGGCCGGAACCGTGGGCTTTTAATATTGATTGTTAAAGCTAAAACCTATTTCAGATCCATCAATCCGTTGGTCAGAGTCATTTCAGACGGGTAGTCGCGGTAACTCCATTTGTTCATTACCACACCGTCATGAAGCAGCATCAGGCCGGGGTTAGAGCGCATCGCCGTCTTGCTGGCAGTATAGTCGAGCGACATAAAAGTCATATCAGTAAGTCCTTGTTTTTTTAGGAACTCCATAGAGCTTTCATAATCAGCAGAGCAGAGTGCATAAAACGGTATATGCAGTTCTTTTGCCTTCGCAGCCAGCTTTTGCAGCCTGTCTACATTACTCATATCTGCTTTATCGAACTGGCGCACCAGCCAGAACATGGCATAGCCCTTGGCAGTAAGAATAGCCTGGGTCTGATCAGTTTTATTGCTGTCGAGCAATATGAAATCATGAATTTCAGGTTCGCCTGTAGCTTCACTTACTATCTTGTCTTTACGGTCTACAAACTTCCAGGTAGAATCCTGCCATGGATAATTATCGGCGGTGAATTCTTTCTTCTCACCGTTCTTCTCATAAATGAAAATGGAAGTGATAACAGCGGGTTTGTAATCAGGACCAGCCTGCATTTTCTCCCAAAGGTTATAGCCGGCTTTATAAGGCATACAATCATGGAAAGGCAGATGCTCCAGGTCCCACCACTGTATACCGGCGGAGAAAACGACAGCAAGAATAATAATAGCAGTATTGACATGCCGGTTAAACAGCCCGCTGATCCTGGCGCGGTAGAAGTAGAGAATCAGCGATAGTACCGTCAATGCGATGTCCTTATAGAAAGTGGCATCGCTTGATATTTTGATGCAGGCGCCGAAGCAGCCGCACTCCTTTACCTTTCCGGTAAACAGGGCATAACCTGTAATGAAAGTGAAAAAGAGATTGAGTAAAACGAGTAAAATGGAGAATAACCGGAATGAATAACCGATTAATACCGCAACCCCGCACACAATCTCAAAAGCAATCATGCCCAGGGAGAAGATAAATGACCAGTGGCTCATAAAGGTCATATTAAGCGCCTGGAAAAACTCATCCATTTTATAAACAAGGCCCATCGGGTCGTTGGCCTTAACCACACCTGAGAAAATAAATAAAACACCAACAACGATTCTGAGTAACCAAAGAAAATACTTCATGTTTTTAGATCAGTTAAATAGTTAAAAAGTAAAATAATATATCAGTAAAACAAAATTCTATTTGCGGTAACTTTACCCTTCAAACTTACTATAAGCCGGAGAAAAAGCAAAGTTACCCAAACAATTATAAAGGTTCATTCACAAATAATAAAATTTGCCAATAGCACTGCACAGCCATTCCCGGTCTCTCGATCTCACTCAACCCGTTGTAATGGGAATTCTCAACGCCACGCCGGATAGTTTCTACAATAAAGGACAATCGAGCGATGTAGATTCCCTACTCCGAAATGCTGAAAAAATGTTAAAAGACGGGGCATCCATACTGGATATAGGGGGGGCAAGTACAAAACCGGGTCAGGAACTCATCTCTACTGAAGAAGAATTGAAGAGGGTAATACCTGTCATTGAGGTGTTGGTAAAACATTTCCCGGATAAATGGTTATCTATTGATACCTACAATGCAGCAGTGGCAGACGCCGCTGTGCGGGCAGGCGTATCGATCATCAATGATATAAGCAGTGGCCGGTTTGATAAGGAAATGCTGCATACTGCCGCCCGCCTCAAAGTGCCTTATATCGCAATGCATATGCAGGGAACACCCAAAACAATGCAACTGTCGCCCGAATATAGAGATGTGGTAAAAGAGGTTTATGGTTATCTGGAGGGGGTTTGTAAGGTATGTGAACATATAGGCATAGCAGAGGTTATCATTGATCCGGGTTTCGGTTTTGGAAAAACTGTCGAGCATAATTTTAGTCTGTTGGGATCGCTGCATGAATTTAAACAACTGGGCCGGCCTATACTAGCAGGCCTCTCCCGTAAATCCATGATCTGCAAACCGCTAAAAGTGAACCCGGAACATGCACTCAATGGCACTACCGCGCTGAATATGGTAGCCCTGCAACAGGGAGCCAATATACTGAGGGTACATGATGTAAAAGAAGCTATGGAGGTAATAAAGCTTGCTGCTTACCTGTATAATTATTAAAGATTTTTGACTGTAAATTTGATATATGATCGCAAAAACACCACCACCGCCTTACTACGCCGTAATATTCACATCATTGCGCAGCGATGGCGACAATGGCTATGCTGCAATGGCGCATAAAATGGATGAGCTAGCCTCCAAACAGCCCGGATACCTGGGAATGGAGTCTGTAAGAGAAGAATTAGGTGTAAGTGTTTCTTATTGGGATTCGCTGGAAGCAATAAAGAACTGGAAAAACAATTTGGAGCATCTGGAAGCGCAGCGCCATGGGAAGGAATTTTGGTATACCCACTACAAAACCCGGATATGCAAAGTGGAAAGGGAATATGAATTATAGGTTGAGTCACACTATCGAAAATAGCCAATCACTTAATCTGTTGTTTTAGAATAGAATCTCTTATTAAAATATGCCGGTATTATTAAATTATAAGATTGCAAATCACCCAAATATTGTGAATTCTTTATCACTATTTGCTGCTTTGTTACGTAACTTCACTAAGCAAATTATATTATTTGGGTAAACGGAAAACAGCACAATTTCTCTAAGCTATAAGGTTAATGCGAAAGGGCTTAAAGATAACACTGTATATTTTTTTCAGCATACTGTTTCTTGTGCTGGGCTTTCTTGTATTCCTGAATTCACGTTGGGGGCAAAATTTTGTCAGAGCCAGAGCTGAAACGTATCTCCGGGCCAAACTGAAAACTGATGTGCATTTAGGTTATCTGGGTTACGGTTTTCCGAAATTTGTGGTACTCAAAGATGTTTTGTTGCTCGATCAGGTAAAAGATACCCTCCTGGCAGCAAGTGAAGTGAAGCTGGACCTGAACATGATGGCTCTATTTCACAAAGAGCTTGTTTTGCAGAAAATTTTGCTTTCTGGTATACATGCGCATATTTACAGAAACCAAACCGATAACAGCTATAACTTTTCCTACATCATACAGGCATTCAGCAGCCGGTCTCCAGCCGGCAAGGCAAAAGACACTTCCGCTTCTTCCTTCAAAATGGAAATTGACCGGATAAAGCTGGATGATATTCACTTTCGTTTCGATGACCATGCAGGTGGCATATTATTCGGTCTCAATCTCAGCCACTCAGATATTTATGTAAAGAAAATCGACTTCTCCAAATTGTTCTTCCATATCAAAGACATGTCGGCTGAGGGGTTGCAAACCACTATTAGTCAGGATAGTTCCTGGCTCCCTAAGAAGCCAGATGATACCTCCAAAACCGATTTTCAGCTTGTGGCTGATAACATAAACCTGAAACAGGTTGGGGTAGATTTTAAAAGTTCCCTTAGTAAGATCAGATTCGCCATGAATGCAGGTAATGTGCAACTGGCCCTCAACAGGTTCGGTTTGGTAAACAGCCTTATTGATGTCAAAAAACTCCAGGTTGATAATTCGGATATTTCCGTGACTTTAGGTAAACGCAATTTACCATCTTATGGTGGCACTGCAGTTCAGGATTCTTCAGTTAGCTGGCAGGTAAAAGCCAATGATGTGGCCGGAAATAACCTGAATTTTATTTTGGACGACAACAATTCAGCTCCTTTGCCTGCCGGTATTGACTATTCTCATCTTAACCTAAAAAATGGTTTTATAAACCTCAATAATTTCTATTACAATGGCGATACTACCAGGGCTATAGTCAATCATTTTACCGGTAAGGAGAAATCGGGTGTTGATATAAAGGAATTCAGGACAGCCTTCAATTATAATCAGCAGGGAGCCGAACTGAAGAATCTTTATTTCCAGACTCCATATACTTTGTTGCAAAATCATTTAGGAGTGCATTACCCATCACTGGCAACCTTCTATAAGAATATGCAGTTACTGCAGCTCAATATTAACCTTAAAAACAGTACTCTTGGAATAAAAGACTTGCTGGTCTTTGTGCCCGAACTGGATAAGCAGGAACAGTTCAGTAAAATGAAAAACGAACAGCTGAAACTGGATGCTGATATCACAGGTCATCTCGATGAGCTGATTATAACTCACCTCTATGCCGCAGGGCTTAAAAATACAGAGCTGATGATGAGTGGGAAACTTTGCTGTCTGCCCGAATACAAAAAGCTTTCCTATAACCTGAATATTGCTAAATTTCAATCTTCGGCAAATGATATATCTCCATTTCTCCCAGACTCTTTTAAGTCCATGGTCCGCTTACCCGATAGATTTGGAGCCATAGGTCAGTTAGCAGGCAACGTGCAGGATGTGAAAACAGAGATGTACTTTATGAGCAGCGATGGAATGGCCTATGCAAAGGGGATGGTGGCAACATCGCCGGGAAAGAATCGGGAACAATATGATTTATTAGTGCGGGCCACCGGGCTGAACCTGGGGAAAATACTCAAAAAAGATTCCCTGCTCGGCATAGTAACAGCAACGATAACCGCTAAGGGTACTGGCTTTGATACTAAAACAATGACCGCTGATATAGATGGTGCAATATCATCGGCAGAAGTGAAGGGTTACAGGTATCATGATATTAAATTATCGGGCAAAGTGCAGGAGCAAAAGGGTAAAGTTGACTTTCTTTCGGTGGATACTAACCTGCAGGTGCAATTTACCGCACAAGCCGATTTTAGCGGGAAATATGCAAGCGCTAAAGGAGATGTAAAGCTGGACAGCATTGACTTCAGGGCATTGAAGTTATATAGTTCAGATCTGCGTGCAAGAGGTATTATTCATTTCGATTTCCCTGTCCTTAACCCCGATTATCCGCAGGGAACATTTGTGTGCTGGAAGCCGGTTATTAATACCGGTAGCCGCCGGTATTACCTGGATAGTATGTATATCACATCGCACCCCAGCCAGGATACCGGACAGAACATAGTTGCCAACATTGATATTTTGCAAGCCGTTATAACCGGGAAAACACCGCTCACCAAAATATGGCCCATCCTACAGGAGCATATAAACAGGCACTATAAATTCCAATCACCCGACAGCGCCAAAAACAGCTTTGCTGCATTGAAAAAACACAATGATAACACCACCAGCCTGCCGGCTGATTATGGACTCAATATTCAGGCCCATATCATCGATAAACCCATGCTGCATGGTTTATTACCAGGGCTCACCTCGTTCGATTCTATTCATATGGATGCCCTCCTTTCTCCCGATAACCTGGTACTGAAACTAAATGCACCTGATATAGTGTATGGGTCCACCACTATTACCAATGCACAGATCGCTGTAAAGGGAACGGACTCAGCATTTACCTATAAAGTAACTGCAGATAAAATAACACAAAACAGTATGGAACTCTGGTATGCCAACATTAACGGCAACCTGGATCAGGATAGCATTACAGCCAGCATTAGTTTGTCTGACGAAGCAAAAAAAGAACGCTTTGCACTGGCAGCTACCCTACTTAATGCAACCGACTCGCAGATAATCCGGTTAAATCCCGGGCTTAAACTGGACTATAAAGTATGGGATGTTGCCCAACCCAATAAAATTGTTTTCTCAAAAGGAGGCTGTTATGTTCAGAATTTTCAGATCAGCAAGAATAGTCAGTCAATTAAAGCAGGCAGCAGTGAGGCCAAGATTAACGCCCCGCTCAAAATAGATATTGCCAGTTTCCGGATATCCGATATTACTGATGCCATAAGCCATAGCGATACACTGCTGGCAGGTGGTGTATTGGCGGGTTCATTAACCATAGATCAGATGAGTCCGGAATTCAAAATAAACGGTGATCTGGGAATTCAGCAATTATCCATACTCGATGATACTTTGGGTAATATGAAAATACTAGTCAGCAACAAGCAGGATAATGTACTCGACACTAAAATTTCATTGCAGGGGCAGGGTAATGACCTGGCCTTAAATGGTTCGTATTTTCTAAAACAAAGCAACGGCAATGATTTTGATTTAAATCTCGATGTCAATGCTCTGGCAGTGCATAGCTTCGAATCTATAGCGCTTAACCAGATTCGGAACAGCAGCGGTTTCCTTCGGGGCAAATTAAACGCCAAAGGAACACTGACCGCCCCGGTAATTACAGGTGAATTAACAACTGATAAACTGGTTACAACAGTCAGCCAGTTGAATGCAGAATTCAAAATGCCTTCCGAAAAAATTGAATTTACTCCTTCCGGCCTTACATTTAGTAATTTCACTATTCACGACAGCGCTGACAACAAAGCGGTTTTCAACGGAAGCATTAGTACTAACGACTTTTCAAGTATTGGCCTTAATATGAAAGTTGCAGCTAAAAGCTGGCGGGCGCTTAACTCTACTTCAAAAGACAATAAAACCTTTTACGGAAAACTGCTCCTTACTGCCGATCTTGATATTAAAGGCACCGCTACCGCCCCCACAGTGGAAGGAAGTATGAAAATACTCAAAGGCACTAATGTAACCTTTGTGAACCCCGAAACCGCCCCTGAACTACAGGCAAGCAAAGGGATAGTGGAATTTGTAAACATGAAAGATACGGGAAGGGGTAATTACCTGACGCCCAAAGCCAGGGATACCCTGAAACACAAAATGAAAGTGGGTGCCGATTTCAATGTCAATATTACTGTTGATAAAACAGCTCAGTTCAGTCTTATCGTAGATCAGGCATCGGGCGATTTTCTGAGCATAAAGGGCGAGGCAACCTTAAATGCAACCGTAACTCCCGGCGGCACTATGAGCCTGGCCGGCAGCTATGAGATTCATGATGGATCCTACCAGCTCAACTATAACTTTATCAAGCGGAAGTTTATTATTAAAGATGGCAGTATTATTACTTTTGCCGGCGACCCGGTTACCGGTACCAACCTCGACATAACAGCATCCTACGAAGCCCAGGTTGCCCCATATGATCTGATGCAAAGGGAAATAACAGATGCTACACTGAATTATTACAAACAGCAGCTACCGTTCCATGTTGACCTGCATATGAATGGTGAACTGATGAAACCGCTGATAACTTTTGATGTGGTGCTGCCCGAAAATAAAGTATACCCTATATCACCCGACCTGGTTGAAATGATACAGGGTAAGCTTAACCAGGTGCGTCTCGACACGTCCGAACTCAATAAGCAGGTTTTTGCAGTGCTCATTCTCAACAGATTTGTGTCCGACGATCCTTTCAGTTCGGGTGCAGCCAACAGTCCGTCATTTATAGCATTGCAGAGCGCCAGCACATTTATCGGCGAACAATTGAACCAGGCAGCAGGAAAACTCATAAAAGGTGTCGATTTTTCAGTCAATCTTGCAGAAACTGAAGATTACACATCTGGCAATATGCAGCAACGCACAGACCTTAACCTGGCAGCATCGAAACAACTACTTAATAACAGGCTGAAACTGACAATAGGTAACGATTTCGAACTACAGGGCCCGCAAACCGCAAATAATCAGAACAGTGCAATACCTACCAACCTCGCCGCTGATTATTTATTAAGTGAAGATGGCAAATACTCAATAAGGGGTTACCGGAAAGTTTATGACGAAGGTGTGCTCGAGGGGTTCGTTACGGAAACGGGTTTTAATTTTATTGTCAATCTTAATTATAATCATTTCAAAGAAGTATTTAAGAAAAAGAAGAAAGAACAGGAAGATAGCACACATACAAAAAAAGTAATGAACTGATCAGTTACCTCTATGCAACCGATGTTAAAAATAATACCTGTATTATTACTTTTTCTTTTTCTGTTTTCATGCAGCAACAGCAGGCATCTGCCTGCCGGCGATAGTCTGTTCAAAGGCAGCAAGGTGCATATTGACGACCGGGAAGCGAAAAAGAAGGACAGGAAGGTTCTTGCAAGCAACCTGTTGGCTCAGGTAAGGCCTAAGCCCAATTCCAAAACGTTGGGCGTACGACTGAAACTGACTATGTATAATGCAGCCGGATCTTCTCCGAAAATCAAAGGATTGAGGCGCTGGATACGGAATAAGTTTGGTGAGCCACCTGTACTGTCAAGTGCTGTGCGGCTTGCAACCGACAAAGAATTGATGGTAAACCTGATGCAGAATATGGGCTATTTTAATGCCTCAGTATCTGCCAGTCTCAAAGTTGACAACCAAAAAAAATCAACGGCAATTTTCGATGCCCTTACAGGTCCTCAATATACAATTCAGAAAACTATTTTCAATAAAGACAC
Organism: uncultured Bacteroidota bacterium; assembly: GCA_903835005.1. Lineage (GTDB taxonomy): Bacteria > Bacteroidota > Bacteroidia > Chitinophagales > Chitinophagaceae > Nemorincola. The sequence continues at coordinate 25,791 of CAILLK010000024.1, read as the reverse complement.
TTCACTGATAAGCCGGTTTATTGACAGTAGTTTTTCAAAAACACTGCTAAAAAAGGATGTGCCTTATAACCTGGAGCTTATAAAAGCTGAAAGGAACAGAATAGACCAGGAACTGAAAGAAATAGGTTATTTCTATTTCAGGCCCGATTACCTCATAATTATTGCAGATACCTCAATTGGTAACCATAAGGTGAATTTGTATGTAAAGCTCAAAGAGAAGGATATAACTGAGGAGGCCAGAACCAGGTATACCATAAATGATATCTTCATCTATCCGGATTTTAAACTCCGCGGGTCAAAAGAAGACACCGATAAATCTGACAAAGTGGTAATTGATAATTACTATGTGATAGATAACACAAAGGCCTTCAAACCCAAATTATTTTCAGAGATGATGATCTTCGAAAAAGGTGATGTATACAATTTAGATGATCAGAATGCTTCGCTTAGCAGGCTGGTAAATATAGGTGATTTTAAGTTTGTCAAAAGCCGATTTGAGCCATCCGGAGATTCATTGCTGGATGTATATTATTATCTAACCCCTTATCCAAAAAAATCGCTGAGTTTTCAGGCAGGTGTTCTTACACAGAATGACAACAGGGCAGGCCTTGATGGCAGCATAAGCTGGAAAAACCGGAATACTTTCAATGATGGGGAGATGCTTTTGCTAAAGATAGGTGGTGGATTTAACGCACAATTCAGCGGGCCTGTAAGCCAGCCAGATATTTACAACCTGAGCGCAGAAGCCGATCTTACCTTTCCCCGTTTCGAAGTTCCGTTTTTTGATATGACGACCAGCAGCCGCAATCTGCCCCGCTCAGTAATTAAGCTGAAATACAGTTATGAATCTGAGTCAAATCTCCTTCGAATCAATTCATATACCACATCCTATGGTTATGACTGGAAGCAGGGCACGCACATAGAACATCAGCTTTATCCAATCAATATCACCTATGTAAAAACAGATACTCTCGGCAACGCCGGAAGGCTTAATGAACTATATGGCAACCTTATCTTCAACGGACTGATCATAGGCCCCACATATGAGTTTACATATAGCACCCAGGGCGGTATTCCAAAAACAAACTCCTTTTACTTCGATGGGCTAATAGACCTTGCCGGTAATACATTGGGATTGGCAGAAAATGCAAGTTATGAGCATAATCCCAAAACATTATTAGGCAGTACCTACGCACAGTATATAAAACTACAACCCGATTTCAGGTATTACCTGCGCTTCTCACCTGCTACTACGCTTGCATATCGTATAATGGCAGGAATTGGCATTCCCTTAGGTAACTCCGGTGAACTACCCAATGTTAAAGAATTCTGGGCAGGTGGCAACAGCGATCTTCGCGGGTTTCCATCAAGGCTGGTAGGGCCCGGCACTTATAATGCATATAATATTGGTACTACTTCCGATTATATTGAAACACTCGGTGATCTGAAGCTGGAGAGCAATATAGAACTACGCCAGCGCCTATATAAGTTCATTGGGTTAGGCTTGTTTGTGGATGCCGGCAATATCTGGCTCTATCACAACGACCCTCTATTGCCCGGTGGTGCCTTCACTTCCGGTTTCTATACACAGCTTGCTGCCGATGCCGGCCTGGGCATTCGTTTCGACTTTAAAATTCTTATACTGCGCCTTGATTTGGGTATGCCCATCCACGAACCCTGGGTAACTCAAAATAATGGCTGGGTCTTCAACGAAATCAATTTTGCCAACAACACCTGGAGGAAGGATAACCTTGTTTTTAATATTGCAATCGGATATCCGTTTTAGAAATTTATTTATTGGTTATAGTCCTTTATCTAATTCTGGGTCGATTATACCCAAATTTCAGCAATTTTTTGAATTATAAAGCCCCTAAAGTGGCATATCCACACGTATTTGTTTAGAGAAAACCTTACCGCTGGCATCCTTACCATCTACCTTCCACATCACAGACCGGAGGATGACAAACATGGGTTTCTGATTAACAGCTCGTGCATTGCGCACACTGGCTTCCCATTCCTCCGTTTTGTGGCGGCTCATTCTGTGACGTTTTGCTGATTTCAGAACTGCAGCTCGTATACTGTTCTTGTTGGCATTGGTATATTCCAGCATCTTTTCATCAAGTCCGGTAATCTTATATACATTACCGCTTCCCTTAAGGGCCTGCCAGGGTGTGGTAGTCGAAAGCGTTTCAAGCGGCAGCGTACCCAATTGGTTTTTTATGGCAATAACTGTCTGGTAGCGTTGCGAAACCTTGGTTACCCCTGCCGTTACCTGTATCTGGTTGCCCGAAATATTGCCGCTGGTATAACTATACACCACTCCGTTGGCCTTGGCAAGGTTGGGGTTGCTGGCAAGCTTAGCCGACACATCAGGTATCAGAAAAGTAAACGATCCAAAATCAGCTTTGAGCCCGTTTCCCGTTAAGCCAGGCCCGGAGGGCTGGCTGGCAGCCGTTGCAGCAGCTTTTTGGGCAGTATCCGCTTCTTTCTGATGTGCTGCCGCTTTTTGTGCAGCCTCAATCGAATCTTTAACATCCGAAGTTTTGATCTCAGGTTTAAGGTCGGTTACAAGGTCGCGCAGCTTATCCGGATCGTTTTCGGTAACAATAGTCGAAGAATCACCAAGTACTATAGGGCCATGGTTTTTGGTTTGCACATTATTGCATGAAAAGAACAGTACACTAACCGGTATCAATGCTACATATTTTAAGCGTATTGCCATACAAACCAAATTTCAAATACGAAAGTAAGCCAGAAAAAGTCTAAAGTCAAATATCAGGTGGTGTGCCACTCTTCAATAGTGTGGCTCAAATGGGTAACGATCAATAGTTCAGCAATTTCTGCACAACATCATGCAGCCTGCTGCTGGCCATGAAATTTTGTTCCAGTTCTATAGCAAAAGGTATGGGCGTATCCAGGCTGGCGCACCGCATCACCGGGGCATCCAGCAATTCAAAACAATGTTCGGCAATCCAGGCTGCCAGCTCGCTGCCCAGGCCACCAGTCAAGGTGTCCTCATGCAGCAGCAATACCTTACCGGTTCGCTTTACGGCTGTTTGTACAGCATCATAATCAAGGGGCAGCAAAGTGCGCAGATCCAGAATATCAACTGATATTTCGGGATGTTTCCGGGCATATTCAGCCGCCCAGTGAACGCCCATTCCATAGGTTATAATGCAGATATCGCTGCCGGCCTGCACATGCCGCGCCTTGCCTATCTCCACGGTATAGTAGCCATCAGGCACCATGGAGCTGATACTGCGGTAAAGGCCCTTATGCTCAAAATACATTACCGGATTGGGATCCTCAATCGCTGCTATCAGCAACCCCTTGGCATCCTCCGGTGTCGACGGATAAACCACTTTAAGTCCGGGAGTATGCGCAAACCATGCCTCATTACTTTGCGAATGAAATGGCCCTGCGCCCACCCCGCCGCCTGTGGGCATTCGGATAACCACATCGGCATTCTGGCCCCACCGGTAGTGTATTTTAGCCAGGTTATTAATGATCTGGTTGAAACCCACTGTCACAAAATCGGCAAACTGCATCTCCATCATCGATTTAAACCCCTTTATACTCAGTCCCAGGGCAGTGCCCACAATAGCGCTTTCGCATAGTGGTGTATTGCGCACCCGTTCCTTGCCAAAATGCTGCACAAAACCCTCAGTCACTTTAAATGCACCACCATATTCGGCTATGTCCTGGCCCATCAGCAACAGGTTAGGATGTTGCTCCATGCATTGGTGCAACCCATCACTTATAGCCTGGATAAACTTCTTTTCCGTGCTGCCTGCATTTGGTTTCTTCTCTCCGCTGGCTGTTGGGGCATAAACATCCTCCAGTTCCTCGCCGGTATCGGGTTTAATATGCGGTTGTTCAAAACCTATGGCAATTCCATCCTCAATTATATGCTGTATCTCTGCCCTTACTATTGCTATCTTAGCCTTATCAAGCATCCCCTGGCTCACCAGGTACTGCTCATAATTGGTAAGCGGGTCTTTTTTACCCCATTCTTCAAACAGTTCTTTAGGCACGTATTTTACCCCGCTGGCCTCCTCATGTCCCCGCATACGGAAGGTCATGCATTCCACCAATATGGGCTTTTGCTCCTTTATACAATAGTCCCTTGCCTTGCTTATTTCTTTATAAACCTCCAGTATGTTGTTACCATCTATGGTTATCCCCTTCATGCCATAACCTATAGCTTTATCGGCAATTTGCTTGCATATAAACTGCTCACTGCTGGGTGTGCTGAGGCCATAGCCATTATTCTCAACCACGAAAATAACCGGCAGCCCCCATACCGCGGCTACATTCAGCGCTTCATGAAAATCGCCCTCGCTGGTACCGCCATCACCGCTGAAAGCCAGTGAAATCTTTTTTTCTTTCCTGAGTTTATGCGCAAGCGCTACCCCGTCGGCTATAGCCAGTTGTGGGCCCAGGTGGCTTATCATGCCGCATATATGGTATTCATTGGCGCCAAAATGAAACGACCGCTCTCTGCCCTTGCTGAAGCCTGCCTTGCTGCCCTGCCACTGCATAAACAATTTATCAAACGGCATTTTGCGGGCTGTAAATACACCCAGATTTCTGTGCATGGGCATGATGTATTCATCGGCATCCAGCGCCAGGGTAGCGCCCACAGCAATAGCCTCCTGCCCTATACCGCTGAACCACTTGCTGATTTTCCCCTGCCTGAGGAGTACCAGCATCTTTTCCTCAATCATGCGGGGCAATACCAGTTCTTTATAAAGCCTCAGCAGCTGATCATCTGAAATGCCTGTGCGGTCAAATTGCATATGTTGGAATTATGGGGCAAAAGTAAGGACGGGAGAGGAAAAGTAGTGGTGGGAAATGAAAAGCCCGGTGAGAAATGTTTTTTATTTTTGAGATACTTGTAAAAAAGTAATTTTGTATTATGCGGACATTCCTGCCTTTCTTTATAAAATATCTAAAAATCTTTACTGTTATATTTTGCATAGGGAATGTTAGTATCCTTTTTATAAAATGGAATCTTTATATCAAGTTAAATCTCAGTAGATTATTTATGTCTGAAAGGAGTGTTCGTCTGTTATTAGAAGATATATTGGGTTCTGCATCCAAGATTATCCGTTATACCGGCAATATACTCTTTTGATGAATTTAATAGTGATGAACGAACTGTGGATGCAGTAGTTCGTAATTTTGAAATAATCAGTGAGGCGGCAAATCGTTTATCGGAAGATATAAAAGATCAGTTTAATTCTGTCGACTGGTACAGAATAAGAGGATTACGTAATAGGATAGCTCATGACTATATGGGCATTGATTTAAAAATTATCTGGGGTATAAAACAGAATTTTATTCCCTTGCTTATTGATAAAATAAGGTTAGTCTTAGACAAACTTTAGTAATTTATTGTTTATAATGAAGGCCTGAGATTCATTTTACCTTCAAAATATAATACTCCTTTATAGTACTTTTCCTCGTAGCCGGATTCAGAAACTCAGGCGTTAGTTCACTCACTTTATAAGATTGTCCTTGTTTTAAAATATCGACAGCCACTCCATTTTCCTGAAGCGCTTTAAGACCTTTATCCATAGTAATTATGTACTTTTTGCCATTGACATCTTTTATAGAGTCAGAACCATGAATGGTATCATTGGCATAAAAGTCAATACAATTAAGCGGGTCTTCTACTCTGAACAGTGTAATGTCTTTCGAAGCCAGAGCATTAAATTGAATGTATTTCCCGGCCTGAGAGCCAATCTGGTAATTAAGTAAAGTAAAATATATCTGGTTAGTAATGAAAAAATTGATAATAATCATAGCTATAGCAGGCATCCAGAAAAGCTTTCCGGTTAGTTTTTTAGTAACCGAAAGATAGATCCAGATTGCAAAAGCAGCTACCCAAATGGCTATCATCATTGGATGTGCCGGGAAAACATATACAATCAGCAACAAAGTGATAAGCAATACCAGAACTGAGATTGTCCAATAGACAGGTTTAAAGATCCGGTATAAAACTCCATACTTTCTTTCTTCTATCAATTCATACAAAAACCTGGCTGTAACAATCGCGGCTAATGGAAACGCTACAAAAATATAATGAGGTAACTGGTAGGCCGATGACCCCAAAGCCAGGTAACCCATCAGGAAGCCTCCGGTAGTTAGCCATTCCTGCCCGGGATGCAACCGGAATTTTTGTCTCACCAACTGAATGATTTTGATAATAATGGCAGGTATAAAAAGGAAAATCCAGGGCAGAAAAGACCAGAGCATATTAAGCAGCAGGAAGCTCAGGTCTACATCATTTTTCCACGGGCTTTCTCCGGTAATCCGACCAAAGCTTTGCGACCAATAGAAAAAGCGGAGGCCGGATGTATGTTGTTTTCCATTGACCAGCTTTTCGGGATGAAGGTCAAATTGCTGGTACAGGCCGATACTCATAGGTATCAGTAGTACAGCAACAACCAATAATGCCACCAGCCACGCGGGTTGCAGAAAATTCTTCCATTGCCGCTTTAATGCCCAGTCGCATACAAAACAAAACACCGGCACCATCAGTGCAATCGGGCCCTTGGTCATCATGCCTGCGGCAATTGCAATACTCCCGCCCAGCAGATAAACCCACTTTTTATCCAGCAGCCATTCATATATCAGCCATACCGAAGTGATTACACAGCACATCAGTATCGTGTCGCAACGGATATCATTAGTCATCAGGAACATGCCCTGGCAGGTAGCCAGTACCAGCGCTGCCATACGTCCTGTTATTTCCCCGTAAAGCCTTTTGGCTAGTTTATAAGTAGCGATTAGGGTAAACAAACCAAAAAGAACAGATGGTAACTTATAACCAAAATTATTGACCCCAAATACCTTCATGCTTGTTGCGCTTACCCAGAAAAGGAATGGAGGTTTATCCAGATAATCCAGGCCACGGTCATAAATATGCAGGTAGTCGCCGCTCTTCATCATTTCACGGCTTATCTCGGCATATTGCGAGGCATCAATATCCATGGTATCTACCCTTATGGCTGTGAAATAGATTACAGCTATCAAAATAAAAACCCAAAATGGGACTTTTGGCATAAGAGTTGTTTTTCGGGAGCAAAAATAATCGCAATTTTATCCAATGCTGCAATTAAAATATTATTCCTGCAATCTGGCTTTTGAATATCCTTTCGAAACCGCCCATGGCCGGAAAACGCATCAGCCTACTTTGATCACTTCCCTTGGTCTTGGAAACCATACAGGGTATGGAGAGGCGCCGGCTATCAACTACTATAATATCTCAGTGGCGGAAATGATTGAAAGCCTGGAAGGAAAACGGGGTATGATAGAGCGGTATGCACTCAACGACCCTCAGCGGTTCTGGCATTTTCTGCACCACCTGATACCCGGTCAGTATTTTCTTACAGCAGCTTTGGATATTGCCGGTTGGGACCTTTGGGCAAAACTAAGCCGGAAACCGCTGTATCAGTTGCTGGGCTTGAAATGGGAAAATATACCTCTTACCGACTATACCCTGGGCATAGATACGCCTGAAAAATGGAAGGCAAAAATGGATGCACATCCATGGCCCATTTATAAAGTAAAGGTGGGCCGGCCGGAGGATATAGATCTGCTAAGGGCTATAAGGGCGAATACAACTGCCATTATTAGAATAGACGTAAATGAGGGCTGGACTTTTGATGAAACCAAAGCGCTGCTGCCTGAGCTTAAACAACTCAATATATCTTTGATAGAGCAGCCCCTGCCGAAAGAAGAATACGAAGCTATGAAGGAACTGAAAGCCATCTCCCCGATACCATTTTTTGCCGATGAAAGCTGCCGCACTGAAGACGAAGTAAAAAAAAGTGCTGATGGTTTTCATGGCATCAATATAAAACTCACCAAATGCGGAGGCATTACCCCGGCACTAAGAATGATAAAAGAAGCCAGAACCTTGGGATTAAAGGTAATGATGGGCTCCATGAATGAAAGTACTGTCGGAACGGCTGCAATAGCTAATCTGTTACCCCTGCTGGATGAGGTGGATGCAGATGGACCATTGTTGCTGAAAGAAGATGTTGCTGAGGGATTGACTTATGAAAACGGTATTATTAAGTTAAGCGGAGGAAATGGATTGGGGGTACGGTTTAAAGGATAGGAATAATGAGTTTATAAACTTGAGGTCTAAAATAACACTTCAGGAAATGCAGAATCATAATTTTGCAGGCGGAATTTGTGGCCTCCAATTTTGACATACTTGTCTGTTTTTGGATTTTGAGGTCACAGTTTGTGAACTCAAAATAGGTAAGAAAAACAATTATAAACAGGAATCATTTTTCAAATTGGAGGACGCAAATTGCGACCTCCAATTAAGGATGCATCAGCTATAATTTAGGATTTGGTGGTCGCAATTTGCGGCCTCCAAATATTGCTCATTATATTTGCTTAAATACCACTCGAGAAAATGGCAAACAACCTTAGCGTGCCGGATGAAGTAATTATCAGTAAAATATACCTTATAAGAGGTATGAAGGTAATTATCGACCGCGACCTTGCAGAGTTATATGGAGTGGAGACAAGACGATTAAGAGAGCAGGTGAAAAGAAATTCAGACCGATTTCCATTAAACTTTATGTTTCAACTGAGCGAAGATGAGACGAATAGTATGGTGTCGCAAAATGCGATACCTTCCAAACAACACCTTGGCGGATATATGCCCTACGTTTTTACAGAACATGGCGTATTGATGCTGGCGAATGTGCTTAAAAGCGAAAAGGCAATGCAAATGAGCATTTATATTATAGAAATTTTTGTTCGCCTGCGTGAAATGCTACTTACACATAAGGACATTTTATTGAAACTGGAAGAATTAGAAAACCAGGTGATGCAAAACAGCGGAGATATAATGAGGATATTCTCAGCTTTAAAGCAATTATTAATTCCTCCCGATGAACCAAGAACGCCCATAGGTTTTAAAGTAAAAGGAAAAAATTAACCTTCTGGTCAATCATGAATCTCTTGCAAAACATATCGCTCAAAACTTTCAACACATTCGGCATAGATGTGCCGGCTGAATATTTTCTGGAATTAGATAACGGCAACCTCCTTCCGGAACTTACGGAGCTTAGCATCACTAAACATATTCTGGGTGGTGGTAGCAATATATTGCTTACCAGGCCGGTAAAGGGATTGGTGCTGCACAACAGGCTGAAGGGTATAATAAGGATTAAAGAAGATGATACACATGTTTGGCTGAAAGCCGAAGCTGGTGAGCTCTGGCACAACCTGGTACTTTATGCCATAGACAAAGGCTGGGGTGGCATTGAAAATCTGGCCCTTATACCCGGCACAGTTGGCGCAGCCCCTATACAGAACATTGGCGCATATGGAGTAGAAGCTAGGGAAACAATAGCCAGTGTTACCTGCTGGAACTGGGACGAAAAAACTACCATAACATACAACAACAGGGATTGTAAATTCGGTTACCGCGACAGTATTTTCAAACATGATCTGAAGGACAAGGCATTTATAACTTCTGTTGTTTTTAAACTGACAAAGCAACCCGGATTCAATACCTCTTATGGCGCCATTGAGCAGGAACTGGAAGAACTGGGCGTAACCGAATTATCGGTAAAAGCCATAGCCTATGCAGTTATGAACATCCGTAAAAGCAAGCTCCCCGATCCTGCAGTTATTGGTAATGCAGGCAGCTTTTTTAAAAACCCTACCATCACTAAAATTAAGTTCACAGAATTGCTGCAGTTGTTTCCCAATATACCTTCCTATAACGTAAACGATAATCTGGTTAAAGTGCCTGCCGGATGGCTCATTGAGCAATGTGGCTGGAAGGGCTACCGGAAAAATGATACCGGCGTACATGCAAAGCAGTCGCTGGTATTGGTGAATTATGGCAATGCAGGGGGAAGCGAAATTTGGCAATTATCTGATGAAATTGTATTATCGGTAAAGGAACGGTTTGGGATAGAGCTGGAGCGGGAAGTACAGGTGTGGTAAGCATAATATTTTCTAATTTTAATTTGCCCATAATGAAAAAAGAATTTCTACTTGCAATTGTAATACTGACAGGTTTTACCAGTGTTGGGCAAAGCAGGCCTCATGGAGTGATATCAAATTCTGAGTTGAGATATTTTGAACTGCATAAACCTAAGTTGCCGGAATGGGATACCCTGGCTAAATATTATTGCTCTGACCTTTGCATTGAATGTGGGTGTTATATTCAGGAGGACTATTATGAAAAGGACTCACAGGTATATTGCCGGAATGGGGAAGTAATGTTACAGAACGGCGGCAAAGAATTCTGGATTATTTTTAAATTTGACCTGCTAACAAAAGAAATCACCCTGTACGATAAAGAAGCAGAGAAAATCGTATCAGTATCTGAATACAGAAAATATTTAAGGGAAAATCTGAAAGGAATTCCAAGGTAAAAGTGAAATTTTTTTAGTAATAAATAGTATAGGATCAGCAACTAAATAACTATTAAAAACCACAACTCATGACTGTAAAGGAAGTAATGACCGAACTGGAAAGCTATGGCGAACCCAACATCAAAAAAATACTGATGAAGCATGGGGTGAAGGAACCATTGTTCGGGGTAAAGGTGGAGAAGCTGAAAATCATAGAAAAGAAAGTAAAGAAGGATTACCAGCTCGCTAAAGACCTTTATGCGACCGGCAATGCAGATGCCATGTACCTGGCTGGCCTTATAGCTGACGATGCAAAAATGACAAAGGAAGACCTTCAAACCTGGGTGAAGGGTGCCACCTCAGATAACATATGTGGCTATACTGTGCCCTGGGTGGCAGCAGGCAGCAGGTTTGGCTTTGAGCTGGCTATGGAATGGATTGGATCAGATGTGGAGAATATAGCTGTGGCCGGCTGGAATACCTTCGGAGGCCTGGTATCCCTGAAACCGGATTCGGAGCTGGATATTCCTGCTTACAAAAAACTCATTACACAGGTGGTTAAAAACATTCATAGCGCCAAAAACAGGGAACGCTACGCCATGAATAGTTTTATTATTTGCGTGGGTACTTATGTCGCAAGCCTCACAGATGAAGCAAAAAAAGCAGCTGAAAAAATTGGTAAGGTATCAGTAGAGATGAATGGCACAGCCTGTAAGGTGCCGGATGCCGGGCCTTATATTGATAAGGCGATCAGTAAGGGGCAGCATGGGAAAAAGAAGAAGGTGCTGAAATGCTGATATGCAAAGATGTGCCACATTTTTGAAGTGTGGCACATCTGGTAAACTAATCGAAAATATTTAAACAGGTACAGTATTCAGGCAACTGCTTTCTTTATAGCCGGTTCTTTCCTTTCCCCGATCTGCTGGCGCCACATGGCATAATACAAGCCTTTTTCTTCAAGCAGTGAAGCATGATTGCCTGTCTCCACTACATTACCTTTCTCCAGCACATAAATCCGGTCGGCATGCATAATGGTGCTGAGGCGATGAGCAATCATTATTGTAATATGCTGGCGCAGGGAAGTGATTCCCCTGATGGTTTGAGATATCTCATCTTCGGTAAGTGAATCAAGGGCCGATGTTGCTTCATCAAAAATCATCAGCCTGGGTTTGCGCAGCAGAGCACGGGCTATGGAGATACGCTGACGTTCACCCCCCGATAGTTTAAGTCCTCCTTCGCCTATAACTGTATCAAGGCCATTCTCGGCACGAGCCAGAAGGTTCTGGCAGGAAGCCTGATGAAGCACTGCACTTATATCGGCGCCGGCAGCGTTGGGGTTTACGAACAGCAGGTTCTCGCGTATAGTGCCCGAAAACAGTTGCGGATCCTGAGTAACAAGGCCCATCTGCATCCTTAGTTCTTCATAATCTATATTAGACTCGTTGTGCCCGTTGTAATAAATATGTCCTTTATTGGGATGATAAAGCCCTACCAGCAGTTTTACAAGTGTGGTCTTGCCGCTGCCTGATGGGCCTACAAAAGCTACTGTTTCTCCCAGCTTTACATTGAAAGAAATATCCTCAAGAGCCGGACGGGAGCTGGAGTTGTGCTTAAAAGTAACATCATCAAATTTCACTACTTCAATACCATGTATAGCTTCTGGTTTCTCGGGAGTATATTCAACAGGTTTTTTAAAAAGCTCCTGTATATTGTTAAGAGATGCCTCAGCTTCGCGGTAGGAAAGAATCACGTTGCCGATTTCCTGCATAGGTCCGAAAATGAAAAAGGAGAAAAAGGTAAGGCTCAGGTACTGGCCGGGATTAATGGTTCCCTTGAAAATAAAAAATAGCAGGCACATAACGATTACCTGTTGAAGGAAATTGACAAATGTGCCTTGAATAAACGAAATGGTCCGGATGCTGCGCACTTTCTTGAGTTCCAGTTGAAGTATTTTTATTGTAGTGGCATTGAGCCTGCGTATCTCCTGGTGGGTGAGACCGAGGCTTTTTACGAGTTCAATATTCCGGAGCGATTCCGTGGTTGATCCTGCTAGCTGATTGGTCTCCCTGGTTATATTTTTCTGCACGGTTTTTATTCGTTTACTGAGCAGGTTGGTAAGAATGCCCAATACTGCCGCGCCTCCCAGATATACTAAAGGAAGGTAGGGATTAAGGCTTACAGTATATACTATAACAAATACAATTCCTACAATTGTAGGCAGCAAAACATTGAAAAATGACTGGATGAATTTCTCACAATCTGCACGCACTTTTTGCAAAACAGAAAGTGTCTGACCGCTGCTCTGGTCTTCGAAATCCTGGTAAGGCAGCCTGAGTGCATGACGAAGACCATCGGTATAGAGGCGTGCTCCGAATTTCTGTATCACCACATTCACTACATAGTCCTGAAAATTTTTGGCTATACGCGAAACCATAGCGATGCCCATTATGGCGCCTATATACATTAATGCCAGGTGAAAATAGGCTGTCTGGTTTCTGGCTATCTGGCCGGCAAGGTCGAATGAATGAGGATGATTAACCAGCTGATTCAGTATTTTTCCGGCCATAATGGGGTTAAGCAGCGAAAAACTCTGATTGATGGCAGCAAGTACTATTGCCAGAAAAATCATGAGCTTGTAACGGCTCAGGTATTGCATTAATAGTTTCATAATCGGCAAAGGTAATGGCAATTACCTTTTATAGGTCAATAGGTATATTGAGATTGTTTATTTTGTTTCCTTTGTGCTCATCTTCCGGCGTCCCGCCTTCCTCTATTATCCCTGTTTATCTGTACTTCCGGTTGAATCTGATCGCAACTTTTCAGATGCGGATTAATAACCTGCAATAGAGTCCGCAACAATAAAAGGACACTATCGGCAGGCCCGGGTCTTTGAGGTCGGTAATGCTGATTTTTTTAGTATCCGGATTCGCCAGATCATATATCATACATAGAATTACCACATTGAGCAAAAGCAGTTAATAACCAGTAACCGTATCCTTAAAGTATTTATGATCTGCTTCATTGTAAACTTTAAGAATCGTTTGCTTCAGTTGTATCATACTTTCAACGTGAAGCACACCCTTACATCGAAATCTGAAATAAATAAGCCCGTAAAATATCCCTTTGCTCAGCACATAAAATCTAGTGCTCGCCTTTAGGGGCCAGGGGTATTTTCACTTCCCGCCATTCATCACCCACATTATAAAGCAGCAGATATTGGTTCGCAGGTTTTCGCAGTGTCAGCTCATACCAGTGTCCCGGGTCTTTCAGGTCCAGTTTGTAGTCCGTTGTCCGGTAGCTGTAACCACCTCTCGTCTCCAGCCACCACCAGGTACCCCATTGATTCAGCGTCACCTTAATCATACTGTCGTTGATCACATCCACATGCGCCCCGTCCTGCGGTGTAAGCATATTGTAGGCAAGTACATCATATACGGTATTGGTCAGCAGTTTATCGGGTATCAGCAAGTCGTGCATCAGTTTGAATTCACTGTTTTTCTCAGCTCCAATCATTGGCGCTCCCTGCATACATTGTGGCACATTCAGCAGCAACATTATTTTATTACGGTCATCTGGAATTGTGCTAAGCAGATTGTTTACAACATGGTAGCTCTTGCTCCACATACGTACCACTTTTATGTTGTACCGTACATTTATTGCCAGAACCACAGCAAGAAATAAACAACTAAAAAACCGGATCGCAATCATTGACCCAACCACAGCCACCAGCATATAAAAAAAGGCCCCGGCAAAATACGTATACCGGTCATATACCACCAGCATGTCACTGGCAAACCACAGAGGCACCAGCAGCAGCAGAGCCATCATCATCCAGATAAACAGCAGCGATGCCACCCTGCCCTTACCACCCATCTTCCCAAACACCGAAAAAATCCGGCCGGAAATGCCGGTTACTATTCCGTAAAACAAAATTAAACCCGGCATAGAATCACATACCGCATAAACTTTTTGCCGCAAATCCTCAGGCCAGAACCTGCCCATCAGCAACAAATGAAACAGATATTTCGCTGGCTTCCCGAACCAGTCCCAATGTATCGCAGATACAGATCCCGACCCTATTCGCGACACCCAATCGCCATTGGCCAGCCTGTATCCCGTTATGCGCAGCACAAACAATGCCAGCATAGGTATAAAGAAGTACTTAAACACCAGCCTCAGGTTCATCTGGCCCGGTTTACGGTCAAAATGATAAAACATACCTGTACTCAAAACCAGCCATGGCGTGATATAAAAGATTTCCAGCGAAAACAAGGATAATAAATAGACCACCAGGGCTATTCTGCCATATACAGGCCGGCTCGTCTGCAATGACCGTTGCACGCATACCAGTACAACCAGCATTAACAACAGCCCCTGCAGAAAATGAAAGGCCGGTTCCCATACAATAACTTCCGATGCATAAGGTGTAATGCAAAACAGCAATACGCCCACTGAAGCAATGGCCCCTCCGTTTTTCACACCGCTGTCGTTCAGAAGGCCGCGGCAAAGCACATATAGTAACCAGGCATTCGCTGCATGAAGTGTCACAAACAGCACATGCCATGCCATAGCATGAATGCCGAAAATTTTATAAAACGCCCATGTGTTGAATTGGGTCAGCTGGTACCAGCTTTTCGCCTGGAAATTGGTTCGGTTGATAAACTCCCGGAAGCCATGATGCCGCACCTGGTCAAGCCAGCCGGTAAAGTCAGTCACAAATCCCGCCTTTCTTGCGGGCCAGTAAAGGCACATCAGCAATACCCACGAAAAAATAAACAGACAGGTTGCCCCTGGCCCGTTTCCCCCCGGGCCGAAATACTTCTTCCATAATTCGCGGATCTTATTCAATTAGGTGTTGTATATGGTCAAATATAGTAAATGAATGGTGACTTGATCATTTTAAGAATTCCCTGCAAATCCTAATTATATTTTTGAATCATCCCGATACCTGTTCCGCCTCTTCTTTATTCATTGCAGCAAGCTTTTATTGAGTTTTATAAACACAAGGCACTTAATTTTGGAGCATGATTACCATATACGGCATAAAGAATTGCGATACCATGCAGAAGGCATTGAAATGGCTGACTGCAAATAATCTGACTTTTACCTTTCACGATTACAAAGTTAGTGGTATTGATAAAAGCACAATTGCGGAATGGCTGAAACATTTCCCGGCAGATAAGGTAATTAATACCAAAGGAACCACCTATAAAGGTCTTTCCGATACTGAAAAGGCAGATGTAACCAATAAATCTAAAGCCATAAACCTGATGATAAAAAATACTTCACTCATCAAACGGCCTGTGTGGGACCTTGGCAATGGTAGTTTCTTTCTTGGCTGGGATGAAAAGGAACTAAGCAGTATTTTGCTGTCTGCTAATGGATAATTAAATGAATCATGCAGTCAGCCTGTTTTTTATTTGCACTTAATATAATATATTTATTCAGTTGCCGTTTATAGATATATCCGGCTTATGGCCTCTGTTTTTGAACCATATCATACATATCGGGTTTTGCCGTTTATCTCCGGCTGCATTTTTGTGGTTACATTTCTTTACAACAATTTATTCCGTTAACTATAAATACATGCTTCGGGTTCAGGTTACGTCACTTTTTCTGGCTGAGTTTCTGCATTCTTGTTGGGCTATCATTTGATGGCTATATTTACAGAATGAACTGGGCTTCGCTTTATACAACTCAACGGACGGGAGAGTCGGAAAAGAAAAACTATAGTTACGACCCGATGCGCAATCATTTCCAGCGCGATTACGACCGGATCATTTTTTCATCTGCTTTCCGCCGGCTGCAGAATAAGACACAGGTTTTCCCCTTGCCGGGGGCCATTTTTGTACACAACAGGCTCACGCACAGCCTTGAGGTAGCTTCCGTTGGCCGTTCATTAGGCAAGGCAGTTGGTGAGCAGATTGCTGCAAAACATATACAGGAAGGCGACGATTTCAGAGAGTTTTACCGGCATGAACTGGCTTCTGTTATTGCTTCTGCCTGCCTGGCTCATGATATCGGCAACCCGCCTTTCGGCCATTCCGGAGAAGATGCTATCCGCACCTATTTCAAAGGTCTCGAAGGAGATACCAAAACCATTATTCACGATGCACTCAGCGAAAACCAGCGCAGCGATTTCGAACGGTTCGAGGGCAATTCAAATGCTTTAAGGGTACTTACCCACAGTTTCAACGAGCCGGAGCCTGGCGGGTACCGCCTCACCTATACCACTCTTGCTTCGCTGGTCAAATACCCCAGTGCATCACTCGAAGGTTTTAATAAAAAAAGCGGGTTGATTGCTACCAAAAAAGCGGGCTTTTTTGATTCTGAACTCAACACTTTCCGGCACCTCGCCATGGCGCTCCATATCCCGCCAAAAAAAGACTTCGATCATGTGTTTGCCCGCCATCCGTTTGTATATCTTACCGAGGCTGCCGATGATATCTGCTACCGGGTTATTGATCTGGAAGACGCACACAGGCTGCACCTCATTTCTTTGAATACTTTTATGGATATGTTCCTGCCTTTCTTCGATCAGGAAACGGGATACAGTTCGCGCGGTTATCTTGAAAAAAAACTGGCCAACATAAATGATGATAACCAGAAAGTACAATACATCCGGGCACGCTGGATCGGATTGATGATTGACAAACTGGCTAATACATTTATGGCTCATGAGGAAGAGCTGCTCAATGGCACGCTCGAAAAAGACCTGCTCAGTTGCCTGCCCCACAATGATCATAAGCTTATAGAGCGCATCAACGACTTCTCTGTGAAGCATATCTATAACTACCGGGCTGTGGTCGAAATAGAAATTGCTGGTTATAATGTGATAGGCGGTTTATTGAAGGAATTTGTACATGCGGTTTTGCATCCCGATCAGAGCAAATCCCGCAAGATCATTAAACTGGTTTCTTCACAGTTTCCTATATTGCACGATGGCAATAATGTATACCACGACCTGCAATCGGTAGTGGATTTTATTGCCGGTATGACCGATCTTTACGCCATAGATCTTTACCGGAAAATAACCGGGATAACGATACCTGAAATCAGGTGAATGTTGATTTTTTATTATCTTCACTAGTAAATCTTCAACAATTTATTGCGCTTATATGCAGTTAAACCTTCTTGTTGCTCAGATCCAGAATATAGACGGCTCATTTAAAGCCGAAGCCGGTAAATCAGTAAACCGCCTGCTTACCGTCCGTAACTGGCTGATAGGTTATTACATTGTGGAGTTCGAGCAAAAAGGGGAAGACCGGGCAAAATACGGAGATAAACTGCTGGATATTTTATCAGAGTCATTAAACATAAAAGGGCTTTCTGTTACTAACCTTAAGCTTAACAGGCTATTCTATATTACATATCCCCAAATTGCCCAAACGACAATTAATGAATTAAATAAAATCGGAATGGTAATTCGTCAGACACTGTCTGACGAATTATACATTTCAGATATAGGAATTCGTCAGACACTGTCTGACGAATTACAAACAGCTAATATTCAATTAAATAAAGAAATTCAATCTCCTGTTGAAAGTAATGAGATTATATTATTAGATGCTATAATAAATAAGCTGTCCTTTTCTCACATAACGCTTTTGATTGCTATTAATGATGCATCTAAGCGGTTCTTTTATGCTGCAGAAGCTATAAAAGGAACATGGAGTGTAAGGGAATTAAAAAGGCAAATCAATACATTGCTTTATGAAAGAAGTAGTCTTTCCAAAAAACCGGACATGTTGCTGCAAAAGCTCAATGAAAAATCAGAAACCTTTCAATTTTCATCATTAATAAAAGACTTTTATGCCTTCGAATTTCTGGGGTTACCAACCAAAGACCTGGTAGAGGAAAGTGATCTCGAAACAGCATTGCTTGATAATCTGCAGCAATTCTTTATGGAACTGGGCCATGGTTTTTGCCTGGAAGCCAGGCAAAAAAGAATACTCATAGGCGATGAATATTTCTATATAGACCTCGTTTTTTATCACCGTATACTTAGATGCCATGTGCTTATAGAATTGAAAGTAGATGAATTCAATCATACCAATGCAGGGCAACTCAACACATATATCAACTATTATAAAAAGGAAATAACTCTTCCTGTGGAAAATCCCCCGATAGGGATTTTATTGGTTACCAATAAAAATGATGCATTGGTAGAATATGCCACCGCCGATATGGATAAAAAGCTGTTCGTTAGAAATTATATGCTCCAATTGCCCGGTAAGGAAGAATTGGAGTCATTCTTAAAACATGAGTTGAAGAAGTTATAAAGAACCTCAGATGCACCCCAAAAACCTGCGAATAGAAGATTATGCCTACCCGCTGCCCGATGACCGGGTAGCCAGATACCCATTACCGGAAAGAGACACCTCAAAATTGCTGATTTATAAAGAAGGAATTATTACCGAAGATATTTACAAAAACATAGCAGATCAGATACCTTCCAATTCACTCCTGGTTTTTAACCAGACCAGGGTAGTAAATGCCCGTCTGCTGTTTAAAAAGCCATCTGGCGGCGCTATAGAAGTTTTCTGCCTGGCTCCTGATGTGCAGTATGCCGATATACAAACTGCCATGCTGCAAAAACAAAAGGTAGTATGGGAATGCCTGGTAGGCGGCGCCGGTAAGTGGAAACAAGGTATGGTGCTGCAATTAACTAATGAGCAGCCTCATTTCACTTTATCAGCCAGCATAATATCCCGCAATGCCTCCGCTTTTAGCCTCAGCCTGGAGTGGGACAATGAGGCTCTGAGTTTTGCCGAAATACTGCATTTTGCAGGTAAAATACCCCTGCCTCCCTACCTGAATCGGGAAGCTGAGGCCGGCGACGAAACAACTTATCAGACAACTTATGCCAGGGACGAAGGTAGTGTTGCAGCGCCAACTGCCGGACTCCATTTTACAGAAGCAATATTTAATGCACTTGAAGCAAAAAATATCCAGGCCACTTATGTTACACTTCATGTGGGCGCCGGTACTTTCAAACCTGTGAAAGCCGCAACTATGGCTGAACACGACATGCATGCCGAATGGATTGATGTAGACCGTACTGCAATTATTGACCTTATCAATAACCAGCGTAAAAACTTGGTTGCAGTAGGCACTACTTCGCTTCGCACACTGGAAAGCCTCTACTGGATAGGTTGCAAACTAATAAATGGTGAGCAGATTGACTGGCAGGGAATAGCTGTTAACCAGTGGGATCCATATGAGATAAGCTGCAATTGCACCACCCCCGTAGCGCTTGAAGCTCTGTTACACTATCTGGATAAGAACAGCATTTCAAAGTTGATCACGCGTACCCGTATACTTATTGCTCCGGGCTATAAATTCAGGATAGTTAATGCACTGGTTACCAATTTTCACCAGCCGCAGAGCACCTTACTATTATTGGTAGCCGCACTTATAGGCACTGACTGGCGAAGGGTTTATGATTACGCCCTGGCTCATGATTTCAGGTTTCTGAGCTATGGCGATGGTGGATTGTTGTGGGGCAAAGCCTCATTAGGAATTTAACCTTATTCTGCGCTCATCTGTCTTTTATATCAGGGCATTTCGTGGTTTTTTGAGTAATTTTGTAGGGTTGTAAAAGAAAATCATGCTGATCCTGATTAATAAATACAGCTTAAAACAGACTTCTTTAATAGTTTTATTATGAAATTGATTTGGGTACTGTTATTATTCCCGTTTTCCTTGCTTGCTCAGACCCATCCTGCCGGAAATGAGGTTAAAAAAGATCCGGTAAAAACAATGCACTATATTTTTCATTCGCTTACAATGGATGATTTTGTTACCACCAGCCCCGAAAATGGCGGTAAGGTTATCTATAATTACGATACCACCGGAATGAAAATAGATGGTGAAATTGAAATTAACCCTGCCGCTAAGTTTGTGGAGATTTTTTACATTGCCGACAAAAAACACCCTATGAAGGCATCGGTACAGGCTAAAGCTCTTTACGACAAAAAATTAAACTGCTTTGTATATAAGGGCGAGTGGCTGGATACCAAAGAAAAAACAGAAATAACTTTTTCTGCCGACGATTCGGTGAAAGAAATTAAGGTACTTTTCGGGCCTCATAGAGGCGACTATGCCAATTACTGGGACAGGATTTACAAGTATAAGGTGAGCAGAAAAGAATAGTAATCAACTTTTTTGCGACGCATTGCTCCGCTGCTTTTATTTGATGATGTTCAAATATTTAACATTGAAATACCTTCTATTCCCCTAATTTTGCCAACCATTTTAAAAAAATAGTATTGGATACCAGGGAATTTATTCAGGCGGCTTTAATCGAGGATGTGGGCAGTGGTGATTTTTCCACCCTCGCAAGCATACCGGCAGATGCCCGCGGAAAAGCCGTATTGAAGATTAAGGAGGAGGGCATAATTGCTGGCATAAATCTTGCCCGCGACATAGTGCTCTTCCTGGAGCACGATGCCGCTTTTAACCTTTTCAAAACTGATGGCGATAAGGTACACATAGGTGAGGTTGCCTTTGAGGTATCTGCCAGGGTACACACTATACTGAAAGCCGAAAGGCTTGCACTTAATTGCATGCAGCGCATGAGTGGTATTGCAACATTAACCCGCCGGTATGTAGATGAAATAAAAGATTTCAAAACCCAAATACTCGATACCCGCAAAACAACTCCTTTGTTCCGTAAGTATGAGAAAGAAGCCGTGAAAATAGGAGGGGGGGGTAACCACCGTATGGGCCTCTATGATATGATCATGCTCAAAGATAACCATATAGATTTTTGCGGTGGTATTGAGAAGGCAATAACCAAAACAAATGCCTATCTGCAGTCAAACAGTTTAAACCTGGGTATTGAAGTGGAGACCAGGAACCTGGAAGATGTAAAGAAGGTCTTGGTTACAGGAAATGTGCAGCGGATAATGCTCGATAACTTTACTCCTGCGCAGGTGGCCGAAGCTGTAGCATTGATTGCTGGCAGGTATGAAACGGAAGCTTCAGGTGGAATTAATCTCAGTAATGTTGTTGATTATGCCAGGGCTGGTGTTGATTTTATATCCGCAGGCGCCATTATTCATCATGCGGTCAGTATGGACCTCAGCCTCAAAGCACAGTTAATATGAGCAAAAAGCACATCGTCTTTATCATTAATCCAAAATCAGGTGTAGAGCGGCAAAAAGAAATTAATGATGCTATAAATACCTGTCTCGATGAAGAGCTTTATTCTCATGAAATTCTGCATACCGAGTACGCAAAACATGGCACAAAGCTTGCAGATGAGGCAGCTCGCAACGGCGCTTATACCGTGGTTGCAGTGGGTGGAGACGGATCGGTAAATGATATTGTCCGGGGGCTCATGGGTACCAACACTCTTTTAGGTATAATACCCAAAGGCTCCGGAAACGGAATGGCCCGTACCATGAAGATACCTTTGGAAACTGCCGAAGCTATGAAGGTGATTAATAAAGGCAATACAGCAAGAATGGATATTTGCTATGCCAATAACCTCCCCTTTATCAGCACCGCAGGTGTGGCATTTGATGCGCTTATCTCCAAAAAATTCGCAAAAAGCGAAACCCGTGGCTTCTGGATTTATAGCTGGCTGGTAACCAAATATATGTGGCTATACAAATCCTGGAACTGGCAGATAACTGTAGATGGTAAGCCATACACTGAGCGTGCCTTTATGATCAATGTTGCCAATGGACAGCAGTTTGGTTATAATTTTAAGATTGCCCCCATGGCCGACTTCACTGATGGCATTATGGACTTGATAATAATAAGGAAGTTCCCGAAAATACTAGGGGGCCTGCTTGCACTCAGGGGAATGCAGGGCACAATAACCGGTAGTCCTTATGTTCGCCATCTGAAAGGAAAAGAGATCATTGTTACCAGCCCTGGCCTCCGCCTGATGCAGACTGATGGCGATGCCCATGAATGCGCAAACTCTGTAAAGTTCAGGGTTGATCATGGTGCACAGGGCGTGATTGTGCCCTGAAAATCTATGATTATTAAAATTCAGGTCTTCACTTTCCGGCAATTTTATTCTCCGTCTTCATTATATTCCGAAGCAACTCCTGTGAGGTTGTATATTTTCTGAATACTCTCTAGTATTGCCTTGAAATTAATATTAAGGTCTATCAGTATACCCGAGTGCAGGTCAAACACCCATCCATGCACTATCGGGAATCCTTTATTCTGGTAGCTTTTCTGCACACTGGCAGTCTTTATTACATTCGTAGCCTGCTCTATTACATTTAGTTCTACCAGCCTGTTATACCGTTGATCTTCACCAGATATGGCATCCAGTTCCTTTGCATGCGTCCTGTACACATCCCTTATATTGCGCAGCCACGGATTGAGAATGCCCATATCCTTGGGCATCATTGCCGCCTTTACACCGCCGCAGTTGTAATGCCCGCACACAATAATGTGCTTTACATTCAGGTGCTTCACCGCAAAATTGATGACGCTCAGCACATTCAGGTCGGTATTGTTTACCAGGTTGGCAATATTGCGGTGCACAAATACATCGCCCGGCTCCAGGCCCATTATTTCATTGGCAGGCACACGGCTGTCTGAACAGCCTATATACAGGTAGTCGGGGGTCTGATCTTTAGCAAGATTTTCAAAAAAGTCAGCATCCCGGGAAGTCATCTCGGCTACCCACTTCTTATTTTTCTCAAAAATCTGTTCGTAAGTTGTTGGCATAATTTTTAAAGAGTTTATCAAAATAAAGGACTTATGCTTATGATATCCATCGTCATTAGTCTAATAGTCTGTTTAAAAAAGCTATATGCGCTGTATTCTTAAATAAATAAACATAACCGATTGCTATTGCTACAGAAACGAGATTGCCAACTAAATAATAATCATTGAAATTATTTTCTCCGTCACTATTGATTTCTTTATGCTTCAACCTTGTAGCCAGCTTAAGTGCACTAAAAAAAGTCAATACCTGGGTATAATCATTTGACAATGCTATAAATAAAAATATTCGTTCAATTACTCCCTTAAAAATTGATTTAAAATCAAAGCCTATTTTTTTGTAAAAAATCTGAGCTGTAAGGGCAAATAAAAAAGCCGTTACTATTTCAGTAATTAAGATAATGACTGTAAGTAATATAAATTTAGACATTATAATAACTCACCTAATTGGTGTATTAATTCTTTTATTGACAAATAGGCTTCTATTCTTAAAGTTCTTGCCCTTTTCCAAATCTGCGAAGGATCTTTCGATAATTCATTTGCCACCAGCTTATAATCTTTATAAGCCAGAAACTCGGCAATGACCGGATAATCTTTTTCACATTTCCAATGATCAAGAAAACTTTGGGCAACAATATAGGCATTGTTTAATGCATTACTAAGCTTTTCATCTTTTAATTCAATATTAAATCTATGCCGGCTTTTCTTCTCACTGTTCAATATTGCTCTTGCAGTTGTCAATCCGGATCCCATCATTCCATAAGCTATTTCCGGATTAATTGGGGTGTCAATTTTTCCTTCAACCAATACATATCTGAATTTGAAACTCTTATTCATTGTAATTAGTTTTTCTTCAATGTCAAATATGGTGGCTAATGCAACGTTTAAATTTTTTAATATGCTCTGAAATTCATCGCCCAGCGTAATTGTCATCGGGGATAAAAACCTATCCGGGTGATCCTCATTAATATCCTCAATCAGCGTTCTAAAATCATAAAATAGCTGTTTTTGATTATAGGAAGAACTTCCAACTATATCAGCCATTAAAATTATGTAATTTCTTTGTCTCATTATTTTTTGCTGAATAATTGCAAAGTTAAAAAACATTTCATAAAAACTGCAATAAA
The DNA here is from genome assembly GCA_903835005.1 of uncultured Bacteroidota bacterium. Lineage (GTDB taxonomy): Bacteria > Bacteroidota > Bacteroidia > Chitinophagales > Chitinophagaceae > Nemorincola. Next base: position 1,568 of record CAILLK010000024.1, on the reverse strand, counting down.
TAAGTTTATTGCACTAAAAATGAAATACTGTGTACTTGAAATCAAAACTGTACCCAATAATAATTTCCGGCCTTATTGTTTAAATAACTATTCCATTACTTTTACACCCAAATCAATAGTTCAATGAAATTAGTTACATATTCCAGGAACGGCAAAGAGCAGCTGGCCTTCTTAATCAGCAACAAATTGTATGATACCAACCAGGCCGCCCCTCACCTGCCTGCTACTATGAAAGAACTCCTCGAGCATTGGGAGCGCGATTTCCCAATAATGGAGCGGGTAGAATCGCAGATCAAAAGAGGCAAGATTGAGGTTAAAGGTATCCCATATCCCACTGAGGATATTCTTGCACCGGTCCCTCATCCCACATCCTGTCGCGATGGCTATGCGTTCCGCCAGCATGTAGCTGCTGCCCGTCGCAACCGCAAGTTGGATATGATAGCCGAGTTCGACCAATACCCCATTTTCTACTTCACCAATCATAATGCCATTCAGGGCCCGGGCAATATTTACTGTATGCCCGATCATTTCAAAAAACTGGATTTCGAGCTCGAAGTTGCTATAGTTATCTGCAAAAAAGGCCGCAACATCAAGGCTGCAGATGCCGACCAGTACATTGGCGGCTACATGATCATGAACGATATGAGCGCTCGTACCCTGCAAATGGAAGAAATGCTCCTCAACCTCGGCCCTGCCAAAGGCAAGGATTTCAGCACTGTTATCGGCCCCATGCTGGTTACCCCCGATGAACTCGAAGCCCTTAAAATACCGGCTAAACCAGGCCATACCGGCAATGCCTACAATCTTAAAATGACCTGCACTGTAAACGGCGAACAGGTAAGCCAGGGCAATATGGGCGATATGGACTGGACATTTGCCGAAATCATCGAGCGTTGCGCCTACGGTGTAGACATACTCCCCGGCGATGTCATAGGCAGCGGCACAGTAGGCACCGGTTGCTTCCTGGAGCTGAACGGCACAGCCAGATTAAACGACCCCAGCCACGAAGATATATGGCTCGAAGACGGCGATGTGGTGGAAATGGAAATAGAAAGCCTGGGAATACTGACTAACCGCATTAAAGCCGAGAAAACAGATTGGAGTATTCTGGCACTAAAAAAGAAATAGTTTTTGATCAATTGAATTGGGAACGCGGTGTGCACCCAATTCAATTGATATCACTGCAGAAATGTCATTGTCTTATTAAAATATTATAGCTCTGAAAGAGCGAAATATAATAGACCTGGGTAAAGCCCCGGTACAAAAGACAATAATGATAAGCCCTGAAGGGGCTTCATATTGTGTGTCAGGCATGGATATAAGCTATAGGGTGCAAGTCCCGAGTACGCTTTACAGTAGGGAGTATTAGCCAATAGCAAGGGTGTCGCGGGTGACTGCGAATCTGAAAGAAGCTGGCGGCAAAGGTTCGGGCCAACGAACAGAAATTGCATATTAGGCGGGGTTATATGGGTGATGTTGCAAAAGAAACAAAAGCCCTTTACTGTACGAAGTATAGCTACGTAAATGCAGTGGCCACATGAACTGAAAGTGTATATCCTTACCCTGAG
>CAILLK010000023.1 GCA_903835005.1 uncultured Bacteroidota bacterium | reverse complement strand
CGTTGGCCCGAACCTTTGCCGCCAGCTTCTTTCAGATTCGCAGTCACCCGCGACACCCTTGCTATTGGCTAATACTCCCTACTGTAAAGCGTACTCGGGACTTGCACCCTATAGCTTATATCCATGCCTGACACACAAAATTATGCCACGTTTATACGTGGCATAACTATGAAAATATGGATAACTATTAAATGCTTGTAATTAAGCAACAGCCAGCGCCTCCCTGATCCTTGCTTCCATTTCATCCATCATCTCCGGGTTATCGAAAAGGAATTGTTTTACCGCATCCCTGCCCTGCCCTATTTTACTTTCGCCGTAGCTGAACCAGGAACCGCTTTTCTGCAGTATGCCCAGATCCACACCCATATCAATCACTTCACCCACTTTGCTGATACCCTCTCCGAAAATAATATCAAACTCTACCTGCCTGAATGGTGGCGCCACTTTATTTTTTACCACTTTCACCCGGGTACGGTTTCCGCTGGCTACATCGCCATCCTTAATCTGGCTGATGCGGCGGATATCCAGGCGTACTGATGCATAGAATTTCAGGGCATTACCACCGGTTGTTGTTTCCGGATTACCAAACATCACCCCTATCTTCTCCCTTAACTGATTGATAAATATGCAGCAACAACCAGTACGGGAGATCGTTGCCGTCAGTTTCCTGAGCGCCTGACTCATAAGCCGCGCCTGAAGGCCCATTTTGCTTTCGCCCATTTCGCCTTCCAATTCGCCCTTAGGCACCAGTGCGGCCACAGAGTCAATTACCACCACGTCTACAGCGCCGCTGGATATCAGTCGGTCGGCTATTTCCAGCGCCTGCTCACCATAGTCGGGCTGAGATATAATGAGGTTATCAACATCCACACCCAGTTTGCGGGCGTAGTTGGCATCAAAGGCATGTTCGGCATCTATAATTGCACATATTCCGCCCTTCTTCTGCGATTGAGCTATAGTATGAATAGCTACTGTAGTTTTACCAGATGATTCCGGCCCGTATATCTCTACAATACGACCGCAAGGCAAACCGCCCACACCCAGCGCCACATCCAGCCCGATAGAGCCGGTGCTGATAACATCCATTTTCTCTTTCTGCTTGTCGCCCAGCATCATCACTGAGCCCTTTCCATAATCTTTCTCGATCTTATCGAGTGCCAGTTTCAAAACTTTTAATTTATCGTCTGCCATATTAGTTACTGTTTTAGCCATAAATCTTTTCTCAAAATTAATCCAAAAAAACCAGCCACAATCTAATTAACAAAAGAAGATATCCACAAATTTTAAAACGGTGGAAAAGCCAGCCTGGCATGGTATTGATCGGTTTTTGGGGTGGTATTTGTGGGAAATTTCCGTAAATGGCCCGATGGCAGGATGGCTGAAAAGCTCAATTTTTGGAAAGTTCAGAGATGTTGGAAGTCACTAAATTTTATTACATAACAATTAATCCTCTGTCGTTTCCTGCAATTCATTCACTCTAATTTTGCTCTAAAAAAACAAACACATTCTTTCGGAGTAAAGACTGGCTTCAGATATAGCCAAGAAAGGAATGCAAGGCAGTAAGTGCCTCCTGCCGGAAGCTTGATGCATCCGTAATCAAACAATCCACTTTACTAACCTACATAGATGTATTTTTGTGGGTAGGAATCCTATTTCTGTTCTGTGTATCATTTATTCGCTTATTTATAAAATCGAGCAGAAAAAATGTGAATATTGAAGAATCCGTACATTAATAAATTTAATACAATAACTTAATATGAAAAACAATATAATAGTTACCACAGATTTCTCTGAATCATCAGCTAATGCGCTGAACTATGCCTGCGGATATGCCAATGCCCATAACTTCAACATACTTCTGGTACATATTTATACCATACCCGTAAGTTATGCAGCCGAAGGACTGAGCCTTGCTGCTATTGATACCGACCTTGAAGAGGACAAAGCAAAACTCAGGGCTGAGCTGGAGCGTGCCAAAAGCAGCTATCCGGGTGTAATTATAGAAGCTAAAATGGCCACCGGAGATTACCTTGAATGCCTTAAAGAGGTGCGCAGGGAAGCTGATGCAGGGCTTATGATTTTGGGTACAAATGGCGAATATTCTGAACTCTGGTTCTGGGACGAAAACTGGCTGGATGCACTTATAGCTTTATCCTGCCCTGTTCTTGTAATACCAAGACAAATTACGTACAGCAACCTAAAGAATATTGCATTCGCCTGCGATTATAAAAAAGTATGTGAGCCGCACCAGTCTGAAGCAATTAAAGATATTGTAAAGCTTACAGGCGCTTCATTTCACATTGTTCATGTTTCTCAATCACCGGCAAAGCAAACCAACATTGATAAGGCAGATGCTATAAAAGCCGGATTCAATGACCTGTCGCCGCAATACCATACTGTAGAAAACAGCAATATCATCAGGGGGCTGGCAGGCTTCATCAAACAGTACAATATTGATCTGCTGCTTGTTATACCCCGCCGGCACAGCGTTTGGGACAAGCTGATGAATAAAAGCCACACCAAACAACTGGCGCTGCTTAACCATATTCCGGTAATGGCCATTCATGAGAATGACTGACCTGATGCGGAATAATTTATTTTATAAAATCTTCACTAACCATATATTTTTGCAACAATGAATAACGGAACAAATAACACTGCCCTCCTGGTTATGGATGTGCAGCCTGGCATAATAGAGCGCATTGCCAACAAAGAAGCCTATCTCAGTAAAGTGCAGGCTGCTGTGGATGCAGCGCACGAAAAAAACATCCCTGTGCTTTATGTGGTGGTTGGCTTCAGGCAGGGCTTACCGGAGATCAACCCGAATAATAAATCATTCAGCGCCATTAAAACCTCAGCACCGGGCTACCTGGTCAATCCGCAAACCGTTATGCCAATGCTGGAACATGATGTGCTGATTGTAAAGCGCCGGGTAAGCGCCTTTGCCGGCAGCGACCTGGAAGTAGTGCTCCGCGCCAAAGCTATACAGCATATGGTACTTGCTGGCATTGCCACCAGTGGGGTTGTACTCTCTACCCTGCGCGAAGCTGCAGATAAAGATTACCAGCTTACAGTACTTTCGGACCTATGTGCAGACATGGACGAAGAAGTACATAGTGTGCTTATGGGTAAAATATTTTCGAGGCAGGCGGCAGTGGTAACTGCAGCAGAATGGTTAGTTAGTTTGTAAACAGGCCGGTATGAGCTCACAACAGCCAGCCGGATTGACCAACTGAAGATACCCTGACAGCAGAGATCTGGTTTAGTTGTTTATTGCACCATCCGATAGTTATCCTCCTGTATATCAATTTAAAAACGACTGATTACCATTAGAAAATCCGGAGGCTTATACTGTATAGTTGAAAATTTATTACAGCGGATATTCACACTATGTTATTAAATAAAAAACCCAAAACTGCCATTATTATTTACTTTCAAAGTTTAGTATTGTCTGGTTTAATATGAAATCGAGCTTTTTCATCTGGGTTTTAATGTCCTGTGCCTGCTGTTCTACGGCACAGTTAACCTTTAAGTCGGGGTGGGATACCTACAAGACCAGCTTGCTCACCCACGAATATACTTACACTATTAATACTACAGACAGTACCAAAAATATGCTGACAGACAGCGTGAACTTCTATGCATCGGCTGACAGCCTTGTGATAATGACTGTACATGCACCATTTAATGACCGGAGTGTTTATAAAACGACTGTTTTTCTGAATGCAAAGAAGCAACTGATAAAAAAGGAGGAATACAAGAATGAAGGCCTGCAGCAGATTGATGAGTACAGATATGATAACAAGGAACGTAAACTTTGTATGGTTGAGGATAACAAACAGAGTGGCAATAATTTCAAGAAACTTTATGACTACACCAACGACAAGAAGAGCGGTGAAACAGTAATTACTGAAACCTCTTATTTTAATGGCCGGATAGAATTTTATACCAAAACTTACCTGGATAAGAAAAATGTGAAACTTAAAGAAGTAAGGCTTAATGACAATAACAAGGATGTGCTGCATATTGAAACTTATGTATATGGTGAGAATGGAAAGGTAAAGGAGCGAACTGTTTATTTTCCGGAATGGAAGAAAACAACCCGGTTTGAAGAAAAAGAAGGATCTGAAAGCCCGAAATGCAACAAAACCTTACCGGTTGGGACTGCTGAAAAGATTACACTGACAAACAGAATGAGCATTATTAAAAAACTACTGCTGCGTAACCAAGCGCTGCTGGGCGATAAGGACTGCCCTGATTATGACTATAAGTTTACCAACTTCACGAACTGCGATATAATAGTAAGTAATACAAAAACACCAAATGTAAAGAAGGTGGTTTTCAGGTATAAGGAGAAGTTCTAATGGGTATTTCAGACGAATTTATCATATTCACTTGAACTTTGGCTAAAGCCAATAATATTATAATATATCTCCGACCTAAAGGCGGGGCTACTTAATGCTGCGAATGCTTTATAACAGAAAACCTCTGCCTTTCAGATTTACTTTTTTTCAGAGAAATTATGACCGGGCTTAATAAGTTCGGGGTGGGTGGACTGGAAGCGGGCAATATCGCGGATAGATACATCGGCTACATAGGGGTTGTCTGTGTTTGTATTGATGTAGTGCTGGTGGTAGTCTTCGGCACGCCAGAAGGTGGTATAGGGCAGTAGCTGCGCTGCTATGGGCCTTTTGTATTTTCCCGAACGGTTCAGTTCATCGATATAAGCTGCCGCCATTTTGCGTTCGGTTTCATTTCGGTAAAAGATTATGGAGCGGTATTGAGTACCTTCATCGGGGCCCTGGCCATTGATCTGGGTCGGGTCTTCCTGCGACTCGAAATAAATTTTGAGCAAGGCGGGGTATGTGATAACGGAACTGTCGTAATAGATATTCACAGTTTCGGCATGGCCTGTGGTGCCGGTTTCTACATCCTCGTAAGAGGGATTGGTGGCGGTGCCGCCTGCATAGCCTGAAACGCCGTCAATGATGCCTTTTATGCTTTCGAAAAGTGTTTCTTCGTGCCAGAAACAACCTGCGGCAAAAGTAGCCTGGCTGTAACGGGACAAATTTTTGGGTACCTGATCGCGAGAGAAATTGGCAGCTATGGCTTTTATGTTTTTGGGGGTCTGGCCACAAGAGGAAAGGCAGCAGGCAAGGAGCAGGGCACTGAGCAAATAAGTAGGACGAGTCATTTTGTGTGTTTTTGGTTTATTGAATGTACGAAAACAGAGTGTGAATAGCTTGGTCCTAGATTGTTAAAAATTACAAAAGAGGCCAACGGGCCCCTTTTGTAATTTAACTGCTCAGAATTATTTTAATGCTGCAGCAACTGTAACTTACCTGTATAATTGATATTGCCGGATTTTATGGAGATGATATACGTGCCACTGGTAAAGGTGGAAAGGTCTATCTGGCTGGTGCCGGTGCCTTCGGTGAGGGTGAGGGTATTGGCATATACCTGGTGGCCCAATAAATCGGAAATGCTTACATCGGCTTTCTCGTTAGTGGTTTCCTTCCATTGCAGGTTAAGGATCGCATCGGTAGGGTTAGGGAAGATTAGCATTGATGTTCCGGGGCTTGCAACCGGCTTTATACCTGTCATTACCGGTGTGATTGTCCCGGAGATGGTATGCTTCACAAAGTTGATGTTGGTAGCTGAATCGGAGGTTGTGAGATCAATACTTGTGTAAGCGGTGGATTTATAGTTGATCGCCTCGGGATATACCGTATATATCTGGCCGGTAGCGAGATTGCTGAATGCATAAGCGCCTCCGGTATCGGTATATGTCTGCTGGAGTATATTGCCTGAAGCATCTTTTACAAACATGAGCAGACCTGCAGCAGGAGCAGCGCCCGAAGTGCCTTTATTGGCGCCGGTGGTAACATAACCTGATATAAAGCCAGGCCCCGTGGAAACCGATCCGTAACCCATGTTAATATCCTTGCCGTCATCAGAGCCGGTGATATGCCAGAGCACATCGGCATCGTGCCAGTAGAAGGCGCTTGTATGGTAGGTGGGTATGTAACCTGTGCTGCTGAATGTGACAGGGTAGTAAGCCGCTTTGACCCTGAAGGAATCAACCGGTTCACCCAGGAACTGGTAGTAGATGCTGGTGCCATTTACATTCATAGTGATTGAATCAACAGCAGTAAGGAGACCTGAAGATGTATCATAAGTAATCAGCCAAACTTTCAGTGTGCCTGCAGAATCAATACCTGCGCCGCTGAAGTTGATATTGCCGGATATGCGGTTGACAGGTGAATCGGTTAAAGCATAAGTGGCATAAGAAGTGATGCCGCAACCGGTAACGCCATAAGAAATATTTGCAGTGCCTGTGGAAACGCCCGTAACTACTCCGGTTGAGGAGCCGATGGTTGCTACTGAAGTGTTATCGCTGGTCCATGTGCCGCCGGATACAGTTTCGGCAAGGGTTATTGCTGAACCGGTATAAACGACCGATGGGCCGGAAATGGTGCCTGCATCGGGTGTAGGGTTAACAGTAACAGTATAGCTGGCATCTGTGCCGCAACCTGTGCTGTAAGTAATAGTAACAGATCCGGTAGCAACCCCGGTAATAATGCCTGAGGCGGATCCTGCTGTTGCTATTGATGTGCTGCCGCTGGTCCACGAGCCGCCGGAAGCAGTATCGTAGAGTGAAATAGTAGAACCGGAGCAAACAGTTGTGAAACCGGAAATTACAGTAGGTATAGGGATAACCGTTACACTCATTGTAGCGCTTACGCCGGAAACTGTATAGGAGATGGTAACTATGCCGCCAGCAACCCCGCTGACAATACCTGTAGAAGAACCAACAGTAGCAATGGTGGCATCGCTGCTGCTCCAGGCGCCGCCTGAGGATGCATCTGTCATTGTAATTGTAGAACCCTCACAAACTGTAGAAGCACCTGATACTGGTGCAGGAGTCCCGGTATCTGAAACGGATGCTGTGCTATAACAACCTGTGCCTAAAGTATAAGTGATCGTTGAAGAGCCACCGGAAATACCGGTTACTACACCTGAAGATGAACCAACAGTGGCTATGGAGGGAGTACTGCTGCTCCAGGTACCGCCTGATGTGGGATCGGTGAGGGTAATAGTTGTACCGAGAAACAGGGCTGATGTGCCGGTAATGGCTGATGGTAAAGGATTAACCGTTACGACTTCAGTTGTATGGCAGCCAGTACTTAGGGTATACGTAATTGTTGATGTGCCTGAGGTAACACCGCTTACAATACCGGTGGCAGAGCCTATTGTGGCTACGCCTGAGGTTGAGGAAATCCATGTACCGCTACCGGCATCGGTAAGTGTGGATGTGGAACCAACACAAACTGAAGCTACGCCCGAAATTGATGATGGCAATGCATCAACAGTAACTGTTTTTGAAGCTGTGCATCCACTTGGTAATGTATATACAATTAAAGCTGTGCCTGCACTGACACCGGATACAATACCTGTAGATGAACCGATAGTGGCTATCCCGGTGCCGGAAGATGACCAGGTTCCTCCGCCAGCATCTGATAAGGTAGTTGTAGCGCCAGCACAAACTGATGCAGTGCCTGTAATTACGGCAGGTAATGCCTCAACAGTAATTGATTTAGTAACGCTGCAACCTGTGGGCAGCGTATAGATAACAGTAGTTGTTCCGGCAGATACTCCTGATAGAATGCCTGAAGAAGAACCTGTTGATGCAACCCCCGTTGATCCGGTTGTCCATGTGCCGCCTGTTGATCCGTCAGTATAAGCAGTTGTGGCGGCTGCGCAAACAGAAGAAGCCCCGGAAATAGCTGCAGGCAATGGATTGACTGTAACCGTAGTGGTTACAAAGCAACCGGTACCTAAAGTGTAGGTAATTGTTGCTGTACCAGTTGATACACCAGTGACAACACCGGATGATGAACCGACGATAGCAGTGCCGGTGAGGCTTGAAGACCATGTGCCTCCTGAAACCGCGTCTGTCAGAGTTGTTGTTGCACCCAGGCAAACATATGCTGTACCCATTATTGCGCCGGGCAATGGATTAACAGTTTCGATCCTCGAAACAAAACAGCCGGTGCTTAAAGTATAAGTTATTGTAGTTGTGCCAAACATAAGTCCAGCAGCTATACCTGTAGACGAACCGATTGTTGCTACAAATGATGTACCCGAACTCCATGTGCCGCCACCTGCATCAGTTAACGTTGTAGTTGTTCCATCACAGAAAGAGGCAGGGCCGCTGATGGCTGATGGCAATGGATTTACAGTAACCACAGTGCTCACCGTGCAGCCTGTGCCTAATGAATAAGTAATGGTAGTACTGCCGGGGGCAACGCCAGATACTATACCAGAGAACGTGCCAATTGTTGCTATGCCTGTCGAGCCGGAAGTCCATGTTCCGCCGACAATACCATCTGTTAATGAGATGGCTGACCCTTCACACACTTCAGTTGGACCCGATATAGAAGAAGGAGCGGCAATTACTGTAACAGTTACACTTGCAGAGCAGCCTGTTGCAGCTAATGTATAAGTAACACCCGCAGTACCAACAGACAAGCCTGTATAATTGAAACCGGATAAGATGGAATATGTAATAATACCGGTTGATGGCAAAGACCATGTTCCACCCGGCGTAGCATCAGTTAAAGTTGCACTTGAACCAACACAAATGGAGGTGGGGCCCACAATAGGTGCGGGTAAAGGATTAACAGTTACCGGTAAGGTTGTGAAACATCCTGTACCCAGGGTGTAGGTTATTGTTGAAGTACCCGCTGAAACACCACTTACAATTCCAGAAGATGAGCCTACAGTAGCTATACCAGTAGATCCTGAACTCCATATACCACCCCCTCCGTCAGTAAGCGTTGTGGTTGCACCCTGACATACACTTGCAGTGCCTGAAATAGCCGATGGCAGCGGATTTACCGTAACCGGGTAAATTGCATTGCAGCCTGTGCCCAGGGCATAACTAATAGTAGTTACGCCAGCTGAAATTCCGGTAAAAACTCCCGTGGTAGGGTTTACCGCTCCGTAAACAGGCGATGATGTACTCCAGGTACCTCCGCCGCTGCTTATGAGAGTAATAGAGCTGCCGGCACAGACAGATGAAGGTCCGGAAATGGGTGCAGGTGTGGCGTTTACAGTAACCACTATTGAAACAGAGCAACCAACACCTAATGAATAAGAAATTGTAGCGGTTCCCGGAGCAATACCAGTAACTAATCCAGTAGTAAAACCAACAGTAGCTATGGATGGCGAACCGGAACTCCAGTAACCGGGAATGCCTGTAGTAAGTGTAGTTGTTGAACCAACACACAAGGTACCGGAACCTGTAATTGGTGGTGGCGTTGAATTAACTGTTACTACCACTGTAGCATAACAGCCGGAACCAAGTGTATAAGAAATAGTAGCCAGACCCGCCGTAACACCGAAAACACTGCCAGTTGAACCCACAATAGCTATACCAGGCGTGCCGGAACTCCATGTGCCGCCCGGAGTGGCATCGGCCAAGGTAGTTGATAAACCTGAACAGAGAGCAGTACCTCCTGTAATAGCGGCAGGGGATGCTGTAACAGTTATTGTTTCAACAACGCTGCAGGAACCGAGTGAATAAGTTATATTGGTAGTGCCGGGAGTTGCGCCGGTAACAATACCGGAAAGAGAACCAATAGTGGCAATGCCCGGTACGGAGGAAGTCCAGGTGCCACCGCCAGGGGATGACAGTGTTGCAGGGATACCCACACAAACAGACATAGGGCCTGATATGGGCGATGGTGCTGTGCCCACTGTAACCGTAAGTGTGGTAAAGCATCCGGTTGGCAGTGTATAAGATATTATTGCAGTTCCGACAGCATTGCCGGTAACGATACCTGTAGATGAACCAACTGTTGCGATCAGCGCATTTGAAGATGACCATATGCCACCGCCCGCATCAGTTAAAGAAATAGTTGTGCCCACACATACCAGCGTAGGGCCGGAAATGGCCGCAGGTAAAGGGTTGACTGTAACGGCAGCAACGGCACTGCAGCCAATACCGGAAGTGTATGATATCAGGGATGTTCCGGCTGTAATGCCGCTAACTACCCCTGTAGTGCTGCCCGCTGTTGCAATGGCGGGTGAAGCCGAGCTCCATGTGCCACCAGGAGAGGTATCGGATAAAAGGGTAGTTGATCCCTGGCATACCAAAAAGGACCCGGATATTGCCGCTGGTAAAGGGTTGACGGTTATTCCCATAAACGCAATGCATCCGGCTGGCGATGTATATGTGATGTTGGTATTGCCTGCAGCAACGCCGGTCATTACACCTGTAGTGGCAACGATTGTAGCCACAGCCGGATTACCGGAGGAAAAAAGCCCACCGGTAAAGGGATCGGAAAGGGTAGCTGATGAACCGGCACAAACCGTTGGCGGGCCAACTACAGAGCCTGGCAGCGGATCAACCGTAACCAACTTAATTGCATAACAACCATCGGACAAAGTGTAACTTACCGTATCTGTACCAGCGGTTATGCCCGTAACAATACCTGTTGATGCTCCGATAGTCGCTATGCCCGGCGTGCCTGAACTCCAGGCGCCACCGGAAGTAAGATCGCCTAAAGAAGTTGTCAGACCAGTACAAACGGATCCCGTACCTGAAATAGCACCAGGTATTACAAGTACGGTAACCATATGGGTAGCATAACAAGCGCCTATAGTATAGGAAATTGCAGCAACCCCAGCCGCATAGCCTGTAACTATACCAGTAACAGATGCCGATGCTATCGCAGGGTTACTGCTGGACCACGTTCCTCCGGTGCTTGCATCGGTCAAAGTAATGGAGCTGCCATCGCATACAAATGAAGGTCCGGTTATGCTTGCCAGAGCTGTATTTACAGTAACCACTTTGGTAGCATAACAACCGGTAGCTGCTGCAGTATAACTTATAGTTGTGGTACCGGTTGTGATGCCGGTTACAACTCCAGTAATGGAGCTGGCGGTGGCGACTGATGGTGTACTGCTGCTCCAGCTACCGCCGGGGGTGGCATCACTCATTACTATTATATTACCCATGCAAGTGGTGGAGGGACCTGAAATAGCCGCTACAGCGGCATTTACGGTAACCGGCAGCGTAGCATGGCAGGAACCCAATGAATAGGTTATTGTAGCTGTGCCCGCTGCTATTCCGGTAACAATACCTGAAGTACCTACTGTGGCTATTGATGTATTACTGCTGCTCCAGGTGCCCCCTGTGCCTGCATCAGTAAGAGTGGCAGTATTGCCAATGCATATGTAGTTAATACCATAAATGGAAGGTATACCGGGTGTTACTTTTTTAACCTCAGGATCATCTACCGTACCACCTACAATGTATAAATTTCCAGATAAATCGGTGGTCAATCCTATGGTTTCATCAATAGGCGCAAGAGTTGCTGGCCCCCCTATACCTGCGCCAAAAACTCCGTAAGAATAAAACCCCAGAACGGCGAATGAATCATTACCGGCATACGTAGTAATAATGCCTGAAGCATCTACTTTCCGAACAACCGAGCTATTAGCCTGATCAGCAAAATAAACGTTACCTGCAATATCTGAAGTAATAGCCCCGCTAGAATTATTGGCTATAGCTGCAGCTGTAGCTGGCCCTCCGTCACCTGAATACCCTAAGGATACGCCACCTGCAAAGGCTGAAATAATGCCCGATGAATTAATTTTCCTGATCTCCCCATACTCGTCAACTAACAGATTGTTATTTTTGTCGCACACGAGACCATACAGATAGGATAATTCAGCGCCTGTAGCAGGTCCTCCATCTCCAGTAGAGCCTAATATCCCATTACCCGCAATTGTAGAAACTATGCCAGAAGTATTTATTTTCCTTATTCTGTAATTATTATAATCAGCAACATAAATATTACCAAATGTATCGCATGCGAGACCTGCTATGCCGTCAAATATCGCGGATGTTGCAGGCCCACCATCACCTCCGAAGCCGCTGGCACCAGTACCTGCAATTGTACTGATAATACCAGAAGTATTTACTTTCCTGATGGTATTGGTGCCATCAGATAAAAAAATATTTCCAAACTTATCAGCAACGCCATATTGTATATTAATTTCAGCCGCTGTTGCTGGGCCTCCGTCGCCTGTTGAACCCCAGGTGCCATTACCTGCTATGGTGGAGATAATACCAGATGTGTTTATTTTCCTTAATCTTGCATAATCTGGTACATAAATGTTTCCTGAGGGATCTGAAAACAAGCTATATAGGCCAGTAAAACCAGCTGCAGTTGCAGGGCCACCATCTCCGGAGTATCCACCAGGATATGTTCCTGCAACATGATACATAGTTGGCACGCAGGTCTGTGCATTGACCTTAATACCAAGCAGTCCGGTTAAGAGAATAAGAAGAATTCTGAGACCAGATAAATTGGTAGTTTTCAGAAAACCAAAATTGCAACAAATAGCGATAGTTGAGTTGATTTTTTTCATAAGTCTAAGATTAAGTGGGTATTAATATAGTGATATTGAAATTATTAATAAAGGTACAAAAAGTGATAATATTTCATGAAAAACTTTCTGAACGGTCGAAAAAGTTTCTAAACGGTAAAAAACAACCTTTTTCCTGAAGTTTTTGCGAATACATATACTTTAAATGCAATTGTACTTTACTTTTCCAAACAAGATTTACAAAAAAGCTCACTTCAAAAATTAACAGCAAAAATAAGATTATGTAATATTAATTACTTATCTTTGAGAGATAAACCATTACCTTAAAAGATTAACTTATGAAGTATAACAAATTTTATCTGGGATTCTTTTTCGCTTTGATAGCCACATCATTAGTAATTTTCTCTGCCTGCAGAAAGAATAAGGTTGCGGCAACTGAAGATATTGGTTATGCATCCGATCATGCTACAACTGAACAGACTTTTACTGATGTGCAGACAATAGCAGATCAGGCTTCTACGGTCAGTTCCGGTTCATTAAATTACAGGACCACGGGTAGCGGTTGTGCTACCGTGACCCGAGGAACCGGCACTATAACTATAGATTTCGGATCTTCGGATTGCCTATGCCATGACGGGCGGCTTAGAAGGGGTAAAATATTAATAACCTATACCGGCAATTATGCTGATTCTGGCTCTTTGCATACCATTACTTTCGATAATTTTTATCAGAACGACAATAAAATTACGGGCACAAAAACCGTTACCAATATGGGTAACAATGCACAGGGGCAGCCTTACTTTGCTATCACTGTAAGTGGTGCGGTAACCAAGGCGGGGGGTGGCACCATCAGCACTAACTGGCAGCGGGTGCGCACCTGGACAGCAGGCTATAACACACCTGCTGACCCGACAGATGATGTTTACCAAATAACAGGCTCAGGGACAATGACCCGCGCAAATGGCATGCTGGTAAATATAAACATATCAAGCCCGCTGACGGTGGCCTGCGATTGCCACTGGATTGAAGCCGGTACTGTAACCTACACTTTACCGGGTGGATTAACCAGGGTACTAGATTATGGAGATACGCCTAATTGCGATGACCAGGCGACTCTTACGCTAACTAACGGGAATATAAGAAACATTACACTTCCATAAGTTTTTTTAAAAAAAACGGTATATTTGAAGGATTAATTGACGATGATCAAACAAAGTACATCATCTTAGTCGTTCTTTTTCATTTTTATTTCGTAGTAAAAGTCTTTAAATAGCTCACAATGAGCAGATTTTACGCCTCATAAAAAAAGAAAAATAAATTCGAAATATGATGTACTTTTAAAAATCCACGTCACTAAGGCGGAAATTTTGCCGCCTTATATATTTTGGTGTTATCTTTATGCAACATGAGCTGATAATAGTATATTAGCGGCGAAATTGTTACTAATAATAGCTTTTACAGAAAAGGAAAAACAAAAATCGAACTATGCATTGCAATTCAATTCTCAGGAAGTACGCGTTATTACTGGCAGTCCCCATGTTTTTATATTCCGCCTGTACACCGGTTTCTGACAGCACGCTTACTAATTCGGATGACAATGGTGGTTATGCATCAGATGCATCAAAGATTGAATGGATTAATGACGATGTAATTTCATTGGGCGATGCAGCCGGCCTGATATATAACGGCGCTTATATGCGTACAACCAAGACTACTATTGATGGTACCTGTGCTACAGTGGCAACAGATACCACAACAGGGGGCGGTGTAAATACCATAATCATCCGTTTTGGCCAAAGCGGAACGGGTAGTAATAATAATCCGGTAGATTGCAATTGCCTTGATGGCAGAAACAGAAGAGGCTCTATTATTATCCAATATACCGGCCATTATTTTGATTCGGGCACTGTGCACACCTTTACTTTCAATAATTATTTTATCAATGATGTTCAGGTAAGCGGCACTATCCAGACCATAATTGCAGATACCACTGTAACCGGCAACCACCACTACAGTGTTTATGCGAGTGATTCGATCAACGTGAGCACGACTGCACAGCCGAACCAGTTTATAGTATGGAATGGCAGTTTCGACCGTAAATGGATCAGCGGAGAAACTACTCCGGGCAGAGGCGATGATGGTTTCCTTGTATCGGGCAGCGGTACGCTTACCCGTGCCAATGGCCACCAGTTCAGCTTTGCAATTTCATCACCATTGCAGGTTTACAACAATTGCAACTATATAGAAGCAGGAATTGTAACAGTAACCGGATCTGCAGGCAGCCGGATATTGAATTATGGAAGCGGAGGATGCGATGCCAATGCCTCTGTAAGCGTAAGTGGTACCAGTGTGTACAATTTCACATTAACGCCTTAACTAGCAACAAATTTTTATAAATATAAAGGCGGGAGCAATTCCTGCCTTTTTTATTTTAATAATAAGCTGCTATAAACACGAAAGCAAAATTTCGCAAGCCTGATGGATTTCACTTGTTGTAATGGTTAGAGGTGGGGCTATGCGGATGCAATTGGGTGCAAACAGGAACCAGTCGGAGAATAAACCTTTTTGAATGCAGCGGTTGAGGCATTGGGTTACATGAGTGGCAGAATCCAGCTCCACCGCAATAAGCAGTCCTTTACTCCTTATATTTATTATTGCCGGGTGCCGGAGTAGTGACCGGAACAATTTCTCTTTTTCTTCGACCTGATCAATGATATTATATTCGAGCAAGACCTGCATTGCTGCCATACCCGCGGCACAGCACAGCGGATGGCCTCCGAAAGTGGTGATGTGCCCGAGAACGGGATTGTGGGTGAATAACTGCATGAGGGTGTGAGATGCGATAAAGGCTCCCATAGGCAGGCCGCCGCCGAGGGCTTTGCCCAACAAAACAATATCGGGTATAACCGGGTAATGCTCAAAACCCCATAGCCTGCCGGTGCGGCCAAAACCACACTGGATCTCATCGAATATAAGTAAGGTTCCGGTATCAGTGCAGCGGGCCCTGAGCGCCAGTAGCCATTCAGGGTCGGGCGCTATAACGCCAGCCTCGCCCTGAATGGTTTCGATGATGACACAGGCAGCATGGCTGGTGATGGCTTCAATCAGTTCAGGGGAGTTAAAGGTGTGATGCCATACGCCGGGTAAGAGCGGGCGGAATGCATTGCGCCAGTATTCATCGCCCATAACGCTGAGGGCACCAAGGGTATGGCCATGGTAGGCATTGCGGCAACTGATAATATCAGTGCGGCCGGTGGCGCGCCGGGCGAGCTTGAGGGCGCCCTCGGTAGCCTCTGTGCCAGAGTTAGTAAAGTATACACAACCAAGCGTAGCAGGCATATGTGCTGCAATGAGCGTGGCATACTGAACCTGAGGGCTTTGCACCAGCTCGCCATATACCATAACATGCAGGTACTTTTCTGCCTGCCCTTTTATGGCTTCCACCACTTTGGGATGGCTGTGGCCAATGTTGCAGACGCTGATTCCGCCAATGAGGTCGAGGTATTCTTTTCCGGTATTATCTATGAGGTAATTGCCGGAGGCTGCCACGATCTCAATGCCTACCGGGGACGGGGAGGTTTGGGCTACATGGCGGAGGAATTGCTGGCGGTGGTTCATTTTTAAAGTCGTAAGTATTTAGTCGTAAGTCTTAAGTTATTATTAGTTGAATGATTTTTTATTGGTTAAGGGTTTATAAGAGTTTTGTAAATTTTGTAGTTTTCCGTGTCGAAGCAGACGAAAATAACTTCTTCCAATTCGTGGTTTTCCAGACAAAATTCATTTACTTTTTTACAAGCGATTTCGGCAGCTAGTTGTTTAGGGAAACCATAAATACCTGTGCTGATATTGGGGAAGGCAATGGTTTTTAACTTGTTTTGAACGGCTAGTTGCAGGCTGCATTGATAGGCATCACCCAGAAGCGATTGTTCGTTATTATTACCACCATTCCAAACCGGACCTACAGCATGAATTATGTGCCTGGCGGGCAGATTATACCCTTTGGTAATTTTAGCTTCACCCGTTTTACATCCCTTCAATTGCTGACATTCTTCGTTAAGCCCCGGCCCGGCTGCCTTAAAAATTGCTCCGCACACACCCCCACCACTTGCCAGAGAAGTATTGGCAGCGTTGACGATGGCATCAACATTCAGTTTTGTAATATCTCCCTGAAAGAGTTTAATGATTGTAGCCATAAAAAAGCAGGTACCCTGGTGCAAATTTAAGGCAGTTAGTTGGGTAAATGTGTTTTAGTGAAGATTTCAGGATAATACGTGCAATCTTCACTAATTTTATTGGGTCATGCCGGAAACACAGAAGCTGTCGGAGATTGTAAATGAAATAGAAGGTACCATCCGCAACCGGTTTGCGGGTCGCAACTTCTGGATAAAGGCTGAGATAGCCGATGTAAAGAAGTATACCGACAAACGGTGGTGCTTCCTGAAGTTTATTGAGAAGATGGGTAGCCAAGTGAGCGCCGAAATAAAGGGGGTGTTCTGGTCGAACAGCTACAGGCAGATAGAATTATTTGAAGGAGCCACGCAGCAGGCTTTTACCAGCGGACTGGAGATAACCTGCAATGTGGCAGTGAAGTTTCATAAAAGATACGGGCTGACGCTTGAGGTGCAGGAGATAGACTTTGCCTATGCTGTAGGCAAGCTGGAACTGGAAAGGAAACTGATCATAGACCGGCTGCTGCAGGAACAGGTCATGGTACAGGATGGTGCAAGCGGCCTCTATTACAGCAGGAACAGCCGGATTGAACTGCCACTGGTGATACAGCGGATAGCCCTTATTACAGCCCCTGATTCGGACGGGCAACGTGATTTTAAGAAAGTGATCGGGAACAATAAATATGGATATGCTTTCAGGATTACCGAATTCCTGACGCGGATACAGGGCGATGAAGCCAGCGGCCTTGTGTCTGAAAAACTGAGGCTGATAGAAGCTGAACAGAATAAGTATGATGTGGTGGTGATAGTGAGAGGCGGAGGATCGGATACGGATTTTAAGTCGTTTAATAACTATGAACTTGCGCGGCAGGTGGCGCTGTTTCCGGTGCCGGTATTAACAGGCATAGGGCATGACCGGAACACCAGTATTACCGACCTTGTGGCCCGGCAGAACAGAACACCTACAGAAACAGCTACTTTTATTATAGACTACAATATGGATGTGGATAATGAGCTGGAATCGCTGAAAGAACGGTTTTTCAACGCGGTGGATAACCGACTGCAACGAACCAGCAATGACCTGGAAAATTACCGGCAGCGGATCAGAAACCTGAGCCCCGAAACAATACTGAAAAAGGGTTTTGCCCTGATAATGATGAACAATAAGATAGTTTGCGACCCGCGGCTTATACCATTGGACGCAACTACTCAAACCCTGCTTAAGAACGAAATTATTCACAGCAAAGTAACAGAAAAGACCACCAATGGAACAGACAATGTCATTTGATAAAGCCTTTGCAGAATTGCAAAAACTGGTGCGGCAGATAGAAACTGAAGACATACAGGTAGACACCCTTGCTGCCAAGGTGCATGATGCCAATGAACTGGTGAAATATTGTGAAACGAGGCTGAGAGTGATAGAGGAGGAGGTGGTTAAAGAGAGGGAGTAATAACCCTATAATTAGGTGTGCCCTACCTGCAAATTGCGGCGTACTTATTTATATAGCAACACAGTTTTCGGGGGCATTGAACGGCTTTTTTTAATAAATAACCGGTAAGTCATATGGCCATAGTTGCTGTATCCATTATTACAGCTATTAAGTAATTGCTGCAAAATGATCTCAGGTTGTAACTGAAAGTAGTTTATATATTTTTGTTATGTACTATCTTTGAAATGAACTTAGTGACGAAGATTAAATAATCTACCTCACTTAACCGATAAGTTGATGGAAATTTATATTGAAACTGAACGGCTTTATATCAGGCCGCTTTCGTTAACGGACTTAGATGGTATGTATGCAATGGATTGCGACCCTGTTGTTCATAAATTCCTGGGCAATAAGCCCTATACATCTATAGAACAGAGCAGGGAAACAATAGAATATGTGATGAGCCAGTACCGGGATTATGGAATTGGCCGCTGGGCTGTACTGGAAAAAGGGACCGATGATTTTGTGGGCTGGACGGGACATAAATATATTGAAGGGCCGGTGAACAAGCATAACCATTACTATGATTATGGCTACCGGCTGACCCGGAAGCATTGGGGTAAGGGGTACGCTACAGAATCGGGTAAGGCATCGCTGCACTATGGTATTAAACAACTTGGATTCAAAGATATTTATGCCATGACGGATATCAACAACGGGGCATCAAGGCATATTCTGGAAAAACTCGGATTCCGGTATATTGAGGATTTCGCCTATGATGCGCGGCCTGACTGGCGGGAAACCGGACAGATGACGACATGGTATCAATATATGCCAGTGGAAAATCCATAAGTATAAAATCAGGGAAAGGGTATTTATAAACAGCCAAGGAAATTTTTTATTCGTGCGGGTAAATCAAAAAAGAGCAGGGGCAAGCCCAGCCCCTAGGATATATAATTCACACATTGCTATTAATTTTACTGTTTTCATATCGGGTATTTTTATTAAATTTGAACTTTATATTTGATCAGGTCATTGCAACAACGCCTGTATGCAAAACAGGTGGGGTATGCAAACCAATGTGATTACCGGAAATCTATGAAGCAATTTGTTACGCCTGTTTTAGTGGTATTTTTTTTTCTTTCTGTATTGATGAGTGGTGGCCTATATGGCCAGCAACAGACGGTACATGCCAGAAACGGGATGAATGCCACGCCACGCAATTATACATCGTTCGTAATACCCGCTCAGCATATAACTGCTGAGGCTAAACAAAATAATCCAGGATATGAGCAGTACGCTGAACTTGGTATGCTGTTTGCAGAAACCCCTTGCGATAATTGCTATGAACTGATAGGCAAGCGCACCGAAATATCCAAAACGTTTATTAAAGAAGGAACAAACGGCAGGGATATTATGCAACAGACGGGCTCTAAGGCTATGCATTATAAAGACGCTGATGGCAACTGGAAGACTATTAAAACGCGGCTGGAGCCGGGAAACAAAACGGGTACTTTTACGGCTGCCGAACAAGAAACACCGGTATTAATAAGCCCACGGGAAAGGATGGCATCTTTAGGAAAAGGTGATCTGTTGCTGCAATTTAATAACAACGTGGAACTGGTTTATGAAAAGCCTGATGGCACGCAGCAATTAATTGGCGCTGCCGATTACAGCCATTATACCGCAGGCGATGATGGCTTATACATCACCAATGCCTGGCCCGGAATAGATATAGAAATGTATGTGGCAAGGGGGGCAGTTAAAACCAACTATATCATTAACAATGCGCTGCCAGCATATGCTGATGGCAAGTTGCTGGTGCGCGACCATATCAAATGGAACAAAGGCTGGTCTGTATACGTACCAGGAGATAATGGGCACAAATATACCGGTAAACTGGAAATAAGGGATGAAAAAGGCAAAACCAAATACCATATTTCTGCAGCCACTGCATATGAGCAAAAGGAATCAAGGAGCACTTTACAGTATCTGGAATATGTCATCAATGGAAATGAGCTGGATATAGAACTGCCAGGGAATTTCCTGAACAGGCCAGCAGCATCATATCCGGTAATTATTGATCCGCTGATGTCTTTTGCTACCAGTTCTGCGGTAACTGGAGGTTCAGCTTACAGCCCGGCATGGACAGCTGCCTGCCCTTATTTTAATTCAGCAATTGTTCCGGCTGGTGTAACGGTTACTGATGTACAATTTACATTCAGCTATACTACCGGTGGTGGTGCGCATATCAATAACGGCGCTTTTGATTTTGTGCTGGGCGCATGCCGAAGCCCCACTCCAGCAGCACAATTCTGGACCTGTACAGATACCAGCACCGGAACCTGTAACCTGATAAATACAACCATTTTTCCGGAAATAAATACCTGTATCCCGGCACCAACATGTGCATCCTATCCGCTCAATCTGACCATGTATTTCTCGCAGAACTACGGGCCAACTTCACCCTCTTGCAGTAATACCTATATATCGGCTCTGGGCAATTTAACCATCACTGTATTCGGGCATACAGCCGAGGCTGGCACTATTGCCACAAGCCCCTCAAGCATATGCCCGGGCCAAACTGCCACAATGACCGCAACATCACTTTACGGGGTAGGCCCCTTTTCCTATTCCTGGTCGCCGGGAGGTGGATCGGGAGCCACAGTTTCGGTAAATCCCACCAGCAGTACCACTTATACACTCTCAGCTACCGATGCCTGTGGCAATTCGTACAATACTACAAATACTGTGATTGTTAACTCAGCAGGCAGTGTGAGCGGGCTATCGGTATATTGCATTGGCGGGTCATCGACACTTAGCGACCCTGTGGGGCCGGGTACCTGGAGCAGCAGCGCGGTAACAAAAGCAACGGTGGGAAGCAGCACCGGACAGGTAACGGGTATAGCCTCCGGCACTGCTACTATTACTTATACCTCACCGGCGGGATGTACTGCCACATATCCGATACTGGTAAAACCAGATGTAGCGCCTATAGCCGGCGCAGTAAGTATGTGCCAGGGAAGCACTACCACCTTAGATGACACTACAGCCGGCGGAACCTGGAGCAGCAGCAATCCCGGAGTTGCAGGTATCTCCGGCAGCGGAAGTTTAGGTGTTGCAACAGGAGTTTCAACCGGCACGGCATTTATCACTTATACTGTAAACGGTGCAGGATGTTATTCTGTTAAGAACCTGACGGTAAATGCACTTGCACCGGTATTGGGTATATCCTCTATTTGCGTGGGAGGCAGTACTACATTTACAGATGCAGCGCCGGGAGGCACATGGACTGTATCTAACCCATCTATAGCATCAATAGGTTCTTCAACCGGCATAGTAAATGGCTTTGCTGCCGGAACTGACACTATAAACTATACATTGCCCAGTGGCTGCACTACGAGCAGGTCGCTATCGGTGTATACGCTTGCGGCAATAACCGGGACAGCAGTAATATGCCAGGGAGCTACTTCCTTATTAAGCCATCCTGTATCGGGAGGTACGTGGTCGAGCAGCAATACATCTGTAGCAACAATCAATGCCACATCGGGAATGCTGAGTGGTGTTGCAGGCGGCACCACTTTAATATCTTATGCGCTGCCCGGAGGATGTTATGCAACTGTTGTTGCCATTATCAATGCCAATCCGGCCATATCAGGCAGTTCTTCTCTGTGTGTGGGTGGCACTACAACGTATACCGGCAGCCCTACGGCAGGTACATGGGCAAGCAGTAACTCAATGATAGCTACGGCAGGCACCTATACGGGTATAATTACAGGAGCGGCAATCGGTGTATGTAATATATCCTACACCAGCTCTGCAGGATGTACGAGTACAACACCACTGACAGTCAGCCTTGCATCACCTGTTACCGGCGTTACTTCTCTCTGCCCAGGCGGCAGTGTCAGCTTGTCGGATGTAACACCAGGAGGCACCTGGAGCAGTTCCAATGCTTTAATTGCCACTGTGGGCACATCGACCGGAATAGTAAGCGGATTAACAGGCGGTGTTGTAAATATTTCCTATACCAATCCATCGGGCTGCACAGTATTTATACCAGTTTCTGTAAACCCTATATCCCCTATTACAGGTGCCACTGAATTGTGTGCTGGTAACACTGTCTCGCTGAGCAATTCAATTCCATTTGGCACATGGAGCAGCGGTAGTCCAACAGTAGCAACAATCGATCCGGGACTAGGAACGGTTACGGGAGTATCTTCAGGTACTGCAGCTATAACTTATGCCACACCATCAGGGTGCATAGCTACAATAACTGTAACTATTGATAATCCGGCTCCGATTTCGGGTACCACTTCGGTTTGCCTGGGCAATACCTCGGTTTTATCTGACCCGGTAACAGGCGGTTCATGGACTAGCTCTGATCTTACAGTTGCACTGATCGGCGGAACTTCGGGACTGGTAAACAGTATTGGCCCCGGAGTAACTACTATTAATTATACAACTTCAGCGGGTTGTGTTTCTACAGTGAATGTTACCATCAATCCGGTTGCGCCTATTTCAGGTACTCCATCAGTTTGCGTGGGCAATTCAGTAACACTAGGCAATACAATTGGTGGTGGCAGCTGGTCCAGCGCTAATCCATCAATTGCAGCTATTGGGCTTACCAGTGGTAATATGACCGGTATGGCATCCGGAATTACAGCAATAAACTATACCACACCGGCCGGATGTACTTCAACTGTTACTGCTACAGTTAGGGTTACCCCTTCAGCCATTACGGGCAGTGCACTTATCTGCAACTCTACAACATTTACCGATGCAATAACCGGTGGCAACTGGATAAGCAGTGATGCTACAGTAGCCACTGTAGGGTCAGTAACAGGCGTTGTAACGGGAGTCGGAGCAGGCACAATAACGATTACCTATACACTACCCGATGGCTGCTTTGCCACAATACCTGTCACTGTTGATCCTGTAGTTTCCATAACTGGCACAACCACGGTCTGCCAGGGCAGCACAACACTATTAAGTTATCCGTCAACCGGAGGAACATGGAGCAGCCTGAGCCCTGCTGTTGCCACAGCAGGCGTTGCAACCGGTATTGTTACCGGCGTTAGCGGGGGTGTTAGTACGATCAGTTATACCAAACCCAGCGGATGTGTCGCAACAATTATTGTAACAGTTAATCCTGATCAGCCCATAACCGGATTAACCTCTGTATGCCAGGGCAGCAGCATTATACTCAGTGATGCCACACCCGGAGGCACCTGGTCTTCTTCCGACATAACAATAGCTCTGGCAGGGCCTCTTACCGGTGTAATAAGTGGTGTAGCTGCGGGGACTGTAAACATCAGTTATACAACTGCGGCGAGCTGCAATGCACTTACTACAATTACTGTCAATCCGCTGGAAGCAACCACAGGCAACCATACAGTGTGTGCCGGCAGCAGTATAACCTTGAGTAACACAACAACAGGCGGCGGTTCATGGAACAGCCTGTTGCCATCAGTAGCAAGTGTATTACCCCTGACCGGAACAGTAACCGGAGTTCTGGCTGGTACCACTACCATTCAGTTTATATCCAGCCTTGGCTGTATAGCCAATTTCAATGTTACCGTAAATCCGCTGCCTTCAGCTATTATCGGGGCGCTGGGTGTTTGCCTGGGTAGTACTACATCATTAAGCAATTCATTCCCCGGCGGCACATGGAGCAGCGGCAACACAGCAGTAGCCACCATAGGCTCTGCAACAGGCGTACTGACAGGGGTAACCCTGGGTACTGCATCTGTATCCTATACCACAACAGCAGGATGCCTTGTAAGCGCAGTAACCACAATCAATCCTTTACCTCTATCTATTACCGGCATAGCAATCTTTTGCCAGGGATCGACCAGCAACTTATCTGATGCAACTGCGGGTGGCACGTGGAGCAGTGCTTCACCGGCAATAGCAACAGTGGGAACGACAGGGGTGGTTTCAGGGGTTTTACCGGGCACCTCTTATATTAAATATACAACACCCGCAGGCTGCTTTGTGGCACGGCAAGTAACTATAAATGCACTACCTTCTCCTATCGCAGGAACAACCATATTATGTGTGGGCTCCACATCACTATTAACTGACACACTGCCTGGCGGAACATGGAACAGTACTTATCCTGCCTCAGCTGCAGTGGGTATGGCATCCGGCCTGCTATCGGGGGTTGCATCGGGCAATGCGGTTATCACTTATATAACCTCAGCCGGATGCTTTGTAACTGCGAGCGTTACCATAAATCCTACACCTGTTATCAGTGATTACAGCTTTACCAATCCCACTACCTGTATCAACAATGATGGCTCAATAACTCTGACTGGCTTAACACCGGGCGAGAGTTTTACTGTTCATTATACTTTGGGAAGCCTGCCTGTTAGTGTTAGCCTTACGGCCGATGGATCGGGGAATATAAATATCACCGGCCTTGCAGCAGGTGCGTATAGTAATTTCAATGTTACTACATTACTTGGTTGCACATCCAACATCATTGCCGGTCCTGTTGTTTTATCTATGCCACCTTCACCTGCTACACCGGTGGTGATGAACAACACACCCATCTGCGCAGGATCAACTATTAAATTTACAGCAACTGATGCCACAGGCGGAGTAACTTATTTTTGGGCCGGCCCGGGAGGATATTCATCTACGCTTCAAAACCCGCAAATTGTATCTTCGACGGTAACGGAATCGGGTACTTATACGGTTACTGTATCAAAACTATCCTGTGTGTCGGCACCGGCTACAACAGTAGTTGTTGTGCACCCGATACCCGACATTTTAAAAGTCATCTCTGCAAATCCATCCACCTGTTCAGGATCGGATGGGTCAATTACACTGGAAGGCCTTGCACCGGGTGTATCTTACTCCATAAGCTATTTACTCAACGGAACAGGCGCCTCACTGACCAAGGTAGCGGATACAGCCGGCGACATAACAATAACCGGGCTGAGAGAGGGGTATTACAGCAGTATTTATGTAAGTTCATTTACCTGCCTTTCGAATATTGCAGGGCCGGTAACATTATATGACCCGCAGCCACCACCTGCTCCGGTAGTATGGAGCAACAGCCCCGTGTGTGCAGGGAAGACATTGTCCATTCATGCCACCGACAGCGCCACCAATCTCACCTGGGATTGGCAGGGCCCAAATGGTTACAGCTCTTCAGAACAAGACCCTGTAATACCTAGTGTCTCGGCTGCTGATTCCGGGTTGTTTATACTAACCATAAAGCGCCAGAATTGCGCCACTACTGTAGCTGAAATTATTTCTGTTCATCCTTCAGTAGTATTGACCAATGTTACCCAAAGTCAGGTGATGCCATTGGGCGGCAGCATAAAACTGAATGCAGACGGAGCAGAGTTTTATTTGTGGCTACCCGATGATGGCACTATAAGCAATCCGCAGATTGACAGCCCGATTGCGAATCCGGAGGTTTCAACAGTCTATTCCATTATAGGTATGAATACGTGGGGATGCCCGGATACGGCGTATGTAAGCCTGACCATTGATGACAATATTGATGAGTACCTACCCAATGCATTCACACCTAACGGAGATGGTAAGAATGATATTTTCAGGATAGTGAATGTGAAATATGACAAGCTGGTCGATTTTACTGTATACAACCGCTGGGGGCAACTGGTGTATCATAACAGCCTGGACGTTGAAGCAGGATGGGATGGCAAGTATCATGGCGTAAACCAGGATATCGGCACCTATTTTTACAACATTACGGTTACCAGGCCTGATGGTAAACCCAAAACGTTTAAGGGTGAGGTAATGCTGATAAGATAACAGCCTGACATCCTCATTTCGCAGTTGTCAATATCATGCTCAACAATCTTTTTTATCTAAATTTCCTTATCAGTGAAAACCAGGCAGCCCATCAACATCCTCGCCATTTCAGGCAGCCTAAGGGCAAATTCGAGCAATAATGCAGTGATCAATGCTGCACTGAACTATTTTCCACCTGGTGTTAAAGTAAGCATTTATGAAGGGCTGGGAAGCCTTCCGCACTTCAATGACAGCAAGGATCCGGCTACTGAAGTAACTGATTTGAGGAACCAGCTCAGAATGGCAGATGGTATCCTGATATGTTCGCCTGAATATGCATTTGGTGTGCCCGGCTCTCTCAAAAATGCACTTGACTGGACTGTGTCTTCAGGCGAATTTGTTAACAAACCCCTGGCGTTAATAACAGCTGCCACCGGTGGCCAAAACGCACATGCTGCCCTGCTATTGATCTTTACGGCCTTATCGGCCAATCTTACTCGGGATACTACTTTACTTGTGCCCTTTATACGGTCCAAGATGAATTCAGCAGGAGTCGTTGATAATCCCGGCACATTAAATGATATTAAGAATGTGGTACTGGCGCTTTATTCTCTGATATGCAATAAGGAAAACGAGGATCAGTAGTAAGTAATTACGTATTCTGCGAAGGTAGCAGGCACCCGTTTTCCGCCCTTCCACCTTATCTCGGTTTGCTTTATAATGTTACCGGTTTTATCGTACTCATTTTTGTAGGAGTAACTTTTCAGTTCATCAAGGGTGCCATCTCTTTTGTAGGTGTTGTATTCAACGGGAAAATTGTTCTCGTATTTTATAGTGCGCTTTTCCAGCAAGGTACCATCGGGCAGGAAATAATCGGTTTCTATGCGCCGGCCCATTTCATCATTCTTCTGCACCCATTTATTCTCCATATCCGTATCCGAACTGTAATCGGCCCCTCCGGTTTTGTTTCCGTTATCATCATATTCACAGGTCAGTTTGGAAAACACTTCGCCATCAGGCCCTTTTTCAAAGTAGGCCATCTGAAAATTTCTCTTGTCGTACTGATAGCTGATCACCTGTTTCAACTGTCCATCCTTATCAAAAATGGATGTTTCAATAACATTACCCCTATCATCATACTTATAGTTTATTTTGCCCATGAGTTTCTTATTGGTATCAGTAGTTACTTCTTCCGTTTTATTCCCTTTGGCATCATATTTAAAAGTGGTTTGGGAAACCATTTCATCATCATAAATGTTCAGATCCCATTCATTGGGTTTATTCTGAGCATCATACTTATAAATGCAATGCCATTTAGGTTCATTATCATCAGAGTATTCATTCTGGTCTACGAGGTGCCCTGCCTTATCATATACATTATAACCGGTGTCTACCAGTGATTTTGAGGTATCACCTTCCTTATCTGGATACTCAAATTCTTTGTAACTAACCGACTTTACTGACCCTATGAATCCATTCTCCACAGCGGTGAGCGGTATCTTCACAATATTTTCCTTCTCCCAAATTTTCCCTTTCCTTGGGTTTAGCCAGGTTACTGTGACTGTATCTTTTGCGGTTGTATTATTCTCCTTAGTGGAATTGCCAGTGCAGGAAGAAATAATAATCAGGATAAAAGAAAAGGAAACAACAGAAATAATATTCAGAATCTTAATCATCGAAAATTTATTTTGACATCCACTTAATTTTGATTAGAATCTGGCTAATCCCTGCTCCGCGCTTCTTCCGGAATTGTACTTTCAAAAAGATCTTTAAGATCAAGAGAAAAACCAGGCAATATTGGCGATGTAACTGTGTCACCAATTGTCATCTGTCGGGAAGGAACGTATTTCCCGCTAACGAGTGTATTAATAACAAAAGTCTGGTCCTGAGAAACAACCCAATACTCTTTAATACCAGCCTGTTCATAAGCTTCAAACTTATAAATAATATCTTTAGTATTATTGCTTGTATAGAGGATTTCAACAACCATATCCGGCGCTCCAATACACCCTTTTTTATCAATCTTTGACTTATCACAAATCACAGAAAGATCAGGCTGCAATACAGTGTAAATATCTTCGTCATTATTTGTTTTTTGAGGAAGCCTGACATCAAAAGGAGCTGAATAAACCCGGCATTGTTTCCTTTTAAGAAAATAGCCCAATTCAATATGAATATACCCTGAAATAGTCTGATGAACAGGATTTGGTGCAGGGCTAATTTTGAAAATTTTACCCTTTATGAGTTCCACACGCTCATCAAACTGCCACTTAAAGTAATCAGCATAAGAATATACCTTGTTCAAATCCAGATCGGCAAATTGCATATTACATTGCTTATTTACTCAAAATTACAAAATTTAGCTTCATTCCATTTTCAAAATATTTCAAACTTCAATTGGCTTCATCAAATTTATCTTAGCCTCAACGTTTCAACTTATCAACTCCTCAGCTTATCAACCTCACTCTATCTCGCTGTCTTAAACTCTGATGTAAAATGAAACTCAACGGCCGGGTTATTCTGCCGTTCGGTATTCAGAAACCATTCGCTCTGCGCCAGATACACGAGGTTACCGTCCTTATCTTCCATAATATTGTTCTGCTTAAAGCGGGCAAAATCCTCCACAGCCTTTTTATCACCGGTAATCCAGCAGGCTTTATAAAAAGCCAGCGGCACAAAGCTGCAAGCCGCGCCATACTCCTGCAGCAGGCGGTATTGTATCACCTCAAACTGCAGATCGCCTACGCAACCAATTATCTTCCTATGGCCACCATGTTGGGTGAATAACTGCGCCACACCCTCATCGGTCAACTGCCTGATGCCCTTCTCGAGTTGTTTGGTCTTCATAGGGTCTTTATTCACCAGTTCCTTAAACAACTCAGGAGAGAAGGTAGGTATGCCGGTAAATTGTAGTTGCTCGCCCTCAGTAAGCGTATCGCCGATCTTAAATGTACCGGTATCAAACAATCCGACCACGTCTCCCGGAAAAGCCTCTTCTATCACATCCTTTTCCCTTGCCATAAATGAGTATGGGTTACTAAACCGTACCTCTTTATCAAGACGGGTATGTTTGTAATAAGTATTGCGAGCAAACCTGCCCGAACATACCCTCAAAAATGCAATCCTGTCTCTGTGACGGGGATCAAGGTTGGCATGTATCTTAAATACAAAGCCTGTAAATTTTTCTTCTCCCGGTGCCACATAACGTTTATCGGTATCGCGGCCCTGCGGCTGGGGCGCTATGCGGATAAAGGTATCCAGCAATTCCTTCACCCCGAAGTTATTCACAGCACTTCCAAAGAATACCGGAGCTATCTTACCCTTCAGATAACTCTCTGTGTCCAACTCACCATATACGCCCTGCAGTAATTCTACATCTTCCCTCAACTGTTTGGCATCACGCTCGCCTATCTTGTCATCCAGCAACGGGTCGCTCAGATCATCAATCGGTATGCTGTTTTCTTCAGTTGATTTCTGACTGGCTGTAAACAGGTTCAGGCTGCTGTCGTAAAGGTCATACACTCCCTTGAATTCCTTACCCATATTGATAGGCCAGGACAGCGGATGCAATGACAACTTCAGTTCCTTCTCAATTTCATCCATCAGGTCGAAAGGGAATTTACCATCCCTATCCAGCTTGTTTACAAAGACGATAACCGGCGTATCGCGCATCCGGCAAACCTCCACTAGTTTGCGGGTCTGCTCTTCTACCCCGTTCACACTGTCTATAACCAGTATTACGCTGTCCACCGCAGTCAAAGTGCGGTAAGTATCTTCGGCAAAGTCCTTATGCCCCGGCGTATCCAGCAGATTGATGAGCGATTTATTGTACTCAAAACTCATTACAGAAGTAGCCACACTGATACCCCTCTGGCGCTCTATTTCCATAAAGTCGCTGGTAGCATGTTTCTTTATCTTATTGCTCTTTACGGCACCAGCCACCTGAATAGCCCCGCCAAACAGCAGCAACTTCTCCGTAAGCGTTGTCTTACCCGCATCCGGGTGCGATATAATGGCAAATGTCCTGCGCTGAGCTATTTCTTTTTCGTTCATTATTTATGGAGTAGACAGTCGTTAGTATATAGTCTAAAGACTCATCAGATTATTAAAAGTGTGCAAAGGTACGGAGAAAAGGAAGTTTAAACTTTTGGATTTTTTCAAAAGCTAATGATTTTAGCAACCGTAATATTTCTTATCTTTAACGTTTAAAATACCATTTAATACAAGAACAATCCCAAAATGCATGATTATTATACAGTTATTTAGCATTAATTAAAAATTATGATAAAAAAGGACAAATGCTTAGAAGCAATAAAACGATTTAGAATAAATTATAGTATTAATGACGCAAGCGATGAAAATATTATTACCACAATACATTTAATGAATTTCCATGGGATTGATTTGAGTGCTGCTACAGATCAAAGTTCAAGGGGGAATAATGACAAAGGTATTGATGGGTGGTTTTTTGATGATGAAACAAATGAGTTGTTCATTTATCAAAGCAAATTGAGTGAAAGTAAAAATCTTGCATTAAGAGGATTAAATGATTTAAGGAGAAGTACAGATTGGATTGAATCTGTAATTGTTGATGGTGAAGTTGAAAAAATACCAAATGATAACCATATGCTATGGGGGCTGTATAAATCCCTTCCAAACATTAAAATAAAATTAAAAAAGCTTCACTTCGTCCTTATTTCACTATTTGACAAAAACGAGATAGAAGATGAAACAGAATTTAATGATTTGTGCAATGATTTAGCGAAGCAAAATTTAAATAAATATATTACTACTGTACTAAAAGGGAAAATTATTATCGATGCAAATAGTTATTGCCTAGAAAATTCATTGCCTAGATTGATAAAGCAGTATGAACTAACAAAGTTCAATGATGCAACAATTAATTTAAGAAAAAACTCACAACTTCATTTAAGTTATGTATCACTTTATAGTTTAGTAGAGCTATATCGTCAAAGAGGGGATGTTTTATTCGACAAAAATGTAAGATTATCATTGCTCAATTACAAGGAAGCAAAAGATAGACTTGTAAATCCATTAGAATCTACTCTTGAACAAATAACAACTGGGAAAATAAGTCCCAATATATTTCCATTTTATCATATTGGAGTAACGATTTCCGCATCTGGAAGTAATCAGGAGAACAATAACATTTTTTCTTTAGAATCACCTAGCGTTATTAATGGATGTCAAACGATCACAATATCAAACCATTTTTTAAAACAACTAGAAAAAGAAAAAGAAAGTGAAGAAAAGAAAGAAAAACTAAAACTTTTTAAAGAAATACAAGTTATTGCAAAAGTAGTAGTTGGCGTTAATGATGAAGAACTCAAGGAGATTACCAATGCAAATAATAGACAAAATCCAATAGAGAATTGGCAGTTATTTTCAAATGAACCAATCCACAATGCAATTGAGTTAAATTTAAAAGAAGTTGGAATATTTTATGAGAGACAAAAGGGAAAATTTGATACTGTTATGAAATACCCTGACACTGCAAGGTTATTTCAAAATACAAATGGCACTTTCATTCCGTTGTCAGAATTAGGGCAAATAATAGCAATTGCAAGTAAAAATTTGCAATGGTCTGCAAAACCTTCAGAAATATTTATAAATAAGAAAAATCACGATTTAATTTTTGATAAAAAAATCCCCAATAAAATGAAAGATATAGTTTGGTGTTACAATTTCTTGAAATGTATAAAAAGAGGTCTTGCAAACTACTTAAAAATCCCTACACACATAGAAAATAATAACACGCAATATATTTTTAGTAAACCAATAATAAAACACAATGCATATTACCTTGCTTTAATTTATTATTATCAAAATGATAAAAAATGGAGCTATAGAAATGATTATTCAACCACTTTATTAAAAATGGCTAGTCCAACGATTACAGAAGATTTACAAACTTTCTTTCAAAAATTTATTTCAAAAACAAGAGATTGGTATTTGCAAGAGTCAAAACAATTTGAAATTGAACCTTCCACAAAGAAAATGGAATCGTATTTTAAAAATATATCCATTGAATTGGGAATAGACCATGATGGAAATTTCCCATTTTCTACGACTTCCATTGATTGGAAGGAATATTTATAAATTCATTTATTCACTAGCCTAATTGATTGAATAAAACATTTCAATTCCATATCTTTTTATACTTAGCTTTACTAACCTTCCCACCCGCCAGTTTCACTATCCTCTTTATCACATGCGAATCCCTGAAATAATTGGTTTTATCAGCAATCACATTGGAATAAATAAATTGTATATTCCGGCCATGTTGACCCACTATTCCGGTCATGTTGACCCACCCCTTAGTTGGGCAATAAATGAAAGAGCTTAATGATATGGCTAAGGTACTTATTTTTTTATTCGTCTTGAGTTTCCTTTTAATTCGATCCT
>CAILLK010000022.1 GCA_903835005.1 uncultured Bacteroidota bacterium | reverse complement strand
TGGCACATAAGCCAGCGCGCCGTCTCGAACCATCACCAAGACAATAAATTACCACAGTGATCTAATTTTGATATAATCGCCGGCGATATGCTTGTGTTGTAAAAGCCGGCCCTCCATTAGTGCCTCGTGCCAGTCACTGAGTATGGTTACAGGGGTTTACCGACAATATCATTGGTGAAGTACGTTTGTACTATCCCGTTCGGAAGATAGTTGCTGATTCAACCCCTGCTCCACAACATATCATTCTTCTACTTTAAGATAGGAAAAAAGATATGAGTAAAAATACCACAAAACTTCCCCGTCAGTCAAAGAGTAAAAAATTACTAAAGAAGGTGGCATTACCAAAACATCTTCAACATATTAATACAATGGCAGCTGGAATTGATATTGGTTCAAAATCACATTTTGTAGCGATACCGGAAGGCTGTGCTGACGTCTGTGTCCGCGAATTTCAGAGTTTTACGGCAGACCTCCATGAACTAGCCGATTGGTTAGAGGCGAGTGGGATAGTAACGGTCGCCATGGAATCAACTGGGGTTTATTGGATCCCTTTATTTGAATTATTAGAATCACGTGGCTTTGAAGTATTACTTGTGGATGCTCGACATGTAAAAAATGTAAGCGGGCGTAAAACCGATGTTTTAGATTGCCAATGGTTACAACAATTACATACTTACGGATTGCTTAGTGGAGCGTTTCGCCCATCAGAACAAGTTTGCGCGTTACGAGCATACATGAGACAAAGAAATATGTTAATACAGCAAATGTCTTCACACGTTCAACATATGCAAAAAGCTTTGAGCCAAATGAATATTCAATTACATAATGTTATTAGTGATCTTACTGGTGAAACAGGCATGATGATTATTCGCTCAATTGTTAAAGGTGAACGAGATCCAAAGTTGTTAGCAAGTTATCGTAATTATCGTTGTAAAAGCCCACTTACAATAATTGAAAAATCATTAACTGGTAACTATCGTGAAGAGCATGTATTTGCCTTATCGCAAGCACTGGAGCTTTTTGATACTTATCAAAATAAAATCGCAGCATGTGATGAAGAAATTGAAAAAAAACTTTCAATATTCGAAGATATAAAACCTGTTAGAGAAGAAAAGAACACTGATGACAAGCAACCAACTAAAAAACCTGCTAAAAAAAGTAAAAATGCGCCATCGTTTGATTTAAACTCGCACTTAATTAGGATGGTTGGCGTGGATCTTACAACTATTCCCGGTCTTGAGGCTTATAGTGTGTTGAAGATCATTTCTGAAATAGGATTAGATTTAAATCGATGGAAAAGTAGCAAACAATTTGCCTCCTGGTTAGGCCTATGTCCAGGAAATAAAGTTTCTGGTGGAAAAAGATTAAGCGGGAAAAGTAAACGCACAGGGAATTATGCAGCTTCTGCTTTACGTATGGCAGCTAGCACACTTCATCGCAGTGATAGTGCATTGGGCGCTTTTTTTAGAAGACTAAAAGCACGTATAGGTGCACCAAAAGCCATAACAGCGACAGCACATAAATTAGCCATTATTATGTTTAATATGATCAGGAATCAAATCGAATTTGTTGAAACAGGTGCAGATTATTATGAAAAACAATACCGTGATAGACTGATTAAAAACTTAAGTAATCGTGCTAAAATGCTTGGATTTGAGCTCATGGAAATAGCTTGTTAATACAACAGGTTAAGGAGCTGTTCTTCGGAAGGAGCGTGCGTAGCACGCGTCTCGAAGGGTTGGGCCCTGAACAGAAAAAAGATTATTTTTTATTTCGCCGAGCCAAGAAAGATAATTTTTCCCAATCACCAGAGATAAGAGCCTCTTTCTTTTTTCTACTCCA
>CAILLK010000021.1 GCA_903835005.1 uncultured Bacteroidota bacterium | reverse complement strand
TAAAGTATTTAGTCTAAAGTATTTAGTCTAAAGTATTTAGTCTAAAGTATTTAGTCTAAAGTATTTAGTCTAAAGTATTTAGTCTAAAGTATTTAGTCTAAAGTATTTAGTCTAAAGTATTTAGTCTAAAGTATTTTGTTATTGAGGTGCCACACTTTTTAAGTATGGCATACCTGTGGCATTACAACCGCTAAGGTAATAAAAAGGTAAAGATCATATTGGCAGAGAATTTTTTATTGTATTTTGGCAAAACAGTAAACAGGTAAATAGTCGTAAAAATGGATGATAAAATAGAAATCAAACCGGTTATTATTAAAGAACATTTTGATGAAGTAGCGGCTATGATGCACCAGCTGCATATACACGAGCATAGCCTGTTTGACAAAACTGAAGCCTGGACCGAAATTCAGGAAAGCTATATGCGGCATGTAATTCATACCCAAGAAACCTGCGAAGGCACCTGCCTCGTAGCCTATGTGAATGAAATACCCTCCGGGTTTATTTTCGGATACATAGAAGAGCAGGACGACAGCCGTATAGAGATATATAAAGGAAAAGAACTTTATGTGTCAGATGGCTATGTAGCCAAGGAATACAGAGGACTGGGCATATACCGCAAACTGAATGAGGAGCTGGAGCGGATTTATACTGAAAAAGGCGTAAGGCGTATTTGCCGGTATACACTTATCAACAATACCAGCGCCAGGCAGTTTCTGGAAAGGCAGGGTTATATGGTTACAAGGCTGCTTTATGAAAAATGGTTGTAAATTGTTTGTAACAATGGTTGCAATTGAAGTTGGTAAAAATTTCATGCGAGCTTATTGAATTAATTACAATTATTTATTAAATATAATGCAAATATGCTTGCATTGCTTGCCACCGATTGATTAATAAAAATATTGATTCACTATTTTATACCGTTTAGAAACTTTTCCGACCGTTTAGAAACTTTATTTGGTTTAACTCAGTTCCGATATTAGCTTGCATGAAATAAATTATATTTTATTCAATTACTCCATTATTTGGAGTTTAAAATTACTAAAATAACATCCGTTATTGATTTTATATTCTTTTGTGTATGATACAACGATTATTGTTGTTGCTTTTGTTTTTTACTGGTTTATGGTCTAATAGTTTGGCTCAGATGTCGCAGATCAGCACTCTGACACCCAATACAATTTTGGCCAACACTACAACAGATATTACCGTCAGGGGATTAAATACCCATTTTCAGAAGGGAATTACTGTTGCTACGGTGAATGGTGTAAAGGAGCCATTTAATGTTTCCAATACAGTTACCGGCACTTTAACCTTTCAGGGAATGAAGAAGGGTACCTATACACTCGTAATTTCTACCAGGAGCGAAACTGTGTCATCAACCATTACTGTATTTGCAGCTCCGGTCAATGCTTTAACCGCCAATATAGAGGTTCTGGCTATGGAGGCGATTTCTCTAAAAGATATAGACCTGTCTAATCCAAAAGCCACTCCTGTTTTGTTTCTTACCAACATTTACAACAATGATACTCCCCGTTATGTGAATATCACTATTACTGTATCATCGGGCAGCAAAAATGTTTTGTTGGGTACCATTACCAAAAACAACCAGCACCTTGGGGCAGATACGATAGTGGATTTCACCAATCAGAATTATGATGCGGTAAAAACCAACGGGTCAGTTGCAGGCACCCCCGGCTATGACTTCCTGAATACGGTAGAACTTACCGGCGCTTTCCCGGCTGATGAGTACATATATGTGCTGACCGTGACAGATGTTCATACCCGGCAGAGCGTGACATCCACTACTACAACCATCGTTACCAACCCCGTAAACAACCCATCGCTTATAACTCCCGGAGCTGAGTTTGCAGATCATTTACAGGTTGAGTATAATCCGTTGCCGCTTTTCCAGTGGTTTGGTATGAACGATAAATATGACTTTGCACTGTATGAAATAAGGGCTGGCCAGACCCCTGAGGAAGCCGTAAGAAATGTGCCCGTATACAAGCAGCTAGCTGTGAATGGTACCAGCCTGCTGTATCCCAACAGCGCCGAAAAACTCATAGATGGTATGACTTATGCCTGGCAGGTGCAGGGCAGGGCAGGAACGGCAACAAGTACACACTTCCTGCCCAGTGATGTTTTCCGGTTTACCTATACGAATGCCCTGACGGCAGGGGTAAAACTGGTTTCGGCTATAAAGATGATGCCTGACGAAATAGTTGTTCCGTCGGGAGGCAGGCAACAGTTTACTGCTGTTTGTTACGATGAAAACAATAATATCATCACTGATGCAAAGGTTACCTGGAGTATTACTCCAGATTACGGAACAATCAGCCCGACAGGTTTATTTACTGCCGGAGCTGCAGGCAAAACAGTTGCAGTACTTGTATCTTCAGGTAGTGTTACTGAATTTGCCACTGTAACTATCAGCCTTAATGTCAATTCAGATTACCTGAATCCATATGATGGATTTATAAAAAAATTATTTGGTTTGGAATAACCATAAAAATATAACTGATGAGAAAAACAGTAACCGGTATTGTATGGATTATTCAAATGTCAGTTTGTCTGATAGCGATAATTTTTACAAGTCATTTGCTTTATGCACAGGCATCTGTAAAGGGGGGAACCTTAAGCGGTAACAAGTTATATTATTCGGCACAAACCGGCCAGAAATCTACCCTTACCGGGTCACTTACCATTACCAAATCTGATTCACTCTACGAACATGGCAGTGCCCATCTTAGCAAAACCGGCCCTGTAATAATATCGCCTACAGATTTCAGCATGGGAATTGGTAAACCGATGAAGGAGATTTTTACCGGAGCCGTAACGGTTGATCCTTC
Source organism: uncultured Bacteroidota bacterium (assembly GCA_903835005.1). Taxonomy (GTDB): domain Bacteria; phylum Bacteroidota; class Bacteroidia; order Chitinophagales; family Chitinophagaceae; genus Nemorincola. The sequence continues at coordinate 90,583 of CAILLK010000021.1, read as the reverse complement.
AATGGCTCCTCCCCCGGGTCATGCAATGCCCGCCTCAATTTCGGGAGACTACGATATATTTTATTCCTGCCCAATGGATCTTCCCTGCAAGCCAGCCGGAGCATCGTTTATTGGCGGTTCGTGGCAATGTGAGGTAGGATATGGACCGCCCCCGGGTCATTGTCATGCGGGGCACGGGCCACCGGGAGGGCCTCACAGCATGGTGGAACAGAAAGGAACAGATGGCCCTGTGGCATTGACGGTTTATAGTCTTTTCGATTCCATAGCAGGCCCTGCTTGTGTGGCTGCCGGGGATACGGTTACTTATTCTGCAATCGGATATCCGGCAGGAGGTACTTATTTATGGTCGAATGGAAAAAAGACGCATTCAATTACGTTAGTTATTTACAAGCCGCAGACAATTTCTGTAACCTATACCATTGCAGGTGTAAGCTACAAAGCCAAACTGGACATTAAACTGTGTTGTAAATGCAATGATATTTATCTTAAATATCAGCCACCGGCCATTCTGCTCGGATTAAACAAACCCTCTGTGAGTATATACGATTCTAGCAATATTCCTGTTCCTGCCAGCGGATCTGCCATATTTTATGTAACAGGTTGTGATCAGGTATCGCCAACCTGGAGTGTAGATAACCCGGGATATATTGTTGCGAATCCGGCACCCAAAGACAGTGTAATATTACTGTCGCTGGGTAATCAACTGGCAAAAACTTATCCCGGGTCTCCGCTGCCAATTGTGGTTAAATCAACTGCCCCAGGTTTGGTTAAAGTATGTGCAACCTTTCAACTGGACACCGGCCCTTGCAAAAAATGCGCAACAATCAATTTCGGACCTGTTTCAAAGCCCGGAAACCCAAATCCCAGAGATACTCTTTTGGGCAAATAATCGAGCATTAGTTTATATAATATGGTGAAAAGATTATATTTTGATGAGATTATTTAAAGGAACAAATAGGACAATCATTAAGCTAAATAATTTATAACCTCGAATATATATTTTTATAAATGCAATCTTCTTATCGAAAAATATCTCATGAAAACAATTGCTAAATATTTATATTTATCTGGTTTGATTTTATTGCTGCAAATACCCTGCAGCTATAGTTATGCCCAGGTGGATATAACAGTAATTACTCCAAAGCCTGATTCCCTTATACCCAGCAATAACCTGTTTATATCGGTAGAAACGGACAGTAATCTCCACTTCGTTTCAGCCAGCAATGTCGAATTTTATCTTGATGATTATCTGCTCAACGGAATTACAAAGGTGACCGGAAACAAGGTCAGGTTTGTGTATCCACATAAAATCAGAGATGGGAAACATACAATAAAAATTGAGGCTAAGTTTAAAGAATATAAAAGGCTGCAGCATGGCACCTGGGTTTTTTATTCAGGTAAAAAGGGCAACAGATACAGTACCCCTGATAATAAGCCACCTGCAAAAGCTGAGTTTAAGATAACCGGAATGGTGAGTATAGATGACCGGGAAGAATTTATAACAGGCATACATGGCGACAGCCTGAGACAGGAACCTGCACATACACGCACAGTAAATATAGATGCCGTGGCTACTTATAAAAACATGGAAATACCTTTAAAAATATTTGCCACTACCGATAATGTTCCCGGCATACAAAGCATGAACTACTTCCAGGTGGGCTTCAGGAATAAATGGCTGGATATTGCTGCAGGCGATTTAAATCCCACTTTCGATCAGCTGATTCTTGCTGGTGTAAGGGTGCAGGGTGTAGGTGTGAAACTGAAAAGCCACCTGAGTTCTATTCAGTTTTATTATGGCGATATGACCAATCCCGTGAGCGGTATTTTGCAGCCCTACGTTCCCGGAACCGGAGTGATTCCCACCAATGTAATCCCTGTGCCAGGCTATACCGATTCATTTAAGTATGTTGTTCCCGGCGTATATAAAAGAACAATGATTGCTGCAAGGGCAGAGTTGGGGAGCATCAGGGATGATATAAAACTGGGATTCACGGCTTTTAAAGCAAAGGATGATACCAACAGCATACAAAACGGCCTCTTACCTAAAGATAATGTAGCAGGCGGAATTGATGTTACAGTAAAAGCGCTGCATAAAAAGCTGGTAGTAAAATTTGGCGCTGCAATGAGTATACTTACCAATGATATTTCGGGAGGAACAATATCATTAGATACATTAAAACAAAGTTACCATGTTGATCCGCCTTTCGATCCCATGAAGTTCAGAAATATTATTATTCTAAATGCTTCGACATTGCCTGCAAATATTTCACCTGCCTTCAATAACATGGCATCTTTTGCAACGTTAAGTTACACTACTAAAATCCAGACATTAACCATTGAAGCCAAAAATATAGGCCCTTTATATTATTCGCTAGGTAACCCATTTTTGCTCAATGACTATCAGGGAGTTACCGCTGGCGAACGATTTTCATTGTTTAAGAAAAAAGTTAACATCGGGCTGGGGTACCAATTCTATTCCAATGACCTGGATTCTACAACCTATGCCAAGGTGTATACCCAGGGCCTGAATGGAAATTTAATGGTTAACCCAGGAGCAAAATGGCCAAACTTTTCTTTCAACTACTTAAGCCTCTCCAGAAATGGTACCAGTTATGTGCCCGATATACCGAATGTGGCCGACAATCTTACTACTTATATGTTTAATGTAAACTACAGTGTTAAGTTCCGGGAAATCAAGCATACATTTCGGGTTATCGTTAACATCAGTAACCGTAATGACCAGATCAATCCTCAAAATTATTATGCCTCCCGGAATGTGATGTTAGGAATTGGTGAGACCGTTTCCAAACAACTCAGTATAAGTGCTGATGTGGGTAAAACTATTATGACGGGTTATGAGAACAGCAATATATCGGGTATGCTGGTATATAATGCCAGTATAGACTGGCAGATTAAACCCGGCAAATATTTTACTTCTTTTGCTGTTTCCAATAATCAGACGCTGGTCACTCCATTCTCAGATCCCACCTTCCGGTTCTCTTTTATCGGCAGGTTCGGATACCGGTTTTATAAAGGCATGGGTCTCAATTTTGAATGTGGATATCAGCCGTTTATTGATCAGACCTATAGCAGCCTGAGCTATAATGAAGTATATGGTTACCTTCGTTATACCTGCGAATTAGGTAAGTTGTTTGGCAAACCTGAGCCGGTGAAAAAGAATATTCAATAAATTTTTTGCTTAAAAAAATGTTCGCCAGCTTTTGTAAAATCAAAATAAGGCATTTGGTTATTTTTATATAAATAATCTCATTATTACACCGGGCTTTCGCAGATAAACACATCCTGTTGATAATCCCTTTTTGTCTTCAAAAGGATTATTGTTATCTTGCACCTCAATTCATTTACATTCACAGCATTCTAATATAACAGTATAATTTACGCATGCTCAAGATAGGGGTTTTTGGGGCTGGACACCTTGGCAAGATTCATATGCAACAATGGCAGGAGGTATCGGGAGTGGAACTTACAGGTTTCTATGACCCTGATGATGCGCATGCAGCCGAAGCTATTGCCAAATACCAGGTGCCGAGGTTTACAGATGAGCAGCAACTCATAGATGCAGCAGATGCAGTAGATATAGTAGCGCCTACAGTTAATCATTTTAATATAGCCCGGAAATGCCTGCTGAGTGGCAAGCACATCTTTATAGAAAAGCCACTGGCTAAAACCCTTGAACAGGGCAATGAACTGGTGAAAATGGTGAAGGAAGCCAATGTAAAATGCCAGGTAGGGCATGTGGAGCGCTATAATCCGGCTTTTCTGGCACTGGGCGATATGGTTTTGCAACCAATGTTTATTGAGGCACACAGGCTTGCTCAGTTTAACCCGCGGGGCACAGATGTATCGGTGATACTGGACCTGATGATTCACGACATTGATATTGTGATGTGCCTGGTAAAAAGTCCGGTAAGGCGGATATCGGCCAGCGGGGTATCGGTGCTGAGCGAAACAGCCGATATTGCCAATGCGAGGATTGAGTTTGATAATGGCTGTGTGGCGAATCTTACATCCAGCCGTATATCGCTGAAAAATATGCGCAAGATGCGCCTCTTTCAGCGGGATGCCTATATTGGTATTGATTTTCTGGATAAGAAAACGGAGATAATAAAACTGAAGGAGGACGGGCAGCAGAGTGGTATGATGGATTTTCCACTGGAGATAGGAAACGGCGAGCGGAAAATAATATCTGTTCAGATGCCCGAAATTACACCAATCAATGCCATCAGGACCGAGCTGGCCGAGTTCGCTTCAGCTATAATTCATGACCGGCCGGTGCGGGTTTCGGTATATGACGGTTACCAGGCAATGGATGTGGCGCACCAGATTTTGAAAAAAATGAGTTTGCACAATGAACTGCACAATGTTTAACAATATTTTACGTTATAGGGATACAATAAAGAAGATGAGCGTTTTTTTGGGGAATGTAAAATATTTTATTGTTATATGCTGTTGCTGGATGATCTGGTCGGGATGCAACGTTATTAATCCGGTAGAACCAACCCCGACTTATGTGCATGTTGATTCTTTCAGTGTTACCGCCAATAATTTTTTGCCGCTTCAGCCCTATACATTGTCCCACAGTATTACTACAGTATGGGTATATTACGATAATAACCTTATTGGTGAATATGATTTGCCGGCAACTTTCCCTATAATTACGGATGGTACCAATACCGGTAAGCTGGAGTTATTTCCGGGCATTGTTATTAACGGACTGAACAATAATGTGGATATGTACCCATTCTTTCAGCCCGACACCGGATTCACTGTGGTGCAAAAACCCGGTAAAATTACTACCTACGAACCAACCACGCAGTATTATACAGACACAAAAATACAGCATATAGCAAATTTTGATTTTGGAACCATTCTCAATTTCGGGCTGCAGGCGGGAAATGTACCAATAGTGGCAGTAACCAGTCCGGATTCTCTTGTGTTTGAAGGTACCGGTTCCGGGAGTATTTATATGACTAACCCAGGTATTGACAGTTCTGTTGATAGTACCGTTAAGAGTTATGTAATAGATAGCGGAGTCAGTGCCTACATTGAGTTTAATTATAAAAGCGATGTGCAGTTTTATGTGGGTATGTCCTCCAATCTGAGTGCTACCATAGGTTCAGACCCTTTCTACCTGGCGGGCATTAATCCCAGCCATACGTGGCAAAAGTTTTATCTCGAGATAACTGCTTTTCTTAACCAGTATCGTGGTGTGAATTATAAATTTTATATTAAAACATCGCTGCCGGTTGGCCAGTCTACCGGCAGGCTGCTGATTGACAACATTCAACTTGTAACTTTCTAGGTAAATATGCGTCTGAGCCCGATGAAGAGAAAAGCTATAAGGCAAATGGTTTTGCTTGATTATATAGCTGCTGCATTGGCGTGGTTTACTTTGTGGATGTACCGGCAGCATGTGCTAACCAGGCTCAGTTACTTTGATACACTGGGAAGGTTTCATTCCCGCGATTATATAAATACTTTATTCGTTATTCCGGCCGGATGGTTTTTCGCCTATCTGATGTCGGGCACGTATTTCGACCTTTACCGCAAAAGCCGCCTCAATGAGGTAAACCGTACCCTTATTTCCTGTATTATTGGCTGTATTATGGTATCTGTAATCGTATTTGCCAACGACAGCAGCGATTACTCTTATTTTATCAATGAGTTCGGCCATTATCTGCTCATTCATACCGTGTTTGCACTGGTGTTCCGGTTATTTATTCTCAACCATGTAAAGGTTAATCTTACTAATGGTAAAGTAGGTTTCAATACACTGATTATAGGCGGCAACCAGCAGGCAATAAATATATACAAGCAGGTATTGGATAACCCTAAAGTGCTGGGCAATATTTTTGTCGGATTTATTTATTCGAGCCAGGAATCAACCAATGGTATGAGTAAATACCTCACACAACTGGGCAACCTGGCACAACTGGAAGAAATAATAGATAAGCATGCAATAGAAGAAGTTATTGTAGCGGTGGATTCATCGGAACACCACCTGCTCGAGAACATTGTAACCCGTTTGTGTTATCGCCCGGTGGTGGTAAAAGTTTTGCCCGATTATTATGATATCATATCGGGATCGGTAAAGACAAGTAATGTGTATGATGCCGTACTGATCCATATTCACCCCGACCTTATGCCTGACTGGCAGCGGGTATGGAAACGCTTTATTGATATTGTTTTTTCATCGGTTGTTTTGATACTGCTTTCCCCTTTCCTGCTGCTTACCGCTATAATGGTCAAATTTTCATCGAAAGGAGGAATTATATACGTACAGGAGCGGATAGGGCGATTTGGACGGCCTTTCCGCATTTATAAATTCAGGTCTATGTTCATGGAGGCGGAGCAATTGGGCCCTGCACTATCCAGTAAAATGGACCCCCGTATCACCAATTGGGGAAGGTTTATGCGCAAATGGCGTATAGATGAGTTGCCACAGTTCATAAATATCATCAAGGGCGAAATGTCGCTGGTAGGTCCCCGGCCCGAACGCAAGCATTATATAGATATCATCAGTGAAACCCATGCCCATTATAAGTACCTGCACAAGGTAAAACCAGGCCTTACATCGTGGGGCATGGTGCAGTTTGGTTATGCCGAAAATGTGGATGAAATGATAGAGCGTATGAAGTACGACCTGCTTTATATTGAGAACTGCTCACTGGCGCTCGATGTAAAGATCATTTTATATACTTTCATCGTTATCTTCCAGGGAAGAGGGAAGTAATTTTATCACAAATATTGCAGCAGACTTTATTTGTAAGACTTAAAAGCGGCTCTGTATTTTCAATAAAGCTGAATCAGCTATCGTATAATATCAATTGGACAAACAGAACGTTCTAGAAAAGTTTCACGCCAAATCGCTTGGTCGCAATCTGCAAAGATCCTATTTAAAACCGCAAACCCCACTATTGCCGATTTCTAATGTATATTCAGAACTCCTTACCCTTTCATCTGCTTTGGACAATTATTCGCAGATCGGGACTACTAAAATATAAAAAGATTTACATCCCCATTGCCCCTCCTGATGGAAAACCGGGATAGACTCTCGCACACCCACAATACCCACGCGGCAAGGGGGAATACGCCATCAAGCTCAATTGACTTCATCACTTATTTTCAACAAAAATGCCGCAATGCAAACTGCGAGAGATCAGAGGAGTTCTGAATCTTAATCCGGAGCAACCGCCCCTGTTGCTTAAGCACAAAAAAAGCCCCGGAAATAATTCCGGGGCCGGGAAATTTATAATTTGATTTATTATAATTTAGCAGCAGCAGATTCCGTTTTTACCGGAATACTTACCTGGCGAACATCTTTGCTGTGCAGGTGTGCAATGGTTGGTGCGATAACCAGGGCTACGATGGACATCAGCTTGATGAGGATGTTCATTGACGGGCCGGAGGTATCTTTAAAAGGATCACCTACAGTATCGCCGGTTACTGATGCTTTGTGTGGTTCTGATTTTTTATAGTACATCTCACCGTTTATTTCCACTCCTTTTTCGAACGATTTTTTGGCATTGTCCCATGCGCCACCGGCATTGTTCTGGAACATACCCATAAGTACACCACTCACTGTAGCGCCTGCAAGGAAACCACCCAGTACTTCAGGGCCTAATACAAATCCGATAATCAGTGGAGAAACAATGGTGATAGCACCCGGGAGTACCATTTTCTTCAGTGATGCATTGGTGGAGATAGCTACGCATTTGTCGTATTCCGGTTTGCCGGTACCTTCCATAATGCCTGGAATGGTGCGGAACTGGCGTCGTACTTCTTCTACCATCGCCATAGCTGCTTCGCCTACCGCGCGTATAGCCAGTGATGAGAAGATGAATGGTATCATGCCACCCACAAACAAACCGGCCAATACATCGGCATGGTAGATATTGATTGCATTATGGAGGTCGAAGCCGTTCTTTTCAACCACGCCTACATAAGCTGCAAATAAAGCCAGAGAAGTAAGGGCCGCTGATGCGATAGCGAAACCTTTACCGGTAGCCGCGGTAGTATTGCCCACAGCATCGAGGATATCGGTTTTTTCACGCACATCTTTTGGCAATTCGCTCATTTCGGCAATACCACCGGCATTATCAGCTATTGGTCCGAATGCATCGATAGCAAGCTGCATAGCTGTAGTTGCCATCATACCGGCAGCGGCTATAGCCACACCATAAAGGCCTGCACAGGCATGAGCGCCATAAATACCACCTGCAAGCACCAGGATAGGGAGGAACGTACTTTCCATACCCACAGCCAGGCCGCCGATAATGTTTGTAGCGCTGCCAGTAGATGACTGCCGGATGATACTGAGCACCGGGCGCTTGCCCATTGCGGTATAGTATTCGGTGATCATACTCATTAAAGTACCTACACCCAGGCCTACCATAACAGCGCCAATTACACCGTTTTTGGTAAATGATATATCCCTGAGCGTCATTGTGTCGGGCAGCAGATAATTAACGAGGAAGTAAGCAACAATGGCTGTAAGTACTATTGAACCCCAGTTGCCCATATTCAGTGCATTCTGAACAGCTTTGGTACTCAGACCAGCGCTCTCAGATATCCGTACAAATAATGTGCCTATCATAGATAATACAATCCCGGTGCCGGCTATGAGCATAGGAAGCAATATAGGAGCAAAACCATTGAACTGATCGAGAGAAACTGTTTCCTGGCCCAATACCATGGTTGCGAGTACTGTGGCAACATAAGAACCGAAAAGGTCGGCGCCCATACCGGCCACATCGCCCACGTTATCACCTACGTTATCGGCAATGGTAGCGGGGTTTCGGGGGTCATCCTCAGGTATGCCAGCTTCAACTTTACCTACGAGGTCAGCGCCAACATCGGCAGCCTTGGTATAGATACCACCACCCACACGTGCAAAAAGAGCAATGCTCTCAGCGCCCAGTGAGAACCCGGTTAAAACTTCGATAGCCAGTTTCACATTATCTCCGTTTGCAACCCCCGTTGTAGCTGTAAACACAGCCGGTGCAAATACATGCAGCAGGATAATAAATAAACCGCCAAGGCCCAAAACCGCAAGTCCGGCAACACCGAGGCCCATTACAGAGCCGCCACCGAAGGAAACAGCGAGCGCCTTACTGAGGCTGGTGCGTGCAGCATGAGCTGTGCGCACATTGGCTTTGGTAGCAATGCGCATACCTATAAAACCTGCCAGTGCGCTGAAAAATGCACCAATAATAAATGCAACTGCTATCAGCCAGCTGGAACTGCCATAACCCATTACAGCCAGCAGTAAACCAGCAATAATCACAAAATAAGCCAGTACTTTATACTCGGCCTTAAGGAAAGCCATAGCGCCTTCGGCTATGTATTGGGCAATTTCTTTCATCCGGTCGTTGCCGGCTTCCTGCTTAGTGACCCAGGCACTCTTAATAAATGTGTACAGTAACGCCAGAATACCAAATGCAGGTACGAGGTAAAAAAGATTCATAATTAATTTTTAATGTTTTAATGGAAAGTGTGCAAAGATAGTTGTTTGATTGGTAAAAACATAAAGCCTTTATGAGGTTTTCTTACTTTTCTTAGCACGATAATACTTTATTTATATTGATTGCTCTGTATGAATAAATAAGGCCTGACCTGAGCGCGGGAACCAGAAGCCTTATACCTGATTTTGGATTATTCTGGTGTTTGGTCTATCAGAAGTTCTTCATTTAAGAATGGGATGAAAAAGGATAACAATGAATATATTACGCTGTTTCTGCCGAAAAATTATTTATCTCGGAATTAGGTTCCGGAAGAATTGCATTTCTGCGAAAAATTAATGTTATATTTGGGCAAATGTTCAGTATGAGATCAAAGTTGTCCCTTTTCCTGTTGTTTATGGTGCTGTTTTCTGTTTCTGCCCGGTCGCAGTTGTTACAGAAAATTTATACAATTGCAGGTAATGGTATTCAGGGTTTTGGCGGTGATGGCAGTAATGCCTCAGGCGCCATGCTGTTTGGCCCGATAGATGTAGCCCTTGACGGTTCGGGAGGCATGTATATTTCAGATCATTTAAATTACCGGGTTCGTAAAGTTAATGCCGGCGGATTGATAACTACTATTGCCGGGAATGGCTATCAGGGTAATAGCGGCAACGGAACAATAGGCACATCGGCAGAACTGGTGCCAAGAGGTGTAGCGGTTGATAAAACAGGTAACCTGTACATTTCGGATGATGCTTCAAGTGTAATACGTAAAGTGAACTCGACCGGTATAATTTCTCAATATGCGGGCAGCCCGGGAGGTATTCCAGGCCCTTATGGCGATGGTGGCCCGGCTTCTGCTGCATGGTTTCATTGTCCTGAAGGCATATGTTTCGATGCGAGTGGTAATATGTTTATTGCTGATATGGGAAACCATGTTGTCCGGAAAATTAATACTTCAGGAATGATCAGTACGGTTGCCGGAACCTATACCATTGGTTTTGCGGGTAACAATACTTCTGCTACTACTGCAGAACTGGATTCTCCTTATGCAGTAGCAGTTGACAAAAGTGGCAATATATATATTGCCGATTATGGCAATAATGTAATACGCAGGGTAGATCATTTAACCGATACCATGTCTGTTTTTATAGGTACCCGAGGCGCTTATGGTTATTCCGGCGACGGTGGCTGGGCAGGGGATGCTAAAATTAACGGCCCCAGGGGGTTAGCTGTAGATTCATCAGGTAATGTTTATTTTTCAGATGCCAACAATAATGTAATCCGAATGGTCAATATCAGTTCGGGTATTATTTCGACCATTGTGGGTAACGGTACCTATGGGTTTGGTGGCGATGAAGGTCTGGCAATAGGCGCCAACTTATTTAACCCTTATGGTATTGCTATTGACGGGAGCGGCAGTATTTATATAGCCGATGCCAATAATGAAAGGATCCGTAAAACATATTACGGTACTGCCGGAGTGCAAAATACGACAAGTAATAAAAAGATTGAGGTTTATCCTAATCCAACCGGTAATTCAATTACTGTTTCCGGCCTTGAATTATCTGATAAATTGTGTATTTATGACGCTGCAGGCAGGCCGGTAACTGAAATGATACCTGTTGCTGGAATTGCACAAACTATAAATACCAGCAGCCTCGCAACTGGCATTTATTTGCTTAGGGCAACCAATGCTACAGGCGCCAATAAATTTGAAACTAAGTTGGTGAAGCTTTAAAATAATTTTTTTAATATTTAGAAATTAAAAACCTGCCTCCGGGCAGGTTTTTAACTTTTCAACTGCCATAGGTTTATTTCAGGACAGTTTATTGAGGTGTTAATTCTGTTGGTTAGGGGTTATTATTAAAGACCTCACAGGCCAATGAAATCAAAAATTATATGCCAGTCCAATCTGATTTCTTTTGGGAGCTACCATATAGAACCTATGATTTTTTTCACTGGAATTATCATGTATGCGGCCGCCTATGCCCATACCCAACCCACATGCACAAATGAACAGGCCGATTGCGCAAATTCTGCCACCTTGCTGGCCATCCTGCACTGCTGTAGGATTATCCTCATTTCCGGCAGAATTATACAATATAAATCCGTAAAATGTTACAACTGCCCCTGCTGTCATAACCCAGGGACTCATCTTATGCACCAGGCATTTTTTATTTTTGTTGCCATTAAAATATTGATAATTGAGAACTGCATTGGTAGTAAATTCTCTTGTTACGATTGGGAAATCAGATACGAATGGCTGACATTTAATTTCTGTAACGTGTAAAATAATGAATGCGAAAAAAGGTATGATTATTTTCAATTTGGTATATTTCAAATAAACCTACAAAATATGTGCCAGATAATATAGTTCGGAAGTTTTTGACCAAATTATTTCCTGTATCTATTCCCGGAAATAACGATCATAGAATTCTGCATTTTTTATTTTTGTTGTTTTATAAAGACATTTAAATTTAAAATAAGACCTATTTTTACCAAACAAAATCTGATCATGAAGGAAATTATGATGAAATATGCCCGGTATAATTTGTGGGCCAACAAATGCCTGACGGATGCCATGGCGAATCTAAATGATGGGCAGGCGGAACAGGTAATCATAAGTAGTTTTCCTTCGTTGCACAAAACCGTACTCCACACCTGGTCGGCAGAAAATGTATGGCTGCAGCGGCTTGAACTGGTACTTCATCCGGTATGGCCAGCGGCAGAATTCAAGGGTTCTTTTGTGGAGGCATGCGGCAATTGGGTGCAATCATCTGCTTTGCTTGCCGGATATGCTGAAAACCTCCCCGAAGGCAGAATGCAGGAATATATCCATTACCACGACCTGCGGAACAATCCCCATGCCACGCAGATTGCAGATATGCTGCAGCATGTTTTCAATCATTCTACTTACCACCGGGGGCAACTGGTAACTATGCTGCGGCAATTGGGTGTAACAGAAATACCCGGAACAGATTATATAGGTTATGTGCGAATGAATAAGTAATGGCATAGGGTTAAAAAGAAATATCCGCTGTAAGTCAATTGCCTGTTTCGTCTGTAAAACGCGGAAAAGAGCAGTATGCTGTATATTCAGTTCGGTACGAAATAACTTTTCTTTATATTTTTAAAAGTTACTTTGGTATATCCAAACTATAAAATATGAAAGAGAATCTGTTATTATTGATCTTATTGGGCACTATGCTTGGTTTTTGTGCCACAGGTAAAGACCTGCAAAAGCAAGAAGCAAAAAAGCAAATTGATCAGACTACCAATGATCAGCTTTACCGGAGCTTTTATCTCCATAAAATTGTGGAAGGAAATAATGTTCCGGACAATATAAAAGCATTAAAGAAAGCCGGTTTTATTGATCTTACAGCATCGGGAAAGGATAGTCCGGGCAACCTGGAAATTAAAGTGCTTAAAAAAGGGCAGCCCTTTCTCATAAAAGAAGAAAATGATGAACTGCATTTCAAAGTGGGGTCCGTTCAGGTGGAGATCATATCCATATCAAAGTCCGAAGAGCGGGGAAATCCGGGTGGTGTAAGTTTTGTGGAATACAAGCAAACGGTAATTCAGAATGCTTTCTTTAAGGCCTGGAACCCGCATTGCCTGAAAGAAGGAACCTTTAAATACCGGACCACATTTATTAACTCGCAGGGCGGCTGGAGGATTGTTAAGGATGTGATTATGGATGAGGTGTGATCTGATGTAAATTGAGATGCAATCTTTCTACTGGCTTCACCTGTTATTTCCCTCTCACCCGCTTATAGATCTTTATTGCGCTCATCAATAAAATTACCACTAAAACCAGCCCCAGTAAGCCATAAACCAGGCTCATGCCTTGTTTTACAACAGCAAGCATAACTATAGCTATCAGGAAGATGGTGGCGACTTCATTCCAGATACGTAATTGATTGGAGGTGTATTTGAATATGCCTTTTGATTGCTGTTTATAAATAGTGTTCAGTGACAGATGATAAGCATATAGGGCTATTACGAAGCAAAGTTTTATGGATAACCAGTTAACTAATATAAATTGGTTACCCATTAATTTGTACCACATCAATGGCCCGAAAATTAAGGTTAGAATTGCAGATGGCCAGGTGATACCCATCCACAACCGGCGGATCATAATAGTAAACTGGTTCTGCAGGATCGTTTTTTCTGGTTCTGTTTTTTCATTGGCCTCGGTATTATATATAAACAGTCGCACGATATAAAACATACCGCTGAACCAGGTAACGATGAAAATGATATGTAGCGCTTTTATATACTCCATTTCAGGAATTTAGAATTTGTTATTTGGTTTTTACTTTAGACTAACGACTTGAGCCCACATATTTCAATCATAGCATCTATCCATGAAGGCTGGGTATTCATACACTTAATAAAGGTAAAATTTTCTCCGCCCGCCTTCATGAAATTCTCCCGCTCCCTTATGCCTATTTCCTCAAGAGTTTCCAGGCAATCGCTTACAAATGCGGGGCAAACTACCGCAAGGTCTTTAATGCCTTCGCCCGGCATTTGCTCCATGCGCATTGTAGTAGCTGGTTTCAGCCATTCCGACCGGCCCAGTTTCGACTGAAAGGAAACGCTGTATTTATCTTTTGGGATACCCAGCAATTCTGTAACTAATCGAGTCGTTACAAAACATTGGTGCCTGTAGCAATACTTATTGGCGGGTGAATCTACTTCACAGCAATTGGCTGATTTGAGGCAATGATTGCCGGTAACATCACTTTTATGTATATGCCGCTCGGGTATACTGTGGTAGCTGAACAACAAATGGCTGGGAGGGTTTAGCTTTGCTTTAATACTTTCGGCCAGGGCTTTGATATAGGCAGGGTGATTGTAGAAAGGCGGAATTGTGGTTATCCGGAATGGGTATTTACCTTCGGCATGAACCGTTTTGGCATGTTCCACGGCAGTCTCAAAACTACTCATGGCATAGTGCGGATAAAGCGGCAACAGGATTACTTCCTCCAGGCCCGGATTATCTTTCAATATTTTATCGTAGGCATACTTCATGGCAGGGTTGCCATAGCGCATGGATATCTCCACAGGCTCTTTCACCAGTTTTTGCATTGCCTGCTGTTGCTGTGCAGTAATAACAACAAGTGGCGAACCTTCCTTGGTCCAGATGGTATGGTATGCCTCAGCCGATTTAGGTGCCCGGAACGGAGAAATGATACCTTTTACCAGCAGCAAACGCTGAAGGTAGGGCGTATCAATTACCCGCTCATCCATAAGGAATTCGTTGAGATATTTCCTTACATCCCTTACACTTGTAGAATCCGGAGAACCCAGGTTCATTAATATCACACCCCGTTTTATTTGATCTGCCATAATCTGATTATTGTGCAAAGAAACTAAACTAAAAACAGCAATTCCATGACCAGAATCTAAAAATAGTCAGAAAGGTGTAAAATGATCCGATTTTTTATGATTGAAATCATCAATAAAGTTCCTGTTATCAACAGTTTTGATTATTTTTACTGTTATGAACTCAAAAGGAATCTTTATTATACTTTGTTTGGCAATCATTGTCAGCTTTCAGTCGGTGGCAAAAACCAAGACAAAGAAAGCTGTAAAAACCGGAATTACTCTGCTTGAAGCCTGGTCGCAGAAAACGGTGCCGGGTATTCCCAGAGTGCCACCCAGAACCAATTATCACTTTATAGCTATCTGGGAAGGTGCCAATTATCCAGAGACGATTTTCTGGAGAGGGGAGAACGGATGGGAAAACTGTAATATAGCCAAGGCTCATAAAATAATCTACAAAGCCCCGGAGAAAGGAAAGAAACAGGAATACAATACAGAAATTGTTACCGCTGATAAAATACACAGAGGCGATACTTTGCAACTGGTTTCTATACCCGGCGGTAAATTCCCTGTGCCAGCTGAAATACCTGCTGATGCCAAAAATACTTTATTCTATAAGACCGGTGGCAGCGGATGGTTATCTTGCCCGGTAAAAGCGATTGAAAAGAAGCAGGATATTATTATGCAATAGGGGAAGCATTTTACAACAGAGTTTACGGTTTACATTGAGCAGTAGCGTTTACGGTTATTTGTTTATCGTTTGTTTTAGTTAGTTGTAAATGATTGGTCATTATAATGGGGTTGCGGAGCGGTATTTGCTTAATACTGTAATGAGTTTAGTATATCTGTTTTTCAACTTATTTAACCTTATAAATCAATACATAAAATGAAAAAGACACTATTATCCGTTTTAGGTGTTTTGGTTGTTAATGTGCTCTTAGGTCAGCCATGGGTTCCGTCAGGGTCTTCCAACCCGATAAAATTTCAGGATGTAGTATCCAGGTTTGGCAATCAGCATG
Organism: uncultured Bacteroidota bacterium; assembly: GCA_903835005.1. Lineage (GTDB taxonomy): Bacteria > Bacteroidota > Bacteroidia > Chitinophagales > Chitinophagaceae > Nemorincola. Next base: position 74,766 of record CAILLK010000021.1, on the reverse strand, counting down.
CGGGTGCTATCATTAATAAAAACCATACGGGTACCATGCAGTTGTTCGATCAATGGGCCTGGTACTGGCAGCAGCACCTGGATGCAGATGGTTATATAGTATCTCCGGCAAAAACAATAACTGCGTGGCAGGATTATATGGGCAAACCTTTGGGCGCAAGAATGGCAGCCAGAACAACCTCTGTATTGCCTGCCGACTGGATCTTCCAGGGGCCGCACTCTGCAGCTGGTGGCGATACCGGCTTAGGTCGCGTAAATGTGGTTACTTTCGACCCGATTGACTCCAATACAGTTTTTGTGGGCAGTGCAGCTGGCGGTACCTGGAAAACTACCAACGGTGGCATTACCTGGACTTCATTGTATGACTTTCTGCCCACGCTTGGCGTATCGGACATTAAAATTAATCCCCTTAACCACAATACTATTTATGTAGCTACCGGCGACGATGATGCAGGTGATACTTACAGTGCCGGTGTAATCATGTCGCATGATGGGGGCACTACCTGGCTCACCACGAGCCTTTCCTGGCTTCCAACGAATAACAATTTTATCAGGTCATTATTGATTAATCCGATTGATACCAATTCAATGATACTGGCAACCAATATCGGCATTTATACATCACATGATGCGGGTGCCACATGGGCCAGCGCAGCGTCGGGCAATTTCAGGCAGATATTGTTTAAACCCGGAGATACCACAACCCTGTATGGCACCATTTATACCGATACATCGGCGCAGATAGTACTTTCGACCAATGGCGGATCCAGCTGGAACGCGGTTACCAGTTTTGAACAGGCACAACGCATAAGCCTTGCAGTATGTCCGGCAAGCCCTGCAGTTGTGATGGCCGTAGCATGCAATACTTCCACATCCGGGCTTATGGGGATTTACACTTCAACCAACAGCGGAGCTACCTACACTGCAACTTTTACCAATGATACAGTAGCCTGTAGCCAGGAATTGCTGGGTTACGATCTTGGCCTGCCCACTTACGATTGCGGCGGCGAGGGTAATTATGCCCTGTGCATTGCTATGAATCCATCCAATGCATCAGAAGTGACAGTAGGAGCGATCAATACCTACTATTCGGCGGATGGCGGCGCATCGTGGACAATGGCCAATGAATGGTACAACGGCGTTCCGGGTACACCTGTTGTTCATGCCAATAAACACTGCCTCGCCTACAGCCAGCTTACCGGGGCATTGTTCGAAACAAGTGATGGTGGTCTTTATAAAAATTATGGTCCGCTTACGGCTCCCTGGATCAATCTCTCGAATGGTATTTGTGTTACGGAATTTGTGCGGAATGCAATTGATAACAATGTATCCTTCTGTATAGGCGGCAGCCGAAACAATGGAACAAAAACAGTGAGCAGCACAGCTACCAGCGAACTGACAGGTGGCAATGGTACACAGCCGCTGATTAACTACGGTAATCCTTCAAACATTTTTTATTGCTCCTCACAGTATGGTTATATACTGATGACCCGTGATGGTGGCCATACTTTTCACAGTATCACGGATACTTTGAATCCTGCAAGCGGCGGGTTTATTACTCCTTTTGTATTGCACCCAACCGATACCCAAACGCTTTACCTCGGTTTTAAAAATGTTTATGTTACTCATAATAACGGATTTTACTGGACGGCTATCTCCCCAATGTTTGATGCCGGATCGTATATCAATGAACTGGCAATAGCAATGAGCAACCCGAATTATATTTATGCTGCCCTGAACGAGTCAAACGGGTCCCGGTCTGTGATATATTATACCAGTAATGCCGGCACTACCTGGGATTCTGTTCATGTACCATTTACCAATTTCATATCGGGGCTGGCTATTGACCCGAAAAATGAAAAGCATATATCTGTTGCGGTAAGCGGTTATAGTGCAACTGATAAAGTGTATAGTTACAATGCGACCACAAATACCTGGACCAATGAAACCGGTTCATTGCCCAACCTGCCGGCCGATTGCATTATTTATGATACTATTACCGGCACCCGGTATATCGGTACTGATGCAGCAGTATTTTATAAGGATACCAGTTCTACGGACTGGACCCTGTTCAACACGAACCTGCCTACTGTGCATGTATATGACCTGAAAATAAATTATGCAACACTTGAAGTATGGGCAGCCACATTTGGCAGGGGAATCTGGAAAAGCCAGCGGGCCGATAATCCGGGTACATTATCTGTGAAACAAATCAAGGAAGTGTCTACGGTGGTTTCGCCAAATCCAAGCCATGGTTCGTTTACCATTTCTACTTCCGAATCAGCATTGCTGAACGGCCCTGTGCAGGTGAAACTGTTTTCGGCCGATGGTAAGATGGTTTTTAATACCCATGGATCATTTGATCCTGGTGGAAGTATAAAGGTCAATATAAATGGTCTGGCAGCGGGATTTTATATTTGTGAAATCAGCAATAAAGCACTGAGTACACATGTTCAGGTAGTGGTATACTAAAACCTTTTATCGAGGCTGCATTTTGAATGAAGCCACAGGTGGTTTGTTATTATTGATTAAGAGGTTTTTTTTATATTAATGTATATTTTGAATGAGGAAATTAATTTTTGCAGCAGGGTCTTTGATAATGTTTAATAGCCTGAGCGCCCAACCATGGATGCCAAAAGGCGCCATACCAGTAAAGTTTTCGGATGTGGTGAAAAACTACCCGATGGCAGGCGCTGCCGATAAGGAGATCGTTATCAATCCGGACGGAGAACAAGGCGAGGGGAAAAACCACCTGGTGCAAAAATGGGACTGGTACTGGCGGCAACACCTGGACAAGGATGGATATATAGTTCCGCCAGTAAAAACCCTTACGGAATGGCTGGAATATACCCACAATACCAAAGCAGCAAAAACCACTTCCATTCCCTCCAATTGGGTATTTCAGGGGCCAACCACCACACCTGGCGGTTATTCGGGTATAGGCAGGATCAACATTGTAGCCTTTGATCCGGTTGATTCCAATACATTTTACATTGGCAGCCCGGCAGGCAGTACCTGGAAAACCACTGATGGCGGCCTTACCTGGACTCCGCTCTATAATAACCTGCCAACCCTGGGTGTAGCTGACATAAAGATAAACCCCCACAACAGGAATACCATATATGTGGCCACCGGAGATGGCGATGCAGGTGATGCTTACAGTTCGGGTATCATTGTGTCTCATGATGCAGGCGCAACATGGTCAACGGCAGGGCTGAGCTGGCTGCCAACGCTCTTTAATAATGCCCGTTCCATTCTGATCAATCCGTCTGACACCAACACTATTCTACTAGGCACGAACAACGGTTCCTATATTACCCACAATGCAGGAGCGAGCTGGACTGCAACAAATGCGCTTAACTTCAAGCAACTGATTTATAAGCCCGGCGATACCAATACCATTTATGGAACTATATATACAGATACTACCTGCCAGATCGTAAAATCGGTAAATGCAGGAGTCACTTTTACAGCTGTAACCAGCCTTGTGGGTGCTCAAAGAATCAATGTAGCGGTTAGTCCGGCAAATCCATCGCTTGTAATGGCTCTGGCATCTGATTCGTCATCCGGCCTGCTGGGTATTTATAAATCTGTAAACAGCGGAGCAAGTTTTACACTTGTTTATCACAATGATACCTCCTGTACTCATGAATTGCTGGGCTGGGATATCGGCCTCCCTACCACTTCGTGCGGCGGACAGGGCTGGTATGACCTGTGCATATCGGTAAGCCCGACCAATGCATCAGATGTAACGATAGGAGGTGTGAACAGCTATTATTCTTCTGATGACGGGAACAGCTGGACTGTATGCAATGGCTGGTATGATAATGGCACCAGCCTGGCCACAGTACATGCTGATAAACATTGCCTGGCTTACCACCCGCTTACGGGCGCCTTGTTTGAAACCTGTGATGGCGGGATTTATAAAAATTACGGACCGCTGACATCTCCCTGGATCAACCTGAGCAATGGCCTTGGTATTACTGAGTTTTACAGGATTTCTGTAGATAATCATGTTCCCTTCTGTATTGGCGGATGCCAGGATGATGGCACCAAAATGGTAAATGCAGGAGTAGCTACCGACCTAACCGGTGGTGATGGAATGCAACCACTGATCAATTACGGCAACCCTGCCAATATATGGTATACCTCATCACAAAACGGGAATATTGATATGACCAGGGATGCAGGCGCAAATTACCACAGCATTACTGATACAATACATGATAATGGAGGTGGATGGATAAGCCCTTACCTGCTACACCCTACAGATACGGCTACCTTATTGCTGGCATTTAAAAATCTGTACATTTCGCACAACAACGGGCTATCCTGGACTTCACTATCACCAGTATTCGACAGCTCATCGTCAATCAATTTTATAGCCTGGGCGCCTGCAAATACCAACTATATTTATGCCGAGTATGACGATTACAATGTTTGGAAATCTGTGGTTTACTATACAGCCAATATGGGTGCCACCTGGGATACCATCCATATACCTTTTACCAACTTTATTTCAGATGTAGTGGTTGATCCTAAAAACGCCAAACACATATGGGTAACAGTGAGCGGATACAGCTCCACCGACAAAGTTTACAGTTATAACCTGGCTACCAATATATGGACCAATGAAACCGGCACATTGCCCAATCTGCCTGTAGACTGCCTGGTGTGCGATACCTTATCCGGAACCCTGTATATTGGTACGGATGCAGCAGTATTTTATAAAGATACCACTATGACCGACTGGGCCCTTTTTAACACACACCTGCCTACCGTTCATGTAGCTGACCTGAAGATCAACTATGCAACAGGTGATTTATGGGCCGGTACTTTCGGTAGGGGAATGTGGAAGAGCACGAAGGCCAATAATCCAGGCACATTAGCCGTGAAACAAATCACGGAAGCAACTACCCTGGTTTCACCAAACCCAAGTCACGGATCATTTACCATTACAACCACTGATATGGAATTGATGAACGGACCTGTGCAGGTAAAGCTGATAACGGCAGATGGTAAAATTGCACTTAACACAGCTAATGCATTTGATGGCAGTGGCAGAATGAAAATCAATACCAGCGGACTGACTCCCGGCTTCTACATCTGCGAAGTGAGCAGCGGGGCATTGGTAACCCATGTAAGGGTAGTGGTTGATTGAGTTTTTAGTTTGCAGGTTTCAGTTTGCAGTTGACTTTAATCTGAATTCCTGGCTATTATTTATTTGATTATTCAAAACCGGGATTTCGGAATTCATTGATGGAGCCGGTAAGGGATGCCATGAATGGGGTATTGGCAGCCAGAACCGGAGCCTGTTGTTTGGATGGTTGCTGTATGCCCGACATACCCAGCATATGACGCTGCTCAATGGTATCGAGCGCGGCTTTACGCTCCAGGTGCTGGCCCACAATGGTTTTGATGTCTTTGCCTGCCTGGTAGAGTATTTCATTTTTCAGCCTCATTTCCCGTGCCACCCGGCCCAGTATAAAGGTAAGCGCAACACTTATGGAGGCAATGCCATAAACGCCAATGGTCAGATACATCAGATTGGGACCACCAATTGTATTTCTTATCCGGGGATTATAGAACAGATCATACAGGCTGCTGAACGGATAAATCTTATGGAGGAAACAGATACAGGCCACTCCGCCCAGGCTGATGATATAACAGATATATTCACTTAGGGCAAGCGTGCTGCTGCTCAGCAATCTTTGAGCAGCAGGTTTGCGCAAAGAGGTGGCAAGCGGGTCGAGCAGGGCAATCTGTTCGTTGATCATAACCCTTTCTTCCCTGAATTCGGCAAGGAGGTCGTCCTTCAACGTTGTCAATGGCATGGATAAGATTATTTGATGCAAAAATAATATTGAGATCATCATGGGTTTAAATAAGTATCCACAGGGTGTTAGTTACTTTTGAAAAGGCCAGGAAGGGGTATGGAATAATTGGATTGAGGTTACCTATAACCTCAGAATATGGTGCGTGGTACTGTTCATCTACTGTTTATTTTCTTGTCAAATTCCTTCTGTATGTCTGCTATTGCGTCGTAATAAGCTTGTTTATCCGTAAAAGCAGCAGGGTTGTATGCACTGCCGGGTTTGTGTTTTTTATGAAGCCCGAACTGGGAAGCATGTGATGCCAGCCAGATATCGAAAGTTAAATGCTTCATGGCATTTAATGTATAAGCGTAATCTGCCTCAATGTTGGGGTAAGATGGTATAGCTGAGAATTTCTTGTCGGTAATAATAGTAGGTATATTGGCTATAAGAACCCTGTATTTCCGGTTCTTGTCTTTTACATCAAACAAATAACTGCATGATCCTTTAGTGTGGCCCGGATGATGAAGGAGGGTCAATTCCATTCCACCTAATTTAATGGTATCACCATTGTGCAATATGCGGCCTGCCTTTAAGGGTTCATAAACACATACATCCCCTTTTACACTATAATCAGTGCGGCCACCCACAGCAATGGCCGCAGCATCGCCTTCGTCTGCCATCAAAACCGCGCCCGTCATTTGCTGAATAGCAGCCATCGCACCCAGGTGATCAAAATGTGCCTGAGTGGTTAAAAGTATCTTTGTATCAGCCAGCTTAAATCCCAGGGTTTCAATGCTTGTTTTTATAGTCTTTACTGAAGATGCCAAGCCAGTGTTGATAAGTATGTTTCCTTTGGGTGTTACAATCAGATAGCAAGCCAGTTCATCTGTGCCCACATAGTACAGGTTGCCTGCTATCTGAAACGGAGGAAAAGGTTTTGACCAATCGGGGTGGGCTTCTGAAGAAGGTTCTATAACTTTTTGAGCCCATGCCATGCATCCGGCAAGTAACAGGCATAATATCAGCAAACCTTTTTTTACAATGGAGAAAAGCATTGATTTTTTACCCTATTACTTTAATAAGGTAAATATAATGGTTTTTGCTGACGGAATTCCAAATTCAGAATAAGCAACCTGATATGCCTGAAAACAATGATTGAAAAGACCTGAAACTGATACCGGGATCTGCTATGGAAGGATAAGCCCGAAGTGGATACCCCTGTTGAAAGATCAATAAATAAGCCGACTCCCTTTGCGAGATGGTATCTGGCACCCAGATGCCCGTCAATATAAAGCGGACCAGCCGTGTGCGCTGCTCAGGTATTACCGCTGTACCCATCCTCCCAAGCAACATGATCATAGACAAAACCTAAAGAGGCAGCAAGATAAAAATCCCATCGTGGACCTGCTCCCAGCAATTCATCAAAATAACAGGCAACTTTTGCACCGACGGGTATAATCGTGTCCTGATAATAATAATAACTGTTGCCATAATAATAATTGTCATAGCTTCTGTATGAAGAATAACCGAGAAAGGGAGCAAGGGTCATATGGCGTGCTATACGGAACTCATAATTCGCAAAAAGAATGGGAATATCCTGATCAAGGTAACCATAATACCCGATGCCAAGGCCAAGGTTGAATTTATTGCCGTAATTCTCTCCCTGATTTCTCCTGTTGACGGATGTATTATCCCGGGCATAACCAGATATTTGAAATAACATCAATGCAGCAAGCAGGACTGTTTTAACTGCGATTGCTCTCTTAGCGGTAAAATATTGTTTAACAATTTTCATGTTGCTTATATTTTGAGTGATCAATAATTTATTTGCCTGTAAAAAAAACCATACCAGCATGTTTTTATCTATCAATTGGCCATGTATCCATCCACAAATGATTGAGGAGTTGTGCATTTTTACTTATCGGAAGATTTAGTGGCATAGTTTTTAAAGCTGCTGTATAAAAACATAAAACAATGAAAAAGACGATAAGAGTAATTGCCGTTATCTGCTTAGGAACTATACTGCTGGCATCCTGCGTAACCAAGCGTAAATATGTGTCAGCCAGAGCACGGGCTACGCAGATCCAAAATGAAAATGCAGCACTCAACAGCCATATCTCCCGGCTGGAAGACACTGTTAGTTTTTTGCATAATACAATCAGCGGAATGAACAACCGGATAGGGGCGCCGGGCAATGCAAATGAAAATGCAGCTAACGAACTGAATATGACAAAAGAACAGGTAGCAGCGCAACGAGCCCGTCTGCAGCAACTGCAGTCATTTATTGATCAGCAGCAGAAAGCCACAGAAAACCTGAGGAAACTGATCGCTGATGCATTGGTGGGCTTTAAAAACAATGAACTCACTGTTACTGTTAAAGATGGGAGGGTTTATGTGAGCATGGAGGAAGAATTGTTGTTTCCCTCAGGTAGCGATAAGGTTAATCCGAGAGGAAAGGAGGCACTGGCAAAAGTGGCAAGTGTGTTGAATACAAACCTGGATATTAATATTGATATAGAGGGTCATACTGACAATAAACCTATTAAAACTACTGCATTCCCCGATAACTGGGCCCTGAGTACAGCACGGGCAAATTCTGTGGCAAGGGTGCTGATAGATGAATATTCGGTATCGCCGGTAAGGCTTATAGCCAGCGGACGATCTTATTATCACCCTCTGGCCAGCAATGATACACAGGAAGGACGGGCGCAGAACCGGAGGACTGAAATAATACTGGAGCCAAAGTTTGATGAGCTGATGCAATTAATGAGTCCGGATGCAACAGTAAACAAATAAGCAGCAATCTAACTTCATGTCACACATAAATTGACGGGTATAGTTTTCCTACCCGATTAATTTTATAATCCTTTGACTTGCAGCATGACTTCAATTCTTTATTGACTTATCTCAATTATCTTTACCGCGCACTAAAACGAAAATTATGCACCATTTAAAATTAAGCTTACTTATTGCCCTATTGGGATTTACTGTTCTGTCGGGTTGTTCATCGTCCGGCGGCTCGTCTTCCTCGCCAACTTATTCTATGCACGCAACAATCGGTACCACAACATTGAATGGTACAGCATGCATTGCATCTCTGTTGGGTTCAGATCTTGGCATTTCAGGCTCTACTGTAACAGCTGGTGCGGGCGGGCCACCTCAGATTAATATCAATATCAGCCCTTGGAGCGGAACAACCGGGACAACATCGCTTGTAGCACCTCTTCCAACTGGATCTTTCGGGGAGTATACCGCATCGACAGGTACAATAACTAAAGTTTCTCAAACCGGAAGTGTTACAATCACAGCTGTTTCCAGTACTACAATCACAGGTACGTTTAGTTTTACCTGTTCAGATGGAACTGTAGTTTCAGCAGGAACTTTTACTGCAAAAAGATCATAAATAACAATAATGCGGTCCCTCAGGCAATTGGATCAAGACATGAATAATAAGGAACCCACCTTCGGCTGAAGGTGGGTTCCGTGTTTTTTGGCATGGATGGTATTGCCCGGTTTGAAAACGTCAGAACCATGATTAGAGTAATATTCTATAAATACAACAAGGTTCCAGTTTGCTCGTTACCTCTTACTTTTCAGGCTTCGGTTTCATCCTTTAGCCTGGTTGGAATTGTTACGTAAAAAGGCCATAATTATATGGTATAGTTTGCCAATTATCTAAAGCAATAATACTGGAAAACGAAGTAAGAATAACCGAGGATCCCAGGTTAACGTGGGATGGCATTTAAACGAAATAAGGCATGATCTGCTTATAGCCTCTAATACTTTTTTGATACAAATGCAATAAAAAGGCTGGCAAACTGAAAAATGTTATTCTCTGCCGCTTGCTATATTATTACTAACTGATCAAATCAGGATTCAGCCTTATTTATGGGCTACAAAAATCGGCACTTTGTGATCGTGGATGACATCAGTAATGAAACTCTTTCTGATCATTTCGGAGAACAGCGACCTGCCGAAAGCGCCTGCTACCAGCAAAGAGCCGCCATGGTCATGCAGCCATTGCTCAAGTTCTTTGCGTGGGTTAATTTTCAGTTTGAATACGGTGAGGTTCTTAAAGTAAAGACCCAGTAGTTCATCTATTGATTCGCGCTCAGGAACCCCTGATTTTCCGGAATCAAAATAAACCAGCAATACCTGTATTTCATGGTATTCAGGAAAAAGGTATACAAATTGCTTGATAGCAAATACTGACTGCTCGCTTCCATCATAGGCAAGTATGATGCTTTCAGGTACTGAATAATTTTCGGGCACAAGCATAACGGGGCATTCGGCCTTGTGCAGTACATTGGAGATATAATCCTCCTGAGTTTCTTCGCCCAGGTTTTCGTAAAACGAACTGCTGCTCAGTACCAGCAGATCGGCAAACCTGGATTCTTCTTTAAGGTGCGTTACTACATGCTTCTCGAAATCTTTATGCACCTTGCAGGCAATATCATTGTCTTTGCAAAGTTGTTCGAATCGGGCAATGTTTTTATTGAGTGTCTGTTCATCACTTTCAGCGGTTTCAGATAAAAACACGGGTCCGGCTGGTACGCCGCCATAGGAGTAGAGCAACTCTATATAATCGATGGAGGGCAGGAAGATGCCTGTCGCCAGTACTTTCTGCTGATCGTTCATTTTTTTTACAAACTCAAATACCCCTTCCGAAAAGTGCAGACCATCGAATGCCAGTAAGATCTTTTTCATCCCGATTCTATTTATAGCAAAAATATAATTTATACACCTTTATTTATCTGATACAGGTCATACAAGCAACTATTTCCTGTCATAATCTGTCTGTTTTCCTGCAGCTAATTTTGTTCCTTATTTTAAAAGTAGGACTAAATTACCATCAATTTACCAGTTATGGTGCAATGGAGCAATTTTTATGGTTACCTTGCTTTATTCCTTATGCGGGAGCAGTAATCAGTCAATTACTTTTCAATCTGAACAAAAATGAAAATAGCATTTCATGGCGCAGCCCGAACGGTTACGGGATCCAAGCACATTATACATGTTAATCCGGGCAAGCAGATACTGCTTGATTGCGGCCTGTACCAGGGCATGGGTAAAGAGACAACGGAACTGAACAGTAATTGGGGCTTTGTGCCTGCCGAAATTGATTATGTAGTCATCAGTCATGCACATATTGATCATATCGGGCTGCTGCCCAAACTGGTAAAGGACGGCTATAAGGGCAAAATATTCTGTACGCCGGCTACTGCCAGCCTTGCTAAATTATTGCTGATAGATTCGGCTCGAATTCAGGAAGATGATCTGCGGTATGTGAATGCCAAACGGGAAAAGGCCGGGCTGCCACTATTTGAGCCGCTCTATGATGAAGATGATGCCATTAAGGTGTTTCCATTGTTTGAAACCATTCCTTATAATGAGCATTACAAAATTGAGAGTGGCATAGATCTTATGTTTACGGATTGTGGCCATATCCTGGGCAGCGCTGCTGTGAATCTGAAAATTAAGGAAAATGGTAAAGAGAAGAGGATCACCTTCAGCGGAGATGTGGGCTCTTACCATGATATGATATTGCGCAATCCGCAGCCGTTTCCTCAGGCCGACTATATTATTATGGAATCGACCTATGGCGACAGGCTGCATGAGGTATCGACGGCTACCGCCGACAGGTTATTGAAGTTTATTGTGGATACCTGTCTTAAAAAGAAAGGGAAACTAATCATCCCTGCCTTCAGCCTGGGTCGAACACAGGATGTATTATTTATGCTCAACCGGCTGGAACTGGAACACCGGTTGCCCCCACTGAATTACTATGTAGACAGCCCATTATCCATCAAAATAACCGATACCATCAAAAAGTATCCCGATTATTACAATGATGATGTAAAACAGTTACTGCACAGGGATGAAGATGTATTTTCGTTTGCCGGCCTTAAGTATATCGACAAAGTTGAAGATTCTATTAAACTGAATGATATTGAAGAACCCTGTGTAATCATATCTGCATCGGGTATGGCAGAGGCGGGCAGGGTAAAACACCATATAGCCAATAATGTTTCGGATAGCCGGAATACCATATTATTTACAGGTTATTGCGAACCGAATTCGCTGGGGGGCCGGTTGAAGAAACAACCTGAATCCGTAAAAATATTCAGTAAAGAATTTGCGGTAAAAGCACATGTTGATGAGATTGCCACCCTAAGCGCACATGGCGATTATGAAGACCTTTGTCAGTGGCTTGCATGCCAGAATCCGAAGGATGTGAAAACATTGTTCCTGGTGCATGGCGATTATGATGTTCAGGTGAATTTTAAGGAAAGGCTGATAAAAAAAGGATTTCCGGATGTGCAGATACCCTCATTGCATGAGGTAATAGGGCTTAGGGATTGAGTATTTCTCAGTATTTAGTATTTAGTTATTGGCATAGAGCAGTGTATTGAAAACAGCAATAAATAGGTTATGAAACCGGGATATACAACGGCAGAAGAAGCAGTAAAGTTGGTTAAAAGTGGCAACAGGGTTTTTATTCATGGCAGTGCAGCAACCCCCCTTAAACTTGTAGAGGCATTGCTGAAACGTGCCGGGCAGGTTAAGGATGTGGAACTGGTTTCTATAAGTACTTATGGCAAAATAGACTGGAACCACCCGGAGGTTATGCAATCCTTTTTTATGAATTCTCTTTTCGTATCAGAAAACATAAGAGGCTGGGCTAACTCTGAATATGGTGGTTTTGTTCCTGTTTTTCTGAGTGAAATACCTAAACTGTTCAGGGAGGGATACCTACCGCTGGATGTGGCACTGATTCATGTTTCGCCACCCGATGAGCATGGTTATTGCACCCTCGGCACTTCAGCCGATATAGCAATAAGCGCTACCCGGAATGCTAAAAGAATTATAGCTCAGATCAATCCCCGCATGCCCCGGGTGCTGGGGGATGGTATAATCCATATATCAAAATTTGATTCTATCGTGTGGGAGGAGGCCGAACTTCCGGAGGTGGACTATGCTGGTAAAGTGGACCTTGTGGCCGACAAAATAGGCCAGCAAGTAGCTAATCTTATTGAAGACGGCTCTACATTGCAGATGGGTATAGGCGCTATACCCAATGCTATACTTGGCAAACTGGGCAGCCACAAAGACCTTGGCGTGCATACCGAAATGTTTTCGGACGGGCTGATTCCGCTGGTAGTAAGTGGTGTAGTCAACAATTCAAAGAAAAAGGTATCTTGCGGCGAAGTAGTTACTTCCTTTATCCTGGGTACGCGTAAGGTGTATGATTTTGTTGATAATAATCCTTATATACATGCCATGGATGTATCTTATGTAAATGATGTAAGTGTAATCCGCAAAAACCCTAAGGTAGTAGCAATAAACAGTGCAATAGAAATAGATATTACCGGCCAGGTGTGTGCCGACTCTCTGGGCATTTATCAGTATTCAGGTATTGGCGGCCAGATGGATTTTATGCGCGGTGCTGCTTTGTCGGAAGGGGGAAAACCGATTATAGCAATTCCATCAGTTACCAATAAAGGTATATCGCGTATAGTGCCGCACCTTAATGAAGGAGCAGGAGTTGTTACAACCAGGGGACATATTCATTATGTGGCTACAGAATATGGCATTGTAAATCTGTATGCCAGGAACCTGGAGCAGAGGGCCATTTTGCTTACAAGTATTGCCCATCCCGATCACAGAGAAAGCCTGGAGATGGCCTACCACAAAAGGTTCGGAAGGATGATAAAAGGGTTATAAAAACCTTTTTAAATACTGAGGTGCCAGCTTCATACGGCTTCCATACCAGCTGAACATTTCTCCATCTGCCAGCAGTACCTCTGTGCCTGGCAATGTTGATTTAACCTCCTCAATATGTGCTTCCTTAAAGGGGTAGGGCTCTGAAGAAAGCAATACCAGGTCCGGGTGCATTTCCTTCAACAGATCCAGTGTTATTTCCGGGTACCGTTGGGTGCCTGAAAATACATTTTCCCAGCCGCAAGCCTTTATCATATCGCTTATAAAAGTATCGCCCCCTGCCACCATCCAGGGATTGCGCCAGATGAAATAGGCCACTTTTTTGTTATTTCCGTTTGCCGGCTGATACAAACCCTGAAAACCATTTCTGATCTCTGCAACCAATTCGAGTGCCCGCTTCTTTCTGCCCACCAAATCACCTACATCACTTATCATTCTTAAAGCATCATCAATAGTCTTTATGTTACTAACCCATACCGGGAAAAGGGCAGCGAGTTCTTCAATCTGTTCTTTGGTATTCTCTTCCTTATTAGCGATGACCAGGTCGGGGTTTAACTCCCTTATACGGTCGGCATGAATAGTTTTGGTGCCGCCAACCCTTTTTTTGGTCCGGAACCACTCAGAAGGGTGTATACAGAATTTGGTTATTCCGACTACCCGCTCACCCAATCCCAGATCAAAGAGCAGCTCGGTTTGTGAGGGTACCAGCGAAATTATCCGGATAGGCGGGTAATTTATACTTACGCGATTACCCATCATGTCTGTAAACCATTTCTTTTTCATTAGTGCAAATATCCGGAATTCTAAATGTCATTGTAAGGTAACCGATATTTGATAATTACGGAGAATCTCCTAACTTTACCCCCTGGTAAAGTAACCAGCGGAAGTAGCTCAGTTGGTAGAGCATCAGCTTCCCAAGCTGAGGGTCGCGGGTTCGAGTCTCGTTTTCCGCTCAAAGCCTCAATATTTGAAACAATAATATTGAGGCTTTTGTTATATAGTAATTGAGGCCTCTTTTTTTAGTTCCGAAAAAAATATTTTTATAAATACCCAAGATTTTTGCCGGAATACTCGTCTATACATGAAGATGACTGAACTAATATTCAGAAATTTACTTTTCAGAGGTCATTAAACTCTGAAATTATTGTGAAAGTTTGTTTATTTTTTTATCTTTGGAACTTCTTAATTATTTAATAATGACAAAGAACTATTTTCTTTTAGCGCTTGCACTGGTATGTTTTGCAGGCAGTACGTATGCTCAAAATCGCCCTTGTGCTACTGATGAAATGCATAAGCGTTTATTGTTCGCCCATCCGGAACTGGCTCAGCTTGAAGCTGAATATGAAAAACAGATTAATGACGGTCTGAAAAAAATTGACTTCAGAACTGCAAAAAAGACAACATTTACTGATGAAACTGATAATGCTAATTTCTGGTATGATATTCCAATTGTAGTACACGTTATACATGATTACGGCAATGACAAAAGTTTGTACCTGACAGACGATGATATTTTCAATGACCTGCTGAACTGGAATATTGTATATGCGAAAGAAAACTATGATACAAACAGTGTGGTTGCGCCATTCGTTCCATATATTGGTAATCCTCACATCCGGTTGCACCTTGCTTCAAGGGATCCCAATGGAAATCCTACCAAGGGTATCACCCGCCACAGAAGCTATCTGAACTACTATGGTGGTGATCAGTCAAAATTTGATGGATGGCCTCCAACCTCATATGTAAATATCTGGACAGTAGAAGTAATTACCACCGGAAACGGAGAAGCAGCAGCTTATGCCTACTTCCCGTCGTCTGTAACGTATGTTCCTTTTTATGATGGCGTAATTTCAGATGCTTCTTATTTGGCAAATGAATATACCGGTGCATTGTCGGTAAGTAAAACTATTAACCATGAAATGGGCCATGTATTCAGCCTTTACCATCCCTGGGGTGGAACGAATAATCCGGGAGTAGCCTGCGGCGATGATGAAGTAGACGATACACCTCCTACAATGGGGCATGTTGAGCCTGGTTGTCGTCCTGATCTTCCGAGCAGTAATCCTAACAGTCTGTATGACTCTGCATGTGCCACGAATTATTTTAAATTATATTCTAATGATGCTGGCCTGGATTCACTTGTTAATTATCCGGATACTACCAATACTCAGAATATAATGGACTACACCTATTGTTCAAGGATGTTTACAAAGGGACAGGTTTACCGTATGCACCAGGCGCTGAACAGTGATGTAGCAGGCCGCAATAATCTGTGGAGCGTTAGCAACCTTTATATTACGGGTGTATTGAATGATACTGTAGCAAAGACATTTACTCCAAGGCTGGATCTGAAACCAATTCCGGAATTTGAAGTAACACCCTATTCATTAAGCCTTCAGTATCATAATGATCCTGAGTATTTTACTTTCCCAGGTACATCAGTAACTTTCCGTAACGAAACATGGAATGATACTTTGAGCAACCTTGACTGGACATTCTCAAATGGTGCATTGCATTCTGATTTTAACTCATCTACCAATGACAGCGCTCTTACCTACTTCAATAATAACTTTAGTACACCCGGCTGGGTTGATGTGAAAATGCATGCTACAGGCAACGGAGCCAGCGGAGACACAACAGTTGAGTGGCCACGTGCGGTTTTCGTTGCAGATGCAGCAGGCCTTAATGCAAATTCTTATTTTCAGGATTTTAATGGTGCTGATACTGCAAAATGGCCTTCATTCAATTATTATAACAATGAATTCAAATGGCAATGGGCCAATGTGGGTTATTTAGATAACAGCTGTATAATGTATACCGGTTATGATAACAGATATAATCCATTGACCGGTGCCTATCCAAATACAGGAAGCCCCTATGGCGATTTTGATGATTTTTTCAGTATCCCGTTTGATCTGTCTTCTTATACCGGATATTGCAGCCTTAATTATTTTTATTCAGGAGCTTCCCGTTCCAGCAATGCCTTCGATTTGAATGATACCCTGGAAATCGATTATTCGGTAAGAGAGTCTCAGGGATGGAACACACTAGCTGTGCTTACCAAAAGAGGCGTTGATAATATGGGTCCGGTGGGTACTGCTTTTTACCCTACTTCTGCAAGCGACTGGGCACAGATGAGCATAAACCTGCCTGCTGCAGCTAAGACCAATTACACTGTTTTCCGCTGGCGCTACAAACCGGGTGTAGCTGCAGGGTATGATGGAACTGTAGGAACCGGAATTTACAGCAGTGGTAACAACTTCTTTATGGACAGGGTATTTTTCAGTCCGTTCCCTGCCGGTGTTGCCAATGTAAAACTGGATAACATGGATGTTGCAATTGCTCCGAATCCAACCAATGGTGATGCTTATGTAATTATTAAAGATGCTGAGTATGCTGTTGCCAATATTGTGGTTTGTGATATTACTGGCAAAGAAGTGTTCCGTACCAGTGAGCAATTGACTTCTAATGAGGCCAGGATTCTGATTCCACATGATGTAATTTCAGTTCCTGGTATGTACGTTGTGCAAACTGCAACCGGAAGCCAGGTTCATACTCAAAAACTGATGGTTCAATAATTGATTAATAAAAGTTCTTCAAAGTGGCTGTACCTCATCAGGGCAGCCATTTTTTTTCATAAATAATGGGTTTTGATGCAGGTCTGGTGGTTAATAAATGATCAGAGATTGTTTGCCTTCCCGGTTGATTTTTGAAAATAAATGCAGTTACCTTTGTATTAAATAACAGATGAAATGACGGACCAGATAAACAATATAGTATCTCTGAAGGAGGCAAATATATATCAGGGTAATACCCTTGTGCTGAATAATGTTAATCTGGAAGTAGATAAAGGGGAGTTTATTTATATGATTGGTAAAACCGGTACAGGAAAATCCAGTCTGTTGAAAACCCTTTATGGTGAATTGTATCTGAAGGAGGGGGAGGGAAATGTAGCCGGGTTTGATCTGAAAGACCTGACCTGGCAAAAAATACCCTTGTTGAGGCGCAACCTGGGCATAGTATTCCAGGATTTCAGGCTGCTCACCGACAGAGACGTATACCAGAACCTTGAATTCGTACTTAAAGCAACCGGGTGGAAAAATAAAGATGAAATCAGGGAAACGATAGAGAATGTACTTGCTAAAGTTGGATTGAAGAACAGAGGCAATAAAATGACCTATGAAATGTCGGGTGGGGAGCAACAGCGTGTGGATATAGCCCGGGCCCTATTGAATAAGCCTAAATTGATTCTTGCTGATGAACCCACCGGTAACCTTGACCCTGATACCACTGATGAAATTATGCAGTTGCTGTTTAATATCTGCCGGGATGATCAGACCGCTTTTATTATGGCAACCCATGACTACAGTATTATTCAGAAGTACCCTGCAAGGGTGGTGCGCATAGAGCAGGGACAAGTAAAAGAAATCAGTGCTGCCGGTGTATAATTCAGTACTCATTTATTAGTAAAACGATTGTTATTTTTTTAGCCCAAGATAATTGCTCATTTTACCCTAAAAGTATAATTAATTCAGCATTGTAATTATGAGTTACTACAGAATTTCCATCCTGGTTTTCCTGATATTCAGCACAACAATAGCCGAATCGCAAATTATTACTGCTGTGGCAGGAAATGACACAGCGGGGTACAATGGTGATGGCATTCCGGCCATATCAGCCCGGATATTCGGACCCTGTGGGTTGGCGTCAGATGGAAGCGGAAATTTGTTTATTTCTGACAGCCATAACAACAGGATACGATGTGTGAACCCGGCAGGTGTTATAACAACCTATGCTGGTACAGGATCAGCAAGTTATTCCGGCGACGGGAGTTCAGCAACAACAGCCACCTTAAATAACCCCTCTGGAATTGCTACCGATGCTAACGGGAATGTTTTTGTGGCAGATTATAATAATAATTGTATCCGGAAAATATCTGCAACGGGTATAATTTATACAATTGCAGGAAATGATTCGGCCGGATTCAAAGGAGATGGCGGGCCTGCTACTGCGGCTTGGCTATTCGGACCAACCAGTGTAGCTGTGGACAAGGCAGGAAACATTTTTATTGCCGATAACCTGAACAGCAGGGTAAGAAAAGTAGATACAACCGGGATTATAACAACCATTGCGGGCAACGGTCTGACTTCTTTCAGCGGAGATGGAGGGCCTGCCATTAATGCAGAACTGGATGCACGCAGTGTGGCTGTTGATAATTCCGGTAACATTTATATTGCTGACTATAACAGTGCCAGAATAAGGAAAATAAATACAGCCGGAATCATTCATACAATAGCCGGGAATGGCTCATTGGGCTATAGTGGCGATGGAGGGCAGGCGACTACAGCAGAACTTTATTATCCTACAGGCGTGTCGGTTGACAGGTATGAAAATGTATTTATTGCCGATTTGGGTGATAACTGTATAAGATCGATAAATAGTGAAGGTATCATCTCGACTATTGCAGGAAACGGAACCGTTGGCAATTCGGGTAATGGCGGCCCGGCCACTGCAGCGAAACTTAATGCCCCGATAGCCGTGCTGGCCGATAATGCCGGCAATATCTATATAGCTGATATACTATCTGATGTTGTCAGGGAAATAGCTGCTTATAATAACCGGACTTCTTTATTAAATGAATCATCGGTTCACAAGCTGAAAATCTGGCCACAACCGGCGACGCGAATATTTGAGCTTTCTGTTTCCTCCCTGGTAAATGAGCCTATTGAAATTTGCCTGACCACCATTAACGCGCAGGAAGTAATGAAAACAACGGGTGTTACCAATACAATTAAGGTTATGAATACCGGCGTTGTGTCACCGGGTTGCTATATGATAACAACTAAAGCCAAAGAGTGGAGCTGTACTGAGCAGGTAATTATCCGGTAAATTATTATTGTTTTTTCTGCAGCTTCAGGACTTTTGTTCCATCAGGGCCGTAAAATATAAGCAAATACAGCCCATCGGGCAGGTTGCTGATATCTACCTTGAGGGGAGAAGCAGTAATATTTTCCTGTATAAATATTTTCCCTTCAATGCCTGTAATCGAATATTGGTTATAGGCGCCTGGTGCAGATGTAATGGTAAAGCTACCTGATGCAGGTACCGGGTAAATTTTAACTAATGAATTGTCGGGTAAGCTGGTTTCTTTGACACTCACATTACTACAGGGCAAAGCATCAACCGTTACCAACGCAGCGGCATAACAACCTGTTGAGGTAAATGAATAATATATAATGGAAGAACCGGCAGAAACGCCGCTGACAACGCCGCTGGCAGGATCGACCGATGCTATTACCGGCGAACCACTGGCCCATGTTCCTCCAGCAGTGATGTTGCTTAAGGTCAGAGTGGTTCCCTGGCACAATTCTGAAGGGCCATAAATTGGGGTAACCGCAGAATTAACTGTTATAACCGGGTGCCCTGTCATAGTTTGGCTGCATCCTGTTGTAGTATCAGTTGCTCTTACTGTATATGTGCCGGCTATGGTCTGCAACCCCAGGTCCAGGGTTGTCCCGGTTCCGTAGATGACCGGGCCGGTAGATCCCATTCCCTGATATAACTGGTAGCTGACCCCGGATGAAGAACCTGATAAAATAAGATGAGTACCTGAATCGCCTGCACAAATTGTGGCGCTGGCATTAAGAGTAAATGAAGTGGGATAAGGGTTTACAGTAATGGTTTCGGTGGCTGAATTGACGCCAACGGTGTAGGTAACAGTAACTGTGCCTGAAGAAATGGCGGTAAGCAGACCGCTTGCAGAGCCAATAGTGGCTACAGATATATTACTACTGCTCCAGTTGCCACCAATGCTTGAATCAGTATAGGTTTCGGTGGAGGAAACACATACTACTGATGGGCCGGATACCGGGCTGATGGCATGTGCCCAAAAGGCAAACAAAAGTGCAGAAAAAGTAAGGATTATCTGTTTCATTATTGTAAACGTATAAAGGATGTAAAGGTAAGGGAATATAATTTTATTATGTGGTGGCTATTGCGTCTTAAATACATCAGCTAATATTATAGAAATTTTAAAAATTAAAATATAATTACATGTAATGTAGTAAAATTCATCCAATAGCTGTTTTGATTCGATGAGGAATTGCTTTCAACCTGAATGATGTTTTGGGTAAAGAAACTTTTCAGTTCCTAAATAATTAGTCCCCGGATATACCGGGGACTAATTATTTAGGAACTGATGCGATTTTATTATTTTTTTATAAACTTATCTCTTATTACCGTACCATTGTTCCTGATTTCATATAAATACATACCCATTGGTAATGGTTCTACTGGTAAAGTTATTATAAAGGGTACTCTGACATAATCATAATTATCAATTACCCTTCCCGTCAGATCGTATATTTTTATGGATACCGGGCCGGTTTCCTGTTCATCAAATCTGAAATTGAGCACATCGTTTGCCGGATTGGGGTAAACAACCAGACCAGCTGAATTGGATAATTCATTAAGGTATAATGGCTGTGATTTTAGCCACATGTGATCTACTTTGAGTGTACTGCCGGGAATAGTAGTTGTTGAATTCCAGGAAGAACTCTGAATGGTTATGAGTATAGAGTCCGGTGTGCTCATTGAATTGAGGGGCAATGAAAATAGTGTCCAGGCAGAGGCAGCAGGTAAGGTAATACCGTTGCCGCCAACCATAGTTCCCAGATGAGTGAGGTTAACTGATATGGCAGCACTGTCTGTGCCTCCCGGGGTATATTTATAATATCCGAACAAAGTGTCTGCTCCAGCATGTGTGTAAGGCAGGCCTCCTTCAGGTCCATGGTTTGATACCATTCTGCCATTTGTTATTTCAGCACCAACTATTCTGGTTCCTCCCGAACCATTATCGCCCGGTGTGCTGACGAGTTGTACTGAATAAGTGCCGGAATAGGCATCTGTTGACTGACTGACGCCTGTAGTATTAAAGTTGGCACCTGAGAGCCAGCCTTCAGGTACAATAACCGGATTATTGATCCATGTATCGAAATTGCCATCAGGAATTATTTGTGAAATGCCCGTACCTGAAAATGCCAGCTGATCGACCTCAAGCCAGCTGCCTGATTGAAGTCCGGTTCCAAAAAGATTGCTGCTTACTATGGCTATAATTACGGTATCGGGTACTACAGAAAGGGTAATGGGCACAGTGAAAGGAGTATAAGTGAGCAGACTGCCTGATGCATTTCGTATCATCATTCCGTTAGTGCTGACGATTGTTCCGCTTTTTTTGAAAACAACCATTATGCCAGCGCTGTCATTTCCGGGAAGGCTGTAGCGATAATATCCTGTTAGCGCGGTTGGTTGCTGAGAGTAAGGAACACCTCCTATGCCTTTACGCGGATCGCCAACAGAGTTGATCAGCCATGCCTGCATGGTATCGGTACCTATGATGGCTGTCTGAATATGCGCCGCATGTCCGCTGAAACCACTTACACTCCAGACCGTAAGGGAATCATGCCATGTCAGCGATTGAACATTTGAGTTGTACCATCCTGAATCAGGGGCATAATTATTAGTTGAATTCCAGTTTTCGAAATCCGGATTCGGGCAACTTTGCGCACAGGCAACACCATACATCAGCAATGCCATTGTTGCTGTAAGTAATGTCTTTTTCATGTTTAATTATTTTGTACAAAGATAAAATCAGCCCTTTTGCAGGAGATTGATATCCGTCAGAGTAGCGGCTAATTCTTATCAACCGGTGAAAGCTGTAAAATGAACACGTAACAAAAACAAGGAGGATTATGGCATCAGCAACCAGCCTTCCTCCAGTTCAACACCGTCTTTTCTCAGTACAAACCTTATGTATTTCCTGTGCTGGAAATTTCTTTTATCGAAAATCAAGGCGGCCGTGCCTAAATGTGGCACTTCAGTAATCAGGTGATTTTGAAGATCGAAAAATTTTATTGAATAAGAGAATCGTTCCAGATTGGCAGGCAGACGGAGGATGATATTGCCGGAACGGGCATCAGCGGTACAATATCGGGAAGTAACATTGGTAGCCGTAATATCAATAGTATCATCCGGCAAAGGTGGCATTTTAAGCTTGAGCGTTACTGGCTGTGTGCCGGCATAGGTTTGTTTTGAAGCCGGTTCAGTTATTGTTATATCAGGCCTTTGTATTTCAGCTTTATCGGCAGGCAATAATTTTTTTTCAGACTCCGTTGAATAGTTCTCTACCCGGAGGCATAAATGGTTGCTGCGCCAGATAAGACCTGTTTTGAATTCGATAGCCAGTTTGTAGCAGTTGAAGCCATTAAGCGGATGGATATCTTTGAAGGTCTGGATGCCTTTATCTGTTTGCTCCACATAACCAATGAGTGAATAACCGGCATTGCTGTCGGTGGCACGTAATACAGAAATAGCCTTAACGGTGTTATACTGGCATTGCCAGTTGAGTGTTACCGAACCCCTGCCGGCAGTTCCTGCAATATCGGGCAGCACAGGCTGAGCCAGGGCCGGACAGGAAGCAACCGCAATTAAAAATACGCCATAAAGCAGGAGCTTCAGAACCATAAATCAAACCTAATGTAAATTTAGTAATCCTGGCGAATAACTATATCAGAAAAAGAGTTCTGGCCCGGTGGCTTAGAATTATCAACTAAATACCTATCTTAGCCTTTCACGCGATAATGATACTCCATGGGTTTATTCACAAAAAAACCAATTGACAAACTGATACTCGATGCAGACGATGGTGAGAAGGGACTAAAACGAAGTCTTAGCGCTGGTAACCTTATTGCATTGGGCATAGGCGCTATTATTGGTGCAGGACTTTTCGTGCGGACAGCAGCAGCAGCAGCAAACAATGCCGGACCATCTGTTGCGCTGGCGTTTGTAGTCGCTGGCATTGGATGCGCATTCGCAGGGCTTTGTTATGCCGAGTTTGCGAGTATGATACCTATAGCCGGCAGCGCGTATACTTATTCCTATGCCACTATGGGAGAACTGGTAGCATGGATTATTGGCTGGGACCTTGTATTGGAATATGCTGTAGGGGCAGCAACAGTCGGAATTGCCTGGAGTGAATACCTGAATAAACTACTGGCCATATTTGATGTCCGGATACCGTTTAAATGGTGCCATTCCCCGTTTGAAGTTTGTCAGTTGCATAGTCAGACGGCTAATTTTCCGGATGAATTTGGTGTGCATGGCCTGATGAATATCCCAGCGCTATTCATCATATTTATGTTGACCATATTACTGATAAGAGGAACAAAGGAATCTGCTTTTGTAAATGGTATCATCGTTATTTCGAAGGTTGCTATTGTAATTATATTTATTGTATTGGGATGGAGTTATATGAATCCTGCCAATCATGTTCCTTTTATACCTCCTGCAACTACTTATACAGACAGCCAGGGCGTAGGGCATAATTTTGGGGGCATATGGGGTATATTAGGTGCGGCCGGTGTGGTATTCTTTGCCTTCATTGGTTTTGATGCTGTATCAACGGCAGCACAGGAGGCCAAAACCCCTAAAAAGGATATGCCTATAGGGATTCTTGGCTCATTGGTAATTTGCACTGTGCTCTATATCCTGTTTGCCTATGTACTTACAGGTGTTGCTTCAGTAAATGATTTCCGTACTGCCGGAAAGGAGGGGTCGGTGGTTTATGCAATAAAAACATACATGACCGGATATGGTTGGCTGGCCAATCTGGTAACAGTAGCTATCTTATTTGGTTTTTCATCAGTTATCCTGGTAATGCTTATGGGGCAATCAAGGGTGTTCTATTCTATGAGCCGTGATGGCCTTGTTCCTAAAATGTTTTCAGATCTGCACCCAAAGTACAGCACTCCATATAAATCCAACTGGATTTTCCTGGTTCTGGTAGGTGGTTTTGCAGCTTTCATACCAGGCGATATTGTAGGAGATATGACCAGTATCGGAACCTTATTTGCCTTTATATTGGTTTGTGCCGGAGTCTGGATATTGCGCCGGACCAATCCGGATATTAAGCGGCAGTTTAAAGTGCCATTTGTTCCATTGGTGCCAATATTAGGCATTATTGTTTGTGGTGCAATGATAGCCGGACTAGGCTGGACAAACTGGGCACGCCTTGGTGGCTGGCTAATTATTGGTCTTGTAATTTATTTTGCATACAGCCGTAAAAACAGCAAGCTGAAATAAGCCGCTTTATTTGGTTACTAATGAAGGATTTACTGCGCGCTGCCGTATATTATAATCCTGTTTTTTGCTTTTAAGTCGATATGTTATTTTAAGTTTTTTTATTTTAACGCTGTGACGTTAAACTTTTTTTATTGTGTTTCGTCTTAATACAGCAACGCAGCGCGATAAAAAACAAAACTTAAAAGCAAAAAACTATGTCGAACACATCCATAATAAGGAACGGCTTGTTTATATTAGCAGCCTCCTTGCTCACTCTTGCAGCATGCAAGAAAAGCACAAGCAATAACAACCAGACGCAAACCACACTGAGTGCTGATGACAACGGAGGCTATGCCTCTGATGCATCTAAACTGGAATCGGCCAACAATGATGTATTGTCGGTTGCCGATTTTGTGGCTACATCAGGTAGTACAAGTAACCTGAGAGTAACATCACCTTACCCCACTTTTACAAAGACGGTATCTGGTACAGATACTACACTGACTATTGATTTTGGTACAGCGGGTGTAACAGGCCTTGATGGAAAAACCCGCAAAGGCCAGATTATAGTAAACTATACAGGCCCTTATAAAGCAAGTGGCAGTACCAGGACTATTACCACCAACAATTATTTTTTAGGCACAAACCAGATTCTGGCTCATAAAACCGTAGACAATATGGGCACTAATGACAGCGGTCAGGTATACTACAACGTTACGGTAAACGATACCATGTTACTTGACGGATCTTCAGACAGTACCATCAGCTGGACAGGTACCCGCACCCGAACTTGGTATGCCGGCTATCCGACTGCTGAAAGACTTGATGATGTATATCTGATAGGCGGCGTAACGTCGGTAACCAGGGCAGATGGCAATGTATACACCTTTACTATTTCAACTGCTGATCCGCTGAAGATAGCTGTTGCCTGCCCCTATATAGAAGCAGGTACAGTGGTAATAACAAGCAGCTCATTTACAACCGGTTCCCGTACGCTCAACTATACTTACGGTGGCGGAGGTTGCGATGCATGGGCCCAGCTGACCATAGGCACGACTACTTACACAATTTATCTGCACTGATTTTTATCATAAATGGGGATGGATAACAGCGGGCCTTAAAAACCCGCTTTATTTTTTTAAATAAAAGCACTTAGTCCGGCTGTGATTTCCGGAGAAAAGATATTGTTCTTTGCGGTTTTTGTGCAATTATGTTTAAATTGCAGTACCGTTAAAAATCAAAGCTTAATATGGACACTCCTAATCAGAACGAAGAGCAGAAAAAACCGGCGCCAGCTGCTAAAAAAGGCCCATCTAAACTGCCATCAAAAACAATATCTTTTTCCAATCATCCCACTGCCAAGGGCGGGAAACAAGCTAAGGCTACTGTAGATAAATCGAGGAAAGGAGGGGTAAACCTGATGAGGAAATTATCGGGAATGTAGGTTGTAGTCTTTAGTCGGAAGTCTTTAGGATTAAGTCGGAAGCAGTGTGCAACGAATAATTTTCTGCATCAGAATCAATACAGCAAGCGGATCATCTGGTTATCAATAGCCTGGAAGAAATCGTGAGGCTGAAAGGTGCGCCAATTGGGGCTGTCTGTTAATTTTACATACCTGTCGATATGCGAGCGGTGAAAATCGAATTGTGTCTGGTCGGGCATATTTATGGCGGCAATCCATCCGCCGTCATCCTTTATATCTTCATACCACTCTTCATAATAATCGGTATCACTGCTGTGAAAATTCAATACATTTTCGGTGATCAGGATGTACTTGGTTATTCCTCTGGCTATCATAAGGTCTATCAATGAGCGCTTGAGTTGCATAATGTCATTTTCAATGGCATCATTCCATTCACCTATCATTTCTATAATAGCATAGCTCAATTCATAATCGGCAAACAAAACTTTGAGGTAAAGAGTCTTCGATCCGAACTCATCCCACTGAGGGTGAATGTAATAGTTATACACTGTGTTTGAGAATTCAAATTCACTGTGTTCCACACCAAAATAAGGTGAGTTTTCATCTTCTTCGGCAGTATATAAATGTCGCCAGTTGTAGAAGGGTTCTATTTCGTGCATCGGTTGTTTTTAAATTGAGTTGCAAAGGGGTTGGATTTATAAGTGTGCCACACCCTTTAGGTATGGCACACTTCGACCATAAACTACACGTATTTTTTATCCGAATTTTTGCTTCCAGGCATTCGTTCCCCCGGTGAGATTCACCACATTGGTAAACCCTGCCATTTCGAGTATCTGGCAAGCCTGCATACTACGGCCGCCCATTTTGCAATGAATGATCAATTCATCATTTTTCAGGTTTTCAAGGTCTTCCAGTTGCATACCTGCTATTTTACCAAGTGGTATCAGTTTTGCGCCTATATTGTATTCCGCATATTCAGCTGGTTCGCGCACATCAATTATATTCAGTGCTTCTCCATTGTCCATTCTCGCTTTCAATTCCTCTACCGTAATATTCTTCATAATCCTGGTTTAGTTTCTGCAAAATTAATAAAAAGCAGGGAAGTGGTATTCAACGGCAGTGGTAATAATCTGTAAAATAAGTATTAAAGCCGCAAAATATTGCAGTGATGGAATAATCAGAAAACCGGAAAGTGATTACAACCTGATAATCTTTTTAGGAACCGGTGAAATCCCGCTGGCACGAAGCGATACAAAATACATACCGGGTGGCAGTTCTTCCAGGTTTATTGATTTGCCGCTGAAAACAGATCCGGTCATCAGGGTGTGGCCCATCACATCTGAAAGTATATATTGTGCCGCCTGATCGGTTCCAAACTCAAACTTAAGATTACCGGTTGCAGGATTGGGGCTTGCCTGCCAGTCAACAAGGTTGGCAGGCAATACAGTGGTAACGTAGCTGCCCGATACTACTTTCCCGAGGATAGGCCTTATCATAATAGCTCCGCCAATTGTTGAGGGCGTCCAGTCGCCCAGCACATTGTAGTAAGCGTGATTATTTCCAACCCTGTTTACATCAAGCCCGTAATAGATACTGTCACTGCCATCAGCATCAGTCTGCATGGTTCCGGCATAAAAAACTCCTGCGGGTAATCCGATAGGAGTATCCAGGGGGTAGATCCAGAAATGGTTTACACTATCAGCATAAGCAGGATACTGAGGTGTTAAGGATGAATACAGCGGAACATCGGCAGTTGCTCCGTTTATGGTGTTCAGAGCGCTGTATACTTCTATATAGAATGGTTTATAATTCGCAAACGGGATTTGCCGGCCAAAATAAATAGCCAGGGCCCTTAGTGTATCAGGCTGATTGAGATGGTATTCTATGGAAATTTTTCCAGGTAATGAAGTGAACAGGTTGAGATAATAACTCTTTTCAGCAGTACCGTCATCATAGGCAAGGTAATTGTCGAATACCTGATTGCGGACGACCGTATCATTATTGGTTGGTCCGGTAGTTATGTCGCTGTCAATAAAAAACTTAACCTGGTAATTTACCACTGAATTTGCAGGATGACTCGGGAACCCGAAGGGTAAAAATGGTTCATTTACCTGGTTCGCCTGGTATCCCGACAGGAAAATACTGCTTGACCCAGCGCTACCGGCAATGTTTGTTGCACTATCTTTAACCGTAAATGAGAAATTCACCGTCTGGCCATAGGACGTATCATTTCTGATACTATCAAAAAGAGTAGATACGATTTCAGAATTAGGGTTGGCCTTAAACTGATTATAGGGCATATAAGTATAATCATTCAGCAGGTAACCGGGGGCACAGGTAAACCCTACATCACTCACTGTGGTATCAGAAAGGGTACGGTATTTATCCAGTTTTATGTAATCTACATTCCAAACCGCATCCGACCAGTTGAGTGCGGCGATATTGACAAACCGGAACTGGAATGAACCATGAAAATCGAGTGTATCGGTAACCGGGATCATAGCTATCTGGAAAGGCTGAACCAAAGCGCCGGGATCAGGGCCGGGAGCAGACCAGACTAGCTCATAATCGCCATATTTGTTTTTAAAATAAAGCTGCAATGAATCTTCGGGCTGGGGGTAATACCCGTTGCCCTGGGCCTGGTAAAAAAAGCTCAGGTATAAACTGTCGCCAACCGAATTGGAGCTGATATCTATTGGCCGGGAGGTAAGACTATCGCAATATCTTGTAGTATTATTACTGAAGGAGTCGTAGGGGAGTCCAAGCTGATTGAGATCGTCGAGAGTGGCTACTCCCCAACTTACAGGGGTCCGCCCCATTGTATTATTGATAAAGGCTTCAAAATCAACCCATTTATTAGAGTCAGGGTAGGGTGTATAGTAGGTGAAATCTTCGAAGAATGGAAGTGATAAGGCAGCGGTTGTTTTTTTAGCCAGTTTTTTCAGGTTGCTTTGCTGATGGGCCAATACCGGATTCCACATTAGGGGCCCGGTCATTTCCTGTGCATCTGCTAATAAACAAGCTGCAATAAGACAGGTTAAAAATATATATTTTATTAAAAATATCTGTTTCAATTGCTTCACTTTAACTATAGATAACGCTGATTACACCGTAAATATTGTTTAAATTTTTTTAATCTTAACGGAAATTATTTAATCATTAAGTTGATTATGGTTCCGGCTTTTACAGTATTGTGTTCGCCAATATCATTCAAAGGAGATGGTACCTGGCTAACAACTGTAGCAGATGATGTATCTGAAATTGTTGCAGAAGGATCGGCAAGTGAAATGCTATATTGCAGATTGTTTGAGTTAATGGTTAATTCAGCGTCATCCACAGTCAGGTTTACCACATCGGGTACATTAAAGGTGTTTTTTCCCATCCCGTCACCAATAACCAGACTTATTTTACTTCCCTGAGGAACAACATCACCTGGTTTTACCTGCTGACCATTATATTTCTGCTCCAATACCAGACCAGCCGCGAGGTCTGGCTTAAATGCTGTATCACCCAGTTTCAGTTTGTTATTACGGAGCATCATTACAGCGCTGCGAAAAGAAAGGTTTACAAGCTGCGGCATAGCAATCTGTGGTGGATGAATGCAGTTTACAGTAAGGAAAATGGTTCTCCCCTCTTTTACTACTGAGCCGGTATCGGGTACCTGCTTCAGCACGGTAAGCGGCTTCTGGTCGGGCTCAAATGTAGAATCAATACTTATCTCAAAACGCATCTGTTTCAGCATTGTAACAGCCGTATTAATCTCTTTGCCTCTCACATCCGGAATCATTACCTGCTGTCCATGACGGGTAATGCACTTAAGTGTAGCAAAAAATGCTATATACAATAAGAGGCATAGAACCAATATTATACCGAGGTTAAATAAAAAGGACTTCCGGATGTTTGCTTTCATAAATCGTTTAACCGTATAAAAGTAGTATTTTAAGCTGAAACAGGCTTCATGCAGTCTTCAAGTATCTGCCCGTAAAAATCCCTCAGGCTGCGGCCTGAGGCCCTTACCTGTTGCGGCACTATGCTGTTTTCGCTTTGTCCGGGCATAGTATTAACCTCAAGGAAAAATAACTTGTTTGTAACATTCTGCAGGATAAAATCCATCCGGACAATGCCGCGGCAATTCAGGTGCCGGTATATAAACATTGCCTTGTTTTCGAGTTGTTCTTTCAGGTTATTATCAACAGGAGCAGGTGTTATTTCATTAGTTACACCGGGGGTGTACTTGGCTTCATAATCAAAAAACTCGTTTTTGCTCACAATTTCAGTAGCGGGGAGAGC
Organism: uncultured Bacteroidota bacterium; assembly: GCA_903835005.1. GTDB lineage: Bacteria > Bacteroidota > Bacteroidia > Chitinophagales > Chitinophagaceae > Nemorincola. The sequence continues at coordinate 44,398 of CAILLK010000021.1, read as the reverse complement.
ATAGAGGTAGCCATTAGCTTTATAGACGCCTATAGTCAGCTCCCTGCCTTCTATAAATTCTTCTATAAGCACCTGATCATCCTCCCTGAAGGCCTTTTCGATAGCAGGAAATAATTCCTCTACCTTCTTTACTTTACTTATTCCCAGGCTGCTGCCGCTTTCATTGGGTTTTACAAATACAGGCAGCCTCAGTTCATCCAATACTGCGCCCATAGAGTATGGCTCGCCTTTTATGAGATGAACGGAATTGGCTATATTGACCACATTGAAGGCTTTAACTACCTTATTGCAGTAGCTTTTATTAAATGTAAGAGCCGATACAATAGCATTGCACGAGGTATAGGGAATACCCAGCATATCCAGGTAACCCTGAATTCGGCCGTCTTCGCCCGGAGATCCGTGTATGGCAATGAAAACACAATCGAATGTTACTTTGCCTGTTTCCAGATCAAGAGAAAAATCATTTTTATTTACCTGGATCTTACTGCCTTCATTGTCATAGCACCACTCATCGCGGGTAACAACTATTTTGTAGATGTTATACAGGCTTTCATCCAGATTTTTCTGAATTGTTTCGGCAGTTTGTATGGAAATGACATATTCACCGGAATAACCGCCGGCAAGCAAAGCGATATTTTTCTTCATTGTATCAGTTGATCTCCAAAGATAAGATTTTAGCGGAAAGTCTGAAAAGAGATATGTTTTTTAACTTTAAGCATGGAGGAAATTACAAATACTGCAGTTGTATAATCTGTTTGCAAATTGTTCATCAATTCTGATTTTAAATTAATCAATCAATCCGGGCTGGATACCTTTTTTTGAACAGAGCAGGAGCGCTTTTAACACCTGACTTTATCATCAGGCTTATGCGGTAGCTGTCGATGGTATGCCTGCTAACAAAAAGTTTATCAGCTATTTGCTGGCTGGTAAGCTCTGCAGCCATATTCTGCAATACTTCTTTTTTGCGTGGAAATAGTACCGGCTTGCTTGACAGTTGTTTTTTTGCATTCAAAGCATCCTGCAAAACCTATTTTTTAAGGTTGGTTTCCATGTATTGCTCACCTAGGTTTAGCGTGCGTATTGTAATATTTTTAGTCCAATAAATTTTATCCTGTACTGTAATTATACGGTAATGAAATACTGGTAATATTAATGATTTACCTATGCCAGGCAGAACTACTTTGACTTCCGGATTTTATCTGTATAGTACAAATGAAGAGATAATTTGTAGTTCACTTTTTGGAATTAAAAAGGTATAAAAAGCAACTCTTTCAGTTGTCAATCCTGATGATAAATTAGAAGAACAATTGATGAAATGCAAAAATTCGCACCCCCGGATATGTTGGCGATCCTGTTTTTTAAAATTTATCAGCCCCTCCCCAGCAGCTAAGAAAAATCAATCGGTGATTTTATCCCCGCAATAGGCCATAGTATGCCATATCTGTCAGTTCGCCCGAACAAAGTTTGAAATTACTCTTCAGAATTCCTTCCAGCTGAAACCTGTTTTTCTCTGCAATTTTGCGGCTGGGAAGGTTGTCGGTGGCTGTGAGCAAAAAAAGCTTGTTCATTTGTAAGTTATTGAATCCATAATCAACAACTGCTCCTAGTGCACTTGTCATAATGCCTTTGCCCTCCAGCGTTTTATCAATGAAGTAAGCAAGTTCGGCTTTTGGTACCCGCCAATCGATGTTTTTGATAAAAAACAGACCACGGAGTTGCTTGTTTACATCTTCAATAACGAATGTGAAATGTTCTTTTTTATTGGCCTGATCTACTTTATTATCTATATACTTAAAACAGTCATCCAGGCTGAATATTGTTGCGGTGGTGACAGGGAAATAGTCGCGCAGGCGCAGCCTGTTGCGGTCTATCAAGGCATAAAATTCAGGGCCATCATCAATGGTCAGGGAACGGAGGGTGAGGTTTAGGAATGATATGTTCATGATTGATTTTAAGTATAAAAATACTTGATTCTATTATTTAAGTATAAATTGAATTCCAGATTAAACATATAAATTTTTTATGAACAAATTGAATTATACCAGCAAAACTAGGGTGCAATTTTGGCTCTGATACAAATAATTATCAGATTGCGGATAAAAAAGGAACGATCCAAATTACAGATGATTCAGGCAGAATAGATTTTGATTTAATGGTAGCAGATTGAGTACTATTTTCATAAATATCACCGTAAAATAAAACTTCACACACTTCTTTAGCATCAGGACCATCTCAATTCGGTTTCCCAGGTAAAACTTCCGGTTTATAATTTATTCAAGAACAAACATTACACAGGCTTGATAGGACTGCCGCCCCAGCTGCTGTCAGATTGCAGGTTCTCGCCCTTCATAACGAGTGAAAGAGCCTCAATGTTTACATTATCACCTATCTCACTGTCGTATAGTATAATGGTTTTGGCGCCTATGCTGCACTTTTTTCCAACCTTAACCGGGCCTACTTTCATAACCCGGTCTTCAAACAGGTGGGTTTGAGGGCCGCAGTCTTCGTTCAGGGCAGTGTCATCGCCAATACTCACCATATCATGCTCGGTGATGTCAGTTGTATTCATCCATACCCTTTTGCCGGTTTTCATGCCCAGCAATCTGAGTACTATAGGAAGCCATGGTGTGCCTTTCATAAAGTCGAGCAGGAAGGGAACTGCCAGGGCTTCATATGTTGAGGTAATGGCTTCGCTTCGCCAGACTTTAGATGTCCACATTGGTTTTTGTTCGGGTATATACTTACCTACCGTAATCCATTTTAATAACACCGTTATCAGGAATGTAGGGAAACCCATAAAGAATAAATAGTAAAATGGCATCAGCAGTATTATCATCCACCAGGGCTTACTTACCAGCAGGTCGTGTGTATAGGCAATAAAAAGAATACTGCAGATCAGGATTACTGTTTCAGGTATCAGAATACGGATAAATTCTACAATACTCCTAGCTAACACCACCGACGGACGCGGGCGGGCAGTTAGCTCGGTAGCAAAAGTCCTGCTTGCCTGGCGACGGGGTAGGGCAATGGCAGGTGAGCCAAACCAATCGCGGGCTGTTTCTCCTGCTATTTGCTCTTTTGTAGGAGGTGTAGACAATACCCCGATAAGCATACGCCCCGGCAGATTATACCCCTGTGGAATCAAGGCACTGTTGCCCACAAAACTGTTGTTGCCGATAACCGTTTTATCGAGTATCAGTTGTTGCCCTCTTATGTCCGACTCTCCAAGGGTTACTGCATCTGCTATAAATGATCCTTTACCAATTTCCAGCAAGGGATGGGTTACACTGCTGGCTGTAGAAATTTCTGTATTGCGGCCTACTTTGGCACCCAGTGCGCGGAAAAGCAGGGATATATATACTGTGGCATAAATAGGATGCAATACAATAAGGGATAGGGACATCAGCTGGTCGGCAAACCATTTGCGCACATAAAACCAGCTGTAAATTGGATACTTACCAGGTTTAATTCCGCGCTGAAGCAACCGGGTCAATACAACTGTAACAAGTGTAAAAACAATAATGTAACTCAGTGCAAGAGATGGGGTCACAATCAGGTAACTGAAGTCGTAATCGGGAGTTGAGTTATCGAGATTGTTGATGATGATGATGGTAGGCAATAGCGGCAGCAGAACAACGAACGGAAAAATGAGTAATGAAAGCGAGAAAATAAGGGTATACCTGTTGCGTTTCGCATTGGATACGAACAGGGGTTGGGGAAGATCTTCAATTGCTTTCTTTTCTTTAAACACCGCAGGACTTCCCATCCATACTTCACCACTTTTAATTGTTTTGCCTTCCTGCAGGAAACTAAGGTCCTGCAATTCTCCCCAGTCTTCGATTCTTGCTCCGCCCGAAATGACAGCGCTGCTTCCTATATAGGCGTGGTCGCCAAGATAAATGCTGCGCAACCGGAGCATCCCATCTTCCACAATTGCATTATTGAGTACTACCTGTGAACTGATACTTACATCACTGCCAATGGTTACGAGGTCTTCGGCTCCGATAGTCATGGCGCCAAGCTGTGCGTCTTTGGCCACTTTTACACCAATACGCCGCATAAAGCCATTGTAAAGAGGCGTTCCATTCAGAAACTGCGATGGCAATAAACGTTGCATTGTTTTCACAAACCACCACCTGAAGTAATAAGTGCCCCAGAGCGGATAGTCGCCTTCCTTCATTTTACCAATAACCAGCCATTTAACGGCAATAGTGAGCAGCGAAAATAAAGGGGGTATAAAACAAAACAAACAAAGAGCCGTTGTGATGGCATAAGGTATGTTTTTCGTTTCCTCCACTACTATATAATACCCCAGGTAAGGAAAGAAAATCTGAACAGCAAACAGGCAGTAAAACAGCATTAGGGAGCATGTTTGTGCAAGCCAGCATACCAGGTATCTTTTGCGCGGTATTTCATTAAATATTTTCTTTGCCTTGGTTTCAGCGACCGGTTTGGTTTCCCAATACTGAACCAGGTTGCTTAAAGGCCGGTGCTGGTATATGTCTTTTAAAGATGCCTGCGGAATGTTGGCTTCCCTTCTTAACCGGGAAACAACAGCTGCTGCCAGTAAGGAATGCCCGCCCAGGTCTGTAAAAAAATCATTGGTCAGTTCTATTATCCTGTTTGGGAAAAACTTTTTTAACGCAGCTATAACCCTGTCGCCCATAGGGGCATCAAGATCAATAATTTCGTTAGTGATAGCTCCTGCATTTTCGAGCAGCATGGCCGGAATTGGCAGCGCTTTCCGGTTTATTTTGCCACTGGGCAGGCGCGGCATTTCCGACAATTGCATGATCACGCTTGGCACCATATAGGCAGGTAATACTTTTGCCAGCTCACCGCGTATATGCTGCTGATTCATGGTTACCGGGTCATCGCAAACCACATAGCCGGCAAGGTGGTCCTGGCCGTTTACATCCTGCTTGACAGCTACCGCAGCTGCAGCTATGTCGGGCAGATTGCTTAACCTGGTTTCAATTTCTCCAAGTTCAATACGGTATCCGCGCAGTTTTATCTGATCATCAAAACGGCCCTGGAAATCAATACTTTTATCGGGGTTTATTATAGCTGCATCGCCTGATCGGTATACCATATCCCCCGGCAGTGCATCCATTTGAGGGGGTTTAGGTACGAATTTCTGTGCAGTTAATTCCGGAAGATTAATATACCCTTTGCAAACTCCCGGTCCGGTTATCACCAGCTCGCCCCGTTCGCCAACTGGCAGAATATTCAGATTTTCGTCAACCACAGCAATATTATAATTGGGCAATGGAATGCCAATAGTGATAGCATCGCCAGGTTGCAGAGAAATAAGCGTTGCAGTAACTGTAGTTTCGGTAGGCCCGTAGCTGTTAAAAAATCTTCGGGCTGGAACAGACCATCTTGCCAGTACCTGCTGTGTGCAAGCTTCCCCGCCGGCATTCACCAGTCTCAGAAGCGGTATGTCGTCCTCCATCACCGCCAAAAGGCTGGGCACTGCATGGAGCACTGTTATCCGGTTTTTGCGGATAACTTCACCCAGTTCATCAATAGATTTGGCTGTGGCCATATCTGCTACCCACAATGTAGCTCCGGCAAAGTAAGATATCCAGGTTTCTTCGCACCACATATCAAATGAAACAGAAAAACCCTGGTAAACTTTATCACTGCTGGTTATCTCCAGAACTGATTGTTCGGCTCTTACAAAATGGCATATCTGGCGGTGGGCAATAGGTATGCCCTTAGGTTTACCTGTACTGCCCGATGTATACAAAACATAGGCCCAGTTATCAGGTCGAGCGCCAGGGGTAATGTAAACAGGTACATCTGTTTTCGGCTGAGGGACTACACCAAACATCTGGCAATCCAATGCAAGCTTTTCATCACTGATATATCCTTTAGCGCCAACTTCCTTCAGTACTGTTTCAACTCTTTCCGCAGGCATTTCTCTATCCAGCGGCACATATGCGGCACCGGCTTTTACAATGCCTAAAACGGCTACATGCAATTCCAGGCCGCGAGGCCACCATAAGCCAACAGAGTCGCCGGGCATTATACCTTGCTGGTACAGATAATCTGCCTGGGCATCACTCCATTTGTCCAGTTCGGCATAACTGATATTCTGATCATTGAAAATCAAAGCAGTATTTGAACCGTATGTCTTAGCCGACATACGGAAAATATCCGCAAGTGTTTCATCGCGCAAGAGGTCTGGTCGGACGGCTCCAAGTACTATGCCTTGATTCATGAATAATTATGCCTGAACTACGCTGATTTTAGAGGTGAAAAGTACAACATTTCCGGTGCTCTCTGCTGAATTTCTTTATTACTAATTTCAAATCAGGCCAGTAATTAATTGCGCGTTATGCCAGATGGCTTTGATGACAGCAGATGAATTTATCTTTATCTCAGGAAACAGATACTATTGATGATTTAATATTCCTTGATTAGTTTTGGCATTTACTAAGGCTAAGTATGACACCTGAAAGAAGTGCGAAAATTACAAAAGTGTTGAATAACCGCCAGCCGGGCCTGGTGGTGGTGCTTGAAAATGTGCACGACCCGCACAACATATCTGCAGTAATGCGCACCTGTGATGCAGTTGGTGTGCAGGATGTTTTTGTGCTGATGACAATTATGCCAAGGCACCAGAAATTCGGAAAAACAAGTGCCGCCAGCGCCTTGGGATGGCTGACCATCCACCAATACGAAAATACGGAGGAGTGTATGAATGAAGTGCGCAAACGTTGCGATAAAATTTATGCAACCCATCTTGGTGTTGAATCAGTTTCGTTGTATGATCTTCAACTTACAAATAAAGTTGCGCTGGTTTTCGGCAATGAGCATGCCGGTGTAACAGAAGAATGCCTGAAATATTGTGATGGTAATTTCATTATCCCGCAGGTAGGCATGGTGCAATCTTTGAATATCTCAGTGGCATGTGCTATAACGCTTTATGAAGCATTCAGGCAGAGGCATAATGAGGATTTTTATAATGGAACCCCGGCATTACAGGAAGGCGAATGGAATAAACTGGCTTTGCAATGGCGGATGTATCCGGAGAAATAGCTTATTTTTTATTATTAGTTTAAACATAAAATTAAACAGCCCTTTATAGTGATATAAAGGGCTGTTTAATTTTAAATATTTATTAATTCCCCAGATAGGTCTTCAGCAACTGGCACCTGCTTGCTGTGCGCAGCTTGGTGATAGCTTTATCTTTTATCTGGCGCACGCGCTCACGTGTAAGCGAAAATTTATCGCCAATATCCTCCAGGCTCATCGGGTTTGCTACACCGATACCAAAGTATAATTTAATCACATCGCGTTGCCTGTCTGTAAGTGTACTGAGCGAACGTTCAATTTCGCAACGAAGTGATTCTCCATGATAAAGTTCTGCATCTGCAGAGTCTGAATTAGGATTCTCCAGTATGTCCAGCAAAGTATTGTCTTCACTGTCCACAAAAGGGGCATCAACCGATACATGCCTTGCAGCTACGCCCAGTGTTGTTTCCACTTCTTCGGTACCAATATCCAGCAATTCAGCCAGTTCTTCGGTAGATGGTTCGCGCTCATACTCCTGTTCCAGTTGAGAATATGCTTTACTTATCTTATTACTAAGACCTACTTTGTTGAGCGGAAGTCGCACAATACGCGATTGTTCGGCCAGGGCCTGCAGAATCGACTGGCGTATCCACCATACTGCATAAGAAATAAATTTAAACCCTCTTGTTTCGTCAAAGCGCTGGGCGGCTTTTATCAGTCCGAGATTTCCTTCATTGATCAGATCGCTCAGGGAGAGGCCCTGATTCTGATATTGTTTTGCCACAGATACGACAAAACGAAGATTAGCTTTTGTTAATTTTTCAAGCGCTCTCTGATCTCCCTGTTTGATCCTGATTGCGAGCTGAACTTCTTCCTCAGGTGTTATCAAATCAACTTTGCCGATCTCCTGGAGGTACTTTTCCAATGACTGACTTTCCCGGTTAGTAATTGATTTTGTGATCTTTAACTGACGCATAGACATAGGCAAAGAATTGAGTGGTTATGTTTAAATCGCACAACTTTGAGAACCTTTAGTTAAAAGATTATCATGACAAATCTAAGGGTCTTAACATTCCCACCCAAAAAAAATTTGGGAATCTATTAACGTTAATCCATTATATTGGCAGATACGCTAAATAAATATCTGTCAGAAACGATAATAAAATTTTGATTCTAGCTTCCTTTTTTTATTATTGCACCCAAACTACTAAAAGTGGCTACTCCGATAATGAATAAAAAGAAGACAATGTACTCCGTGGAATTCCCTATTCGCTGTTCTCCGAATATTTTATACGAATTTTTATCAACTTCCGTTGGTCTGCAGGAATGGTTTGCCGACAAGGTAGATCAAAAGGATAATACATTTTATTTTACCTGGAACGGCAGTACCGATTCGGCTGAGATACTGGAGCATATAGACAACGAATTCATCAGGCTGAGGTGGGATTATTCCAATAAGGATGAATTCTTTGAATTTAGTATTGACCAGAGTAATATTACCAATGAAACTATTCTCAGAATCACTGATTTTGCAGATAAGGCCGATATGAAAGATCAGCAGCGCCTTTGGAATTCGCAGGTGAGCGAATTGAAACACAGGATCGGCAGTTAATCTTTATACTGATAGGGAAGCAGGTCATTATAAAGGGCCAGCTTATAAAGGATTTGGTCCTGAAAATAACAATGCCTGCTTCTGAGAGCAGGCATTGGTGATATAAAGAAAGGTTAATGATAGCAATTATTTACTGTATTAGCCCGTGTTTTTATGTAGGTTTGTAATCTAAAAGCCTCCTGGTATTGATAAAAAAGCTGGATTTTCTCATAGTCCGAAGTTTTACAGGGCCATTTATCGTTACTTTTTTTGTAGCGCTTTTTGTATTGGTCATGCAGTTCTTCTGGTTGTACATGGATGAACTGATAGGCAAGGGGGTAAATGCCTGGACTATACTTCAGTTACTTATTTTCATGTCAACAACGCTGGTGCCACTGGCATTGCCCCTGAGTATTTTGCTGGCTTCAATTATGACATTTGGTAACATGGGCGAAAATTTTGAGTTGGTGGCCATTAAATCATCTGGTATTTCCTTCCTCAGGTTTATGCGTCCGTTGCTTGTGTTTATAATTTTTGTTAGCGGGCTGGCATTTGTCTTCAGCAATAATGTAATTCCGGTGGCAAATCTCAAAGCTTTTTCCCTGCTGTATGATGTGCGTAATGCCAAGCCCACCATGAATATTAAGGAGGATAAATTCTCCAGTGATATTCCCGGATTTTCCATCAGGGTTGGTCACAAAGACCCGGATGGCAATACGATCAGGGATATTATCATTTATGACCATTCAGACAACCTCGGGAATAATAAGATTATACTGGCAAAGGAAGGGGAAATGACTTCATCGCCAGATAAACAATCGCTGGTATTTAAGCTGAGAGATGGTTGGCGTTATGAAGAAGGCTATACACGTGGTGTTAATGACTTTACCCAAACACGGATGCATTTCGACAAATGGGACAAAGTGTTTGATCTTACTGCGCTCAGGTTCACACGTACCAACGAAGATCTCTTTAAAACATCTAACCAGATGCTGAATGTTTCCCAGTTATCTGAACAGATGGATAGTATTAAACGGTCGGTGAAAAAAAGTATTGGCTCCGTAAATTCATACCTGGCGCCTTATATTCTGTTTAATAACAAGAGTAAGGAAAGCGATCAGTTGATGGCCGGAATAAAAAACAATAAGATTGCCATCATTAAATATGATACCTCATTTTTACAGCACATTCCCGATTCCAACCGGAACGCTGCATTGACTACTGCTCTGAACAATGTCCGGAATTTCAAAGGGTCGATGGATATTACCTCCTACGATAAAAAACTGCAGTTGGAAAATTATTTAAAACTCGATGTGGAATGGCACCGGAAGTATGCATTATCATTTGCCTGTATTCTGCTTTTTCTGATTGGCGCTCCATTGGGTGCTATAATCCGCAAAGGCGGGCTGGGTATGCCGCTGGTCATAGCTGTTATCTTTTTTATGGTTTTTCATATTCTGAATATAACCGGTGAAAAACTGGTTAAATCAGAAACGGTGATTCCTTGGATTGGTATGTGGTTGTCTACTATTATTATGCTTCCGCTGGCCGCCTGGCTGGTTACTTCAGCCCGCAATGATTCTCAGATATTTACCAAGGAGTGGTATGTGCGTATGTGGCGGTTAATTGTAAAAATTGTACCTGTAAAATTAAATGCCATTGGCCGGAAATAGAAAAATACCAGCTAATCCTTTTTTTATTATTCCATTCCTGCTATGGTTTGTGGCAGGAGCATTATTGCTTTTGTTCTTTTCGCGCAAGGATCTCTTCTTTACACCCAATACAAATTTTTCAGACTGGGCCAACGTGTTTATGTTTTATACTACATGGCTGGGGCAGGGAGAAGTGATAATACCTGTCCTTGTTTTATTAATGCTTTATCGCCCGTTTCGAAACTGGTGGTATTTTACTACTGCCTTGGTTTGCAACCTGGTTCCATTTTTTGCAGAGCAGATTCTAAAAACTTTATTCGACAGGCCCCGGCCCCGGCTATTGTTTTACGACAGGCTGTGGATGCATTATCTTCCCGAATGGCCGGTATACCTGAGCCGGAGTTTTCCGTCGGGGCACAGCACAGGGGCTTTCAGTTTTTTTTGTTTCCTTTCATTGATCCTTACAGCCCGGTATAAGGCATTCGGTCTCCTGTTTTTTTTGCTGGCATTGTCAGTTTGTTATTCCCGTATGTATCTTGCGGCACACTTTTTCGATGATGTTTATGCAGGTAGTATACTGGGCACAACCCTTACAATGCTTATGTTCAGCATCATGAATCAGTATAAAAGCAAATTCTTCAAAAAGAATCTTACAGCCTGATGCCTAATTACCTGAAATATATTTTCATCATTTGCGCAGCCAGCATGTTATTCTTCCCGTTCCTGGGGCATGTTCACCTTTTCGACTGGGATGAGATCAACTTTGCTGAATGTGCAAGGGAAATGATTGTATCAAAAGAGTACCTGAGGGCGCAGATAGACTTTATGCCCTTCTGGGAAAAGCCTCCGTTTTTTATATGGTTGCAGGTATTGTCCATGAAGCTGTTTGGCGTTGGTGAATTTGCAGCCCGGTTTCCCGATGCGCTGGCTGGTGTAGTTACTTTGTGTGTCTTGTTTTATGCCGGAAAAAAAATAGTCAATGAAAAAACTGCCACCTGGTGGGTAGTGATTTATGCAGCAACCTGGTTACCTCATTTTTATTTTCATTCGGGCATCATTGACCCTACTTTTAACCTGTTCATATTCCTGGCCATACTTCAGGTTCATTTTCTTCGTTTGTCGGGTGGTAAGGTGATGCATGTACTGCTTGCTGGTTGTTTTCTGGGATTTGCCGTGCTTACAAAAGGGCCGGTAGCATTACTTATTGCAGCGCTTACAATGGTGGTTTACCTGGTTATCAACCGGGGTCTGAATAGCTATAAATTGCTCCACCTGTTCTGCGTTGCATTTATTGGTTTAATACCGGTGGCTGCATGGCTGGGGCTGGCTGTGCTTCATTATGGGGCCGCCTATGGCAACTGGTTTCTGAGCGAATTTCTGATTTACCAGGTTCGGCTGTTTTCTACCGAGGATGCCGATCACGGAGGGCCATTTTTTTATCATTTTATCGTGCTGCTTATTGGTTGTTTTCCTGCATCTGTTTTTCTTTTTCAGTATTCACGAAAAAAGATCAGTGAGGCTGCCGGCAAGGCGGACTTCACCAAATGGATGTGGATCTTGTTTTGGGTGGTACTGATCCTGTTTTCGGTAGTTAAAACCAAAATTGTACATTACTCTTCACTCTGCTATTTCCCGCTTACTTACCTTGCCGCTGTTCAGATCAGCCGCTTGATTGATAACCCCGGCAATATTAAAAAATGGATCAGGCCCGTATTGATTTCCATTGGTTCCATTATTGCTTTATTGATTGCCCTTTTGCCTCTTGTCGGCATTTATAAGAATAAACTTATTCCTCTTATTGATGATCCTTTTGTGAGGGGCAACTTGCGGGCAGATGTTGCCTGGAGCTATTCAGAGTGCTTGTGGGGCATAGTATATATGGCAGGTATTATAACCGCAGCAATTATGATGAAGAAGGAATTCCGGAAAGGGCTAATAATGCTTTGCTGTATTCAGATACTGATAATAGAAGTGGCTCTTGTGCATTTTACACCCAAAATTGAAGCATTTTCACAGGGGGCAGCAATTGAGTATTACCAAGGTCTTGCAGGTAAAGATGTTTATATCCATTCACTGGGATTCAAAAGCTATGCTACACTATTTTATTCGCGAAAACAGCCATCACTCAATCCGTCATACCAGAGTTTACGCATAGAAAGTAAGGGTCGGGACAAGCAGCCGGAACCAAATGAAAAATGGTTACTCAGAGGTAAACTCGATAAGCCTGCTTATTTTATATGTAAAGTCCAGGACAGTACTAAATATGCTTTATTGCCTCAACTGGAGCAAACGGGCAGCAGGAATGGTTTTGTGTTTTTTAGAAGAAGATAATAAGTTATTTGATTTAGATTGAATTTTTGCCTGTTACAGCCGTTTCAATAAAACAGTAGCAGGCATTGCTTCAATATTTTTCCTGCCTTCGCTATTAACCAACACATCATTAATATAGATTCTGTCCCCGTTCTCAACCTGATTTAATAATTCTGATAGTGCTTCATTCTTTGCAAGTATCGGGTTGGTACATTCAATTGGCCCTATGCATTGTTGATTGCTTTTACGGAGGCTTACTGAATACTTTACCAGATTATATTTTACAATAAAATCGCTATCAGCGAACCGAATACTCAGTTCGGCATGGCTTTGAAAATCATCCAGGCTAAGGGTATCATTTTTCAAGCCATTTAAGAGGCACTCCGGTGGCGGCAGGTCTTTCACTTTTAGTTCTGTAATGTTCACTGTACTGGTTATACCTTTATTGTTGGTTGCATCGGTATAGGCAGTTAGTTTTTTTGGTGCTTTTTCAGAAACTATTATTTCATATTGCCCATCTGCAATTTTTTTGATTGTTGCTCCCGGCACTCTTAATGAAATTTCAGACAGCGGGTAGCCCGGCACACTGATAGTTACACTGTTGGCTATACCCCTGTAGAGTATTTCCAAACTATCCAGTTCCAAGGCAGCTCCGGGTGCAGCTACGAAATAACTGAATGACCAGGGATAAACTCTTATTGAATCATCTGTTTTATTTGTGTCAGTACCATGAACTGTATGCAGTCCCAGCCCTTTTGTAGTAATGGTTAAAGCCCCAACACAGTTGATGGCATGAGTACCAAATTTGCCTTCATCTGCCTGAAAGGTAAAATTATAATTTTGACATCCATAATCTGCAAACAATGCATATGCTTTCATCAGACTATTTTTGAGAGCAAAAGGCTGACCTGGAATAAAAACTGCGCCGAGATGGTCAAAACCCCCATAACGGAAACGATATATTTCAATAATCCTGGTAAGGAATAAATGTTCTGTAACCAATAAATTATTTTGGATCATTGATAAAAGAACTAAAACACCGTCCATATTTTCTTGTTCAAATATTTTTGAACACCAATGGTCATCGAATTTATAATCTGAATTTCTATATTCTTCTATGCTATTTGGGAACCACTGGTAGTTTACAAGTTTCCTGTAGATAGGTGTGTCGTATAGCGGTATAAAAGTCATTAATTGCTCTATAGTACTGTCTATTAATCTCTGGATTGTATCAGCAGAGTTGTTATTGATAAAATTGTTTTTGAGAGCCTTATTATAATCTGGAAACATTAGGCTTCGCTGTTTCTCCAATGATTGTATTCCTGATTCCTCAATCAATCTCTGTTTTATTTTCCCGACTTTAATATACGATCTGATGACAATGGAATCTATTTGTAAAGAATATTTCAATCCCTCCGTATGCGAACCAACTTTGTTCATGTATTTTCTGCTGTAGGAAATAATTTCATCATTGTAAGCCTTTATTCTCTTATCAGATATTGCAAACAGACTATCGTAAGTAGAATAGTTCACCCTGGCTTTAGGCTTTAAATTCATCTCCAATAGCAACAGCAGCGGTACTGCATAAAACAGCCCGACAATTACTTGCCTTGGTATCTGCGGAAATGACATCCTATAAAATTAGCAAATTCAACTAATTGAAAATACCGGAAATGATTTTTTGTAGAATAAATTTCTGAAAAACTAAATCATCAAAATCCCCTAAATTGCATATCCAATTATGCAAACAATTCACTTTCAGGACCTCGGCAAAATGGCTTATGATGCGGCCTGGAACTACCAGGAAACCCTGATGCAGGCCAACCTGAAAATAAAAGCAAGGCGCTTTAATAAGCAGGATGATGATAGTGTGCTGGTTGAAGACATCACCCGGCATCATCTGTTGTTTGTAGAGCATCCTCATGTATACACACTGGGCAAAAGCGGACATATCGAAAATCTGCTGGTGAATGATGCCCGCATGAAAGAACTGGATGTAACATTTGTAAAGACCAACAGGGGAGGGGATATAACTTATCATGGGCCCGGGCAGGTGGTGGGTTATCCTATTCTGGACCTGGAATACTTTGGTACCGACCTGGGCAAATACATGCGCAACCTTGAGGAAGTAATGATAAGGATGCTGATGCATTATGGCATTACTGCCGACAGAATTCCCGGCTGCACGGGTGTATGGCTGGATGCGGAGGTGAAGGGCAGGGCGCGCAAGATTTGCGCTATGGGTGTGCGCTGTAGCCGGTGGGTTACCATGCATGGCTTTGCGCTGAATGTAAATACCGACCTGCGCTACTTCGATTATATAGTGCCCTGTGGCATCACAGATAAGACAGTAACTTCTATGCACAAGGAACTGGGTCGGGAAGTGGATATAGATGAGGTAAAACAATTATTGCGGCAGGAGTTTGGTTCGGTTTTCGGAGCTGCCATTGTTTAAAAGGAACAGATTTTTTAGGCTGTAAATAAACTTTAAACTGATTATTGCGGACTTTTTAGTTAAAAAACTGTATCTTTATATATGATTTGAGTTATTTTGGCAAAGAATGATATAACATACTATTGGGGCGACAGAAGCCTTCTGATAAAACTGGGCAACAGAACCAATGCCCGTATACGTGCTTTGTTTATTGCCGAATTTATTCTGACCTCTTTTATCGCTACCGTTTTACTGATCAAGTCACTTCCTTTCAGGCATGTATTTATCGATTGGGCAGCCGGGGTGGGCGGAATGTGTTTGTATCTGTTTGCTGCATTCCGTTTTTTATCCAGGATATTTTTCAGTGAGCGGTTGCTCATTGATACCCAATCACTGACCATAATTAGGAAATGGGCGCTGGCTCAGCAGGTGAGGCGCTATAACTGGCGCGAAATAGGCGCTCTTCATTATGAAGGCAAGCGCATGAAAACCGATCATCCGCTAAAGGGAAAGTGCTACGACTACCTTGGCTTTGAGACCCAGGAGCATCTGATACAAAGCTTGCACGATGAGGGCAATCTCTATTTTGAGACTTATGAAGGCAGGGTTTATTTTGCAGCCGGCGTCTTCTCCTGGGATGCTGAAGAAATGGTGCAGATAATGCAACTCTATATTGGCAGTGCACTGCAATTGGGGCCTGAGTGGAAAGAAATGGCAAATCCTTGATCTCACTTAGTGCCTTAAGTGGAAACATCTATTAATTTTAATGTCCTTAAATACTTATTAAGTAATCTCAGGTAAAGTGATACTTTGCTTATGTTTTGTGGATAATTTTGAAAACTAAATGTCAAGCCTGTAGTTCATTCCAATAAAGTTATCCACAAATTTCCAGAATACCTGCCTTTGGCTGCCAACAACCCTAATTTTGTTGTCATGTCACAGATAAACTGGGCGGTTTTAAACCCCGATACAAGCTACTACCTGCACAATCAGTACCTGCTTTTCAGGCGTCGGCTGAAAGGGTATTTTGTATATACTATATGGCGGGATAATGTTATGGTTTATAACAGTTATAATGAGTACCAGTTTTTGCAGATTTTCAGTGGCATAATTAAAGATGAATTGCTGGAAATAAAGTTTCACTGACCTTGCTTGAATGATTTTTGTATTCAATTATCTGGCATGCTGAATACTGATAGCGTGCATAATAATCAGATAATCATACAACTGATTTTCGATAGTAATCTTAAATCCTAAACTCGGATTATAGGCAATGGGAAGGTAATAACCAAAACCAGTTGTTTGCTATGCTCAATGCCAATATAAATATGAAAACATTGGTTTAAAACAGGTGCCTTAATCTTATTTTTGCAAAAATCTTAATTCACAAAAAATTTCCCGTAATTTAAAATGTACACCATATTAGTCGCCGGCGCCGGTAAATCTTCCTCATTCCTCATTCACTATCTTCTGATCAATGCAAAACGAAATAAATGGAAAATAATCGTTGCTGATGGTGATGCAAATTCTATAACTGAAAAGCTGAATGGAAATGAAAACGGGGAGATGGCGGTAATAGATATTACTAAAGAATCAGACAGGGAACCACTGGTAAAACGTGCCGATATTGTAATCTCCTTAATGCCAGCTCACCTGCATATACACCTGGCAAAAGACTGCCTGAAACATAAAAAGAACCTGATTACCTCATCTTACATTTCAGATGAAATGAAGGAAATGGATAAAGCTGTGAAGGAAGCTGGATTGATGTTTATGTGCGAAATGGGCCTTGATCCGGGTATAGATCATATGTCGGCCAATGCACTCATACACAGCATTCAAAAGGTGTCGGGTACTATTACCAGTTTTAAATCTATGTGCGGCGGCCTGATAGCTCCCGAAAGCGACAACAATCCCTGGCATTATAAATTTACCTGGAACCCCCGGAATGTGGTTACCGCAGGCGTGGGTGGTGCTTCATACCTGAATAAAAGCAGAGTAACTGAAGTGCCTTACGACCGCATTTTTGAGCACAATAAACGATTGCATATTGATGGTGCAGGCTCCCTGGCATGGTACCCCAACCGTGATTCACTGCGCTATCTTGACCTATATGAGGTTCCGGAAATAAAAACATTTATCCGTGCTACCCTCAGGCATCCCGATTTTTGCCAGGGCTGGCAGGCCCTTTTACTGATGGGACTTACCAGTCAGGATGATTTTTTTGAAACGAAAGGCCATACTTATGCCTCCTGGGTAAAAATGAAAACCGGCTACCACAATTCGGTTGCACTTAGCCGCCATATTGCAGATAAATTGCTTATTGATGAAAATGGTAAACTGATGGGCATGTTGCAATGGTTGGGATTATTTGATGAAAAACCGCTACAGCCTGGCCGTTATTCATCGGCCGAGGTGTTGCTGAGCCTGCTGCTTGAAAAATGGAGCATGTCGCCGGAAGACAAAGATATGGTAGTAATGCAGCATGAAATAGAGTACGAACGCAGGGGCGCCTTAGTTAAGGTATCGAGTACCATGATCATAAAAGGGGATGACAGGGAGCATTCTGCAATGGCCAAGACTGTAGGTCTGCCCATGGCTGTACTTGCAAAACTGGTACTTACTAACAGGATAAAACCGCCGGTTGGTGTTCTTCTTCCAAATATGGTATCCGTATACAGACCCTTGATGGTTGAGATGGCACATCATGGTATTGTATTTAACGAGATAGTGGAGTAGGATGCTGAATGGCTGAATGGCAAAATTACGAATAGGCAATTATTCGATTCTCGAAAATCTATCCACTAAACAATTGAGTAATTATGCAATTCAGCCATTAAATAATTGAGCTATTAAGTAATTATTTCAAAAACCGTTTCATTTCCTTTTCCACATCTCTCGATTTGATGCTTTCGCGCTTGTCGTGCAGCTTTTTGCCCTTGCCAAGTCCGATCTCCATTTTCGCCAGTCCTTTTTCATCAATATACATATTCAGCGGCACTATTGAATAACCCTTTTCACGCACCTTTGCTTCCCATTTGGCCAGTTCCTTTTTGGTCAGCAGCAGTTTGCGGTCGTGCACAGGTATATGGCCGGCATAGCCTGCATTTACATATTCAGCTATATGCAGGCTTTTAACCCATAATTCACTGTCAATGAAGAGGCAGTAACTGTCGTTAAAGCTTACTTTACTGTTTCTTACCGATTTTATTTCAGACCCTGTAAGCACTATGCCGGCTTTGAGCCTGTCTTCAATGGCATACTCAAAGGTAGCGGGTCGGTTTTTTATGTATACGTTTTCTGACAAGAGTTATTTTGGGAACTTAGGACTTGGAATTACGAAATGGAATTTGGAATTTGGAATTTGGAATTTGAAATTAGGGCTTTGGAATTTAATCAAGCAGTTATTTCAGCAATTAGTGTATGGTTTTCATCGCTTATCAGTTCCATACATTTTGGTTTGGTCTTTCCCTTTATAAACCATTCCAGAGCCATATTCAGCTTGTTTTTAAGAACCTTGCGGTCGGCAATAAAATCCAGGAATCCATGCTCCAGCAGGAACTCCGATCGCTGAAAACCCTCAGGCAGGTCTTTCTTTATGGTTTCCTTTATCACCCTCGGGCCTGCAAAGCAGATCAGTGCATTGGGTTCTGCAATATTTATATCGCCCAGCATAGCATATGAGGCAGTAACTCCACCGGTTGTAGGGTCGGTCATCAGGGAGATATAGGGCAGTCCGGCCTTGGCTAGCTGCGTCAGTTTTGCTGCTGTTTTAGCCATCTGCATCAGCGAAAAGGCGCTCTCCATCATCCTTGCCCCGCCCGATTTGGATATCACCATCAGGGGCAGATTGTGCTCAATGCAATAGTCTATTGAGCGGCTGATCTTTTCACCTACCACCGAGCCCATTGACCCGCCTATAAAGTTAAAGTTCATGCAGGCGATTACAAAGCATATGCCACCCGTCTTTCCCACGCCCACTGTCATAGCATCTTTAAGCCCGGTCGTTTTCTGAGCCTCCAGCAGGCGTTCGTCATATGGTTTCATATCCACGAACCCCAGGAAATCCTTAGGTGCTATGTTTTCAAACAACAACTCATATTTGTTGTTGTCGAATAGTATCTCGAAATACTCCTTTGCATTGATGCGGTTGTGGTAGTTGCACTTGTGGCATATGTACAGGTTATCGTGCAGTTCCTTTACGGTTACCGTGGCCTTACACTGACTGCACTTGTGCCACAAGCCATCAGGGGTCTCCTTTTTCTCTTCTGTAGTAGTCAGTATTCCTTTCTTATTACGACGGAACCAGGTAGATGACATAGTATAAAAATATTTTGCCGGGCAGCAAAGATACGATTTAGGACGATTACTTGGTAGGTTTTGGGAAGTGCTCTATTCAAACCTTGCCTGTAAATTGAAAATATAATACCACAGTTTATTAACGGTTATTGATTAAGGCAGGTTTACATTTCCTGTTTCTTTACTGTGGGTTCAGTTTTTGCGACTTTTTTATGGTGAATAAAATAGCCAATATTCATACCTGCACCAAACGATTTGGTCTTTGCTCCGTACTCGCCGGGCGGATCAAGATTAACCATACCTCTCTGCAGCAAAAGCGAAATATAAATGCCATTTATCATTTTCATACCGGCGGTAATACTGATACCTGCATCAAGCATCCTGATATCATCCTTGGCTGATGAACCAACCGCCAGTGACCTGTAACTGTCAAAGTTGCCGGAGCCCGGATAAATTATTGCACCCGGAATAAAGGCTCTTCCGCCTGCATTAAAACCTAAGTACGGGCCAATTCCGCAATAGGGAGCTGCGACAGCATTCCCTTTCGATCTGTATATAAATTGTAAAGGCAGTTCTATAGTGTTAATCGATAAATCAGTAGACCCGCCGCCCGCCGCTGCTTCCTGCCCGGTTGAATACCCATTCCGCACATAAAGCAAGCCGGTAAGTAAATGATACCTTCGGAACAATGGAATATCTGTTTTGATACCGGTTCTGATACCCGGGCTGATTTTACTTCTGTTTGTGCCGTCTTTCGCTGCAAAATAAGCACCTGCATTTACCCCGAATTCAGGTGCAAACGTAATCTGGGCCGATATATTGCCGCCAAGTATCACTGATAATAGGAGTATGGGTAGTGATTTCATCAATAAGTATTTGTGTTTATGGTTAATAACGTTTTGTAAAGTTAAATTATTGTTTATCATTATTGTTTTTTGATCGTTGCTTGTATTTATTTATTATGCGTAATTTGATGATATTAAATCTCAAAAAACGTGATTAAAGTAGCTTTATAGTCCATAAAATAAAATGTTTACTTATTTCTGAACAAAGTTGCAATGATATATACCCAATAAAAGATGAATTTAGCTTTTGCCATTGTTTTCTTTTTGCCAGCTTGCATGGCATCAATTACCTTCGCACCTCAAAATCCCATATTAAAATGCCTGGCGATAAAATAGTAATGGGCCCGGATGGCCGCCTGATAGTTCCCGAGAACCCTGTAATTCCTTTTATTGAAGGCGATGGTATAGGGCCGGACGTATGGCGGGCAAGCAAACTGGTGCTGGATGCTGCTGTTGAATTTGTATATGGTGGCAAACGCCAGATTGAATGGCTGGAAATTCTGGCTGGTGAAAAAGCTTTCAACGAAACAGGTGAATGGCTGCCTGCCGAAAGCCTCGATATCGCGCGCGAATACCTGGTTTCTATCAAAGGTCCTTTGACCACTCCTGTTGGTGGTGGCATCCGTTCGCTCAATGTTGCCTTAAGGCAGGAGTTGGATCTCTATGTGTGCCTGCGGCCTGTAAAGTGGTATAAAGGTGTGCCATCGCCAGTGGTGCATCCCGAAAATGTAGATATGGTAATCTTCAGGGAAAATACTGAGGATATTTACGCCGGTATTGAATTTGCCATGGGTAGTCCGGAAGCGGAAAAATTATTGCATTTCCTGGTTAATGATCTTCATGCCGGGAAAAAAATCAGGTTCCCGGAATCCTCTGCTTTCGGTATTAAGCCGGTGTCAAAAGAGGGTAGTGAAAGGCTCATAAGGGCTGCGATAAAATATGCACTGGAGCATAATATGCCTTCAGTTACAATTGTGCACAAGGGCAATATTATGAAATATACCGAGGGCGCATTCAAACTTTGGGGCTACGAATTGGCCGAAAGGGAATTCGGCGATAAAGTCTATACTTGGGGGCAATGGGAAAATGCCCGTAAAACACAGGGAGAAGATGTGGCCAATGCCCGACTGAAAAAAGCTGAATCGCAGGGGAAACTGATAATAAAAGATGTTATTGCCGATAATTTTCTGCAGCAGATATTGCTATCTCCCAAAGATTATTCAGTGGTTGCTACCCTCAACCTTAATGGCGATTATATATCAGATGCAGCTGCGGCATCAGTTGGTGGTATAGGCATCGCTCCCGGAGCCAATATCAATTATATTACCGGTCATGCCGTTTTTGAAGCAACTCATGGCACGGCTCCCCGGTTTGCCAACACCAATACCATGAACCCCTCTTCCTTATTGTTGAGTGGTGTTATGATGCTGGAATATTTAGGCTGGCATGAGGCTGCCACCTGTATTGAGGAAGCCCTCGCTACAACCATTAAAAGAAAAAGAGTAACTATTGATTTTTATAACCTCATGCATGATGCCACTCTCTTGAAAACCAGTGAGTTTGCAGAAGAAATCATTAAAAATCTGGCTTAATAGCCGGAACATTTAAACAAGTTAAAGATTATACAATCGAGGCAATAGATTATTTGTTGTTTTCCCATTAATAACGACTCGTTTACATTTTTAAAGATTAATTTGGCATTAAATTAATTGGAAACTATGTCTTTTAACTTATCTAATTCAATAGAGCATACTCTGTTGAAACCGGGCACTACAATGTCGGAAGTGGACAAATTATGCCTTGAAGCTTCCCTCGAAAACTTTTATGCGGTCTGTATACCTGCCAAGTATATTGTGAACGCCAGGAAAATGCTGGATGGTTCAAATGTAAAAGTAGTAACTATTATCAGTTTTCCATTGGGTGGTAATTCTCCTGATTCTAAGGTACAGGAAATTGAGGATGCGCTTGCCAAAGGAGCCGATGAACTGGATATGGTTATTGATCTCACTGCACTGAAAAGCGGGAATTACAAACAACTTGAATATGAAATCGAAACTTGCCTGAAACCAGTTTATTCAGAAGGAAAAGTTCTCAAAGTAATTGTTGAAAGCGGTATTCTTACCAAAAATGAACTGCTTGAATGTTGCAGGCTTTATAGCAATTACGACATTGATTTCATGAAAACCTCTACTGGTTTTGCCAGCAGAGGCGCAACAGTTGAAGCTGTTAGAACAATGAGGGCCAATCTTCCCTACAGGGTTGGTATCAAAGCTTCGGGAGGCATCCGTACCTATCAGGCAGCCCTTGATCTTATTGAGGCGGGGGCACTTAGGTTAGGTACTTCGGCAAGTGTTCAAATTATGAAAGAAAGCCGGAATATTAATCAGTAATATTATTTTATTAACTAAGTGATTATTTGTATAAATTTTAGCTGGGTGCTATCAGGTATTGCTGTATTTTTTTGTTAAATCAGGCAGGTAGCATTGATGATTTCAGTAAATTTGCCTCATTTTTACTGATGAATTATTTATACATATTACTTGTTGCTTTTTGTTTAATTCCGGGTCCATCAAGTGTATTTGCCCAGCAATATAAGACAGGAAATGTGGTGATACATTCCGACCCGAGGTTGCTGTTCCTTAAAAAGAACCCTGCCGGTGATGAAAATGCCGCAAGCAATTCAAACCGTAAGGTGCCAGGATCTGCCTTGCATGTTGAAAAAGGAGAATCTGTTGATAAAACGCCTGATGATGCCGCATCAAACCTGAAGCCGGGTCTTGGCAGGCGTAATCCTGAAGCTTCCGATACTGTAAACAAAGTTTCCGTACCCAAAATTCAGGCTGCTGTCAAAATGGGCACCACAAAAGGATTCAGAGTGCAGCTCTATAGCGGATCTGACAGGGAAAAAGCCAATAACCTGAAAAAGGAATTCAGTAAGCGTTTCCCCGGAATACCGGAATACATGGTGTTTACCGCACCCTCTTTCCGCCTAAAAGCAGGTGATTTTACAAACCGGGATGATGCTGCCGCTTTGCTTAAAAAAGTAAAGACGCTCAGCAGTATTTCAATGATTATTCCCGACAATATAGTTCATTGATATACAGATATTAAGGCAGCAAAAAAACCTGAAAGGTTTCCGGCTGTTCAAAACCACATAAAATAGTTTACCTTAGTCCTGATGATACTTTCAAGAATAAAGGAAAAAACAGAGCAGTATTTTGCGGAAATTCAGGAGATAAGGCACCATCTGCATGCCCATCCCGAGCTATCATTCAATGAAGTGAATACCGCAACTTTCGTTGCCGGAAAATTAAAAGAATGGGGTATTAAGTATCAGGCAGGTATTGCAGGTACAGGCGTAGTGGGTATTATAGAAGGTAAGATTCCGGGTAAGAGATGTATAGCCCTGCGTGCTGATATGGACGCCTTGCCTATTGAAGAAAAAAACAATACCAGTTATAAATCACAGAATATAGGTGTTATGCATGCTTGCGGCCATGATGTGCATACCAGTTGCCTGTTGGGTGCTGCGCATATTTTGAATGATCTGAAAGATGAAATTGATGGATCAGTGAAACTGATCTTTCAGCCCGGAGAGGAAATGCATCCCGGCGGGGCTAGTCTAATGATAGACGCGGGTGTACTCGATAATCCGAAACCTGACGCTATTTTTGCATTACATGTTTATCCCGATCTGCCTTCAGGTTCTGTCGGTTTCCGCCCGGGAAAATACATGGCCAGTGCCGATGAAATATATATAACCATAAAGGGCAAAGGTGGCCATGCTGCCTTGCCAAATCTTACAGTCGACACAATTGCTATCGCTGCCTTGCTCATTACCGGTCTTCAGCAGGTGGTATCCCGAAAAGCTAATCCGTTGATCCCGTCTGTACTTACCTTCGGCAAAATTGAGGGTGGATTTACAACCAATGTTATACCTGAGAAAGTTGAAATTCAGGGTACTTTCAGAACAATGGATGAAAAATGGCGCCATGAGGCTCACCAGTGGATAAAGGATTTTACCTGGAAAACATGTACTGCTTATGGTGCTGAAGTAACTATTAATATACCTTCTGGCTATCCGTGCGTATATAATGATCCGGAACTTACCGGCAAGTCTATTGACTGGGCTAAGTCTTTTACCGGCCCGGCAAATGTTCATGCCCTGGATATGCGCATGACCGGAGAGGATTTCAGTTTTTATACCCATCATGTACCAGGCTGTTTTTTCAGGCTGGGCACCAGCCGCGATGGCAAAGAATTTACTACGCCTGTACATAATGCTCATTTTGATATTGATGAATCAGCGCTCAAAACAGGTATGGGAATGATGGCCTTTTGCGCGTTCAATGCATTGAAAGATTAGGCGACGATCCTGTTCAAATTCCTCTGCCAATTATACTCCAGCAGGGTTTAAGATGTGAATAGCCACCTGTGAAACTACAATGTCAATATCTTATATATACGGACCGCCCTGAAAGGGCATAATACATTAGCGGGGCCCCGATAGTATATCAAGACGCTCGTAACCCTGTAAGGGTGGAATAATTCTTGCTAAAGGCATTGAGATTATAGCATTGGATGAAACCAATGGAGGAATAACTTGAGGTATCGACCATGCGTTGTTCGATATAGTTTATTTTCACGTTACTTGCATAAATCAATGTCAATACCTGCTACTGTGCAAATATAAACCGGAGTGTCAGGCCTGCCCTGGTTGTGGTAGTAGGGTAGGAGTTAGACACATAAGGTATCGTCTGCGTGCGGTCGAAGAAAAAGTGAAGCGTCAGTTTCTGTGTCACAGAATAATCTACAGTAGGCGATATCCTTAATACCTGCTGCCCCCTCGATACCACGTTGATATTGTTGGCCAGGAAGGTATTGCTGGTCTTGTCATCCCTCAGGCCAATATCCATCTTGCAGATCAGTTCATTTTTCAGTTTACGTATGCCTGCTACCTTAAAAGGAAGCTTGATACCCTTCTTACGGAATCCAAGCCCGATCACATATTCCTTGCTGGTATTCTCAGCTATCTGGTAATCTATCAGACTAAGGCTCTCCATCTTCGACTCCCTTAACTCAAATTTGCAGGTAAGGTTGTTTTTAAATGCAACATCAAATCCAACAAGCGGGTTGAACGCCTGCGATATCGTAACATTCGGCACCTGGAAGAATGG
Organism: uncultured Bacteroidota bacterium; assembly: GCA_903835005.1. Lineage (GTDB taxonomy): Bacteria > Bacteroidota > Bacteroidia > Chitinophagales > Chitinophagaceae > Nemorincola. The sequence goes on along the minus strand of CAILLK010000021.1, from coordinate 19,067 downwards.
CACATAATTATGCGAGTTGGAATCGATGAAAGACGGGAAGCCCAGGCCATAAAGGTCATTAAACAGCAGGTTCGAATTAAACCCGTTTATAGACATGGTACCTGTATATGCATTATTAATGGTAAAGCTTTTGAAATAATTACTGAAAAACGGCAATTTGCTTAATCCGTTATAAGTTATTTTCCAGTTAGGCGTAGGGTTAAAATATTTAAACGGATTGTCCTGCAGGGAGGTGTGATTGTAATCAATCATTGGTATTGCTCCGGCGCTGTTGCCAGAATAGGCTGCAATAAATGATGGTACCAACACATCCTGTGAGTAAGGCCCGTAGCCTTTTAGATACCCTGGGTTCGACGGGTCAGGTAATCCATTTGTATATGGGTTGCTTTTACCCAGCCGGGTCGATACTATCATCCTGTCGGCAAGAAACTGGTTATATACATTTGAACCTACACTGGTATTCTGAAACATGGTTTTAAGGGACATGTAGGAAATATTAAACGACCCTGAGCCATAAGGGTTAAACTGATGGAAACTATCAGCGCTGTAGGGTTGTGTATTCGATGTTACGCTCGTATCTGCATAGAGTGCGCTACGCGAATTGCTGAATGTTTTGGTTAGTGTTAGGTCTATCCTTAAATCTTTTACCGGCGAGAGCGATGCAGTGGCATTGAGATTACTGGTAAAGTTTTGCTGAAACTGTGCATTGAATAGCGAGTCCCTGGTCAGTCTGCCGGCTACTGCCTGCTGGTAGAGCCAGGTGGCATTGGGTTGGTAGCCATACACAAAATTAAAGCCCGGAGCGCTCGAATAATTGTTCACGCCCATAATCCTGGTGCTGTCCATATATCCCGGCAATATAGTGCCTTCAGTCTGAGTGTAATTAACCGTCACCCTGGTCAGTGCAGTGAGCACACGGCCAATGGCAATTTCTGTTGGAGAAAGGTGGGGCAGTTTGCTTCTTCGCAGTTTCCGTGCAGCCTTGCGTTCTGCCTTCCTTTTGGCTTTATCGGCGGCAGCCTTGGCCTCATCCAGTTCGTCTTGCAGGTCTACCATGGAGTCCAGTTGCTGGTCTGTAAGTTTCGATATGTTTACGCCTTTGAATATTGCCCCGGAATAAGGATTATTTGCGCTGCTTCCTCCACTATTTCCACCGCCGGTTCCACCACTACCATTGCCTGCCGTATTCCCTGAGCCACTTCCGGTCCCGGTGCCTGCTGTCCCTGTTCCAGCACCGCCTTTGCCTGTTTTACTACTGTCGGCTTTATGATTATTGCTGCCAGCCTTGCTGCTGTCGGGCCCGTTACTGTTGTTGCCTCCTGCACCACTACCACCACCGGCTGCACCGCTGCCGCTTCCGCCAGGGCTGTTAAGGCCACCAGGGCCATTACCTCCGCCGGGCAATGCCGATGTCGGGTTTTTCCGGAGGTCTTTTACGGTTTGTTTGGTATCACTCGCGGGAACAGAAATATTACCGCCTTTCAGGTCTTTTTTGGCGGCAGGTTGTGGTGCATTTATTGCTTTCAGCCATCGCCATTTATCATATAGTTTATTAAAGTTCATTTCACCAGCTATTGTTTTAGTCTGGGTATTGCCTATAGTATTCCCCAGGTCATAAGCCACAGGTGCCGCCCCGGTCCAGGAGTAATTGGCCGAATAACTTGCTCTTAAAGTCATCCAGTCGGTAAGGGGCAGTTTTGCCAGAGGCACATTATACGTGCTGTTGAATGTCTGCGAATAGTTGGTTGTATGCCCCAGTGTCTTTATCCTGTTCCACAAGGAGTCTTCTTTTGCTTTAGTATCAATCAGCCCGTATGGCTGATCAATTCTTGAGATATTCGTGGCCGAATAATCGAAAGAAAGCGACCTCATTAATTCCCAACGCAGTGTATACACCCTGTTCCAGGTAAAGTTTTTGTAAAAAGAAGGGGGTATCACATAGCCACTTCCGTCATTGGCGCTTCTTACCTGGGTTTCTTCCGTTACCCTGTTCAGGTCGTTGCGCATGGTGAATGTGGATGGCAGGGGCGTAATATTGATATCCCTTATCAGTGCAAACCATTTTGATTTGGAGGTGATTAACCTTTTGAATGGTTCTATCGGTTTTACCTTAATACTATAAGCATATCCAATGCCCAGTTTCTGTGTAAGCAGATTATCCATTGATACAGTCGGATTATGCTTGTTCTGGTCATTGAGTGAATAACTGAAATCAAAATTTTTAAGGCTCCAGGGCATCTTGAAGGCTTTGGGAGGTGCGGCCTTATCACCGAGTATCCGCACATTTGTAAAATTCAGGCTTTTGATTGAAGTAAAATCCTGCGATACATTTTTTATAGAGTCGCGCTGTGCCCTGTTTTTGGCAGCCGAAAGCTCATCGCTCAGCAGCACATCTCCGTTAAACGGATCATATTTTGGAGTGCTGACGCTCTCGGTATAACCCACAAACATCGGCAATTGCACACCCCATGATCTTGGAAAAAATTTACCAAGCGCTATGTTGGCCGATGTATTAAACTGGTAGTAATTATCCTGTAGTCTCTGGGCTATTTTCTGGTCTATATTGCCATACCCGGGCGTATGCATGGTGCCTGAAAGATTGATATTCCCGAGGTCGGCAAGCTGAATCCCTATTTTTCCTGCGGCAGCGTAACCTGCATGGTCATTGATTCCTGCCATCCTCAGCTCATCAAACCATACTTCGGTGCATTTGGCCAGTCCGTCATCACCCGGTGTTTGGCTGGTCTTTTTTGGATTCATTACACCCAGCATAATATTTTTTGCTGCACCTATATTCGGTGTGCCCAATACTACAATGGTATTTCCTTTAGAATCTTTGGTATAGTAAGGTTGCGTATTGGGCCAGTTCTTCAGGTCACGCTCTTTTTTTGCGCTTACAAGGTCTTGCAGTACCAGGTCCATTTCGTTTGAGGCTGGCCATACATACACGTCCGCGGTTGGCCCGGGTACTTTGGTTATGGTAAGGGGCATCCTGTACTCATAATAGTTGTTCGTAAAGTCACTCCCTATCCTCACAAATGCATCTACATCGGCATCTTTCACGGTCGGCTCACCTTGCACAGTCTCGGCATGGATAAACATTCTCAGGTAGGTAAACTGGTTCATGTTAACATCCACCTCTTTATATACAGCCCGGGCATCGCCATCCTGCAGGGCGCAGGTTTTTAATGAGAGCGATTGTTCATTTTGCTGCAGATTAACTCCGGTTTGCACTGTAGTCAGCTGCCGCGAAACTCCGGGTGGTATTACATAAGGTATGGGTGTTCTTGAGCCGTTTTGTTCAATACTTACTGAGGTAACAGTAAAATCAGTTGTCGAAGCATTGGCCTGGGGTACATTCTCACCGGGTGTCAGCAGGCTGTATTCGTAATTTCTCCATTGGTTACGCCCCAGTTCCAACGATGCAAAACGGAATACCACACTGTCGCTCCACCCGGCCAGGAACATACGCATAAACCGGATTGACCTGAAATCTGCTATACCACCTACTACATGGTTGTAGTTCTTTATCGGAATTTTAAACTGGTACCACTTTTCCCGTTGGTTGGTCTGGCCGCTTGCCAGGGTTACCAGGGTATCAATTGTATTCACAACATAATTGGTGCCAATGGGCATATTGGGCGTGAAATCAATACGGTACTGAAAATAGTTCTCTGCTTCATTAAGCGTATTGTCCCTGTTGATATCTTCCGATTCCGGTATTGTAGTCTCAGCGGTAGAGTAAGAAGCATTCGGGTCAGTGATAGGGGAGTTACCCTGAGGATTATTATAGGCCTTATACCTGCTTATTACCGGTAGGCCGTTGCCTGCATAAGCAGTATCATAGTCGCCCCCCCTGTAAAAATGATAATTATCATTCGAGGGGTCATTGAAGGATGATATATATGCCGGATTATTAGCTCCTAATCTGGTTTTAAGCTGATTTAAAAATGCTGAAAATTTGTGCCGCTCATCAAGTTGCCCTGCCAGTGTTGTTGTATCCGGTAAACCATCATACCCTACGTCCTGCAGTATTCTTGCATTTGGGTCATTATCAAATGCCTGGGTAATCTGTTGTTCAAATTTAGGTACGTATCCCCAGACAGTGGTATCCAGTTTTGTATTGTCAAACGGGCTGGGAATACCATTTTCAAAAAACATCCTCGAATCTTTCAGAATGTCTTCCGATATATCTCCCAGGTTGATATACAATGACCCTCCTGTTCTTGGTGTATTACCTATAAAAGGGTCCATCACCCAGAATTGGATATATTCCACATTCGAAGCTTCAAAATCGGTATTGTCTATCGATCTGCTGATACCACCCCATCTGCTGGCAGGGTTCATAAGTGTACCATCCGGATTTACATTGGTTGCATCAAAGTTATAGGGTCCCCGCTGATTGGGGAAAAAGGCCAGGTCAAAGGTGCTCAGTGAAGTCTGCAGCGCCTGTGTTTGCAGATTCGGAAATACATCCTGCTGCTGCACCATTCGTACATAGTGCTGGTTGGCGTTATTGTTGAAGGTATCATACTTTACATAGTTAGGCACACTGCTCCCCGGGTCTACAAGTGTTGGCTCCAGTGTGTACCATGCCAGTTTTGCCCTGTTCTGGCCGTTGGTCAGTACATCATCATTGGCTGCTTCAGGAAACAATGAAATATTGTTTTTATTAACCGCTCCAAACGGCGTTGAGGATAACGACCAGGCTACAGCCGGAAATTTCAGATCGTAGGTGCTGCTGGTACCCTCAAAGTTGTCTATATATACCGATCCTTCAGGGTCAAGGGCATCTATTTGCTTGGGATGGCCCGGCAATAGTGCTGCCCCTTCCAGGTTGGCATTGATAAATGAAGATGCCGATGTGGAAATTATCTTTGGTACTACATTCAATGCACGGGTTATGGCAGCCACTTCCGACTGATAATTCATGTCCAGGCCTATTACCGTGTTTTTAATCGGGTCATCACCGTAATTTACCTGCTGCGTAAAAGGCCGTTCATTCAGCCGCATGATGGTTGCGCCCAGTGTGAGCTTTTTGCTCACATAATAATCAAACCTGGCAGCCATGAAATTCTGTTGCTGAAAACCAAATGTGGCATTATCCTCATACTGAATATTTATAGGCACCCCGGAATTAAGTATCCCCGTATTGATGATTTTTAATCGCCCCAGCCCATAGTCCACAGTATAATCCTGGTTCTCCACCAGCTTTGTTCCCCCGGCCGATACCGAAACTGATCCGGGAGGTATAGCGAAACCTCCCAGGAAGATATCTGATGACGATGTAGATTTATAACTCCCCTTAAGAATGTACCGGTCCGTTTGCTGGTTTTGCTGAGCAATTACTTTGGTCGAATCATAAAGCACCTGGAAATCATATTTCTGGGCCAGCACCCTGTCCGGGGTGGTATTGGGAGGAATAGTAAGTGCAGGTGCCAGATCCTCACCAAATGGTTCAAGCACTGGGAAAATTATTTTCCCCTGCTGCGTATTGATGGTAATCCCTTCCACAAAGTCGAAAATTCCATCAGGCTGGGGCTCTCCTTGTGCATTAAGGCGGTCAAGGTTAAGCAAGGTAAGCAGCGGGATATCTTTTTTGGGCCCTTCTGGCAGATACCGCAGATCATCACCTCCCGGTTCCTGGTAAAGGATATTTAAAATAAAATTGTCTTTCGAAACCCCGAAACCGCCCAGCGCATAGATGTTTTTCATCATCAGCTTCCATATAGGTAATCCCGGCCTGGCTGATGTACCTTTCAGCAACTTCAGAAAAATAACTTTCGAGTCGGTACTGTCTGGCGGTAGGTCTTCTGCAAATTCACCCACCTGGTAAACCTTTCCTTTATAGGTATAACGGTATGCAATACCTAATACATCCGATGGGTTCATTTGCGTATTCAGCAATATATACCCAAGTGCGGGGTTAAATGAAAATTCTGTTGTTGCCAGCTGCCTGGCCGTTACAGCTTCAAAATCCTGCCCTTGGGTTAATCCCAGTGTAGTATGTAATGTATTGATTGAGGTTGATTGCAGACGTGCTGCCGGATTCTGTTCCAGCTCCTGGTAAAGAAAATTAGCGCTGTTATCAGGTAATCCGTTCCTGATCGGATTGCGGGGATTATATATCGGGTTGGCCGTACCATTATTGGGCATTGCTTCCCCCAGGTCCATAAACCCAACTACATTTCTCACTCCGTTCACAACCCCGTTTTTGTTGGTTACCCATACCTCAATTTTGCTGATATTAACACCCGAATTGATTAATGGAAAACTGGCAAGTGCCGAATTATAATGGTCATGGAAATACTGGGCAAGAAGGAAGTCCTTGTTTTCCTCATAGTTATCGGCCTTTATCAGTATCTGCTGCGATTGTGCCCCTCCCTGTATGGTAAGGCTCTTCCGCTGTGATTTCTGCTGAGACAATACAGTTGTTACCCAAAGTTTACCAAACTGCAACTGGGTTTTTAGCCCGAACAGGGACTGAACACCACTTATAAGATTGCTCTTTAACGGGAAACTGATATTCCCTGCCTCAATCTTTTTAAGCATTTCATCTTCCTTACCGCTATAGTCCAGTTTCTGTATATTCTGGTAATCAAATGTCGCCTTGGTATTGTTACTGATATTCAGTTTCAGTTTATCACCCACCGTTGCCAGCAGGTTGATGTTCATATCCATGTTGAAATCAAATACGCCATACTTCTGTGCTCGCTGAGTCAGGGTCGGGTTTTTGATATTCTGCCAGTTACCGCCAAAGGTTACGTCCACATTTCCCTGCGGCTTTACAGATATGGTATTGGTTCCGAATATTCGGTCAAACAAACCATCTTTGTACATCTGGGGCAATTCCGGTGTTTTGTTAAACAGCATCATGGCATCCATCCTGCGTTGCCAGTAGGCATCCTCATCCTCCTTACCCCTGTATTTCTCGTATTCATCAAGTGTGAGATAGGTGGGATTACGCAGAAATTCATTCCCTAATTTATCGTTAAAGTTGTAGTGGTTGGAGTCCGGATCGTATTCAAATCCCTGGTGCTCATTTCTCGGGTCTTTGAGGTCCATGCTCCCCGGGCGGTTATAATCTGTAAATGGGTCACCTGTTTTGTCATAAATCGGGAACCTCAGATGGTGCTTCTCTTTTTCGGCCTTAGCTATACTGTCTGTTGCCCTTGCCACACTGTCATCATAGGATGTTGAGTCCGGATCCGGATCATAATGCTTATAAAAAGGACGGTAACCCCGGGCAGCAACATGCATTATAGCCGCTACCAGCGCTATAAAACAAACTAATTTATATCCGAAATTACTGCTGCCCTTCAATTTTTGCTTTTGTGGTTTTTACAAGACACGTAGCGCTTGTTTGATCAGTTCTTCAATAGTCAGCGAGGCTGCATTAGAAATTTTCTTTATAGCCCCTTCCGCAACCCCTCTGCTGATGCCCAAATTCACCAAAGCTATTAACGCATCTTCCTGTGTTGTATTGTGCACCACTGGCGCATTTGCCGATGTATTTTTCTGCCTGGTTAGCTTCCCTTTTAATTCAAGTATAATACGTTGTGCAGTTTTGGCGCCTATGCCTTTTACCTTCTCCAATGTGCGGTTATCCTCACCTGCCACAGCACGTTCCAGTTCATCTGGTGTAAGCGATGACAATATGATCCGTGCGGTAACTGCACCAACTCCGTTTATATTCAGTAATTGCCTGAAAGTCGCCCTTTCTTCTTCATCGGCAAATCCATACAATACCCATGCATCTTCCCTCACTTGCAGGTGGGTATATAACCTGCATTTTTCCATTGTCTGGATTTTGGCATAGGTCTGCAGGGTAATATTGATCTCATACCCCACACCATGCACATCCAGGTGCAGCAAAGAGGGTGATTTATAGGCCATGTGGCCCTCTAAATATGCAAACATTTTATGTTATTATTTGTTCATTTCAATACGGCACCACCAAAAAAAATGGTATGATTGCTCATACCGCCGGAAAGATACAAAAAATCAGGGAGAGTGTTTTTGGGTATGTAAAAATTCCAAAAACTACATTTCGATATTCAAATTAAAAGCTATAGTCTAGATATCTTTCCCGCTATCTCCTTCCCTTACCATCCTCCGGCTCCCCTCATAAAGTTCATATTCCATCATCCGGCAATCAATGATGCTGGTATAAAACTCAATCCTCCGCTTTGCCTTGAGGCCTATCTTCTTGGCCAGGTCCAGGTTGCCGGTAAAGATGTAACCGAAATATCCCCCGCACTTTTTCTTCATAAAATCACCAATGCGCTTGTAAGTAACCTCCAGTTCCGATTCCGTTCCTAGGCGCTCTCCGTATTCCGGGTTCATAAACATTACGCCCTTGCCTCCTTCAGGTACATCAGTAGCTTCAAAATCGCAAATTTTGAATTCAATCATATCCGCAACACCAGCGGCAACAGCATTTTTCTTCGCATTGGCTATGGCCACTTCACTATAGTCAGTGGCTATTATACGCAGCCCTGCTACTTCTTTTATCTGGCTGTCCAGCAGCTCCATTTCCTTCAGATATATTTCATGGTCATACCCGGTCAGGTGCATAAAGGCATAGTTGAGCCGGAACAATCCGGGCCTGGTATTGGTAGCTATCAGTGCTGCCTCTATAGCCACTGTGCCAGAGCCGCACATCGGGTTCACAAACGGCGAATTCCTGTCCCAGCGGGTAGCCATTATTGCTGCCGATGCCAGTGCCTCAAGCATAGGCGCCCGGCCTGGTATTTTCCGGTAGCCATGCCGTGCCAGGGAGTCGCCCGATGTATCTATAAATACCTCGGCTGTTTCATTTTTCCAGAACAGGTGAATCACCGCACCGCTCAGCTCAGCGCCTGTATTGGGCCTTTTGCCGGTCTTTTCCCGCATCCGGTCCACAATGGCATCCTTCACCCTCAGGTTGGCAAACATACTGTTGTTGATCGTCTCATTCAATACATTGCTGGTAACAGAGAAATAACCATCCGCAGGCAGCAGTTTTTCCCAGGCATAATCAGCCAGGTTGTTATATATATCATCGGCATTATACGCCTCAAATTGTTTCAGGCTATACAGCACCTGGCTGGCGCAGCGCAGGTTCAGGTTAAGTATTATACAGTCGTTAAGTGTGCCTTTCAGATGCACTCCGGTTATAAAGGTATCCTCAGTTTCAAATCCCAGTTCTTTTACCTCCTGCTCCAGGTAGGGTGCAAGGCGTTTATTGCAGGTTACGGTAATTAATCCCGCGGTTGTGTATAATGACATAATTGTTGTAAAGGTAAAGGGTTTTTATCCAGATAGGAATTTAATGCCTTCATTAGCCAAATCTTCGAAATTTGCAGAATCCTGTTATACCGGAAAAATCAACTCTGCTGCCTGGTAAGGAACGTTGATTAAATAAAGTCCACCCTATTGCGAAGTTATTTTTATTATTTATGAGGCATGCCCGCATAGGCACGAGCATAGCTCCTCTGCGAAGAGTGAGTTATTTAAAGACGTTTACAACGAAATAAAAAAGTTGAAAAACGAGTAAGATGGTGTACTTTATTTTATCATCGTTTATAAGTAAGATAAAAGGGTAGGTCCTGGTAGAACATAATCCCGGAGACCAGGGCTATTCGATGTAAATTATTATAGATTTGATTCCCATAATACAGACCAGAAACAGCCAGATATCTGTTCAAAATCATATGCTCCTCAATCATTTTATTTCAATTTTGCAAGGTTGTTCCAGCAATAATACCGGATTTAATCACCTTCCGGAAAAACAATATGTATATATTATGATCAGGTTAGAGCTTCACTATTTCCTTTCTGCATTTACTATTATAAAAAAACGTATTCAGCAGGCAACTCCGGTCTTTAAAAAGTCTTTTGCACACCGCGCCTTTGCGACCTTGCTTGAGCTTACTCTTTCCTTTATTTTGTTGTTTTCATTCATGCCAGCCTTAATTGCCAAACAACTGTCAAAAATCTCCACCCACTATATCTGCCCCGGCCTTTTAAACCGTTTTTACAATCAGAATCATCAGCAACCATTCTGGTTTCGCGATCCGGCAAAAATGGCCATACTTGTCCGGTTTACCGTTTTGGCAGATAGTGCTTACCAGTTGGGCCTCGTCAGTGCTGAATACAGCCTTCATACCATGAATCTATCTTTAATCCCCGCCGATTCTGCGACCAAAATGCAGCTCGACAAACTCTGTACCGATCACCTTTTTGCTTTCGCCCGCGATATTTACCAGGGTGGCAATATTATGAAATGGATCAAAAATGATGAGGTTTCACACGTTGCTCAATCGGCCGATGAAGATTTTCTGCTGGGTAAAATCTCATCCATTAAATCACCGGAAGAACTTACCACAGTCCTTGCCTCGCTCGAGCCGGCCGGTGAAGAGTACTCCTTGCTCAAAGCCGAACTGAAAAAACAAACTGCCCTGCACAATAACCTCAAAACCGCTCAGTTGATAGCCGGCATTAATCTATATCGGTGGATCCATCATTTTCATTTTGCTCAATATATACAGGTCAATATTCCGGCAGCCATATTGAATTATTTCGAAAATGACAGCCTGAAGCTGGAAAGCAAAGTTGTGGTAGGTAAAATCGCCACCAGGTCGCCCCGGTTTTCCACCTGGTGCTACCAGGTGGTCCTTTATCCCTACTGGAATGTACCGCCCGATATAGGCATCCGGGAGCTTTTGCCCCGTATGAAACGCAATCCTGCCACAATGGACAAAGACCATATGCAATTGGTCACCAAAAGCGGCAGGGTGGTATCCCATGCAGGTATTAGCTGGTCGCAGTATAATAGCCATAACTTCCCTTACCAGTTCAGGCAGTGCACCGGCTGCGATAACTCGCTTGGTGTCATCAAGTTCAACCTCACAGATCCCTTTGATGTGTACCTCCACGATACCAATGTCAAACTTGCCTTCCTCCGCGACATCCGATTCCTGAGCCACGGTTGCATTCGCGTCGAAAAGCCTATCGAGCTCGGCAATTACCTCCTCCACAACCAGCTCGATTCCAATTACCTCAAAGCCTGCTACAAAGACCAGAATCCACGTCCGGTCAACCTGGATAAAAAAATTCCCGTATTTGTTGTCTACATGCCCGCCCAGGTCAGGGGCGATTCTGTATATTATTATAAAGATATTTATCGGTTATTTAAATAGGAAAATGGTTTTTTCAAGGCTTTTTGCATCTATTAACCCTCAATGGCCGTTGCACAATTATACATCAACTGTGTATTGAGTATAAAATCAATCAAAATAAATAGGTAAAACGTTGATAATCAAAATTTTACTTCAATAAACACTGTTCAAGGTATATTAACCGGCCAGACAGATTTCAGAACAATTATATTTATGTTGCTTATGGGAATCTACAGATATTAGCTGGGTATGCATGTATTGCCGGTTATGGCACACCTTTGATGGTTATCCAATATATAATTATGCATCGTCAATAGATAATGAGTTGATTCAGATATATTACTGTGTGCCCTATTACACCGCCAATGATTTGGATACTTTTACATGGACATCAGCTTACCCCTAAATACAGCTTTGATGCCATTGGCAATATCATTGCCGACCTGATGCGTAATCAGACACCATTACTTGACAACCACTATTACGGAACCGGTTGATTATTAGACTGCAATGTGTCTTAAGCTGTTTATTCATTAAGTCATCGAAACATTCTGTCATTAAGCAATTGAACTATTAAAAACTTCCATCGCTTCTCCCACAATAAAAAAGCTTCCGGTAATAAGGAGTGCATCTGCTTTGCTTAGGTGCTTTCTGGCAGCATTAACTGCATCGGCTACAGTTGGGTAGGCTTCACCGTTAAGGCCATATTTTTCTGCCATTGCTTTAAGTTCAGAGGCGGGTAATGCGCGCTGAATCTGTGCATTGCAGAAATAATAAAACGTTGCCTTTGGGAATATCGGCAACACGCTGGCCAATTCTTTATCTTTTACAAATCCTGCTACAATATGCTTGTTTTCGGCTGGCAAATGCTGCCATTGTTCCAGCACTTCTTTAAGGCCGGCTTCGTTATGGGCTACATCACATATTACCGGAGGTTCATCCTGCAGCCACTCCCACCTGCCATGCAGCCCGGTGGCTCCCTTCACATTGCCAAGCGCTTCTATTGCGGCATCTGTGTTTAACTCAAAACCCTGGTGCGAGAGTAATTCAGTGGCCGTGAGAATCGTTTTAATATTGTGCTGCTGATAATTGCCCTGCAGGTCTGTTTTCACATCCTTCATTTGCAGTGTGGCATTATGTATTGCCTTGAAATACTGGTATTTTGAATCCTGACCGGTACGTACTATGCCCCACAGCGATTGTGCATAATATAACGGGCTTTGTTTCTGCACCGAATGTTCAAAGAATACCCTTTCCGTTTCTTCCTGCTGCTCACCTATTACCACAGGTACACGTGGCTTAATGATGCCTGCTTTCTCAGCCGCAATTAGCGGCAGGGTTTCGCCAAGCAGGTCTTTATGGTCGTAACTGATATTGGTGATTACAGAGAGCAGGGGAGTGATAATATTGGTACTGTCCAGCCTGCCTCCCAGCCCGGTTTCTATAACGGCAATGTCTACATTTTGCTCGGCGAATGCCGCAAATGCCATTGCTACAGTTATTTCAAAAAAAGAAGGCTTTATTTCTTCTATCAGGTTTTTATGTTGTTCTACAAAACTGATTACCCATTCTTTGCTCACCATTTCGCCGTTGATACGGATGCGCTCTCTGAAGTCAATCAGATGCGGAGAGGTGTAGAGACCGGTTTTATAACCAGAATGTTGCAGTATGGCTGCAAGCCCGTGACTGGTACTGCCCTTGCCATTTGTGCCGGCTATATGAACCGATTTAAACCGGGTATGCGGATTACCCAGGGCTTCGCACAGTTTTATAGTATTAGTAAGATCAGGCTTTAACGCTGCCTTGCCAATGCGCGAGAACACCGGCAACTTTTCAAATAAATAATCAAGTGTCTGCTGGTAAGTATCAGATATCATTGATTGAGAATTCAGTTTCGGTAATTACCTGAAATTATACTGGTTCAGCAAAGATAATCCACTAATCATTTATTGTATAGTTTCCGGATAAAAGCGCTTGTCAGCAGTTATAAAAAAAGAAAACAGCCCATGAGAAGGGCTGTTTATGATATAGTGGATATGGAATATTAAGCAAGGGCAGCAATCCTCTTCACGATACCGGATTTGATGTTGCCTGCTTTGTTTTTATGAATTACGTTGCGTTTAGCAAGCTTATCTATCATAGATATTACTTTACTCAGGTTCTCCTGTGCAACGGCTTTATCGGTTGTAGCTAATAAATTACGGATAGCATTACGGGTTGTTTTACCATAATAACGGTTACGCTCCCTGCGGGCTTCACTCTGACGGACATCTTTTCTGGTTGCTTTATGATTTGCCATTCAATTTTAATTTTTTACGGACTGCAAAGGTAATTGAGAAATTATCAAATTCCAAAAATAATATTCAGATAATCTCAGCTTTTTTTCTGCCCGCTTTCCCAATCATTTGATTGTTGCAAAATAAAGTTTCGATCTTTTTGTCATGTCTTCCTTTTTTGAAAGGAAAGTTTCCAGCTTATCTTTGGGTATACGCAGATTATAATAGGGTGTAGGGTATGTTTTATAAATAAAAAGATCGTAGTCGTTATTCCACCTGGCCAGTGTTTTTTTGTCGAAGTTGATATCCTGGGCTACAAAATCCAGAAACAAAGGCTCGGTAATACGCACCATGGTCATGTTTTTAAGTTCTTCATCTGTCCACGACACTTTACTTACCGGCGACGTAGTTATTGGTTTAGCACCAGGCTCTTTAGGCACTGCCAGGGCACCTGGCAGCGGCGCTGGTGGTTCTTCTTCATTGCCAAACTTAAAATCTACCGGTATACTGCCCAGGTTAATAAATTTGCTGAGATTTTCGAAAATACTTGCAGTGGCAATAAACGCCAGCACATGGCCTTGTGTTTCCTGAGGCAGATAAGGCTTAATATCCCAGAAACTATGACTGCCTGTGCGCTCAATAGCCTTCTGCACCGGAACCGGTCCGCTGTTGTAAGCTGCAATAACCAGCAACCAGTCATTCAGCTGGCCATACAGTAACTCAAGGTACTTGGTAGCAGCACTGGTCGATTTCAGCATATCCTTGCGCTCATCGTTTTTGCGGGTTACGGTGAGGCCCATCATTTCGGCAGTAGTTTTCATCAGTTGCCACGGGCCTACTGCTCCCGCCGATGATACTGCATTGTGGTTTAAAGCCGATTCAATAACTGCAAGGTATTTCAGTTCCTTGGGCATGTTCTTTTTTTCGAGCACATCATCTATTACTGAGAATGGGGTAGAACTGCGGCCCTGTACATTGCCCAGAGTATTATAATGCAGTTCGAGGTATTTACGTACGAAACTGTTTACATAATCATTTTTTTCACCAAAATAAGATTTTTCGCCGGCCAGTGGCACATGGCTGTATCCCTTTTTGCCATCGGCAGCGGGTGGCAGATTGCTTGCCAGTAAACCTTTGGTATGAGGCAGAGTTGAAACTGATTTATTTTTTGCAGCAGAATCAGTTTTTGTATTTGCGATAATTGCAGCTGGTTGCTGTGCAAAAGCTGCAACAGAAACTGCTGAAATAAATAATGTATATATAATGCGTTTGTATTGCATGTTTTATCGTTGTTAAAGCGGTTAAGCATGCAACCCTGGAAGAGGGAAGCTAATAAATAAAAAATAAGGTAAAATGGGTGTTTCCCGGGGTGAAGAAGCGTAGGTAATTAAATGGTTGTTTCCCGGGTACCCGTGGTATTGGAAGCGGGAATTTTTTCTTTTTCTTTCATGCCGCTCTCAATTTCACTTTTAATACCGTCTTTGGCTTCATTGAACTCACGGATTCCTTTACCCAGGCCTTTTGCCAGCTCAGGTATCTTTTTGCCACCAAAGAATATTATCACTATAAGAAGTGTAATAACCAGCTCCCCGGCATTAGGCATACCAAAAAGCATTTGCGGATGAAAATTAAATACTGACATTACTAAAGAATTTTAGAAAATTAATAAATAGTTTGAACAGGGTTAAGGCAAAGGTAATCTATTATGGCTAATAGAGAAACTAATTCTGATCATGTAGAATAAGTTTAACATTCGGGGGATTGTTTTAAATAGAAAAATTGAGTGATGTTAAATAAATTGTTGTCCCGGCTTATTGCATCTATTAAACTGAAGTGGCAGCCAGTCCCGATTTTCCTTCGGGATTGGCACCATTCAAGAGTAGGATTGCTATTGGGCGAAGGGCCCAACAGTCTGAAATACTCGTTATGCTGAAGGTTCTAAATCATTTTATAGCTGCCCGCCAACTCCTTTGAATTTTTCTACAAAAGCGCTGATTTTCTGGAATACTCGTTGCTTTTTTGCCAAATACAGAGGATTTAAAGGGCTCATTTTCGGCAAAATGGTATTAAGCTCTGTACCGTTTTCACTGGCAAATTCACGCTTCAACGATGCGGTAATATATCGTTTTGCTTCTGTCTCATTCAATTGCTCTTGCGCAATTAATTCGGTAGCCTCTGTTTTCTGTCGCCCTTGCGCATATGCGAAGAAGGAATCGATGATACTCGCTTTATCTTTAATCTGCTCAAAGTCTGTTTCATTAATAAAATCAACTACCAGACTTTCTTTTGCTCTGTTGCCAATGCTGGCACGAATAACACGCCGAACTTCTTCTACTAAGGTAACTTTATCCTTTGTCTTTTTATTATGCTCAAATATCAGTTCAAGTATATAATCAAGGTTAATCTCCTGCGATTTAAGCAGGTCTATTTCAAATACGACATCATCCCAATCAATTTTTGATTCTTCCGGTTCTTTACCAATTTTTTCGCGCCGTAACCAGTCGCGGATATCATTATACGTTGATCGGTAATCTTGAATGGTACGTTCAGGCAGTACTTCCAATGCTTGCATTGCAGCTATATCATCATCTGTTACATAATGAGCCTCTTTAAATGTCTTAACCGCTTCAGCATCATTTATGTCTACTGCCTGAAGTGCTTTCAGATTGGCAAATTCATCATAATTCTGTAAGATGTTTTCTATTCGCAGGTACTCTCCAAACAATTTTGCGAATGCTTTTTTATCTGTTTCCTTTACAATTTCATCAGGGTTTGGGAACTTGTCATTTAACTCATTCACAACTTCAGTATAACCTCTGCGGGCTTCCCCTGTCGCAATGTCCGTAAAGCCATCTAAATATTCTTTATAACTTTTTTCGAGTACTACATTCGCAGTGTTGCTTTCTCCGAATATAGTAATGGCATCAATAGTAGCTTGTTCCAGGTCTCTGAAAGTAATAATATTGCCAAAGGTTTTAGTTGCATCGTAAATACGGTTGGTACGTGAAAATGCCTGGATCAAACCATGATACCGCAGGTTCTTATCTACAAATAGTGTATTGAGTGTGGGCGCGTCAAAACCGGTAAGAAACATTCCGACAACGATTATCAGATCAATCTCTTTATTCTTTACCCGCTTGGCAAGGTCACGATAATAATTCTGAAATTCTTTACTGTCAACGCCATAACTTGTTTTGAACAGAGCGTTATAGTCATTGATGGCATTAGCTAAAAATTCTTTGGCGCTGCTTTCCATGGCAGAAGGTTCAAAGGTTTCATCCGCTATCTCACCTATGGCGCCTTGTTCCTCGTTGGCCGCAAAAGAAAAAATTGTTGCAATTTTAAGCGGTTTTTCATTCTCTTTTTGCGCACTGTTTAACTCCTGATAATAACATTTGGCAGCATCAATACTACTAACTGCAAACATGGCATTAAAGCCTTTATTGCCGCCTTGGTTTCTATGGGTTTTTATCCTGAAATTCCGTAAAATGTATTGAGAAATTTCCCGGATACGGGCAGGATGGAGCAAAGCTGATTTGTTTTCTGCTGCGCTTAACTTTTTCTCATCTTGTTCCCTTTCAATATCCTTAAATTTAGGGCGCACATTATTATAATCTACCTTGAATTTGAGGACTTTTTCATCCCTGATGGCATCAGTAATGATGTAGGAGTGCAATTGTCGGCCAAATACACTTGCTGTAGTTTCTGCTCCCGAAGCATTTTTAGGGAATATGGGTGTTCCGGTAAACCCGAATTGACAGAACTTTTTGAATTTTTTCTGTAGGTTCTTTTGTGCTTCACCAAATTGTGAACGATGTGCTTCATCGAAAATGAATACAACCTGTTTTTTGTATATGGCCAGATCTCCCTCACTTTTCATGAGGTTATTCAGTTTTTGAATGGTAGTAACAATAATTTTATTATCGTCCTTCTCAATATTCCTCTTTAAGCCTGCCGTATTATCTGATCCGTTAACACTATCCGGAGAGAATTTTTGATATTCTTTCATAGTTTGAAAGTCCAGATCTTTACGGTCTACTACGAAGAATACTTTATCAATAAAATCGAGTTGTGTCGCTAATCGGGCAGCTTTGAAACTGGTCAGTGTTTTGCCCGACCCCGTAGTATGCCATATATAGCCGCCGCTTTCTGGTGTGCACCATTTTTTTGCATTATACGAACTCTCAATTTTCCACAAAATCCTTTCTGTTGCTGCTATCTGGTAGGGCCTCATAACGAGCAGTGTATCGCTGGTGTCAAAAACCGAATAGGTAAGTAGTATCTTTAAAAGAGTATGCTTCTGAAAAAAGGTTGCCGTAAAGTCTTTCAGGTCTTTGATGAGCGTATTATCAGCCCTGGCCCAGTTCATGGTGAAGTCAAAGCTGTTTTTATTTCGCTCCACGGTATTCGCAAAATATCGGCTGTCTGTACCGTTGGAGATAACAAAAATCTGCACGTATTTAAACAAGGAGTTGCTACTATTAAAACTCTCCTTGGTATACCTGTGCACTTGGTTAAATGCCTCACGTATAGCAACTCCACGTTTTTTCAGTTCTACTTGTACTAAAGGTAATCCATTAACTAATATAGTAACATCATAACGGTTAGCTTGGGTTCCTTTTAGTCCAAACTGTGAGATTACTTGTACTTTATTTCGGGCAATCTTCTCCTTATCTACTAAGTAGATGTTTTGGATATGCCCATCATCAAAAACAAAATCGTAGATATGGTTGTCATGTATTTTCCTTGTTTTTTCAACAAGGTTATCATTTGGTTTGTCCAGATACTCTTCCACGTAACGAGCCCACTCACTATCCGTAAACTGCATGTTGTTAAGCGCCTGAATCTGTATTCTGGCATTATCAAGCAGGAACTCCATGGTAGCACGGTTAGATGGATTTTCATACCCTTGATCTATTAAGTCTTGAATGAATTCCCGCTCAAGGGCCGTCTCGGTTTGATAGACGGCGGGAGCTTCATTCACCATCGAGTGCTTGGTATATTTATCAAGTACGATGAAATTGTTTGATTCTGCTATGGTGTTATATTGTGCCATTTTTTTCTTCTTGTGCTATTTGCCTGAGTGATTGTCCCATATATTATGCTGTTATATTATCTTTGGGGAATGTCAGTAATAAATCCCTGTAGTATTCATACTGCTTTTTTCTTAGCTCTATCTCCTTTGGCAGACCTTCAGATATGGAGGTGGTCAGTATATCGAATTTGTCTAGGATTGCAACTATGCGTTCTTGTTCTTCTGGTGAAGGCACCGGGATTAATACTTTGCCTAAACCTGCTGCATGAATAGCAGAAATTTTACCTGAAGAAATGTGTTTTTTTATTTGATCATGGTATTGTTTAGTACGTGTAAAATAAGCTACATATTTAGGGTTAAAAGAGCTTTTGTACGAAAAACAAGCGTCATGTATAACCACTCCTTTATCCCCTAACCAGGCTGTGCCTTTTCCCAGATCTTCGATCGTTTCTCCGTATCCGACCCAGCAAGTACATGTTTCCCGATTCGCTGTTGAGGTTTAATTTTGCTGTGGCGTATAGTTATGCGGCAACAGTTCTTTGATTTTATTGACGGGATAAGAAGGGATTATGGTCAGTACATCACGCAGCCAGG
>CAILLK010000020.1 GCA_903835005.1 uncultured Bacteroidota bacterium | reverse complement strand
TTCATAAAGATTTGAATTTCAGACAAATGTAAAAACACGTGTTTTAAGAAATTCAAATCGTCTTAGGCTATAAATCCCCTACAACTCAATACTGACAATACTTTCAAAGAATTTACATTTACGTCAACGCAACGCTAGTGATAGACTTTATTTTTGTATGCTAATGAAAATTGCAGCAACTGGCACCAGTGTGCAGGTGCAATCAGAAATATACCAATCAAGTACCCGTTTTTTTTAGAAATATCAGATTTTATATAAGAGCAATTGACAATTACATGAAAAATATGATTACATTTAGGGATAAATATAGCCCAAAATGAAAAAATCTACCATCGTAATAAGCAGCCTTTTATTACTAGCAATAGTTACTGATTCCTGCAAAAAATCGGGTTCATCATCTGATAGTTCCAATTTTATAGGTAGTTGGGCTGGACCTGGAAATTTAACGGAAAATGGTGTCCCTTATGGAACAGTTTCAGATACTTTAGTTTTTATTGCAGGTAGCGATGGGAATCATGTAATTGTTCAGAACAACGGAACATGTAAGGGGGGTACGGTAGTATCGTTTGCTTTAAGCGGTAATTCTATTAGCCTGCCAACTACAACAGTTATTGATGGTTGCGGAAATAAATCGGTTGTTAATGCTTCGGGAAGCTTAAGCCGAGGCACCTTAAATTTGACGCTACAGGAAACTGCCACAACAAATATTCCATATGGTAGCTCTACCGGAGGCGATACGACTGAAACAATTAATGCAGTATTTGTTTTAGCACTTACAAAAATATAGCCTGGGTTATACGCCTTGTTTAGAGCCACCGCCAGATTGGTTAGCCCACATTAATGGTTACCGCCTGCAAGCTGGACTTAAATGTAATAGTTGCAATACTTTTAGCAATTCAATAATTCAAATTTTGGAGCCCGGGTAATTATCTTAGTGAGAATAATGGTAGAAACCGAAAAACCCATTCAAAATTTCCAGCAAATAGTATACTGCTGCCATGCAGGTGCCGAATGCGATCAGTACATTGATTTTATACTGCCTGTGCGCCATCCTGTTTGCTTCCAGTTCCAATTCACTTACTCTGCGCGCTTCGTTAGTAATATACCGTTCGTCTTCAAGCAATTTACCATAACTCCCCTGTTCCTGCAGGTCCCGCCCCCGCACTCCTGTGAGTTTCAGGTTTTCGCCATTCTGTTTGGCAAGGTCATTATCAACCAGGAAATTAGTCAGCGATTCCGACATGTCTACATCCCGCCAAACTGATTCAAATTCGGGATTCTCTTCAAACAATTTTTTGTATTCTTCCGGCCTGATATCGGCAATTAATTGTCGTAAATCAAACTCTCCCTTATCAGGTATTTTGTTTTTTTGCAATAAATAATTCAGAAGTTTAATCCGTCTGTCGTCTAAAATATTCGATGCTCTGGTCTGTTCCATAAAATACGATCATTCTTGAAAGGTATATGAACCAAATAGTTCAAATCAGCTACATGTACCATACTATTGCTACAGGTCTTTTCATCAACCTGTCTGCATATTCCTACTACTTCGAAAGAACACCTGCAAACCTGATGCCAATAAATAACGATGAAATTCTGACGCAAAAAACTGGAATAAAATTAGTCTTGAGGCGACAATTTGAAACATAGAATGACACTTAACAATATTTTAATTAGCAATAAATTATTAGCCGTTAATACTAATGGATAGATTAAGCTGAGTTACCTGTATATAACCAGGTTTTACTGATCAATAGTTTCATTCTCATATTTTGAAATATACATTAATTACATAATATATATTTATTGTATTTTATCAGTTATTTAGGTCGTTTTTCAATTTTAATTCGTCAGTTGATAATAAGTTAAATGTAACTATATGCATTTAGGAAACTACGACAAACAGGCTATCCATTCCCAACTATAAAAACTATTTTTGCACCTAAACATTTCATTTGAGCGCAACTGTATTCTTAATCACCCCGCCTTTTACGCAACTGAATACGCCCTACCCTGCTACCGCGTATCTTAAGGGTTTTCTGAATACTAAGAACATAACTTCCTTTCAGGCAGATTTAGGTATTGAGGTTACGCTGGCTTTGTTTTCCAGTGATGGATTAACTCAATTGTTTACTTATATAAATAAACAGGCTAGCACTCACTCCCAGAATGCACGGAGAATAATAACACTACAGGAAGATTATATCAATACCATTGATGCCGTAACCGGTTTCTTGCAGGGCAAAAACCCAACCCTGGCACAACTTATCAGCAAACGGAATTTTCTGCCTGAGGCTTCTCGGTTCAGCCAGATCGATGACCTTGCATGGGCATTTGGCAGCATGGGTATACAAGATAAAGCCAAGCACCTGGCTACCATGTATCTCGAAGATCTGTCGGACCTGATTGCAGAATGTGTGGACCCTCATTTTGGTTTCAGCCGCTATGCCGAGCGGATGGGCAGAAGTGCCAATAGTTTTGATGAACTCTATGGTGCCTTAAAAGGAGAGCATAGCTATGTTGATAAGATATTGACCGGCATTCTGGAAGAAAGGATGGCTGTAGTAAAACCCTTACTGGTAGCAGTTTCGGTGCCCTTCCCCGGCAATCTGTATTCTGCTTTCCGCTGCGCGCAATGGATCAGAAAGTACTACCCGGATGTGAAGGTAGCAATGGGCGGCGGCTTTCCGAATACCGAATTGCGTTCTTTATCAGATGCACGTGTGTTTGAGTTTTTCGATTTCATAACACTCGATGATGGCGAGGCCCCTATTGAAAACCTTGTATACCACATAGAAGGAAAAATACCAGTCAGCCAATTGAAGCGGACATTTACTTTAAGTGATGGTAAGGTTACCTACCTCAATAACAATGCCTGTACCGATTACAAACAGGGCGAGGTGGGTACGCCCGACTACAGCGATCTGCTGCTGAAGGATTATATATCGGCAATAGAGGTTGCCAACCCTATGCACAGCCTGTGGAGCGATGGCCGCTGGAACAAACTGACCATGGCGCATGGCTGCTATTGGAGCAAATGCACTTTCTGTGATATATCGCTGGATTATATAAAACTATATGAACCCATTGCCGCACATACTTTATGTGACCGTATAGAGGAAATTATTGCCCAGACCGGCAATACCGGCTTTCATTTTGTTGATGAGGCGGCTCCTCCGGCACTGATGAGGTCGCTGGCGCTGGAAATCATCCGACGAAAACTGGTTATAAGCTGGTGGACAAACATAAGGTTTGAAAAAAGCTTCACCAGGGATTTATGTTTATTACTTAAGGCTTCGGGCTGCATAGCAGTATCCGGCGGCCTGGAAGTAGCTTCAGACAGGCTGCTGGAGCTGATACAAAAAGGTATAACGGTAGCACAGGTGGCCCGGGTGAATAAACACTTCACTGAAGCAGGTATTATGGTGCATGCCTATCTCATGTATGGTTTCCCTACCCAAACCGATCAGGAAACAATAGACTCACTGGAGATGGTGCGGCAAATGTTTCAGGCGGGCATATTGCAGTCGGGTTTCTGGCACCAGTTTGCCATGACAGCCCACAGCCCTGTGGGCCTGAACCCTGCACAATTCGGCGTTACTATTGAAACGGATGCAATTGGTACCTTTGCCAATAATGACCTGGTACATAACGACCCTAAAGGAGCCGATCATGAGTCTTTTTCGGAAGGACTAAAGAAATCACTGCTTAATTATATGCACGGCACCTGCTTCGATTTTCCGCTACAGAAATGGTTTGAGGCTAAGATACCTAAAACCAGAGTTGCGCCCGATTACATAACTAAAATACTGAATGAGGAAGAATATATTGCCCCCAACCCAAATGCAAAAATAATATGGCTGGGTAAAAAACCTGAATTGGAAATAATAACTAAATCAAAGAAGGGAAATACCTGGGAACTAGCTTCACTCACCTTTCAGGGCAAAACTGAAACCCAGAACATTAAGGTGGACCAACCGCAGGGTACCTGGCTGGCAGAGCTGCTGCCGAAACTATCTGTGACCAACATCAAAACCTGGACCTGGCAGGAAGTGAAAGAGAATTATGACGCTGCAGGACTGGAAGATTTTGAATTGTTCTGGGATAACAAGCCTGTGAATGGATTGTATAAGATGGGGTTGTTACGGTTGTAATTTCAATTGTAGTTTACTCAACTTGCTGCTTACCCATTTTGCCTTCTCCTGCAACATCCTTAACTTCATATCCTTAAATTTCAAACCATAGTGAGAAAATTACTTATTCCGGTTATTGCCGCAATTATTGTGGCTGCGTTTTATATCATTTCGGGCGCGCGGCCTGTGCCTAAACAAACAAAAGGATATGGTGCTGCTGAGGCTCTCGGATCGGATGATGATGCCGATGCCCGCTATACCTATGAATGGGGCTTACTTCACGATCCGGCCACCGGGAAAATCCCCGATCATATACGGGCAAAAGAACTTGCTTTTGTGGCTACCCTGCCCAATGATGCCAATATTGACGCTGCAAAAACATCTTCTGTTACCCCGACATGGCAGGCCCGTGGCCCCTGGAATGTGGGCGGACGTACCCGTGCTCTGGGTATTGATGTGAGCAATGAAAACAATATCCTTGCCGGTTCCTGCTCTGGCGGTATGTGGAGATCTGCCAACAAAGGAGCTTCCTGGACTTCAGTAATCCCAAATACACAATTAAAGAGTGTATCGGGCATAGCTCAGGATACCCGTAGCGGGCATACCAACACCTGGTACTATATTACTGGCGAGGCATATGGCGCATCTGCAAGCGCTACAGGGGCTTACTTTCAGGGTAATGGCGTTTACAAATCTACCGACAGCGGAAAGACCTGGACTGCACTGGCTTCTACGCTGGGAGCCAGCAGCACATCATTTTCTACCTGGTCTGAAGTTACCTGGGATATTGCAACCAACCCAGCATCAGATACATCGGATGTGGTTTATATTGCTGCCTATGGCGGGATATATAAAACTACAGATGGCGGCACTACATGGGTGCTGTCGTTAGGATCATTCGGTGGCTCAGATTCTTATTTTACAGACGTAGCTGTGTCGAAATCCGGCATTATATATGCCACGCTTAGCAGTTCTGTTGGCGACACATACACAGGCACTCATAAAGGCATCTACCGCTCAACCGATGGGGTGACTTTTACCAATATCAGCCCAGGTTTTTTCCCGGATTCAACCAACCGCATAAAAATTGGCATCAGCCCGTCGGATGAAAACCAGGTATATTTTATTGCAAATACACCAAACCGGGGCCTGCCCGATACAAATTTTATGGGTACGGTTGAGTGGAACAGCCTTTGGCGATACACATACCAATCGGGCGATGGCAGCGGAACCGGAGGTGTGTGGCAAGACAGGTCGGCCAATCTGCCTTCTGCAGGCGGGATGTTTGATAAATTTACTTGCCAGGGTTCTTATGACCTGGTAGTAAAAGTAAAGCCCGATGATACTAATGTGGTCTTTATAGGTGGCACCAATTTATACAGATCAACAAATGGTTTTGCTACAAGTACCCAGACAACTTATTTTGGGGGCTATCAGCAGGGAGGCTCATTGCCGGTTATTAATGATTTCCTTAATCATCACCCTGACCAGCATGATCTTGCTTTTTTCCCAAGCAACCCCAATGAGATGATCTCATCAAACGATGGAGGCCTGTTTTACTGCAATGACAATACAGCCGGCTTGGCCTTATGGTCTTCGCTTGATAATGGCTACCTCACCTCCATGTTTTATACATGTGCTATAGACCATGCTACTACTTCCGACTATCTGATAGGTGGCGCACAGGATAACGGCAGCTGGTTTACCAACTCCACAAACCTTACCCAGCCATGGGTTACTCCAC
Source organism: uncultured Bacteroidota bacterium (assembly GCA_903835005.1). GTDB lineage: Bacteria > Bacteroidota > Bacteroidia > Chitinophagales > Chitinophagaceae > Nemorincola. The sequence goes on along the minus strand of CAILLK010000020.1, from coordinate 15,178 downwards.
GTGGTGGCGATGGCTCCTTCTGCTATATAGCCGATAACTCAAGCGCTTATTACTTCAGCATACAGAGCGGTAAAATGATGCGCGCCCGGCTCGATAATTCAGGCAATGTGCTTCAGTTTGCCCGCATAGATCCAATTGGCGGACGGGGTTACCAGTTTGTAAATCCGTTTACCATCGACCCTAATAACAACAATATCATGTACCTGGCTGCCGGCAAATTTTTGTGGCGTAATAATGATCTTTCGGGCATACCATATGCATCCAACTGGGATACTATTTCCACCAACTGGTTTAAGTTTAATGATTCTTCTATGACCAATACTCTGGATACGTCGATAACGGCGCTTGCGGTTTCTCATGTACCGGCTAACAGGGTTTATTATGGCACCAATTACAGGCGTGTTTTCCGCATGGATAATGCAAATACCGATACAGCAAAAGCCAAAGAAATAACCTCTGCCTCCTTGTTTCCCAATGGGGGCAATGTGAGTTGCATTGCGGTTGACCCTACCAATGCTGATAATGTAATGGTTGTCTTCTCTAATTACAGTGTCTATAGTATTTTCTACTCGACTGATGGCGGCACAACATGGGCCAAAGCAGGCGGCAACCTGGAAGGCACCAATGCTCCCTCAATCAGGTGGGCAACTATTATACCTGTTTCCAACGGCTACGTTTATCTGGTGGGAACAAGCACCGGTTTATGGGCCACAACACAGCTAAGCGGTACCTCAACCGTATGGGTGCAGCAGGGTACAAATACTATAGGAAACGCAGTGGTTGATTACATAGATTACCGTTCCACCGATGGATTGGTAGTAATTGCCACACATGCCAATGGTATGTATTCGTCACACATATTGCAGACCACTGATGTAAAAACGATAAAGCAAGTAGCAGCCGCTGATCCTGGCTTTAACTTAACAATATATCCTAACCCGGTAAAAGAAGTGGCAACGCTTCAGTTTTACCTGAAAGAAAGGAGCATTGTCAGCCTTACAATAGCCGATGAATTGGGCAGACCAGTAAAAACTATTGCAGATGAGACAATGGATGCCGGCGAACATAAATTCCCGTATTCATCCGGCAATTTGCCTCCCGGCATCTATTATTGCACGCTGAGAACAGGGAATTACAGCGAAACAAAACGATTAATGAAGCAATAAACTATGCGACCGTTTTTTGCCCTTCAATATAAGCCATAGGAACTGTAAGAGATAAGCCATTATCAGCCAGAGCGAAATCATTCAGATTTTGTTCCAGTTTATCAAAGAAAGAGACCTGCAACTCAGCGGGTATCATTTCTTTCCATGACTCCAGCCAGCCCAGCTTTACAAAATAATGGTTCAGAAATGCTGTGCCATCCAGAAACCTCATGGAGAAAGAATCGGTGAAATGCCGGGCAATGGTAAAACCATTGGCTATAAACATTGCTGAAAGGGAGCCCACGCTACCCCGGTGTTCCTCATGTACCTTTAATTTCAGTGCCAGATCTGGCCTGCTGATCTGTGCCAATGTTTCTTCATATACCCGGTAAAACTCCCGCCAGTGGCCGTTCAGATTGGTGGTGATGGCCAGCTTGCCACCTGGCTTCAGTACCCGGAGGCACTCCCTGAAAACGGTATCGGGGTTGCTGAAATTATTGATACCCAGGTTAGAAACGATCAGGTCAATGCTGGTATTATCAAATGGCAGTTTTTCGGCAGAACCATCAATGATTTCCACATTGTTCAGTCCATAATTGTTTGCCTTTTGTCTTGCCCGGTCATTGGCATTTATCCAGGTATCAATGCCATAGCATTTTGTTGAAGGGCCTAATCTGCCTGCCAGCTCCAATAGCGGAAAACCCGCACCGGAGCCTATATCCAGCAAGGTTCTTCCGGATTTGAGTTCCAGATATTTTAATAAAAATAAGCCGAAGGATGCGCTCCACAGTGGCAGCTCATCAAATGTACTTACCGATGATACTGAGTCGGTGAATTTATAGTTAAGATAATCATTCATATTGGTTGGAGTTATCTGCAAGATAATTATTACTTTTCCATGAGAGAATACTATGAAAATTCTTAAAATCGATCTTATCAAATCAAAATCCCTGCTATAGCGGCGGATAAATAGGATGCCAGCGTACCACAAAGCAATGCTTTCAATCCCAGTTTTGCAAGGTCTCCACGCCTTTCGGGAGCTAATGCTCCTATACCACCTATCTGCATACCTACACTGCTGAAATTGGCAAAGCCGCAGATGGCAATGGTGATAATAGTAAGGCCTTTGGGTGTAACTACCGGAACTGCATGGGTGGTAAGATTTTTGAAGGCTACAAACTCATTAACAGTAAGCTTCTGGCCAAGGAGTGTGGCTGCATTATTGATATCCTGGGCCGGTATGCCCATAGCCCAGGCAAAGGGGTAAAACAATTTAGAGAAAATAAGATCGAGCGAAAGACCGGGATATATATGCCCCAGCAAATAATTGACCAATGCGATAAGAGCTATAAAACCAATGAGCATTGCTATTACATTCATGGCAATCTTAAACCCATCGGCAGCGCCATGGGTTATGGCATCTATGATATTGGTATACTGGCTTTTTACCTCCAGCCGCACATGTCCCATTGTCTGAGAGACTTCTGTTTCGGGGAAAACAATTTTGGAAATAACAAGTGCACCCGGCGCAGCCATCAGGCTTGCGGCAATCAGATAATCGGGGCGGGCCCCCATGTTGGCATATACTATCAGTATGCCACCTGCAATACAGGCAAGGCTGCCACTCATGGAGGCCAGCAGTTCACTTTTAGTCATGGTAGGCAGGTATGCCCTTATCATTACCTGCGCCTCCACCTGGCCCACAAAGGCGCTGGCTATATTGCTCAGCGCCTCAGCGCCACTCACCCGCATTACAAAGTTCATGGCTCTTGCCATAACTGAGACTATAAACTGCATGATCCGCAAATGATAGAATAGGGCTACCAGCACACATACAAGGATGATAGTAGCTGTAATATTGAATGCAAAAACAAATGCCGGCGCCATTCGGTAATTACCAATAACGCCACTTGAATCATAAACCCCTATGCCGCCATAAACGAAGCTGGCGCCTTCTTTGGCAAATCCTTCAAGCTTTTGCATGCCCTTACCCAATACCTGAAAAAAATGGGCTGCGACCGGGATTTTCAGTACTACCAGCGCTATACCCAATTGCAGACCCAGCCCGCTGAACACCAGGCGCAGGTTGATTTTCCGCCGGTTGTTTGAAAACAGGAAGGCGATGCCCAGAATTAAGATTATACCTATTAAACCTGTATAGCGCTCCATCAGTTCAAATATTTGCTCTAATTTAAAGTTAAACACGTATTGCGCAGATTAAATTTTTTACAGAAATTCATAGTATTTTTAAGGTTTACTAAAATTCGCTAAGAATAACAGATGATCATACAGTTTTGTGGCCTTTCGGGAAGTGGTAAAACAACAATCGCACGTAGGGTAAAGGAGTTACTGAGTGAAAAAAATATTCCCGTTGAGATTATTGACGGAGATGAATACAGGAAAGTGCTGTGTGCTGATCTCGGTTTTTCGAGGGAAGACAGGAATACCAATATCAGGAGGCTGGCATTTGTGGCTGGCAAATTGTCGTCTTACAACATCATAAGCATAATCTGCGCCATTAATCCGTATGAATCGGTAAGAAATGAGGTAAAAGCTGCCTACCCCAATGTGAGTACCGTGTTTATTGACTGTGGCCTGGAAGAACTGATAAAGCGCGATACCAAAGGCCTGTACAAAAAAGCATTGCTGCCTCACGGGCATCCGGATAAGGTACATAACTTAACAGGGGTAAATGACCCATTTGATGTTCCCGGAAATCCTGATCTTATTATCCGGTCAGATTCAGAAGAAGTAGGGGAATCAGTTGAGAAACTTATTGCGTTTATTTTATCTCAATATCAATGCGCCTGAGGTATTATTGGTATCCCTGTCGATCAGTATGCCTCTGCCGGTTTCTTTTATTTGGTTAAAATTATCGAAAGCCACTTTATTGTTTGTGCGGATGCTTACCCGTGCAAATTCATTGACTGAAATTGGCTCATTGCTATCATAATTTATACTGCTATCGACCACAGTTTTTGAAATGATTTCATTAATCTGTCCGGTTACTTCTGCCGAAGCAATTCTGATTTTATAGTCCTTGTTAAGTTCCAGTTCACTTGCTTCATCCAGCCAGCACAGGTCGGCTTCAAATTCATTTGTGTATTGAAGATTATCATTTACGTTGGTTAATATATCTCCTCTGTTTACAGGCTGATCAGTCTCTAAAACCAGGCAAATATCATGCCCTGCAGTTGCTTCATTTACTTCGATATAATTGTGAAAAATTGTCTTTACTGCAGCATTGATTCCTGACCCGTTTATATTTACATGCGATCCGGTTTGCAGCATGCCTGATACTACCCTGCCGTAAATAAATCCGTTAGCCACATATTGCACAATTATTCTCAGGTTACCATTTTCCCCTAATTCAGAAGTTTTACATTCCTCAAGATATTGCAGCAAATTATCTCCCTTATACCAGGTCATATTTACTGACGGGCTGGTTACATTATCTCCCTCCAGCGCACTCATTGGGATGTAGGTTATATTATCCAGCTTCAGCTGCTCTGCTATCTGATTATATTCCGTTTTAAGAAGGGAATAAACTGCTTCATCATATCCTGCCAGGTCCATTTTATTAATAGCTACAACCAGATTGGGGATACCCAGAAATGAGGCAACCATAGAGTGTATCAGGGTTTGCATGGAGATACCGATAGTGGCATCAATCAGAATAATCATAGCATCAACACCAGAAGCCCCTGTAACCAGGTTTTTGGTATAGTGAAAATGACCGGGCGCATCGGTGATGATAAACTTGCGCTGATGGGTAGTGAAATATTTATAAGCCACATCAATGGTAATGCCAGCCAGTCGTTCAGCGCGTAGGCCATCCGTTATAAAGGCCAGATTTACATCTCCGTTTTCCTTCCCTGCTTTTACCGATTCAAGAATATCGTTTTTAATGTTGCCGGTATCCAGCAGTAATCGCCCGATCAACGTGCTTTTACCATCATCTATGCTCCCGGCTGTAATAAATCTTAAAATGTCCATTGCAATCTTTTCGTAGAGACGTTGCACTGCAATATCTCTTTTTGAATGAAAATCGAAACGTTGCACTGCAACGTCTATACAAATCCCTATTTCCCGTTTGAGACGTTACTGTGCAACGTCTCTACATTATAATAACCTTCACCTGTCCTAAAAATACCCTTTAAGTTTTCTGTCCTCCATGCCGGCATCCGATATCTGGTCGTCCATGCGGGTTTCTCCCCGCTCACTAAGCATTGATGCCGATATCTCATCAATTACCTCGTCGATAGTCCGGGCAGTCGATTCTACGGCTGCAGTGCAGGTCATATCGCCTACTGTGCGGTATCTTACAGAGGTTGTAATTATTACATCAGCAGCATCCTGCATAATATATTCGCTCATTGCCACGAGCCGTTTATTGAATTGGATACATTGCCGCTCATGTGCAAAATAAAGTGAAGGCAGTTCTATTTTTTCCTGCTTTATATATTGCCACACATCAAGTTCACTCCAGTTACTTATCGGAAAAACCCTGATTTGTTCGTCTGCATGTATCTGCCCGTTATACAAATCCCAAAGCTCCGGCCGCTGATTGTGTGGCAGCCATGCACCGCTGGCATCACGTACCGAGAAAATCCGTTCCTTTGCCCTGGCCTTCTCCTCATCCCTCCTTCCGCCACCAATAATCGCATCATACTGAAACTCACTGATAGCATCCAGCAAAGTGTACGATTGAAGCGCATTGCGGCTGGGAAACTTACCACCAGGTTCTTCCAGGTTTTTGAGTTTTATAGTATCTTCTACTTTTCTCACTACTAGTTGCAGATTATGTTGCTTCACCAGACTATCTCTGAATGAAAGGGCCTCTTCAAAGTTGTGCCCGGTATCAATATGCATTACCGAAAAAGGCATTGGCAACGGATAGAATGCTTTCAGAGCCAGGTGAATCAATAAGGTAGAATCCTTGCCTCCCGAAAATAACAGCACTGGATTTTTAAACTGCCCTGCCACTTCCCTCAATATATATACCGCTTCTGACTCTAAGACATCCAGGTGATTCATAACATTATTTCAGATAAGCATTTTTCAAATCGTCAAGAAAAAATTCGGTGCATTTGCCCGCCATATGAAATTTCACAGCCCCTGCCCGGTCATCGAATGACGATTCGGAACTTGTAGGAACAGCGCAATGAACAGCCCTTACAAGATATTCATGTTCACTGATGATAATTCGCCAGTAAAGTCCTGAATCTCCGTGGGTTGTATTGAAACGGATTTTAAATAACAAATCGCCGCTGGCAATTGATTTCATGGCTGTAATATTACTGAATTTTTGAGAACCGGATTTAAACCCCGGCTAATATTTAAAGGAACTATGCAGCCTGACTATCATTCTACCAGTCAATACAGAATCGAATCACTACAAAAGATATAAAATGCTATATTGTGGGCATGAAATGGCTTCCCTTTTTCCTGCTTCTTTTCGCCCCGTTTTGCTCAAAAGCACAGCAGGCAGCCAAAGGGGAAAATGTGCTCTCTCTAAAATCTCTTACAAACGACTCATCAAGTTCCTACTTGCTTGAGAAATGGCGTTTTAAGGAGGCAGACAGCCCGGCTATGGCTTTACCCGGCTATGATGACAGCAAATGGGAAACTATCTACTCTACCTTAAGGATCGGTAATTTTCCTAAATCGGCATCAGATTCTTTCAACAGTATAGGCTGGTTCCGTTATTCATTTGTTGCCGATTCCAGTCTGGTTGGTATTCCACTGGCCATTACACTTACCCAATACGGCGCTTCACAGATTTACCTCGATGGAAAAACGGTTGACACCTTCGGTGTGATCAAAGACAAGAAAAACACCGTTTACTTCGATCCGCAGCAGGCGCCGGTTGCATTAGTTATTAACAACGCTGGCAGACATGTAATTGCAGTACGATTTGCCAATTTTAATGCTCAGAAGAATGCAAAATACGGCCGGAATTTCGGAGGTTTTAAAATGACTATCGGGCAGGCCAAATACCAGATCCTTAATTCCCGTGTCCAGGCCAGGATATTTTCCTTAATTACCATCCTGTTTTTCAGCATTTTTATTTCCTTTGCTATCCTGCATTTATTCCTTTACCTGTATTACAGATCATTCAGGGCAAACCTGTTTTTCAGTATTTTTTGTTTATCTGTCGCAGTTATTTTTTATACCGGATATTCCAATATAACCAGTAATAACCCTACTATTCAAGGTTACAACTCATTCTATTCATTTCTTGCGCTCGTTACTGCGTGTTATGCAATGAGCGCATTTACTAATGATTTATTCAGCAACGGTAAACTAAGGCTCAGGATCACTCTCGCCACCTGTTTTGCAACTGTTGCTCTGTCATTTCTCAGTTTTACTGTAAGCCTGATAACCTGTCTCGTACTGATTGCCTGGGTAGCAGTAGAGGCGGTAATACTCAATATCCTTGCCATTATAAAAAAAGTAAAGGGTGCAAAGATTTTAGGATTTGGCATTCTGTCATTCTGCATTTTTGTGCTCAGTTCCATTGTAATTACCATACTTAAGGGCAGCGACAACGTAAGTACCGATTCATTAGCCGGAATCTTCTACCTCCTCTTCATTGCATTCTCTATACTGAGCCTGCCGGCATCTATGTCGCTTTACCTTTCCTGGAAATTTGCAACCATAAATAAAGAACTGAAAAAACAGCTTGACCAGGTTCAGGTGCTCTCTGAAAAGACCCTGGAACAGGAACGCCAAACTAAAAGAATGCTCGAAAACCAGAATGAAACACTGGAGCGCGAAGTAGCTGCACGAACGGCTGAAATTACTGCGCAGAATAAAATGATTGAGTTAAAGAATAAAGCCATCACCGACAATATTGATTATGCACAGCGTATCCAGTCGGCTATCTTGCCCGACATAAAGCTCATACATAAAACCCTGACTCAATCATTCATTCTTTTTTTACCCAAGGATATTGTGAGCGGTGATTTCTATGCTTATGCCGAAAAGAACGGCAGGGTTTTCATTGTAGCCGGAGACTGCACCGGGCATGGCGTATCCGGTGCGTTCATGAGTATGATCGGCAGTTCCCTGCTCAACCAGATCATAAATGAAAAAGGTGTAATGCAGCCGGCACAGATTCTTGCAGAGCTGAACATAGCAGTGATTGAAGCGCTCAAACAAGGTGAGAATGAATCGAATGACGGGATGGATATTGCAGTATGCAGCTTTGATCTTGCGCAAAATGAGCTGCAATATGCAGGCGCCTATCGTCCACTTTGGCTGATACGCAATAAGGAGATTATAACCTACAACCACGATAAATTCCCGATTGGCGGCTTGCAGATGGCACGGAACAGAGCCTTTACTAACTATACCATTCAGTTGGTACAAGGTGATACTATTTATATTTTCACCGATGGCTATCCCGACCAGTTTGGCGGAGCGAATGGCAAAAAACTGATGACTTCAAAATTCAGGGAAACATTACTTTCCATTCAGCAAATGGATATGGCAGGACAACAAACCTATCTGAACCAATTCTTCTATAAATGGAAGGGTGATGCTGAACAGGTGGATGATGTGCTGGTAATTGGTGTACGTATTTGATTCACTAGGTCAAACAATCAACTTGAAATTAACAGGTGTTTTTGTCTTTTATAAAATCCATAGCAATACTTAATACCCCTATACCCAATTTCTACTGCATGGGTCCCAACTACATTATCTTTCTTCATACCTTTGTTCGTGTCGAAATCTACTTTAGACTTACGACTTTAGACTTTAGACTTTAGACTTACTACTTACGACTTTAGACTCCCAAAAAAATGCTCGGCTATCAATTCTCCAAATATAACCCCGATGAAAACGCCAAAACGCCTTTTCAGCAACTGCTCGACCTGTTTATGCAGTTGCTGGGGTTTACCAGTGGCGATGCTGCTGAGGCCCTCCACTGGCTCACCCAGCTCGATAAAGAATATAAACTCACCAATAAAGATTATGGCATAGGCGACTTTATTGAAGACCTGAAAGCCAACGGCTACCTCAAAGAAAATGAAAATGATGGCAGCTTTAAAATTACTGGAAAAGCTGAGCAAACCATACGCAAACGCTCGCTGGAAGAAATATTCGGGAAACTAAAAAAAGCAAAACAGGGCAACCACCGCACCTTCAAAACAGGACAGGGCGATGAACCCAACCCCGAAATAAGGCCTTATGTTTATGGCGATGCTCTTGATACTATAGACTATACCGGCAGCCTCAATAATGCCTTTATCAATCATGGCATTGATAATTTCTCCATGCACGAAGACGATCTGGAGATTCACGAAACCGACTTCAAATCGCAGACCTCCACTGTTCTGATGATTGATATCTCGCACTCCATGATACTCTATGGCGAAGACCGGATAACCCCCGCCAAAAAGGTAGCAATGGCCCTCAGCGAGCTCATCACTACACGCTACCCCAAGGATACGCTGGATATTGTGGTTTTCGGTAATGATGCCTGGCAAATTGAAATGAAAGACCTCCCTTACCTCGAAGTTGGCCCCTACCATACCAATACTGTCGCCGGCCTTGAACTGGCTATGGAGCTGCTCCGCCGCCGCAAAAACCCCAACAAACAGATATTTATGATCACCGACGGCAAGCCCACATGCCTCAAGATCGGGAATAAATACTATAAAAATGCGTTCGGAATAGACAGCAAAATCCTCAACCGCACCCTCAACCTTGCAGGCCAGCTCCGTCGCATGAAGATTCCCGTTATCACCTTTATGATTGCCGATGACCCCTACCTGCAGCAGTTCGTCCGCGACTTCACCGAAGTCAATGGCGGCAAAGCCTTTTACTCTTCTCTCAATGGTTTGGGCAACTATATTTTTGAGGATTATGAAAGGAATAAGCGGAAGACGGTGAGGTAAAAACTTTGGCCTCTGGTTTTCTTGGATATTATCTTTTCAGGTACTATTTCATTCTCTTCAAATTTCCATAGTATTGATGGTTAACCATCCTGCAATATGGCAAAGCAATTTTTTATCAATAGCTACACCGTATGCTTACAAGCAAGCCTGGATACCATAATAGCTTTATAATAATTACGAAGTAGATATTAAAATGAGCAAACCGGATTGCGGAATTGGGGATTGGCTCCTTAATGATTATAAACCTTTATCTTTATCTGAATTATACCCGGTGTAAATGGCCAAAGTAAATTACAAATTGATCCTTCTTTGTTTCATTTCGGCCATCTTTCTGATGGTTATCTGTTTTTATAACGGCTATCCGTTATATGGCGGGGATACACATGCTTATCTTCATTCTGCTTTCGACAATTGGATACCACAGGACAGGCCGCCGTTCTATGGAAAATTTATCAGTCTTACAAGCCTGGGCATTTCATTATGGTCTACGATATTTATTCAATGTTCTATTGTGTCCTGCTTGCTGGTAAGATATATCCACCTGCTGAATTCCGGCAGGATGTCAATGCGTTTTGGCATTCTCTGCATGGTAATTATTACTGCATTTACGTGTGTGTCGTGGATATGTGCCTATCTGATACCTGATATTTTTACAGGTATTTTATTGCTCACAATATTGCTGTATTTATGGGATAAAAAGGCGACCAGATTGGTCAGCGCTTTTTATGTACTCCTCATTATTCTGGCTGTTATGGTGCACAATTCACACTTCTTACTGATTATCCTTTTTTCTTTTTTCGTACTGTTTTATTCATTTGTAAAGAAAAATAAAACAGGGCTTATCAAAGGCTTTGTGATGTTTGCGGTTGGAGTATTGTTTTATTTTTCAATGTGCATGCTCAATAAACGATATGATCAGGGTTTTACTTTCTCCCCTTCTTCAAAGGTTTTTATTATTGCAAGATTTGCTTCCAATGGCATTCTTGAAAAATACCTTGATGATCATTGCGGAAAGAAGAATTTGCGTCTGTGCACCTGTAAAGGGCAATTACCTTCCGACACCTATTCATTTATGTGGCCAGATCCTTCCAGCCCATTACTAAAAACTGATGTATGGGGTGATTCATCCAAAAAAGAATATAAAGGGATCATTTTAGATGTTTTTACCACTCCTGAATATCTCAGAATGTATATCGGAAAATCAATCAATTCTACTTTTCAGCAATTATGCAGTATCGGTGTAGAAAAGCCATTTGCATTTCCCGCCGACAACTGGAAGATCCTTATGCTGAAGACTTATTTTAGTTCGGAATATAAGGAACTTTCCGGTTCAAAACAGAATGCCAACGTTATGGAAACCGCTGGTTTCAATTTTATTTATACCCTGTTTTTTGTTATTTCATCACTCCTTATTTTAGTATTTTACCCATACTCTGCCTATAAAGAACTATACCATATTTATGCCGGCATCTTAGTGTTTATAGTGATCAATGCATTCACTTCCTCCAATTTTTCAATGGTTTCGCCCAGGTTTCAGAACAGGGTTTTCTGGGTTTTGCCCGCCACAAACACGATACTTATTTTAAAGTTTTTGCAAAGTAAATACAAGGTGTTGTCTCTGCAAAAGACTAATGATTCTCAAAATTAACTTGGAAACTATGAGAAATTAATGCAAAAAAAGCTCATGAGCTGCAAAGGCACCAACCCATTTGGGCCTTTTCGGTATGGGAAGGTAAACAGAAAGATTACTGCACGGCGCACACAAAAAAACCGCCCCCATCAGGGGCGGCTATAACTAACTACTAATTACGTTACACTAAAGACTTACGACAAAAGACTTACGACTTAATGCGCATGTGCCTTACCACGAGTCTTGGCTACTACTTCTTCCTCAATGTTACGAGGCGCTGGTGAGTAATGGCTGAACTCCATAACTGAGGTTGCACGGCCTGAAGACAACGAACGGAGCTGGGTTACATAACCAAACATTTCGCTCAGTGGCACCTTGGCCTTGATCACCTGCAGGTTGTTGCGGCTGTCCATACCTTCCAGCATAGCGCGGCGGCGGTTAAGGTCACCTGTTACATCTCCCATGTACTGATCAGGAGTGGTTACTTCCACCTTCATGATCGGCTCAAGGATTACTGGCTTGGCTTTTTTGCCTGCCTCACGGAAGCCTGATTTTGCACAAAGCTCGAAGGACATACCATCAGAATCGACCTGGTGGAAAGAACCATCAAATATACGAACCCTCATACTCTCAACAGGGAAACCTGCAAGCGGACCAGATGTCATACTTGATTCAAAGCCCTTCTGTATAGGTGCAATAAACTCACGTGGAATAGAACCTCCGAATATTTCGTTGATAAACTGGAAGCGACCTTTGCCTTCAGCCAGGAATTCTTCAGATGCCGGCCCGATTTCGAACTGGATATCTGCAAACTTACCACGGCCACCGGTTTGTTTCTTATAAACTTCGCGGTGATCTACCATCATAGTAAATGCTTCCTTGTAAGCCACCATCGGCGCTCCCTGGTTGATTTCCACCTTGAACTCGCGACGCATACGGTCAACGATGATTTCCAGATGCAGCTCACCCATTCCGCTCAGGATGGTCTGGCCGGTATCTTCGTCGGTCTTTACACGCAGTGTAGGATCTTCTTCTACCAGCTTGGCAATTGCCATACCCATTTTATCCACATCGGCCTGAGTTTTAGGCTCTACAGATATAGAGATTACGGGCTCAGGGATAAACATGTTTTCCAGCATTATCGGGTGCTTCTCATCGCACAGTGTATCACCGGTCTTGATTTCTTTGAAACCAATAGCCGCACCAATATCACCTGCTTCAATGAAGTCGATCGGGTTCTGCTTGTTGGCGTGCATCTGCATAATACGGCTGATACGCTCGTTTTTGCCCGAACGTACATTCAGAACATAAGAACCTGCATCCAGGTGGCCTGAATAGCACCGGAAGAATGCGAGACGACCAACGAATGGATCGGTCATGATCTTGAATGCCAGCGCTGCAAAAGGCTCTTTTGCACTCGGGTGACGCTCAATTTCTTCGCCGGTATCAGGGTTGGTACCCTTGATTGATTCTACATCCAATGGGCCGGGCAGGTAACGGATAACGCAATCGAGCGCTACCTGAACACCTTTATTTTTATATGCCGATCCGCAAAGCATCGGAACAATGCTCAGATCAATACAAGCCTTACGAACTGCTTCATGAATTTCGGCTTCAGTAATTGAATTGCTGTCGGCGAAGAATTTCTCCAGCAGATGATCATCATATTCAGCTACAGCCTCAACCAGGTGTGCACGCCAGAAATCCACATCATCCTTCATATCATCCGGAATAGCAACTTCCTTATAGGTCATACCCTGGGTTGCATCGTCCCAAATAATACCCTTCATCTGAATCAGATCCACAATACCTTTGAAACCATCTTCAGCGCCTATAGGCAACTGCAGCGGCACAGCCTTAGCGCCCAGCATGTCTTTCACCTGCTGAACCACCATAAGGAAGTCGGCGCCTACACGGTCCATTTTATTTACGAAACCAATACGGGGAACCCTGTAACGGTTGGCCTGGCGCCAAACGGTTTCCGACTGCGGCTCAACGCCGTCAACGGCTGAGAACAGGGCAACGAGGCCATCAAGTACGCGCAACGAACGCTCTACTTCAATCGTAAAATCCACGTGGCCGGGAGTATCAATGATGTTGAACTTGTATTTCTGAGATTCGGGCAATGGTTTTCCCTGGGTAGTAGGGAAATTCCAGAAGCAGGTAGTTGCCGCCGAAGTGATAGTGATACCACGCTCCTGTTCCTGGGCCATCCAGTCCATTGTGGCAGCGCCTTCGTGCACCTCGCCTATCTTGTGGTTTACCCCCGTATAATAGAGGATACGTTCTGTCATAGTGGTCTTACCAGCATCAATGTGCGCTGCAATCCCGAAGTTCCGCTGTGTGCGTAAATCTGCCATTTTTGATATAGTTAAAGCTATTAAATTTAAAATTCGAGGTGCAAAGGTAGGGGTTTTAATGTGAAATTGTGCAGATGTGCAAACGGAAAATGAAAAATTACAGAATGATAAAACCAGGTGCCTGAAAACCACTTTGCGTAAAGGTAAAAATCAGGGGTAATTGATAGGTGGAAATATCTTTGTAATCCTGCCCACACTGTAATACCGCTCATTACCACCGTACTTATATCCTATCAGCGCTACTCCTTTGCAGGCAACCGGGCAGTGGCTTTTAAACTTGGTGCCTGTGAAGGCAGAAATATCAGGGCCGGTAAATTCATTTGTTTGTGTACCAACATTGAATTCAATCCTGGCGGTGGATTTGTTTTTATTATAACTGATTTTAGTATTCCGGGTACTCACTGAATCACAGGTGAATAGCGGTATTGACTCATTGTTTATCCATATGGTATCGGGCATAAGTGTATGCCGCAGATTTGTACAATTGATAACGAAGGTATAGTTGCTGCCATATCTTCCGGCTACACCCCCACTCCATTTCTGAACGGAGGCGAATACCAATTGAATAGCCTGCGCCTGTGCGTTGAACCGGCACAGCACAAACAGGAAAACCACCTTGATAACCAGCTTAAAACTCCTCATAGCTGCCATTTGACCATTGAAAAATTACGAAACCATAGGATGAATTCAAATGCCATTAGCCTTTATTTGTGTTATATTTTATGAAAACAGGAAATAATATCAGTAAATTTACTTAGATTGTGTGAAACGGGCAATATGGAAAAGTCAATAACAATAAATTACGTACCCAGCAACAAGGCCGATACGATATCAATTTTGCTGAAGTATAACATAGAAAGAGCCGATAATATACAGACTGTTACCTGCACCGTTACCAAGAGCACAGATATTATCCCCTTATGGCTGCACCCGCACAAATTTGAAATCAAATCCATGTTCAGCAACGGCAAATACGAAACCCTCTTCAATTTTGAAAACAACGCCAAAAACCTCGATGCCGCATTATTTATTGATGAGGCCTATGCTGCCATAATGACCAAGGAGCATTTGAAGGTGGGGTAAGCAAATTACATAAAGTAAAATATGCCAGGCACAGAGAAAGAAAATAAATTTCAG
>CAILLK010000019.1 GCA_903835005.1 uncultured Bacteroidota bacterium | reverse complement strand
CAGAGTCGAAAAAATGCCAATTTGACTATCAGTATGATAGACATAAATCAAATAAATATAAGACAAAATTTTTACCCCATTTTAACAAATCAACCACTATTTTTAACATATTGAAGAAATAAAAAAGCAATGTGGGTTAAGGATTAGCTTTTATTCACCGGTTACAAAGGCACTTTTGGCGGATCCCTGTTAAAGATGAAAATCAGAGATTAGATCAATCAGACAGAATTAAACGTCATAAAAAAATCTCACGCAGAGGCGCCAAGTCGCAATTTGCAAAGCTCCTATTTAAGACCGCAAATCCCACAAATTTCGATTTCTAATGTCTTCTATACAATAAGAAATACGATCTTTAAAAACCATTGTTTTACATTTTAGAAATTGTTTATAGTGGAGTAAAGTCCCGCTTTAAAGAGACTATTTCCTATTTATTGCAGGCCAGCTAAAATATCCGATATTTACCCCCAAATCTTTAATTATGCCCATAAAATTACACGGCCTGCGCACAGTAGGTTATAAAGTAGCTGATATCAATGCTGCCAGGGAATGGTATACCAAAGCCCTGGGTATTGAGCCTTATTTCAATGAGCCCTTTTATGTGGGTTTTAATGTGGCCGGCTACGAGCTGGGCCTGCAGCCTGAGGATGGCGCCGAAACACCCAAGGTAGCCAATGTGATTGCTTACTGGGGTGTGGAAGATGTGAATGAGGCCTTTGCTGCATTGCTGGAGCTGGGCGCTACTCCGTTTGAAGAACCAATGGATGTGGGTGGTGATATAAAAGTGGCATCGGTATTCGATCTGTGGGGCAATGCATTCGGGGTGATTTATAATCCTCACTTTAGTTTGGGATAGCATAAGTGTCCCACACCTTCCTAAGGTGTGGGACACTTATCATTTAAAACAGGAGGGATACCATCATTTTACTGATGATCTTTTTGAGACTAAGTCTCCGCTTTTATCCAGATGCTTTTTGTCGAAGTTCCGGTAAGCCCATGCATAGATGAGCGGGAAAACCCACAGGCTGAATACCATAGCGCACAATATGCCTCCTATCACCACCCGTGCCAGTGGCCTGCTGCTTTCGGACCCGATGCCATGCGATAATGCCGCCGGTATAAGGCCTATTGCCGCCATCATCGCGGTCATCATTACCGGCCTTATCCGGGAGTTAACCCCCAGCTTTATAGAAGCATAGAGTGAACTTTGATCGCCCTTAATTTTTTCAAGGTTCTGCTTAAAGACAGTAATCAGCAACACTCCGTCCTGAATACAGATACCAAACAAAGCAATAAACCCGATACCTGCCGAAATACTAAAATTGGTACCACTCACGTACAGCGCTATTATGCCTCCTACAATGGCAAAGGGTACATTGAGAAACACCAGCAGCGCATCTTTGAAATTGCCGAACATAGTAAACAGCAAGAGGAATATCAGCAAAAGGCTTATGGGCACAACCTGCATGAGTCTTTTGGTGGCCCGCTGCTGGTTTTCAAAATCGCCCTGCCATGCCATAGTGTAGCCCCTTTTCAGATGCACTTTTTCCATTACCTTTTTCTGAGCTTCGGCAATGGTGCTGCCCATGTCCCGGTCCCTGACGGAGAATTTGAGAGCTGAGTAACGCTCATTATCATCCCTGAAAATAAGGCATGGTCCTGTTTTCTCGGTAATAGAAGCCAGTTCCTTTATCGGCACTTTCGAACCGCTTTGTGTCGGCACCAGCAGATTACCTATATCATCAGCAGTTTTTCTGTATTCTTCCGGCAGCCGCACCCTTATATCGAATGTGCGTGCACCCTCATAAAGCGTGGACGCAGGCAATCCCCCGATAGCCATTGCTACAACGGCATTGGCATCGGCAGTGGCTACGCCATACAGCGCCATCTTTTGCTGGTCCAGGTTCACATCCAGTTCCGGCTGGCCGATGTTGTGTATCACGCCAAGATCGGCAATACCTTTTACATCCTTCAGTATGTTGTAAACTTCATTTACTTTATCCTCCATATATTTCAGGGAGTCGCCATAAACTTTCACACATATCGAACCTTTCACACCCGATACGGCCTCTTCCACATTATCCATAATAGGTTGCGAAAAGTTGAGATCGGCGCCGGGAATAACAGAAAGTTTAGTATTCATTTCCTTAATCAGTTCATCTTTACTGATGTGCGGGTTCCAGTCCTTCTCAGGATAAAGCATTACCGAGAATTCGTTGTTATAAAAACCAGCTACGTCTGTTCCGTCATCGGGCCGGCCGGTTTGAGAAACGGCATATTTTACCTGTGGAAATTCCATAAGTGTTTTTCTTACCGCTTTTGAAACTTCAACCGATTTTTCAAGAGAGATGCTGTAAGGTGTCTGTACCCTGAGCCATATAGAGCCTTCATTGAGCTCGGGCAGAAATTCGGACCCCAGAAACTTAAATGAAAACAGGCCGGCTACCATAATTACCAGGGCAACCGGGACTACAATAAACCTCCTCCTGAAAGCTCTTACAAAACCATTCAGCATAAACCCGGTTAGGTGGTGCACAACAGGATTATGTTTTTCGTGTACATTCTTTTTTAGTAAGATACTAATAAGCACCGGTACCAAAGTAAGCGTTGTTATCAATGCGCCTGTTAAAGCGAACCCAAGTGTAAACGCAAGTGGCGAAAACATTTTGCCTTCCACTTTCTGGAAGGCGAAAATGGGCAGCAGGCCGGTTATTATTATCAGTTTTGCAAAAAATATGGCCTTACCCAAAACTGCCCCGTTTTTCCTGATGAGGCCATACTTGGCAATTTTATTGAAACGGTCCATACCCATGTTCATTGCCTTATGGTCCAGTATCACAAACATTCCCTCAACCATTACCACAGCGCCATCTATAATAATACCAAAGTCTACCGCACCCAGCGACAACAGGTTTGCAGACATACCCATAAGATGGAGACAGATAAATGCAAACAACAGCGCCAGTGGAATAATTATAGAAACTATTAACGTAGTGCGCCAGTTGAACATGAATAAGGATACCAGAAGTGTAACCAGTAAAATACCCTCCAGCAGATTGTGGGTAACGGTATGCGTGGCATATTCAATCAGATCAGACCGGTCGTAATAAGGTACAATTTTAGTATCACGTGGCAGGATGCCGTTATTCAGTTTTTCCACCTTTGCCTTTATAGCTTCCACCACATCGGTAGGATTGGCGCCCTTCCTCATCACAATTATAGCTTCAACCACATCCGGCTCATCGGTAACAACCCGTTTGCCAGTTGAATCATCCAATCCGTTTGACCGCGCAACCCATCCCAACCTGGGAAGGTTCGAAATTTTTACCTGGGCTACATCTTTTACCAGTACCGGCACGCCATTGGTATTATTGATTACAATGTTGGCTATTTCATTGATGTCATTCAGTAAGCCAATACCGCGCACCACAAATGCCTGGTTGTTCCTCACGATCATATCTCCGCCTATGTTGATATTCGTTTTCTGAACAGCATTGTAAACATCAAGCGGCGTAATGCCCAGTGAAGTAAGCTTTCCCGGATCAACCTGAATTTCATAGGTTTTGGTTTTGCCGCCAAAGCTGTTGATATCCCCAACGCCCTCTACCGAGCGCAACTGCCGGTCGACCACCCAATCCTGTATCGTTTTCAGTTCGCGAACATCCCTGAACGAGCTTTCAAGGGTATAGCGGTATATTTCACCGGTGGGGCCGGTAGGTGGCTGGACAGCAGGCAGTACGCCAGGTGGCAGCGTGGCGTTCTGCAGCAGGTTCATTACCTGCTGGCGTGCCTCGGGGTCTTTAACATTATCATCGAAAATGAGCTTCACATAGGAAAGGCCAAAAATGCTGGTACTACGCAGGCTTACCTTGCGCTGCACGGGATTCATTGCAATCTCTACAGGAATAGTAATATACTTTTCCACCTCTTCTGCGCTGCGTCCCTGCCACTGGGTGATAATGCTGATCTCGGTATTGGTAACATCGGGGAATGCTTCAATAGGCATGTTCTTATAAGTGATAACACCCGCAATTACCAGTATTACTGAACAGAACAGAATAAAATACTTGTTTTTAAGTGAGAAGCCGATAATGTTCTTAAGTAGTTTGTTCATATTGTTTTCTGAGTGCTGAAATTGTTATTGGTGGTGAGCCGTATCTGATACCAGAGCATAGCTTGAATTCTGAATCGTGAATGGCTGAATTACTGATTCAGGAGTTTCCCAATAAGGGACATCTCTGCAGGCAATAAGTAGTGTGCATTATACAGACGTTAATAAATGCAAAGAAAGTACCGCAGTATTGGAAAGGAATTAGAAGGAGATTAAAATGGCATTAAAATCGTCCCGGCTGCTTAAAGATTATGTTAAAAGTACTGCCTTTGCCGGGTACAGATTGCACTGTAATTGTACCGCCCAGCAGCGCTGTTATTTTACCGGCTATATAAAGGCCGATACCATGCCCCGGCACATGCTCATCACCAGAGATTCTGAAAAAGGGTTCAAATATTTTCTGAGCCAGCTCAGGGTTTATACCAATGCCTTTATCTGAGATGCTAATTGAAACAGAAGCAGGGGGGAAATGCAATCCGCAGGTAACCGGCTTGCCCGATGAGAACTTAATGGCATTCTGTAAAATATTCGTCAGCACATGCATCAGCAGTGTCTTGTTCGTTGCAAGATAAAGTCGCTGATCATCTGCGGGCAGTTCATCCAGCAATATTTCTATTTGCGCATCCTTTTGCCCGCTGAAGAGTTCTTTTATTTCCCAGAGCAATTCATCAAGCCTGATGAATTCCGTTTTTTGCATAGCAACATTGTTTTCAGCATTGCTCAGCATCAGGAAATTCCGGATTATCTCATGCAGCCTTTCTGTTTCCACAAGTACTGATTGCAATGTTTTCTGGTAGTCGGCTGCAGACCTTTGCTGGTGCAGGGTTACTTCCAGTTCACCGATCATATTGGTAACCGGGGTTTTTAATTCATGAGATGCATTAGCGACAAACATTTTCTGGAGGTCAAACGATTTTTCAAGCCGTTCCAGCAAGCTGTTGAAATTGGCTGCAAGCTGCCCCAGTTCATCTTTTTCATTTTCTGTATCTACTCTCAGATGCAGGTCTGTTGCTGTAATTTTCTGAACCTGGGCATTGACGATCTGAACGGGCCTGAGGGCTCGCTGCGCAAACCAACGGCCAGCTCCAAACTGTATGAGTATCTGAATTCCGAACAGTATGGCCATTATCTGCAGCAGGTTTTTTCTTTGCTCCCTGCCCTCAGTATCTGCAGCAGAGGCCAGAATAACAAAATTGCCCTGGTTATCTTCATAATAAATTCCTACCACCTGGCGTTCCTTATCCTGGTATGCTATGTACTTCTTCTCTCGTACCTCCTCAATGATATTATTGTTCCAGTTTTTATCTGTGTCTTTTACGAACGATAGTTTATTGGTGCTGTCATAGAGCCTGATTATCTCACTGGGCAGGCTTATTACATATTTCTCTTTGATCTTCTGCAAGGCGGCATCTGATATTTCGTCGGCCTCAAGGTAGAGCTGGGCAGCTACCTCAGTCCGGTCGTGCAGCGCTTTGTAGAAATTTTTTTTTGTAAGGTTGGTAAACAACAGATAAATAAACGACATTATTACCAGCATCAGCAGAGAACTGGTGACAGTAAAATAAAAGGCCAGTTTATTCCTTATCTGCATGGGTTAATTTTCTTTCATTATGTAGCCCATACCTACTACGGTATGAATCAGTTTTGATGAAAATCCTTTCTCTGTTTTATTTCTTAGATAATTGACGTATACATCAATTACATTGCTGTTGCTGTCGAAGTTATATCCCCACACCTGTTCTGCTATTTCACTCCTGGTTAGCAGGCGGTTTAAATTTTGCATAAAGAGGTCAAGCAATGCATATTCCCTGGCGGTGAGCATGATCTCCTGATTGTTGCGGTGAGCGGTTTTTTTATTGCGGTCAAGAATCAGGTCAGCAATACGGCTTATATTATTAGTCTGTACCGGCGCGTTTTTTCTCCGGGTAAGCGCCTGGATCCGGGCTATAAGTTCTTTAAAATGGAATGGCTTAACCAGGTAATCGTCAGCGCCCTGCTGTAATCCTTCCACTTTATCATCAAGAGTTCCCAACGCGGTAAGCATCAAAACAGGCGTAACTGTATCTTCCATGCGCAATGTTCTGCAGATATCCATGCCATTCATGAGTGGAAGCATTACATCGAGTATGATCAGATCAAAATCTCCCTGCCGGGCCATACTCAATCCTGATTTGCCATCATATGCTACCTGCAATTCATAACCCTGCTCATTTAAACCTCTCTGAATAAATGACGCAATTTTAGGTTCGTCTTCTACGAGTAATATGCGCATTCCTGTTATTTCTTTTGGTTAAATTTCAGACTTATCCCGGCTTATTCAGATCAGCCATTCCTAACCGGTCAATTTTTGTCAGCAGGTTTCTGGTAAGCCCTTTTATCGTTATGTTTTTTATCAAAATTGCGGTAAGCCCATGCATATATCAACGGGAAAACCCACAAGCTGAAAATCATAGCACAAAGGATACCACCTATTACCACCCTGGCCAGCGGCCTGCTGCTTTCTGAGCCGATACCCGTAGATATGGCGGCAGGAATAAGGCCGATAGCGGCCATTAATGCCGTCATTATTACAGGCCGTATTTTGGAATTGACACCCATTTTAATGGATGCATATAACGAATTGTCCTGCCCTTTTATTTTTTCAAGGTTTTGTTTGAAAACTATAATCAGCAATACCCCGTTCTGGATACAGATACCAAACAATGCTATGAAGCCTATGCCTGCAGAGATATTAAAGTTGGTTCCGGTAAGCATTAAAGTAGCAATCCCTCCTACTATAGCAATGGGCACATTAAGGAATACCAGTAATGCATCCTTGAAATTTCCGAACATTGTAAACAGCAGTAAGAATATGAGCAACAGGCTGATAGGAACCACCTGGGCCAGCCTTTTTGTAGCCCGCTGCTGGTTTTCAAAATCGCCCTGCCATGCCATCCGGTACCCGTGTTTTATCGTTACTTTCTCCTTAACTTTTTTCATTGCCTCGGCAATTGTGCTTCCCATATCGCGGTCTCTTATCGAGAATTTAAGGGCCGAATACCGTTCATTGTCATCTCTGAAAATAAGGCATGGGCCTGTCTTCTGAGATATGGTCGCCAATTCTTTTATAGGTACTTTCGATCCGCCCTGAGTGGGCACAAGCAGGTTGCCGATATCTGCTTTGTTTCTTCTGAATTCTTCCGGCAGCCGGATACGGATATCAAATGTTCTTGCTCCTTCATACAGAGTTGAAGCTGGTAAACCGCCAATGGCCATAGCCACAACGGCATTGGCATCAGCAGTAGCTACGCCATAAAGCGCCATCTTCTGCTGGTCAAGGTTAACATCAAGTTCCGGCTGGCCTACATTGTGTATAACGCCCAGATCAGTAATGCCTTTAACATCTCTTAGAATGTTGCAGACTTCATTTACCTTTTGTTCCATATAATCCAGGGAGTCGCCATAAACCTTCACACAAATAGACCCCTTTACACCCGATACGGCCTCTTCCACGTTGTCCATAATAGGTTGTGAGAAGTTAAGGTCGGCACCGGGAATAACAGATAGCTTTTTATTCATCTGTTGTATCAGTTCATCCTTTGTTAATTTAGGGTTCCACTCACTTTCAGGGTAGAGCATTACTGAAAACTCATTGTTGTAAAAACCTGCCACATCCGTACCGTCATCCGGGCGGCCGGTTTGCGAAACTGCATATTTTACCTGGGGAAATGTCATTAATTTCTTGCGGATATCTGTTGAGATTTCCACCGATTTTTCGAGCGAAATACTGTAGGGCATCTGTACCCTGAGCCAGATTGAGCCTTCATTCAGCTCGGGTAGGAATTCCGAGCCAAGGAATTTAAAGGAATATAACCCCACAACCATAATTAAGATTGATAAAGGAATCACTATTTTCTTGTTCCGGTAGGCTTTTACAAATCCACCAAGCATAAATGCCGTAATGTGGTGAACAACAGGATTCCTGTGTTCGTGCACGTTTTTATTGAGTAAAAGACTGATAAGTACCGGCACTAGCGTAAGCGTGGTGATCAGCGCCCCCAGAAGCGCAAAGCCTAGTGTAAATGCAAGCGGGGAGAACATTTTGCCCTCAACTTTCTGGAATGCAAATATGGGCAGCAAACCGGTAATAATAATCAGCTTGGCAAAGAAAATGGCCTTGCCCAGCTGGGTTCCGTTTTTACGGATCATTCCGAATTTGGCCAGCTTATTAAACCGGTCCATACCAATGGTCATTGCTTTATGGTCCAGTATTACAAACATCCCCTCCACCATTACCACAGCTCCGTCTATGATTATACCAAAGTCAACAGCGCCAAGTGAAAGCAGATTGGCCGACATACCCATCATGTGCAAACAAATGAACGCAAACAGCAGCGACAGCGGTATTATAAGGGCAACAATTAAAGTCGTCCGCCAGTTGAACATGAACAGCGAAACCAGTAAAGTAAGTAGTATAATCCCTTCAGCCAGATTATGCGTTACTGTGTGTGTTGCATATTCAGTAAGGTCCGACCGGTCGTAATAGGGCACTATGCGTGTATCCCTGGGAAGTATACCATTATTCAGCTTTTCTACTTTTTCTTTGATGGCGTTAACTACTTCAGTAGGATTAGCTCCCTTTCGCATAACTACTATAGCCTCTACCACATCGGTTTTATCGGTAATGACTCTTTTACCGCTGGCATCATTTAATCCGTTGGAACGGGCCACCCAACCCAGCCTTGGAATATTGGAGATCTTTACCTGTGCTACATCTTTTACCAGAACAGGCACCCCGTTGGTATTGTTGATTACAATATTGGCAATCTCATTTATATCATTCAGCAGGCCTATTCCCCTTACCACAAAAGCCTGGTTATTCTCCACGATCATATCGCCGCCTATATTGATATTGGTTTTCTGAACCGCATTGAATACATCTAAAGGAGTTATGCCGAGTGAAGTCAATTTTCCCGGATCTACCTGTATCTCATAAGCCTTGGTTTTGCCTCCGAAACTGGTTACATCGCCAACACCCTGAACAGATTTGAGGTTACGGTCTACCACCCAATCCTGAATAGTTTTTAATTCTCTTACATCGCGGATGTCGCTTTCCAGTGTATACCGGTAAATTTCACCAGTGGGGCCTGTGGGAGGCTGAACAGAGGGTTGCACATTGGGAGGCAGGGTAGCATTCTGCAGCAGGTTCATTACCTGCTGGCGCGCCTCCGCATCTTTTACATCGTCGTCAAAGATCAGTTTCACATAGGATAAGCCAAATATGCTTGTGCTGCGCAGGCTCACCTTACGCTGCACCGGATTCATCGCTATCTCTATTGGGATAGTAATGAATTTTTCTACTTCTTCAGCGCTGCGGCCCTGCCATTGGGTAATGATACTTATCTCCGTGTTGGTGACATCGGGGAAGGCCTCAATAGGCATATTCTTATAGGTGATAATACCGGCAACCACCAGTATCAGCGCACAGAATAAAATAAAATACCTGTTTTTAAGCGAAAACCCGATAATGCCTTTAAGTACCTTGTTCATTATTGATCCTTTTGTAAGTGTTCTTACTAGTTATTTAAAGCGCCATATATCAGAATTGCCTGTGAGGCTATTACCTGTTCGCCGGGTTGCAATCCGCTTTTTATATAGGCGGTACTGTTGTTGGTACTTATTATTTCCACCGAGCGTATCTGCACGTCTTTTTTTCCTTTATAAACTATTGCATAGTACTGGCTGTGATCAAATATAAGGGCGCTTACCGGTACAGAGATGGCTTCCTGGTCAAGCCCGTTATTCACGGTTACTGTGGCAAACATCTGGGGTTTGAGCAGGTAACCGGGGTTATCAAGCACCACGCGCATTTTCATAACCCGGTTGGTAGGGTCAAGCACATTCAGCAGTTTATTTATTTTTCCTTTGAATATTTTATCCGGGTAGGTGATGGTGGCCACATCCACCTCATCGCCTTCATGAACTTTGTCAATGTTTGCTTCATATACATTGGCCTGTACCCATACTTCTTTCAGATCGGAAATGGTAAAAAGATTAGTGCCGTTATCGGTTCTTATAGCCATTCCGTTGGTGATGTTTTTCTGAACAATAAAACCATCAATCGGCGACTTTATCTGGTATTCGCCATGAAGGTTGTTGCCATTGATGCTCAGTATTTTTTCGGCAGCTATTTTTGCTGCAACTGCCTGTTCGTAATTTACTCTAGCCGTGGTTACGTCTACC
Source organism: uncultured Bacteroidota bacterium (assembly GCA_903835005.1). Taxonomy (GTDB): domain Bacteria; phylum Bacteroidota; class Bacteroidia; order Chitinophagales; family Chitinophagaceae; genus Nemorincola. Next base: position 8,708 of record CAILLK010000019.1, on the reverse strand, counting down.
TGAGATGCAAGCCCGCTTTTGGCAAGTTCTTCCTGCTTGGCAAGCAATGCGGCATTCAGTTTTACATTCGATTCGGCATTGGTAAGCGCTGCATTATAATTGGCTATTTCCGAGCTTTTTATGGTGCCGAGCACATCGCCAGCCTTAACATAATCGCCAAGTACGCCTCTTACCTGCTGCACAATACCGCTGACAGGTGGAAAAATATTCGAAACCTTGTCAGGATTAAAATCAACAACCCCATTGAATTTCAGGGAGTTGGTTATTTTCGACATATTCACCGTACCTATAACGAGGGTTTTGAGCAGTGAGTCGGGAATTTCATATGCACCGCGGTTGTCGTCGTTGCCTGCAGTATTCTTAGATCCGCAGGATGTAATCATTATAATGTTCGCAAGCAGGAAACAATAAACGCTGACTTTTATTAGGCGATAAAACATTTTCAATAAATTTATTTGTTGAATATTCGTGTTCCGGTAGTGAAATTGAGTTGCTCCAACTGGCTGAGCAGGTTATATTTCAGATTATTGATCTGAACCACATTTTGCTTATAAGAGTCGTAAAAATCAGTAAACTCCAGCATGGAGATATTATGCACCTGGAAGTTTTTGGTTACTTCACCAATAATATAATTGATATTGCCTTCAAATTTAGTATCGAAAGAATTGAGTAATTGCTCAGCCCTCAGGGCACCCAGGTAGGAGTTGGCAATCTGGCTTTCTACTGCATCCTGTACTCCTTCCAACTGCACCTCGCTTGATTTTATGCCTATTTTCGCCTGCCTTATGTTTCCCTGGTTTCTGTTGAATAAAGGCAGCGGGAGATCAATCCCTATGCTGTTGAAGTTATTTACATAGCTGCCCAGGCGGTCGTAACTAAGATCAATGTTGAAATCTGGCACTGCCAGCGCTTTTTGCAAGGCCAGGTTTTGCTGATTGAACAGAACGTTGGTTTTGGCAATCTTCAGGTCGTACCTGTTCTGATATGCACTATCTACCAATGATTGGTAGGTAACCTCTGAAACTGATTTAGATTTCGATGATGACTCGTATTCAGGTACTACATAGGTTGTTGCCTTGGCCCTGAGCAGGAGCTTGAATTCGCTCTGCACATCATCAATATTATTTTGCAGTGTAGCCAGTTCGGCCTGCAGGGTATATAATTGCGATTGTATGCGCAGCAGGTCTAATTGAGATATATTGCCTTTAGGCACCTGTTCGGCATAGGCGGCGCATGTTTTTTTAAGCGCAGTAATTTCTATATCATAAACCTTCTGGGTTTGCTGAAGAAAATACATATTGAAAAAGTCATTGCGCAGGGTGTAACTTAATGTCCTGATCAGATCAGTAAACTGATATTCGGTAAGCGCTACACCGGTTTTCGCCAGTTGCACCGCCTTATTGCGCTTCCCTGCTGTTTTTATCAGTTGGCTCACCTGCAGGCTGATTTCCCGGCTGGAGTCGGCCATATCAAAAAAACGATGAGCAACGGGCTGGTAGAAGCCGGTAGAAACGCCAAACTGCGGGTTATCAAAGAGTCTGGCAGTAATAATATTGGCCTTTGCACTGTCGATAGAATATTTCTGGGCCAATAACTGGAGGTTATTTTCCAGGAACATTTTTTCGGCCTGCCGCAAATCCAGTTTTAAAGTATCCCGGATCTGGCCTGGTGCAAATGACTGTGCGGAGGTGAAATTGAACTGCAATAAATAAATGCAGCAAATACTGCAAATATTTATGGCAAGCTTTTTATGAAGCATGCAATTATTTTTATCTGATTATTGAATACTGATTTTAAGGCAACTGCTACATTATCTCAGCACGATTTGGGAGGGGGAGGATTGATCTCTTCAAAGAAAAGAAAATTGTATTGAACTGGTATTGCTGTGGAATGGTTTATAGAAAGGGATGGATGGTATTCATAACCACCGTTGTCTGGCAGCAGTATTTCAAAGGAAATGTATTTTGGAGTTTCTGTTTTTTTTAAAGGTGCATTTTGGGTAGAAATTTCCGCGAAAAGTGTAAATGAATCTGAACCTGTGCCAGATGCTTTAGAAAAAACGGATGGGCATGACGGATTAGGGTTAATGTGCATCAATGACCAGCTATCCGGCTGGTCGCTAAGGCAATAACCGCATATAAGCACGATAATGCCAACAAACTGAAAAATAAAATGACGGTTCTGTATCATGAATCGGGCTGCAATAATAGCTACATAAAAAATAAAATTCTGTTAATTAATATTAATGCAATTATTTATTGTTTTTTGTGGTTGTAAAACTACCTTTTATTGTTCAGAACCCTGACGTGTGGGAGGTTAAATTTATGTATTCAATCACTCTTATGATAAATAAACTGATTGTAAAAATAATATTTTAATGCAATAAAACATATGCTTATATGAAAGTAGGCCTGCCAGATTTTCCGGTAATAATTATATTAGTGCAATATGGTCTTTATTTTTTTCATTCAAAAAAAATACATTGGTCAGTTAACTTTTTTTAACCTCATTCTAATGTAATAATCAACAGCTTTAGATACTTTTGTTTCTACAGCAAAAAAACAGGATGAAATTCTCGAAAATTAATAACCTCACGGGTTGGCTAACCGGAACTATAGCATTTATTGTCTACCTCAAAACTATGGAGCCCACCTGCAGCTTCTGGGATTGCGGTGAGTTTCTCTCGTGCGCCTATAAACTGGAAGGGGGGCATGCTCCCGGTTTTCCTACGCTTATGATATTGCAAAGGCTTTTTGCATTGTTCGCAGGTGTGCCAGCTTTTACCGGGCAGCCCTCAGCCAGTACTTTGGGGCAGTTTGGTGCCGCCACATGTATTAATGCACTCACTGCGGTAATGAGCGCCCTTACCATTCTGTTTTTATTCTGGACCATATCCTTCTTTGCCAAAAGGATTGTTGCTCCTAATACAGCAGAACCTGAAAAAAATCAGACTTTGCTCATTCTAGGCGCCTCACTGGTGGGCGCACTGGCATATACTTTTTCCGATACGTTCTGGTTCTCGGCAGTTGAAGCTATTCCTTTCGGCACCTCTCCGTTCTTTACCGCATTCACTTTCTGGGCTATACTGAAATGGGAAAGGGTAGCCGACAACAAATATGCCGACAGGTGGCTGCTGCTCATCTCAATGGTAATAGGCCTGGCTGTGGGTGTGCATCTGCTTATTTTACTGGTAATACCGCCAATAGCCATGATCGTTTATTTCAGGCGGTACAAGGGCACCTGGCTGGGTGGCATCACTGCACTAATGGTAAGTGTAATAGTGCTGGCATTTATTATGTTCGGCATCATCAGGTATATACCCAAGTTTGCATCTTACTTTGATATACTGTTTACCAACAGCTTCGGAACGCCTTTCGATGTCGGGTCTGTTACCTTCCTGCTGCTGCTTGCGGCGGGCCTGCTCGCCCTGCTGATATTTGCCCGGAAGAAAGGCAACTATATACTCCACCTCAGTACATTGTGCACCCTATTTATCATTATCGGTTATTCCACCTATTTTTCGGCAATAATACGTGCACGTGCCGGTGTGCCGGTAAATATGACCAACCCGAGCAATCCAAGCAGTTTTCTTGATTATGTAGACCGTGAACAGTTCGGACAACAACCCATTTTCTTCGGGCCTTATTACAATAGCCGCCCATCGGAGTATGATACATCTGAAAAATTATATGCACAGACTACTGTAAATGGCAAGGACTATTATGAAACAGTTGGTACACGAATAGTACCAATATATACCGGCGACCAGAATCATTTTTTCCCCAGGATTTATGACGGGCAGGCAAATCATGCCAATTTTTACATGAATATGCTGCACCTGGGTAAAAACGATGAGCCAACCATGGGCGATAACCTTAAATATTTTGTTGATTACCAGTTGAACTGGATGTGGTTCCGCTTCTTTATGTGGAACTATGCCGGTCGCCAGAATGATATGGAGGGCCAGCTGGACCCACAGCGGGGCAACTGGATATCCGGTATCACATTCCTTGATCAGCTGCGTGGCCTTGGCAATACCGACAATATGGGCGCCGGCTACAGCGAAGACGGGCATAATAAATTATACATGCTTCCATTTATTCTAGGTATTATGGGGCTTATATATCAGTTCCGCAATAAAAACAGGGATGGCATTGTTGTATTGACTTTGTTCTTTTTTACGGGCTTAGCTATTGCTATCTTCCTGAATATGCCACCGCTGCAACCCCGCGAGCGCGATTATGCCTTTGCAGGAAGTACCTATACTTTTGCCATATGGATTGGCCTGGGAGTGCTGATGCTGCACCAGTGGATAAAAAAGCTTACCGGCGACCCGGTTGCTGCCATATCCGCTATTGTTCTCAGCCTTTTGGCGGTACCTGTATTAATGGCAAAAGAAGAGTGGAAAGACCACGACCGCTCTAAAAAGACCCTGGCGCGCGATGTAGCTTACAATACACTTTCCTGCCTGGCTCCCAATGCGGTATTATTTACTTTCGGCGATAATCAGACGTACCCGCTATGGTACATCCAGGAAGTAGAGGGCTACCGCAAGGATGTGCGGGTAATCAACACAAGCCTTCTGGGTATGGGTTGGTCTATTGACGAACTCAATGCCCGCGTAAATGATGCCGATGTAGTACCCATGATCTGGAAGACGGAAGATTATGTAGGCGACAGGCACAATTTTGTGCAGTATTACGATAATCCGGTTTTGAAGGTGCAGAAAGACAAATATTTCAACCTGATAGACATCTGCAATTTCATTATAAGTAAAGAACCTGCGAATATGGTGGGCCGAACCGGTGGCGAACTCACCAACTATCTGCCAACCCGGAATTTCTTCCTGCCTGCTTTAAGCAAGGAGGAACTGGTAAAAAGAGATATGGTACCCGCTGCTGATACCAGCCGGATTACTACCGAAATGAAATGGGGTTACCCCAAGACCACCCCGAACAAGAGCGACCTGGCAATACTTAATATTATTGCCGCTGTAGCTAAGGATGGCTGGAACCGCCCGCTTTATTTCGATGCAGGCCTGCGCCAGGGCGACTATGGTGGCACTGGTGATTATTTCCATATGGAAGGCGACGTATACAGGCTGATGCCCTATAAATACACCGATGCAGCAAAGGTAAGTCAGCCTATACTGGGGTCAATGAATACCGAAAAGAGCTACGATCTGTTTGTAAACAAATTCAGGTGGGGAGGTGGTGAGCGGAACGATGTATATTTCGATGAGCCTAACAGGCGTGAATTTATTACTTACCGCATGGACGCATCGTTCCTGGCCAATGCCCTGGCTGCCGAAGGAAAGAAGGACAGCGCTATTAAGGTATTGGACAAGGTAATGACTAACATCACCGAACATTCTTATTATTACGACTTTACCGCTTATTACATTGCTGCTGCCTACTACCGTGCCGGAGCGCCGGATAAAGCCAAAGCCCTTACAATGAAAATTGTTCGTAATGCCGAAGCTGATGTGAATTGGGTAACAAGCCTTAGTGAAGACGAAAAAATGGCTATGGGCGATGATGTAAAACAGCAATTCCAGATCATGCAGTCATTAAGCGCTACCGCCTACCAGACAGGCGACAGTGCCACTGCAAAACAAATCTATTCGGAAATGCAGACAATGGGCCCCAAGGTAAAAGAACTGCTGAACGTGAAGGGGCAACAACAAGGAGGGCAGGAGGAAGAATAATGTTTATCCGGGTAAATTTGTTGGAACCAACGAAGTATAGGACCAAAAATGATTAGCTATCTGTGCTCGTAAAAGAAATAATTGAAACGATAGAAGCCTTCGCTCCACCTGTATACCAGGAAAGCTATGATAATGCCGGCTTGCAGGTAGGTAATACTGAGGATGCTGTAACCGGTGTATTGATAACACTGGATGTTACTGAGGCTATATTGGACGAAGCTATTGAGCGTGGTTGCAATCTCATTGTTGCACACCATCCGCTGATTTTTTCGGGCCTGAAACGAATATCAGGGCGAACCTATGTGGAAAGGGTAGTGCAAAAGGCAATTAAAAATGATATCAGCATTTATGCCGCCCATACCAACCTCGACAATATGAGCTATGGTGTGAGCGCTAAAATTGCTGAGAAACTGGGCCTCATCAATACCTCTGTGATAGCCCCGCGTGCCAATACCCTGAGTAAATTGTATACATATGCTCCGGTTGCGGTGGCCGATAAGGTCCGCGAGGCGCTATTTGCAGCAGGTGCGGGGCATATCAGTAATTATAAAGAGTGCAGTTTCAATACTGATGGCACAGGCACTTTCAGAGGGGAGGCAGGTACGCATCCTGCCATAGGCCAGGGAGGGGGCAAAAGAGAGCAGGTACAGGAGGTGAAGATAGAAGTTCTGGTGCAGCAGCACCTGCAAGGCAGAGTGCTCAAGGCATTATTTGACAACCATATTTATGAAGAGGTAGCTTATGAACTGATACCTCTGGCAAATACCAACCAGAATATAGGCGCTGGAATGGTGGGAAATCTGCCGGAGGCAATGACTGAAACGGATTTTATGGCATGGCTCAAAAGGCAAATGAAAACAGATTGCATCAGGCATACCGAACTTTTGAGTAGAAATATTAAGAAAGTGGCGTTATGTGGTGGCTCCGGCAGTTTTTTACTCAAAGATGCCATCAGGGCCGGGGCCGATGTATTTATTACCGGTGATTTTAAATACCACCAGTTTTTTGATGCTGAGGGTAAGATAATAATTGCCGATATAGGCCATTATGAAAGCGAACAATTTACTTCAGAAATATTTGAATCCCTACTTAAAGAAAAATTCCCTACATTTGCAATCCTTTTATCAAATTTAAATACCAATCCGGTAAAATATTATTATTAATGGCTACAGTAAAAGACTTTTCGGTTGAGGAAAAGCTCACCGCCGTCCTTGCATTACAGAAGATTGATTCAAAAATTGATGAAATCAGGACGATGAAGGGCGAATTACCAATGGAGGTAAAAGACCTGGAAGATGAGATTGAAGGGCTGCAGACCCGCATCACCAATATTGATGCCGAGATCAACAGCATTAACACTTTCATTGAGCAGAAAACCAATGGTAAAAAAGAAGCCCAGGCTTTAATCAAGAAATACGAAAAACAGCAGGACAACGTTAAGAACAACCGCGAGTTTGAAGCAATCAATAAAGAAATTGAAATGCAGGAACTTGAGGTGCGCCTGAACGAAAAGCATATTAAGGACGCAACTTTCGAACTGAGAGACCGTACTAATGTGCAAATCAAGACCCAGGAAAAAATTAAAGAAGTAGAAGAAGCGCTGAAGGTGAAACGTGTGGAACTGGAAAAAATTTCGGCTGAAACAGAAATAGAAGAAAAAGCGCTGGCCGAAAAATCGGACGAAGCACGTAGTAAGGTTGATCCGCGCCTGCTTACCGCTTATCAGCGTATACGCAAAAGCTACCGCAACGGACTGGCGGTAGTGCCTATCCACCGCGATTCGTGCGGCGGCTGCTTCAACGTTATTCCGCCCCAGCGGCAGAGCGAAATTCGCCAGCATAAAAAGATCATCGTTTGCGAACATTGCGGCCGTATCCTTGTTGACTCGGATATGAACGATAAAGTGAGCATCAAAAAAGCATAGATTATAGATATCATTATTAATAAGAAAGCTGAGGGGGGTACCGTCTCAGCTTTCTTCGTTTGAAGATAGCCTTAGCACTCACGGCTCTGGAATGCAGCAAGGGTACCCAAAAGGGAGAATTTCCTGAGGCCAGGAACAATGCTGAAATAATTGCCACATATTATCCATGCAGTTACTCCGGTATTGGTGATATTTTATCAGGACAGGACAGAATGCATGCCTGCTGGAAACAGCCATAATTTACAGGCTATTGAAACTTATGAATTGAATTGCGCCTGATTCAGGTCCTTTTTTTTTTGTAATTTTATTTAACTTCGCTGATTATCGGATTCCCGTGAAATTTAATACACCTTAAATCTCCGGGCTTTTTTATTTTTAAAACTCGTTTTGCCGGGACATTAGTTGATTTAATTTGTATTATGGAGAATAATGATTTTCAGAGACTGGGCTACCAGGTTGTAAAGGGTATCATTGATCCAGCAAATTATTTAAGGTATTTAATGCTTCTTATGAAGCAAAATGAAGGTAAGGAACTTCATGACAGAACAAAAGCCATTCATTTCCCAAAGGCATTTATGTTTGAAAAACTTCTGGTGGCGCTGCAACCCGCCATTGAATCTTATTGCGGTTATGAGCTCCGTCCTACATACAGCCTTGCCAGGGTATACCAGATTGGCAGTATGCTGAGAAAGCATATTGATCAGGAAGCTTGCGAAGTAACCATTTCACTCTGTCTTGGAAATGAAAAAGAAGGATGGCCCTTATGGTTTATGGACAGGGAAAAAACTACTCATTCTGTAATATTGGAGCCGGGAGACGGATTTCTTTTAATGGGTCAGGAATTAAGGCATTGGCGGGAAATAAATACTATTGGAAATGTATACCAGGTATTTCTGCATTATGTAGGCAAGAACAGCAAATATATTGAACCACCACTTAACCCACATTGCGTACTACCCAGATAATCCAATGTCATTATCAGGTAGTTGTGTCTTTCGGATTTCGGCAGGGGGGACTACAAATTTTTTTCGGGTGAAGGGTACATGTTTATATCCGAGGGCTTTGTAGATGCGCTTT
>CAILLK010000018.1 GCA_903835005.1 uncultured Bacteroidota bacterium | reverse complement strand
AAGCGCATCTACAAAGCCCTCGGATATAAACATGTACCCTTCACCCGAAAAAAATTTGTAGTCCCCCCTGCCGAAATCCGAAAGACACAACTACCTGATAATGACATTGGATTATCTGGGTAGTACGCAATGTGGGTTAATATCTGCCTATAAAAGGTTTTATTGATCAGATATAACATATCCAATTTTTCATAAATTGAAACAGATGGAAAATTTCTTAATCAAAGAATCTGTACTAAAAATCTCAATAATATTATGAAGAAGAACAAAAATAATCAGATGCTAAATAAATTCTTTAAAGTATCAGAAAGCTTGTTTAGATCCCTTTCAGATAATTTTCCCATTGTTCGCTTAACCAGATAAGTTTCTAAAGTAACTAATTTATGGACCCGGATTACCGATGGTCTAAGCAAACCTGCAGATTGCCAGTAATCAATAACCATATCATACTGAGATTGTCCTTTCTGGCTTGTTATTCTAGCCAATATAAAGTCATTATCATTGGTATCTCTAATAACCACTGCCGGTCGCAACTTAACACCGCTTAAGTCAGAATATGGATATTCCAGTAAAACAACTTCTCCAAAATGATACATTGTTTATTAGCGATTTACTGAAGCGTATCATAAATTGCATCCTCATCAGCATATCCTGCAAAAAACTGCTTGGTTGTATACCTTTTCCATGAGTCATCTTCATCGGTATCGGCTATCAGTACTATTACTCTTACTTCCTGATCTGATTTTAGTTCGGTCTGAAAATTGGCAGGTATTTCAATGGATCCTGATGTATGCAATCTTGTTTGAAACTCTATTGCTTTCATAGTTTTTCCTTTTATTGTATTCTATAAAGGTACAAAAATTAAGATTTAATTGCCAAACTACTGCTCCTGTACATCAACAGGGTTAGGTTTATTATAATGCAGCCATACCACCCTGGCCTTCGATGCCCCTATCACCTTCGTCAGTTCCCTTTCAGTAAGGGTCTTGATATTCTTTACCGACCGGAAAGCCTTCAGCAAATCTGTTGCTGTTTTTTCTCCTATACCTTCTATTTCTTCCAGTTCATTTTTAAAGGTGCCCTTGCTGCGGATCTGCCGGTGAAAAGTGATACCAAAGCGGTGTACCTCATCCCTGATGCGCCTCACCAGCAGGTGGGCGGGGCTGTCGTAGGGTAGTTGTATGGGTTCACTGTCGCCGGCAAAGAATATAGACTCTTCTTTCTTGGCAAGGCCCACCAGGGTCATGCGGCCATTGAGGCCCAGCTTTTCTATACTTTCCATGGCAGCGCCCAGCTGGCCCTTGCCGCCATCTATTATCACCAGTTGCGGCAATGATGCTTTTTCTTCCATCAGCCGTTTATAGCGGCGGTATACTACTTCGGTCATTGAGGCAAAGTCGTTGATGCCGTCCACTGTCTTTACATGATAGTGCCGGTATTCCTTTTTGCTGGGCAGCCCGTTCTTAAAGCACACCATAGCCGATACCGGATAGGCCCCCTGAAAATTGGAGTTATCAAAGCACTCAATATGGATGGGTATATCTGATAGTTGCAATGCCTCCTGCAGTTCCTCCAGCGTCAGCATTATATTCTCCTTGGTAGCCTCACCCAGCAGCAGGGTTTCCTTGCGGCGCATATCCTGCATGAAGATTTCGGCATTTTTTATACTCAGGTCCAGCAGCAGTTTTTTATCTCCAGCTTTGGGTATGGTAACCTTAATAGTGCTGTCGGCTACACACACATCTATGGGCACAATCACCTCCCTGGCCAGGCTCTGGTATTTTTCCATCAGGTTATCCAGCGCCAGCGACAGCACATCGGTTTGTTCTTCCGCTTCCAGCCGTTTATCTATCTGCAGTGTATTGCTGTGTATCACGCTGCCATTGGTAATCATCATGAAGTTCACATAGTAGTGGTTTTCGTCCTCCAGCAGGCAGGCCACATCCACATTCTCCAGCTTAGGATTTACAACCGTCGATTTGGTCTGGTAGCTCTGCAGCGATTCTATTTTCTTCTTGATTATCTGTGCCTTTTCAAACTTCAGCTCCGCAGCAAAGGCACTCATATCCGTTTTCAGATCCTTAACCACCTCGCCAATGTTTCCCTTCAGCACATACCGCACCTGCTGCAGATTGGTCTTATAGTCTTCCTCCGTCTGGTGGCCTTCACAGGGGCCTTTGCAGTTGCCCAGGTGGTATTCCAGGCATACCTTGAATTTTCCTTTGCTGATGTTGTATGGCGTCAGGTTCAGGCTGCAGGTACGCAGCGGGATGTTCTGCCGTATCAGTTCCATGAGTTCCTTTACCCGCATCAGGCCGGTAAACGGGCCTATATATTCCGATCCATCCCGAATTACCCTCCGGGTAAAAAACACCCTGGGGAAAGGCTCTTTTTTTATAACAATGAACGGGTAAGATTTATCGTCCTTGAGTACAATATTGAACCGGGGCTGGTAATGCTTTATAAGCGAGTTCTCCAGCAGAAAAGCATCGTGCTCTGATCCGGTAACAGTAAAATCAATAGCATGTATCAGCGATACCAGTTTGCGGGTCTTGAAGCTTTCGAGGTTTTTATTGAAGTAAGAACTCACCCGTTTGCGCAGGTCCTTAGCCTTACCCACATAAATGATCTCCTGGCTTTTGTCGTAATACTTGTAGCAGCCCGGCTCATGAGGTATGGAAGGTATTATCTTACTGAATTCCTCCTTGGTCATTTTCTATGGAATTAGTAATTTAAGTTTGGGAATTGGCATTTTACAATACTGAATTTCTACTTACAACTTTAGACATTAGACTAAATACTATAGACTAAAAAAATCACCTCATAAACGACCATTCTGTAACTGTCAGCTTCCGGCTGCCCAGCACAGGCTTATCATCAGTTTGTATCTGAATGGTCTGCATAGGGGCATAATAGAGTTTTTCAGTTTTTTCGCCGCCAAAATACTTTTTAAATGTTTCTATATAAATCCCTTTTATCCTCATCGTCTCTTCATCAATAGTAATCAGCAGCTTCCGGGTATACAAATCATCATTATCTTCCTTGGCCTGGTAAAACAGGTTATGAGTCCCGTCCTGCGGATCATCGAAGGAATTTATATTATACTGGCCCTGAAATTTAGGGTCGCTGATATCTGTCTCTGCAAATGCCTTAAAAATAGGCGCCCAGCTTATGGTATCTGAATTGGTATAGCTGCTGTCAACTTTTTTATTGATAGTTACGGTTTTCACTATGGTAAATGGCTCCCCGGCCCAGGTATTCCATTGGTCCAGTTCGTATTGTTTAATCGAAAAATAGGTACTGTTGGGATCTTCTTTGGTTGCTGCCACTTCTTTTTTCTTGCATGCACCCAAAAATATAGCAAAGACCGCCACCACCAGAATCAATTGCCTGTTTGAATATTTGTTCACGGCGTTAAAATTAAGAAAGTTGTGCGGAATAGGTTTTAATAAATTTTCCGTCCCAGTTTTATTGAAAGTAAAAGGTTTTAATTTCATGGCATCATCGCTTATTTAAACAATCATAGATTAAATGTTCCCGGAATTCCATAAACTATAAACCTCCCGTTTTTTCCGGATTACAAAAATCAGGGAAATTCCCGTTTATCTTTGATCCGGAATAAAATTTTATCTTGCTACCAATGAATTCAGCAGAACTATACCTCATGAAAACGGATGATACCACCGACCTGCTGAGCCTGCTACCCTTTTCCCTACCCGAAAAGATGCGTCAAAAAGCGTTGCGTTACTACAAGCAGAATGACCGTAATAATTATGTAGCAGCAAGATGGATTTTATATGAATATTTCAAAAATAAAGGCATTGATTTCTACTTTGAAGATCTACATTATACCAATAAGGGTAAACCTTATACCCGGCACAATACTGATTTCAACATTTCGCATACCAGGGGAATGGCTGGGGTACTGTTCGGGAATGTAACCGTAGGCCTTGATATTGAAGAAATAAGAGAAATAGACGATTTTGGTGAGTTCAGCAGTGTTTTTACCAATGATGAAATCTGTAAGATAAAGCAGGAAGGCACCCTATCCTTTTTTGAACTCTGGACCCTGAAAGAAGCCATTATGAAATGGTGCGGTGAAGGCATTACCGACCCACTTCTGCTCAATGCCACCAGGAGGATAAATCCGGACACCGCAGTGCTGCATGATCAGCTTTTTCACGTGCAGTCATTTATTATAGATAACGCTTTTTACCTTACCCAGGCTTACCTGAAAGACGATGGTATCGGCGATTTAAGTACCTATAATTATGGTATTCTTGATGGTAATCAGCTTTCATTCAGGGCAACACCTTTAGTTGCATCACCCTATCTACCGCACTAACCACTATCAACCCTATAGCTGAGTAAGGTCATTTACCCTCGCGGGCCGCCTGTGTAATTTTGCCCTGAATAAAATTCATAATTTATGAAACCGAGGCAATTTTTCTCTGTTCTCTTTACCCTGTTGCTGCTCTTGTCTTTCGCTGACGCCAATAATGCATTGGCCATTTCTAAAAAGCTGAAAAAGGCCAATGCTAAAATCACCAAACTGGAAACGCATAATAAAAGCCTTCAGGATCAGCTCTCCGATTGCAGGGATACAGCGTCAATGCTCGTTGCCACTATTGCCAATCTGAATGGCCGCAATGAAGTACTGGCCACAGAACTCAAAGACCAGAAATCAACCAATGAACAGGTGCTCAACCATCTCAAAGACTTATCGGTAATCTCAGGTACGCAAGCCGAAAGCATTAACCGTTTCCTGGAAACTATGGGAGCCAAAGATGCCTATATCAAAGACCTTCAGTCGGCCATGGCAAGGAAAGATTCCATTACCATGGCACTGGTTATGAACCTCAAAAGCGCAATTGGCAATCTCGACGATCAGGACATCAATATAAAAATAGATAAGGGAGTAGTTTATATCGATATTTCCGACAAAATGCTCTTCAAAACCGGCAAATATGAAATTACAGACCGGGCAAGGGAAGTACTGGGCAAGGTGGCAAAAGTACTGCTCGCACATCCCGAAATTGAGTTTATGGTAGAGGGCCATACTGATAATGTGCCCTACCGCGATGGCGTGCTTCTTGACAATTGGGACCTTAGTGTGAAACGTTCTACCTCCGTGATCCGTATTCTCCAGAATGATTACAATTTGCCTCCGGAAAAAATGACCGCAGCCGGCAGGGGCGAATACGTTCCGGTTGCTGATAACGGCAGCAACGATGGCAAGGCAGCAAACAGGCGTACCCGCATTGTGATACTGCCACAATTAGATCAGTTCTTCAAGCTCCTCGAGAAAAACCCAAAGTCATGATATGGATTTGGTTAACAAAATATCGCCAGGGTACGTAAGGCAGGGCTGTATTTTGTTAAGTTTTACCTCTCTTATATCTTCACAAACTTCATCACCCTACTGCCATTCGTACCTTTCAGCGTTATCAGGTACAATCCAGGTGGCAGCGCCGAAATATCAATCTTCTTTTCCAGCCCTTCCATTATATCCTCAATTAATGTCAGCCCAACCTCATTGGCAATTATAACCGTGCCATAGGTTACCCGATCCGCTTTCAGAGCAAGTTCATTTGAAGCCGGGTTTGGATAAAGCTGTAATTCTGTATTCCCCGTAAGCACATTGTTTACACCAGCGGAGATATGTATGGTTACAAAGTTGCTGCCTGAAAGCGGTCCGCAAAGCCCGGTGCTGATTACAACGCACGTCACCGAATCTCCGTTAAACAGGCCACTGGTAATAAAGGTTGAGGAAGTTGCTCCGGCAGCAGGAACACCATTCACAGACCAATGATAAGTAAGCCCGGTACCCCCACCCGTAACGATAGCAGTAAACGTAACGGTTTCCCCGGGAGTAATATTGGTACCTGGAATTGCGGATATTGCCACTACAGGCGCTGTTGGTGCAACTACAGTCATAACAATATCATTAACCGCAGTATCCGGAATAGCACACATGGCATTGCTGGTCAGCACTGCAGTTACAATATCTCCGTTGGCAGGCACATAAGTATAAGTGGGGCCACCCGAGCCCACCACTACACCATTAACCGCCCACTGATAAAGCGGGGCAGTACCCCCGTTTACCGGCAATGCATCGAAAATCACTGAAGTGCCAGCACATACTGTATCACCTGCCGATGACGAAACAGAAACTACAGGTATTAAAACCGGGTTGATCGGTGTGCTGATACTAATATTTACATACCCCATGGTATCATAGCAGCCGGTAGTACTGTTGGTAGCTGTTACCACGTAGTCGCCATAAGCGCTGTGCCAGCCCATATCAATCGGGCTGCCGGTGCCTGCCAGCATGCTTCCCGATGGGGCACCCGAAAAGTATAATTGGTAATTGATGCCTGTGGCAGACCCGCTTAGGCCCAGGCGATCGCCGTATCCCAGACAGAATACCCCTCCGCCGGTAATAGGGAATATTGTTGGAAGCGCATTCACAGTAATCATATAAGTTACTGAGCTTGCCCCCAATGTATAAGTAATTGTTGCTGCACCCGGAGCAATCCCTGTCACCAACCCGGTTCCCGACCCTACGGTAGCTACTCCTGGTGCGCTGCTGCTCCAGGTGCCTCCCGCAGTAGCATCAGTTAAGGTATCGGTGCTGCCTGCACAAAGGGCCGATGGTCCTGTTATAGGCCCCAGTGCATAGCAAGAAAATGAAATTATCAGTGCCTGTAAACAAAATAGTAAGTGTTTCATCATTCAACTATTAATCAGAGAAAAAAAATCCCGCATTGTATATGGCGTAAAAATATACCAAAATGTTAGTATTTCACCCAAAATTATTTTCCCCTGGCTGAATAGACCGACGGACATCCGGCAGTATAGATATTCCCCTTCTACGAAAGTAGTCAATGACCCAAGGCTGAATACAAACCAAAAATACGGCTCATTTCCGGGAACGTTCGGAAGAACACCAGAAGTTTCAGGTAGTAAAATCAGAAGTTTTCTCCCATATGCACATCAAAACCGCTTCCTTGGCATAACCTTTACACTATCCGGGTTCCGTGGCTTTTTAAACTTCAAAAACAGCAGCACCTCATTCATTTGCTCCTGCGACATCTTATTGATCACACCATGGTTCTTGGGGTCGCGGCGCAGAAACCTGGAATTATAATTATCGAGCTGCGCATTGGTAAAATTGGTAACATCGGCCTTCCCTTTCGTGAAAATGCCATGGCACTCCGAGCAGTTGGTTTTAAACAGTATCTTGCCCTTTTCCAACGTTGCCATCAGCTCATCCCGCTTAGCCTCCGGGTAGTTGTCCGGTATATTATAGGTGACCTTATAGTGGTGAGCACACTGGCAAAATACCAGGCAGCATAAAAGGGTAAACAGGAACATCCGGTTTTTCATACTTATCTTATTAGTAGTCGCCGCCCACCCTCCTGCTGTTCAGCTCCTTTCTCGAGGAAACAGGCAATGACCCGGGCGGGTTTTCAAAAATAACAGCCTCATTCAGTGAATGAAGAAATGAAAGTAATTCCTTTTTTTCAGTTGCAGTGAGTTTCAGTGAGTCGGTCGACAGGCTCTGGTTCGGCACGGATAGCTTTTTACCCGTGCCGCCACCTGCATCATAAAAATCAATAACCTGGTCCAGCGTGGTAAAAACGCCGTTATGCATATAGGGTTTGGTATATTCCAGGTTGCGCAGGTTACCGGTTCTGAAGGCGTTCATGGTTTCATAGGCCGTGTTTATTTTATACCTGCCGCTGTCTTCACTCAATTTGCTGTAACTGATATCCGCAGGCACGCCTATTACCTCAAATTCAGAACCAATATAGGGTGGCGGCACACCATTGAATTGCGGCACATAGTGGCAGGTAGCACATTGGGCCTTGCTCATAAACAGGTTGAACCCCTTCCGGGCATCCGGGCTCAACGGCCTGTTCTGGTTCATGGCATCATCAAACGGCGAGTAGTACCCGCTGAAATCTTTATAGTAATAAGTAATAGCAGAAGCAATGTGATCAAATGTAATCTCCTTTTCTTCAGGTGTATATTTCAGGAATTTCCTGAAGGCTGTTTTATATTCCTTGCAGCTCAGTATTTTGTCCATTATATCCTCCTTCTTCCCGCCCATTTCCGCCGGATTGGTCATAACATCTTTCGCCTGGTTCTGCAGCGATATATGCCGCCCGTCCAGCATCAGCAGGTGGTTATAAATCACATTTACAAGAGAGGGGGTATTCCGGGGCAAAAAATGAATATGGTCGAAATTAAAGCTGGTAGCCATTGCCGTATCGGTAAAGTATTCTTTCGATTTATGACACGATACGCAGGTTCGCGAGTTATTACCCGATAACAAAGGATCATAAAACAGCAGCTTGCCCACAGCCCTTATCTCGCTCAGCACAGCAGTATCTTCTATCAGCGAATAGATACCCATGGAATTCTGAGGGGTATACAGGCTTTTATCAAATATGGAATTGCAACTATTATTCAGCGTATAGTCATTGAAGCTAACTGATATTACATTGTATTGCCTGATCAGCCGCTGATTGATTGCAAACAAGGGATTAACATATTCTTTCAGAAAGGTAAAGTGGTCGAATTGTTCAAAATCATCAGGCTGGACATTAACAAAGGTCATGGCCCGGGCATAAAGTTCCAGGTAATCGTCTGAAAGTTTTGCCCCTGGAAAACTCTGGCCAAATGATGCATAAATTTTCCGCACATCCTGCATCATAACTTTCAGCTCCGGTATAATGTTTCCATTATCCGGGCATTCAAAACCCGTGGTGTAGATAGCAGCCAGGTTGAGCAGGTAGAGCCGGTTGCACAGAAAAAAATGATCGGGCGTTTTCAGTTGGCTGGTAACGGAATCGGCAGTATAAGTATTCAGGGCATTTTGCGATATCCTGATCAGTTGCAGCAGGGAGTCTTTCTGGAGGTCCGAACCCTTATTATTCAGGTACAGTTCAGCAAGCGATAATCCGGCCCCCAGTCTTTTATAAGGTTTTTCAAATTTCTCAAACACCTCATTTTCCCACTCCACCGGCAATGGCCCGT
Organism: uncultured Bacteroidota bacterium; assembly: GCA_903835005.1. GTDB lineage: Bacteria > Bacteroidota > Bacteroidia > Chitinophagales > Chitinophagaceae > Nemorincola. The sequence continues at coordinate 2,175 of CAILLK010000018.1, read as the reverse complement.
TTATCTTTTTATAAACTACAGGTTCCAGGTATCGTAGCCAGAAGTCTATGGCTTTTAGTTTCAGCCTTGCCTGTTTAATTCCGGTTTTAACCACTCCTATGCCGGCGGGTGTAGTCAGGTCTGCATCCTTAATATTAAGGAGTAGTTTTTCCTGCTCAGTAGAAAACCGGCTTAGCGATGATTGGTAATATTCGTTATACGGGGTATGCTCTGCCTTAAAAGCAAACAAACAAATCAGGGAAAACAGAACCAATATGATAGCGGATTTTTTCAAGTAGCTAAAGTTATACAATTATTGAATACCTGCTTTAACTGTGCCTCATGGTTAGTTAAATTGTACAGCCGGTTTCGGGGGATGGTAATTCTGGTGCACTGTTGTATCCACAATCCGTGCAGTTAAGAAGCCCATAATACTGAAAAACTGGTCATTGCTCATTTTTATCACCACAGCATGGTTTTTCTGGTCGCCTCTCAAAAAGCCTGATGAATAATTATCTACCTGCTCATGTGTAAAATTGGGTATACTGTCCAGCCCCTTGGTAAAAATGCCATGGCAACCGGAGCAGTTGGCTTTATACAATTCAGCCCCTTTTGCCATCTTTTCAAGAAAGGCCTTTTTCTCCTCTTTGTTACTGCCGGCAGGCATATTATACACTACCTTTTCATGTGTTTTGCAGCGACTCAATACTAATATGCTGAGCACAAGTGTCGCTGCTATTATTTTCCTCATTTAGAATATCGTGATTATATGTTTATCAATTTAAACAGCGCTTCAAAAACCAAAGTTAACACATTGACACCTGCCTGATTTTAGTTTTTCAGAAATTATTCTTTTTCCCGATTATGTAAAGTATTCTTGATTGAGATGACATTTCTTTACATCCAAAATTAAGCAGAACAAATTGACAAATAATTTACCGGAAAAGTTGCCGAATCAGACTAAAAGCCACAATTCTGAATTTCAAAAAAATCCCATAAAATGAAACGTATCAGCATAAAGCAGTCATTAGTAATTATTGTTTCTGTTGCATTTTTAGCAATAGAATTTTCAGCATGTCATAAAACCAATTCAAATCAAAACCTGCAAACAGAAATGATTGCAGAATTGGGTCGTAAATTGTTTTTCGATTCCTCTCTATCCAATCCTGGTGGCCAATCTTGCGCTACCTGCCACTCACCATCCACAGCATTTAGCGATCCTTTTCACAACATAGTATCACCCGGAATTTCTCCAGGTTTATTTGGAAACCGGAATGCACCAACTGCAATGTATGCTAAATTTAACCCCCCACTTCATTATAGTATTCCCGACTCAGCTTATGTCGGCGGCCTGTTTTTAGATGGAAGGGTGAATACATTGGAAGAACAAGCCCAGAAACCATTCCTCAATCCGCTTGAAATGGGAAATACAGATGCTACCATGCTCGTTACCAAACTACAGAGTTCAATAAATTACAACTTCTATATTCAAATTTATGGACCGGTTACGGATGTGAATACAGCTTTCTCCAATATAGCCAACGCAATTGCAACGTTTGAAAGGAGCGACACACTTAATGCTTTCACTTCTAAATATGACTATTACCTGAAAGGTCAGGCAACGCTAACGCCTTCTGAACTGAGAGGACTAAACCTTTTTAATGACACCTTGAAAGCCATGTGTGTTAATTGCCATTTGACTTCACCCGATCCTGCAAGCGGCAAAATATTATTTACAGATTTCAGTTATGAAAATGATGGAGTTCCTCCAAATCCTTATAATCCCTACTATACTATTCCAGCTTCATATAATCCACTTGGTCACTCCTACATAGATCTCGGACTTGGTGATTTTATCAATGATTCAGATAATTACGGTACTTTCAGAACACCAACTTTAAGAAATGTAGCTTTATCCGGGCCTTATTTTCACAATGGATGTTTTGGTACTCTTGAAGAAGTGGTACACTTCTATAATACCCGTGATTCTTCAGGTTCAGGATTTGCTATACCTGAGTATGCTGCCACTATCGACCATGCCGAAACAGGCAATCAACACCTTTCTGCCCAGGATGAAGCTGATATTGTCGCATTCTTGAAAACATTGACCGATGGATATCAACCCTAGTTATAGTATATTAAATAATATACATTATCGTTTATTTTTCATTTATTATATATATAAATTATATTTTT
>CAILLK010000017.1 GCA_903835005.1 uncultured Bacteroidota bacterium | reverse complement strand
CAGAGTCGAAAAAATGCCAATTTGACTATCAGTATGATAAACATTAATTAAATAAATATAAGACAAAATTTTTACCCCATTTTAACAAATCAACCACTATTTTTAACATATTGAAGAAATAAAAAAGCAATGTGGGTTAAAGGATAACTCACATAAAGAAGAAAGATGCAAAGCAGGGTCTGTATCGAGCTGCTGGGTGAGCAAATGTATCTCCTGTTTTTTGAATGCAACAGCGATGTTTTAAAAGCGCTACCTGAAGCATTCATTTGTAAATTATGAAATATGGCAATGACCCACTGGATTTATTACTTTTACAACCAGAACCCAATTGTGTTTTAATAAATATCATAATCAAACAAAATCCGGTTTTCAACCGGCAAATCTTAAACTTAGATTTTCCTGATTAATTAATCCCCGATGAATATAAATGAATGTATTAATTTGAATGCCTCTTATAAATTGATTGCTGGAGGTATTATTGATTTCACAAACAACTGCGGTGAGCAACAAATAGAACAGGGACTTATACGATCAAAAGAAGTAACTGCTGCAATGATAGCATATGGCTATCAGAATAAATTAGGTTTTGCCGAAGGTCACTACAATACCATCAGTAAGTATATAGCGTTCCGGTTTGCCAAAGATGAAAAGATAAAAGTGCTGGATGTAGGTTGCGGGCCCGGGAGAGTATTGTATGACAATGCCGGTCATTTTAACAACGGCGAATTTATTGGCATTGATTCCTCACTAGTTTCATTGATAGTAGCCAATTCTATGCTGAGAAGTGACAAAAAAATTACAGTTGACCTTTCTAACCGCAGCTTGCCACCGGTTTCACTGGAACCCAAAAATCTTTCCAATGTTTCATTAGGTATTGGTGATGCCTGCGGATTACCGTTCAAAGATAACGTCTTCGATTGCGTAATTAATTCTTATCTAATTGACCGGGTTTCAGATCCGTTTAAACAGCTGCAGGAAAGTATCAGGGTATTGAAACCAAACGGCATGTTTATCTTCAGCAGTCCGTTAAATTTTAAAGAAAATGCCATCTGGTCGGGATATTCTGCTGAACAGATATGCCGGATAATGAGCGCTCAAAAAATTGTTGTAAAGGAGATGCATGACGGAATGGTTTGGCGGAAACCATTCGACAACAGGGGAAATTATATTGATTGGAAAACACTTTTTATAATGGGATTTAAACAATAACCTGGTGGTGGGGCTAATAATTGTACGTTCCGGATAAAAATCCGATAATCGGTATATGATAAAAGCCCGGGAAAACCCGGGCCAGTTAATTTCGTTTTTCTTTTTGCTCTTACGCCGCTTCAGTGTCATCAGAAGGTTCTTCACTTTCTTCGTCTGAAGGTTCTTCTCCTTCCTCATCTGAATCTTCTTCACTTTCTTCGTCAGCAACTTCTTCGTTTTTTTCATCTGAAGAGTCTTCAGCAACTTCAGATGAATCAGTGTTCTCATCATCCGAAAATTCATCGGTTTCGTCGGTTACATCTGTTGACTCCACATCAGTTTCATCTGAATAAGAATCGTGTATCTCTGTGCTTACTTCCTGCGGCATTGTTGCCTCTTCTGTGAATGTTGTTTCCATTTTCAGTAGTTTTAATTGTGTTTTTAAATTTCTATACAATTTAGCGGGTGATTGTATTACAGAATCCATGTTCATGATAACATAACCACAACGTAATTTTCCGGTGTTATTGCGGTAACAATCCGGAAATTAAGGCTTTGTTTGTGTTTATAATTTTAACTTTGCACCCATGAATGCGGAAGAACTGAGGCTATATTGCCTATCTCTGCCGGAGGTGGAAGAAGGATTTCCTTTCGGCCCTGAAACGCTGGTGTTTAAGTCGGGCGGGAAAATTTTTCTCCTGATGAGCCTTGATGCGCAACCATTGCAGTTTAATGTAAAATGTGACCCCGAACTTGCCATAGAACTCAGGGACCAATATGATAGCATCAGGCCTGGATACCACATGAACAAACGCCACTGGAACACCATAGTTGTGGATAATACACTTACTGCAAAGCAAATAAAAGAGCAGGTAAAGCACTCGTACGAGCTGATATCGGGCGCTAAAAAAAAGAAAAAAGCATGATGAGGAACTGGCTGTTAGTTTGTTGTATTTCGTTTGCCTGCACATCTTTTGCCCAGGTAAGCATTCCATTTGATTTTACATCGGAAGATGAAAACCGGCTGATAAAGGAGAATGATTCGCTTAAGTATTTCGTTGCATCAACAGATACCAATGATATTGTAGTGCTCAATGAGGAGAATGCATGGTATAAATTGCTGAATAAGGAACATAAACTAATAGCAGAAGGGGCTTATATAACAGATGGCGACAAATACCTCCTGATTGGTAAATGGGTGGCTCAATATGAAAATGGTAAACCAAGGACAACTGGCTATTTTCAGCGAAATATGCCCGTGGGCACATGGCAGGAGTTTTATATGAGCGGCAAAATAAAAATAATCAGCAACTATGGTATATTTAATTATAAAGGTGAGATCAGCACGTGCCTTTCGGGTTCCTGGCAGGAATATTATACCAATGGAAAATTGAAAATAAACGGTTTCTATTGTGGCAACATTATTACTTACAAAGATACCATCAGTGTGGAAGACCCCGTAACTTCAACTTCTTCTCAAAAAGAAATTACCCATCGCGAAATACGGTCGGAAAAAACGGGACATTGGGAATATTTTACAGAAACAGGAGAACTGGAAAAGGCAGTTGATTTTTAAGGCAAATTGTTTTTTATTTATTATTTTCGGACGGATTCTAATAAACTATGAGGTATTTAATTATTTGCTGCCTGATTCTGAATTGTGGTTGCAACCTGCATGGCCAGACCTATACGGAAACCATAGCGGCCTACAGGAAACACTATATTGAAGACCTGCTTGCAGAGCCCCGGCACCCGGTGCTGCCCCAGCAGGCGAAAGACATTACTTTTTTTAATGCGGATGAGCGATACAGCGTATTGGCAGATGTAAAACTTAGCCCTGGCAGCAAACCATTCCTTGTACCTACTCATAGCGGCAAGTTCAAGCCTTTCAAAGAATACTGTACGCTTACATTCCGGATCAGGGATTCACTGCTGGTATTGCATGCCTACCAGCTCATGGACCTGGTAAACGGAGATGCACACAGGGATGATCTGTTTGTTCCGTTTAAGGATATGACCAATTACGAATCCACTTATGGTGGAGGCAGGTATATTGACCTCTCTATGAATGACATCAGTAATGGACGGATACTCCTCGACTTTAATAAATGCTACAATCCCTATTGCGCTTATTCTGATGGGTTCTCCTGCCCCATTCCACCCAATGAAAATTACCTGTCTGTAGAAATACTAGCAGGCGAAAAGGTTTTTCCGCATTAAAGGATTGGGTAGCTTATGCCCTGCCGGTAGCATTTTACAAAAATCAGTGCGCTAATTTGAAATGCAGCCTTTTTATATGCTCACCAAACCACATTAGCTTACCTTTGCGCCATGCCGGATAAAATTACAAAAGCCATACTGGAGAAATTTGAAATTACAGAACTGAATGAGATGCAGAAAACTGCGCTCAACAGTATTCTGCACAAAAAAGAAGTATTGCTGCTGGCGCCTACCGGTTCGGGGAAAACACTGGCATTTCTTTTGCCTATCATGCAACTGATGAAAGATGACCTGCCCAATCCGCAATGCATGATACTGGTGCCATCGCGCGAACTGGCGCTGCAGATAGAAAGTGTATGGAAGAAAATGAGTACCGGCTTTAAGGCAAATGCCTGCTATGGCGGCCACCTGGTGGAAACTGAACTCAATAATCTTAAAACGCCCCCGGCGCTGCTGATAGGCACACCGGGCCGCATTATGGACCACATTACCCGTGGCTCGGTAGAGACCCGTACTATACAGACTATAGTGCTGGATGAATTTGATAAATCGCTGGATTTGGGGTTTGCCGATGAGATGTCTTTTATAATGGGAAAGCTGGGAAAGTTGAACCGGCGCATACTGGTATCGGCCACTGCGGCTACTGAGATTCCTTCATTTACGGGCGTGCATAACCCGGAAATAATAGATTTTATAACCGAAAAAGCTGAAAATAATGCTCTTGAAATAAAGCGCGTAATCTCACCTACCAAGGACAAGGTGGAGACTTTATTTAAACTGCTGTGCCATATAGGCGGCGAATCAACACTGATTTTCTGCAACCACCGGGAAGCGGCTGAGCGCACCCACAAAATGCTCACGGAGATGGGTATTGAAAATGCCTTCTTTCATGGCGGGCTGGAGCAAATAGAGCGGGAGCAAACCCTTGGCAGGTTCCGGAATGGCAGTGTGTTTTTCCTGGTGGCTACCGACCTTGCTGCCCGTGGACTGGACATACCGGAGGTGAGGCACATCGTTCATTTTCACCTGCCGCATTCCAGGGAAGAGTTTATTCACCGGAATGGCCGCACAGCACGGCAGGGCGCATCGGGCATTGCCTACCTGCTGCTGCATGAGGAGGAACAACTGCCGGCCTGGCTCACAGAGGCTGGCGAAGTGTTGCCACTTACTGAATCTGCGCCACTCCCCCCCGCGCCCTTCTGGACTACACTTTATATAAGCGGCGGCAAAAAAAACAAGCTGAACAAAACGGATATTGTAGGATTTTTCTCGAAGGTGGGAGAACTGGAGAAAGGCGAACTGGGCATGATAGAGGTGAAAGACCACATCAGTTACGCGGCAGTGAAGCGAAATAAGGTGAAGCAGTTGCTGCACAATATACAGGATGGGAAAATGAAGGGGAAGAAATATAAAATTGCTGTGGCGAGGAATAAAAGCTGATAATGAACAATATCTTATTTTGATAGAATTGTGCGACGCCAATGGGGTCGGATGTTTATTGAATATTGATTATCTATAAACATAGGGCTCTGAAGGAGTCAAACGCAATCTAACCCAGATCCTAGCTGATAATGCACTATATCTTTTTTTGAGAGACTTGTGCGACCCCGATGGGGTCGGATGTTTATAGAATTATTTCGATCTATAAACATAGGACTCTGAAGGAGTCCAACGCATTCTAACCCAAATCCAAGCTGTGTCCAATAGACCAATAATATTATTATAAACAAAAGACAAAATCATCCTACATTTACATCAAATTATACAGCTATGACATTTCTAACCATTTTTCTATTCAAATTTATGTTCTTTTTTGCGGCTCCCAAGGAGGATAAAATACCTGCCAGCATTTATGATTTTAAGGTGGAGGCCCTGACCGGCGGCACCATTGATTTTTCTAAATTCAAAGGCAAGAAGATACTCATTGTAAACACTGCATCGCAATGTGGCAATACGCCCCAGTATGCCGACCTGGAAGCCCTTTATAAAAAGTATGATGGCAAGCTTGTTATAGTAGGTTTCCCTGCCAACGACTTCGGCAAGCAGGAGCCGGGCAGCAATACCGAAATACACGAGTTCTGCACCAAGAACTACAGCGTTACCTTCCCGATGGCTGCCAAGATCACCGTAAAGGGCGAGGATATGGCCCCCATCTATAAATGGCTGACAGAAAAGAAACACAATGGCTTTAAAGACAGCGAGGTGAAATGGAATTTCCAGAAGTACCTGATCAATGAGAAGGGGCAACTGATAGATGTGATTGAACCCCGCACCAAAGCTAATCTGCCAGAGATTATTAAAGAAATTGAGAATTCTTAAAAGTTTTTTTGAAAAGGTCAAATCAAGGAACAATTAAATATTATGACGACTGCAAAGAATTGCATTCGCCGAATAATTTATTTCTATATAATGAATTTTTTATTCATTCTTTTTTTTCTTCTTTTCAAAATACTCCTTAAAGTTGTCTTTTAATAAACTATTTATTGCTGTCAGCATTGGAGTTTTATCATAAATTGGAGTTATATTATTAAAACTGCCTAGAACTGTAAAGGAACAGCTCTTCATTATATATCCTATACCTTCAATTTGAATTCGACTACCTACATCTAATAAGTCTCTAAAATTTTCTCGTCTTAATGGTATATTTTTTTCATTAGAATTATAAATCAATATTCTATTTTCTATTTGTAAATCAGATTTCAAATAATAGTAGTCAATAGAAGGTGAATAATTTATTTCGGCTTTAGAAAAATCAACAACAATAATTACTAAATCATATTCATTGTAAAATTGTAGTTCTTTTTTTAGATTAGGAAAATATGATGCTATTAGCAAGTCATAAACTCGCGGAAAATGAGAATAAAAAAGTTTTATATTTTTTATCGTTTTTTCCTCACCCCAAGATTCCCAGATATAGTATGACGATTTATTTATAGCATTTTGATTTTCATATTCACGTCTAATTTTATCAACTCCTATTTGCTTCAAATATGAAATTAAATTAACTATAATATCAATACTAAATTCTTCAGAAAAAAGCTTAATATTCAAAGTGGGTTTTACACCATTATTGATTTTAACTTTTACAATGTCTGATATTTTTTTTATGTCATTAGAGTAAGTATGTAAGTATATAAAATCTAGCGGATAAGCAATATTATGTTCCTTCCTATCTTTATATTCTAGAATATTAATAGTTTGTTCTATCCAAAGCGGCAAAAATACATATAACGAATATTCTATTTCAAATAAAAGGTATTCTTGTAATTTATTTTCTAGTCCTAAAATAAGATTGAACTTGTCAATAAAAGCAAGTATATATTCATTTGCGAGAAATTCGTCTTTAACAAGAAGTGGTTGTCGCTTTAAGACTTCAGAAGTATTCTTTTCTATTAATTCATAAGCATATTGCTTAGGTCTAAATTTTATAGGATTTTCATAGTTAAAACCGATGTAACTTATTGCGTTTTGTGAGTAAAGCAATTCTTGTGAATCAAATTGTTTTATTAATGCATCATTTAATGAATACGATATTGGATATAAAATAAAGCGTGTTGATTGTTCAAGATATTGATAAATACCGAAACCAATTTTCCAATAATTTGGATAAAGAAAATTTTTAGTTGTCAAGAAATCATAATCTAAAAGGTTATTATAAAAATCCAAGAAAACATGAATTTCAACATAGATAGGATCCACTTTGCCAATAGCTGTATTCGAATGTTTTCTTATTTCCTTGATTTCCCAATCCAACAATGCACTTCTATTTTTCAGCAAATCATAATCATATAGTTTATATTGGTACGCTTCAATAATTTTTATCCAATCATTAATGTAATTACCATTATTTTTGTGAATTATATTTTTTTTATCGAATAATAATGATATTGTCTGTTTTTTAATTTTTTGCGAAAGCAATAGAAGAGTTGCATTATCTATATGATGCCAATATGCAATAGAATTTTCCGTATCCACAACTATTAATAAAACTGGTAAAATGCTTTGTTCACAATATGCAAGAAAATCTTTTTTACATTGATATTTAGGCGTTTTATAGTTTTTCTTTTCAAGTACCTTTATTTGAACCTCAATCTTTCCAATAGGTATTTTTTCGGAATCTACAATTTCAATTATTCCATCAGTATTAGGAAACTTATCTAAAAATTTCACGTCAGGTATTACCCTTGTACGATTTAATATACTAATGAAAACAACGACTGCGTCTATTTCCGGTGTACTAGTATCAGGATAAGGTGCTGGGGTACTATTAATAATTCTTTTCATTCACAGTTTATATTGTTTGAAGCAAATTTAATTGTTTAGATAAAATATTACATAATAATAATTATTTTAAGAATTATAAAAATGAATCACTAATAATCAAACTATTCCAAAAAAATAAATTAAAGATTATTAAACACTAAAGATACGAAATATAAATAGTAGTAGATGATGGAATGGGGTATTATTCATTAGGTACATAAATATATTTTAAATTTTAAAGACTCACCACTACATGATTTTAATTCATATTAATTTATAGAAAGACAAGAGAAAATAGACTAATATCGCTCTAATAGGGGAAACAAGCAGTTAGCTTTTACTCCTTTTTATTTAATATTTTAGTAAGTTTATCTGAAATGTATTGAAGTCATTATCTGTATACCAAATCAATCCCATCAACACACCTTATGCGGGTTCTCAAAGTTATCCGACTGGTCTTCGCTGGGCGGGGCATCAATGCATTTGAAGTCTTTTTCAAGGAGCAGGTATAGCTGGTTGCCATCCGAGGTTTCTATGATGTTGTCATAACCCACTACTTCATTTGCCGCCCATATTGCAGGTAATTCGGCTGGTACAAAGAGTGTTATTTTTGTGCCTTCAAAAGCTGCCTGAAGGCCCGTTATGCCCTGTTTTGATTCAAGAGTATATACCAGCGCCTGGCTGGAGAATATAGTCATTTCTTCCAGGTAACCACTTACCGCAAATTTATCCACTTCGCTGCGGGTCAGCCGTATGCGGAGTGAATTACCTTTTATCCGGAGTTTCATTTTTTTCAGTCTAAAGTCGAAAGTAGTTAGTCTAAAGTAATTTGGCTTTAGAAGTAAGTCCTCTCAGTTTTCAGTGCAAAGTTAAAGCAAGATTCGCTCTGCACCAGAATAAATGTTGAACTTTTCACCCCTGAGGAAACCAATCAGGGTAATACCCCACTCCTCGGCCATCTCCGCGGCGAGGCTGGAGGGTGCGCCTACAGCAGCTATGATCTTGATACCGGACATTATTGCCTTCTGTACCAGCTCGAAACTGATGCGCCCGCTCAGCATCAAGACATGCTTATTGAGGGGTAACAGGTTTTCGTGCAGCGCAGCGCCAATGAGTTTATCCAGCGCATTATGCCGGCCTACATCCTCCCGGCTCAATAATAGATTTCCCTCCAAGTCAAATAGTGCGCAGCCATGCAAGCCACCTGTATTGTCAAACAGCGACTGGCTGTTTCTCAGCAATCCGGGCAGGCTATATACCAGGTTTGCGGGTATACGTAATGTATCAAAAGTATCCGGCACCGGGCAAACTGTGCGTATGGACTCAATAGATGCTTTACCGCATACCCCGCAACTGGAGGTGGTATAAAAGTTACGTTCAAGGTTGGCGATAACAGGATTTATATTATCTGACAATGAAACCATTACTACGTTTTCATTGTCCTTTTTAGTATAACTTACTGCTGAAAGATCTGTAGCCGAATGAATAATTCCCTCTGTGTATAAAAAACCGGTTGACAGTTCAAAGTCATTGCCGGGTGTGCGCATGGTAACTGAGATACTTTTGCGGATGCGTTTTTCATCTGTTCCAAAATCCAGTATAATCTCCATCGGCTCCTCGGTGGCGAGCAGGTCATTGGTATCGGTGATGGCACCGGCATTTACTTTTTTGATTGTAATTGAGGTAACTGAAGGCATAATTTAAAACAACCTATTTTTATAAACGGACTTACTACACGTAATTCAGTAGTTTATCCTCAATATCTGACTTAAATTTATTTCGCCCCTGCAGGGGCTTGTCTCTATTTAAGAATCTATCGAGATGCTTCACCCCTCGCTGATATATTAGACCCATTCAGGGCCATACTGGCAACTTGGTTTGGGATTAATCTGACCCATAAAAAAAGTCCGATTCTTGTTGTCCATGTTGAAACCATTCAGGTGAAGCCCAGGAACAAGGTCCCGCTTTTTCAGCGGGCGGGGTTTGGGGTTTACTCTTTCACAATCGCCTGCCTGTGCAACGCATTACCTGATCCATCTTGTAAAACTACCCAATACACACCCGGCACAAGTTCCTTAGTGCTTATCTGTGTCTGACCCTGCCAGGTCATTGTTTGCCTGGCTATTACTTGCCCTTCTGCATTAAATAAGGATACCGAAATACTGCAGCCATTGGCTATATTAAGACTTGCAATTGTAAACTGATCTTTTACCGGGTTCGGGTAAATCAGAGCAGCATCATTTTTTGAAGGAACCGGGTAAGTCTCCAATGTATTCAAGTAAGTCTGGTAATAATAAATGGTAGTATAACTGGGTACTGCCGGGTAATAAGTAAAATTATAATCGTACTCCTTGAGTGTATCGGGATAATGAGCCGTATTATAGCTGATTACATCCAGGGTCTGAGGCTCCCAGGAATGCAGAATGCTGTCATAACCTTGTATGGTAACCGTATCGGGCAAACCGGACATGTTGATCAGCTTGCTCATGTTGAACATTGGCGCCCAATACATATTGATCGGATCATACTGGTACTCTTTCCAGGAGTTGTGATAAGTAAAAGCACCGCTATAGGCAAATGTATCTGTCACATAAGGCCCGAAGGTAGTACCGTTGTAATAATTAGAAGCTACAGTGATCAACCTGTGGCTGCCATCATAAGTATTGATGTATTGTATCTGCTCTATCAATGGCAGGGTAAATGTAGTATCGGTAGTGTTGCTGTAATTATCTATCTGTATCAGGTTATTGCTGCCATCATAAGTGTATAAACTTTTTGATGAAAGATGCCATGCACCGCTGTGATATTCATAGGTGCTGTCTTCGGTGAGCAGATGCGAAGTATTATATGCAAAGAATTGTTTGAAAGCGCTGTCGGAAACACCGGAGATATAATTAAATGACAACGCAGTATCAATATTATAAGCGTTGTTGAATTTATTGATGAAGTTCATGTTGTGATTAAGAGCGGAGTCTGCCATCAACGATTTATAAGATATGGTATTCTCATGCGAATCATAGGTTGCGAAGTCTTCCTCATAAGGGCCATATACATAAGTATTCGGGTCAAGCGTCCAGTGTTTCAATGTATCAAACTGTACCTGTGGCTTAGTGAAGATACCGGCATAGTTGAACATGGGGGAAGTATTGTAGGCATAACTGTAAGGATAGATCAAATCATTATAATCATATGTCGACCCCCGGTTAGGACTATAAGCCAGATAAACCGAATCGAAATAAGTGCCCACGCTGTCTTTGGTGCTTTGCGCTATCACCCTGTTGAAGCTGATACCATTGGTGGTTTTCTGAGCTGCCTTTAAATTATTCTGAGGTTGTAATAACAAGGCAACCATCTGGTGATGCTTCAATTGCACATCATTTGCTCCTTTCCATTGGAATGCTCTGGCCGGCATATCTGAATGAGTATTACCCGATGATTGGGCATTGGAGAATTGTGTGACGGACAGTGCAAGTAACAGAGGTATAAAATATTTCATCCAATTTTTTTTAAATGGTGAATCAAATAACATGGAAAGTTAGTAATTTTAAAAATATTTTTGTTGAAAATTGTTTTGGCAAAGTATTTTTGATAAATAAATAAAAAGTATGTAATTTGTCGGCTGTGGCGTACATTGATCAGAGGAAGGTTTTATTTTATCACCCATAAATAATACGGAAATGAAAAAACTGGTACAAAAAAAGCATATCAGCATTACAGTGCTGTTTTATATACTCGCTGTATCGGGTATAATGCTGGTGGTAAATGCCTGTACGCATAAATCTGAGAAAGCTGTTTCTCCAGCCGTTGTTGCAGCAGTGCAACCTTATGTGCAGGGTCAGGACCAATCAAAAGTAGTATCTGTACTGGGTATTACTCCATTACCCGATGGCTCGGCCACAAGGGTTATTTTCAGGGAACTGGCCCAGGACTTTAATGTAACAGATGCAACAGTTCTTGCTGACCTGCAGAAGGCTTACCAGGCAAATGATGTGGTTAAAATCAGTTTCAATCCATGGCAGGCATTGGTTACCCATGTTTATCCGGCTACTGCACAGGAGCGGGTGGTTTTCAATTCAAAAGAAATCATAAAAAGCCCGGGATCCTGCATGAGTGTTGATCTGGCTACAGCCAATGACGATGAACTAAACAACGCACCTGAAATGGGGATTGTTAATACCACTACTCCCGGCCTGACAGATGTAGTGCCCGATTGGGCCACCGCCCAGCTGATGTTCGACTATATTGCCCACCAGAGTTGCGAGTTGCCCGGGCCATATGGTGTGGATTTCTGTATCACTTTCCAGTATTGTGAAGATGGCTGCTATGCCAGGGCGCATAAAATGTGTTATGTCATTAATAACCGGTATCATTATTTCACCCGCAAAGTATTCAGTTTCGCTTATCATGATCCACCCTATTCATTATGTGTGAAGGCAGAGAAATGGGGCGGATGCTGTATCAATTGGTGGTATCATGTAGCGCCACTGGTTAATATCAAAACATCTGCCGGCACTAAAGCTTATGTGTTCGACCCTGCGATGTTCGATGAGCCTGTATTGCTGGCTACCTGGCTGCACGCACAGCAGAATCCTGCTTGTGCCAGCGGCCGCACACCAAAAGTTACGTCATACAATATTCAGCCCACTGCGTCATATGCGCCTAATGATACCTCATCATTTGTAACTGACCCGATGTATGCTGATACAGATACTACATTGGTTCATTATCATTCTTTGGTTTCATGTCCTTAAAATCATTTTGCAAACCGGCATTTTTAAACTCAACCTGCATTATTTGCACGTTGAGTTTATTTTTTATAGCATGGTGTATTCCGGCTGCAGCCATGCAAAAAAAGCATGTAGCCGCTAAAAAAGGTGTTGTCAATACTATGATCGTAATCAGTATCGCGCCGCCTGAGAATGAAAGGCCCTATTTTACTGTTATCTTCCGGGTATCTCAACGTGCATATAAGCTGCCCAATGATGCCAACCCCAGGTACCTGAAACTTCTGAAAGAATCGGAAAAAAATCATACCCCCATACTTGTGAGAAGAGCAAGAGAAGAATCGGATGTTATCGTAAGTGTGGAAAAACCCTAGGTCCGAGACATTTAACCTGGTTATTTTATTGTCTGCTCCTTACAAATGCCGAATGTCTTGCGGTGATAGGGCGAAAGCCCGCAAGCAGTAATCTGCGCTCTGTGGAAGGCTGTTCCGTAGCCTTTATTTTCATCCCAGCCATATTGCGGGTATTGATCGTGAATCCGGAGCATAAATTCATCGCGGTGTGTCTTCGCCAGTATGCTTGCGGCAGCTATTGATGCATATATAGCATCACCCTGCACCACGCATTGATGTACAATACCAAAATAAGGAGAGAATATATGCCCGTCTATCAAAAGCAGGTCAGGCCTTATTTTAAGCTGGCCTATTGCCAGATGCATTGCCTTAAACGATGCCTTGAGTATGTTTATCCTGTCTATCTCGGTATGGTCTACCATGGCTACAGCCCACGCCAGCGCCCGATCTTCAATTATGGGCCTTAATTCGGCTCTGTGTGCCTCTGTTACCTGCTTGCTGTCGTTCAGCAACGGATGACTGAAACCGGGCGCCAATATCACCGAAGCAGCAAATACAGGGCCCGCAAGGCATCCCCTGCCCGCTTCATCGCAGCCTGCCTCTGTAACGCCTTTCTGGAAATATGGTTTCAGCACTGTAAGTGTTTGAAGCAAAATAAAGGAAAAATTAAGCTATAAGTGTCCAAATTAATGCTAAAATGTCTTACCTTTATTACAATAACATTTATGAAATTAACAGCTATAATTGAATCTGGAGAAAATGGCTGGCTTGTTGGTCAGCTTGAGTAGATACCTGCCGTAATGTCGCAAGGTAAATCTGTTGATGAACTTAAAGCTAATCGGGTTGTTGCTTTACAGTTGTACCTTGATGTACAAAGAGAACTGACAGAGAGGGAATACTCAGGCAAATTGACTTTAAGGGAGGAGATAATTATGGCTTAGAAATGAAGAGAACCGATGTCATAAAACATCTCAAAGCATATGGATGTGAGCTGCTTAGAGAAGGAACCAATCATGCCATTTATCGCAACACAGCGGATGGAAAACATACTTCTGTTGGCAGGCATCCCGGTATTTTTTCCAAAAACCGCATATGTTTCATTATTACCAACTTTATTTTTAGTCCATTTCAATTATAACCTCAGAATAAAATTGTTTTGTGCTGTGGCATAATTCCAGTAGGTTTGGTATAATTCCTTAAGAAAATTAAATATGGATACAATAAAGTTTCCTTTTTATGCCCGTGCAGCTCTTACGCTTATTGCGCTGGTACTTACCTGTTTTATTCTGAGTATGGCCAGCAGCATTTTCATCCCGCTTGTGTTCGGTCTGCTTATCAGTATATTGCTTTATCCATTGAATAAATTTCTTGAAAACAAGCTGCATTTTGGCCGGACCCTTTCTCCTGTCGTTTGCATCCTTTTGTTTGTAACCCTTCTGGTCAGTTTCATATATTTTCTGGCTATTCAGCTCGTTAATTTTGCCGGCGATTTTCCACAACTGCGAAAAAGGTTTCTGGCAATGCTGGACAGCCTGCAACACTGGCTACGCTACAAAATGCATATCAATAATGCTCAACAAACAGAATACCTCGACAAATCGATGAATGGTATCCTCGGCTCTCTCGGGCATTCTATCAGCAACGTTTTTGTATCTGTAACCAGCATTCTGTTACTTACAATATTCGTTCTGATCTTCACCTTTTTTATACTTTATTACCGGAAACTGCTCATGAAATTCGTTCTGTACTTATTTCTGGCCGAACACCAGACAAAAGTTAACGAGGTAATTTACGAAACAAAGAGCATGATCTATTCCTACGTATTCGGCCTGGTAATCGAAATGGTATTGGTAGGCATAGTTAATTGCAGCATGTTCCTGATTATGGGCATTCAGTATGCTCTGCTCCTCGGTATAATGGCTGCAGTGCTGAACATTATTCCCTATCTGGGTATTTATACTTCAATAATAATAACCATGCTGGTTACCCTGGCCAACAGCAGCCTGAACCTTGCACTGGAAGCCGGAATTGGTCTGTTTGTTGTTCATTTGCTCGACTCAAACATTTTATTCCCCCGCATTGTTGGCGGAAGGGTGAAGATGAATCCGTTTATCACCATCATAGCAGTTATTGTTGGCGAATTCTTATGGGGGGTACCGGGTATGTTCCTGTTTATTCCTATAACAGGTATAATAAAACTGATCTGCGAAAGAGTAGAAGGACTTGAAGCTTGGGGATTGCTGATAGGAGTGGAAGAAGTGGAAAAGAAACCAAAAAAGAAGATAAAAATTGAAGAGCTGAAAAAAGAATAATGAAATATCACTGCGGGGGTTCCTTCAGTAAATTTCCCGGGGAATTTTATTTCTGTTAAAGAAAATTAAAATCACATTTCTTTATTGGTGACTTTAAGTTGTAGCCGATTAAATTTGCGTTCTACATTATGTTTCAATTTCAACACATCGGTTATTTATATGCCCTTGGTATACTGCCGCTGCTGGTGCTGGTATACATATTAACCATTTACTGGCGCAGTAAACGGTTAAAACAGCTGGGCGATGAGCGCCTGGTCAACGAGCAGATACTGGGCTTTATTCCCGGGCGCAATACTACCCGGTTTATTCTGCTTGCCAGTGGACTTGCAGTAATGATAGTGGGCTGGGCCAACCTGAGGATTGGTGACAAAAGTGAAAAAGTGCAGCGTAAGGGCGTGGACGTGATCGTGGCTCTGGACGTAAGCAAGAGTATGCTGGCCAAAGACGTACTGCCAGACAGGCTTACCCGGGCCAAACAACTCATAATGCGCATGACGGATAAAATGAAAAACGACCGCCTTGCCTTGATCATTTTCGCAGGCAGATCCTATCTCCAGGTGCCGCTTACTGTGGATTACAGCGCCGTAAAAATGCTCCTTCAGAATGCATCTCCCGACATGGTGCCCACCCAGGGAACTGTAATAGGCGATGCTATTGATCTGGCTATGAAAACATTTACCCAGAATGAACGCAAATATAAATCACTGATCATTATAACTGATGGCGAAGACCATGATGAAAGTGCCATAGAAAAAACCCGGGAAGCCGCTGATGCCGGGGTTGTTGTACATACTGTTGGTATTGGCTCACCGCAGGGTGCCACCTTATATGACCCTGATACCAAAGCTCTGAAACTGGATGAGACAGGCAACCCTGTAGTGAGCAAGCTGAATGAAGATGAACTCAGGTCTATTGCGGCTGCCGGGCATGGCACTTACAGCCTGCTGCAGAATACTGATGAAGTAGCTAATAAACTGACAACTGATCTGGAAGGAATGGAACAGAAGAATTTTGATTCCGTGGTTTATACCGATTTCACCAGCTATTTTCAGTACTTTCTTCTGGCTGGTTTTCTGGCGCTGATAATAGAATGGATGCTACCCGGTAAAAACAGCAAAACAAAAACAATTAAAAATGGCTCTATTGCTTAATGGCTTAATGGCTCAATGGCTCAATAACTCAATGGCTGCTGTCAGCGGGCAACTTAGAAACTTCAACCTGAAGATTTCTTTTTACCTGCTGGTCCTTTTGCTTACTGCCGGATCAGCCACTAACGCACAGATCAACAGATACCTGACCCGGGGCAACCAGTTGTATGACCAGCAAAACTATAAAGAAGCTGCCGCCGACTATGCCAAGGCGCTGGCCAAGGATCCTACCAACACAGCAGGTATGTTTAACCTGGGCAATTCTTATTACCAGCAGAAACAGTACGACTCCTCGCGGAAAATAATGGAAGCAACAGCTAAAATGAGCAAGGATAAAAGTGGCCAGGCTGCTGCGAATTATAATATCGGCAACAGCTACATGGCTCAGAGAAAATGGGATGATGCCATTAATGCCTATAAAGAAACACTGAGAAGAAATCCGCAGGACCCCGATGCAAAGTATAACCTGTCTTACGCAAGGGAAATGGCTAAGAAAGAGCAACAGCAAAACAAGGACAATAAAGACAAAAATAAACAGGATAAAAAAGATCAGAATAAAGATCAGCAGAAACAGGATAAGAAAGACCAGGATAAGGATAAGAAAGATAAAGATCAGCAACAGCCGCAAGACAACAAAGATCAGAAGGACGATAAAGATAAAGATCAGCAGCAGCCACAAAGCCAGCCCAGCAAATTATCTCAGCAGCAAGCCGAACAATTGCTGAATGCACTGCAGCAGGAAGAGAAAAAACTGCAGGACAAAATGAAGAAAGAGAAGGGAGTGCCAGTGAAGATGCAGAAGGATTGGTAAGCGGATTGTGGATAAGATGTTTATATCTTATTCAGTCTTCAGGAAAATTTTCCTAAATATTTTTTTATGGTAAAAATTCTTTTTAATATTGTGTAAGGATTGTGCTTACTAACCCATCCTTTATAGAGTCCGGCAGCCCACAACCTCGCCGGACTTTTTTTTGTCCCTGCTCAAACCCTTTACCAGCGCGGCTTTGCAAAGACAACAGTTTTATGTATCAGTACATTCTCTTTCATAAACCATACCATGTGCTTTCACAGTTTTCTGCTGAAGGTGATAAAAAAACCTTGGCTCATTTTTTCAGCGGCCTCAATAAAAACATTTATCCTGTTGGCCGGCTCGATTATGACAGTGAAGGTTTATTGTTACTGACAGATGATAAAACAGTGACCCATAAATTGCTTGATCCCGGATCGGGGCACACGCGCACTTATCTGGTGCAGGTGGATGGAGATATCACTGATCCTGCAATCAGAAAATTATCAGCAGGAGTTGATATAAATATTGATGGCAGAACATGGCATACAAAAAAGGCAGTAGTGGAAAAATTAAAAGAACCACCGGAAATTGATGAAAGAAATCCACCGGTAAGATTCCGTAAAAGCATACCTGTTTCCTGGATTACCCTGACACTTACTGAAGGCAAAAACAGGCAGGTAAGAAGGATGACTGCAGCTGTTGGTTTCCCAACTTTACGATTGATAAGGTATGCTATTGGCGGATTAAAGTTAGATGGAATCAAACCCGGCAGATTCAAAATACTTGATAATGCAGAGAAGGAATTGCTCTTCAGGAAAAAAGTTTTAAAGGAAATACTATGACTTGACGATCAAACACCTCGATAAATCATCATATTTTCACCAAAATGCCCCCGGAAAATCATAAAGCAATTAAATAGTTTCTTTCTATTACGCAAGTATGGTTATTTTTGCGCAGTCAAAAAGAGTTTATACATGTTTAATTTAGTGTTATTCGGCCCTCCGGGAAGCGGCAAAGGCACACAATCCGAGAAAATAGTTTCCACCTACAGATTAGAACACATTTCTACTGGCGACTTGCTGCGCGATGAAGTGAGCAGGCAGACACCGCTGGGTACCGAAGCTAAAAAATACATGGATCAGGGAATGCTTGTTCCGGACGAAGTGGTAATCGGGATGATCAGTGGCAGAATTGATGAAAGCCCTCATTCCCGGGGATTCATCTTCGACGGCTTTCCTCGCACCAGGCCCCAGGCTGAAGCTCTGGATAAACTGCTGGATTTTAAAAACACAAAAATCCATCTGGTACTGATGCTGGATGTGCCTGAACCGAACCTGATCAAAAGATTGCTGGGAAGGGGAGAAACATCGGGACGCAGTGACGATAATGAGGAAATAATTACCAAACGAATAAAGGAGTATAATGCCAAAACCCAACCGGTGGCCAGCTATTATCATGAGCATGGCAAACTGGAAAAAGTAACTGGCGACCATACCGTAGAAGAAACATTCAAAACACTTACAAAGCATATTAACAAGTATTTACTACCCGTAACCTAGTGGAGAGAGGCAATTTCGTTGACCATATAAGAATATTCTGCCGCTCAGGTAAAGGAGGCGCAGGAAGCTCGCATTTTGAGCGGAACAAGTTCGATTCTATGGCCGGTCCGGATGGCGGCAATGGTGGCAGGGGGGGACATATAATACTCAGAGGCAACTCCCAGCTATGGACTCTGTTGCACATGCGCTACTACAAAAATGTACTGGCAAAGGATGGCGAGAACGGCATGAAAAATAATTCTACCGGCCATGATGGCGCTGATATTATAATTGAAGTGCCACTGGGCACCGTAGCCAGAGATGAAGAAACAGGGGAAGTAGAAGCTGAGATTCTGGAAGACGGACAGGAGAAGATATGGGTAAAAGGAGGCCGCGGCGGCCTGGGAAATGCCAATTTCGCCACTGCGACCAACCAGACTCCCGATTATGCCCAGCCCGGCGAAATGGGAACGGAAGGATGGAAGCAACTGGAACTGAAGATACTTGCCGATGTGGGCCTTGTTGGCTTCCCTAATGCAGGCAAATCGACACTCCTGTCTGTCGTTAGTGCTGCCAAACCTAAAATAGCCAATTACGCCTTTACTACACTCGTTCCCCAATTAGGCATCGTTTCTTACCGCGATAATAAATCGTTCTGCATGGCCGACCTCCCGGGTATTATTGAGGGCGCGGCCGAAGGTAAAGGGTTAGGCCATCGGTTTTTACGGCATATAGAGCGGAATTCTGTATTGCTGTTCCTGATTCCTGCCGATTGCAACGACCATGCAAAAGAGTTTGATATCCTGCTCAACGAACTGGAACAATACAATCCGGAACTGCTTCATAAAAAAATCATCCTGGCAATAAGTAAAAGCGATATGCTGGATGATGAATTGAAAGAAGCAATAGCGGAAACACTGCCAAAGAATGTTCCGCACATCTTTATCTCATCAATGGCAAACCAGGGTATTGTGGAACTTAAGGATTTGCTTTGGAGTGCACTGAATACCCCAAACCCCTGAATTCAGTTTATAGAACAATAAATTTGCAGCCATTGTAATTTGCTGAGATCCTACCTTTACAATTGTTCAACCATTCAGCCAATCCATGAATATTTCAACAAACCGAGTAGAAGCTTTCAGCGACTGTGTTATCTCCATTGTCATGACCATAATGGTATTTGATATCAAGATATCCGAAAGCCTGAAACACATGAGCGACAAACGGGAGATGAAGGAGTTACTGGTACTGGTGCCGCAGCTGGTAGCCTACCTGTTCAGCTTTACTGTGCTTGGCATTATGTGGCTCAATCACCATCACCTCTTTCATATGATACAACGGGCTGATGAAAAGTTTCTGTGGCTCAACCTGCACCTGCTTTTCTGGCTCAGCCTGATACCTTTCCCCACTGTTCTTCTTGGCGAAGCCCCTACCCTAACCTACTCGGCAGCAATTTATGGTATAGTGCTTTTTATGGCCTCATTCGCGTTTATGTTGCTCAGGAGATATGCATTAAGGCATGGATTGATGTATATAGGGCAGGAAAAAACACTGAAAAAGACCCTTGAAAAAATAAACAAAAGAGCAATTCTGAAAAATTATATTGGCATGGGCGCCTACCTTTTATCTATTCCTGCTTCTTTCCTATCTATATATGCTGCATATGCCTGTTTTACAGTTGCCCCGATATTGTTCTTTATACCCGATGGCATAGATGATGAGGAACTGGCAGAGAAGGTTATTGAAAACAACCTTGTGGCAACAAATATTTCGCAAACCAATAATCAGCTATGAATCAACTCACACCTACCGAGCTCAAACAATGGACCGCAGCCGGCAAGGATTTCCTGCTGATAGATATCCGGGAAGGCTGGGAACGGGAGCAATATAATATAGGTGGCATGCATATACCTATGGGCGAACTTTTTTCACAGACATCTGAACTGCCTTCAGACAAGGAAGTAGTGCTTTATTGCGAAAAAGGAATAAGAAGCGTGATAGCCATACAGCGCCTGGAAACTTCAGGATTTCAGAACTTGTACAACCTTGCAGGTGGCATGAAAGCCTGGAAAGAAACCTTATAATTTCCGCTTCAATTCCAGGATAACACCATTATCCGATACTGCCAGTTTGTGCACAGCTCCCAATGTGAGCGTATAATTTATATCCTGGTGGCCGCTTGGGAAATGGAAACAAACTGGGTAATCATATTCCTTTACTTTATCCCATATTATCTCTTCAATTGTTTGCCCGAATGGCCGTTCTGTATCTTCCAGTTCTGTAAAGCCGCCGAGTATAAGACCTTTCAGATGATCGAATTTACCGGCTCTTTTCAGGGTCAGCAGCATGCGGTCTATTTTATACAAATGCTCGCCAACATCCTCCAGGAACAGTATTTTTTCTTCAGTATTTACTTCCGATGCCGAGCCCATAAGATGGGTAATAAGCGACAAGTTTCCTCCGGTAAGCGGCGCTTCAGCTATGCCATGCCTGTTGAGCTTTGTGTCATTTATATGGTACATAATTGACTCGCCGGTCAGCGCTGCATAAAAAGTATGCAGATAGCCTTCATGCTCTGTCTCGGCCTTGAAAGAGCCGCACATAGGGCTGTGTAGTGAGGGAATCAGAAACCGTGACTCGAGGTGGCTGTGCAAGACTGTAATATCACTGAACCCGCATACCCATTTTGGCTTATCAAGGAAGGCTTTAAAATTAAGGTCATCAATGATCCGGCTCATGCCATAGCCTCCCCTGCCCATAATTATGGCTTCCACTTCGGGGTCATCCATCATCCCCTGCAGGTCGGCAAGGCGTTCGGCATCAGTGCCTGAAAAGTAATTATGCTCTGTGCCAATGGTCTTCCCTTTCTTCACCCTGAAACCCCAGCGCTCCAGTACGGTTACTGCATATGCTACTCTGTCGGCCGATACATATCCTGCAGGGCAGGTAATTCCGATTACTGAACCTTTTTTGAGAAATGAAGGATTGGTCATAACAAAAGATGAGTGCTGATTAGTGGCTTCAAATTTAGTGAAAGAAAATTATGCCGGACATAATAATAATCATAGAGAATAATTGCCTTGTTCTTTATAAGGATCAAAACACATCGTGGTTTTAATCATCAGGAAAATATAAATTTACACAATGAACAGTGATCAGTTTAACGACCTGCCCGAATGGGACGACGAAAGAATAAGGCAAAGCAAGGATGAGCAGGGAGATGAATGGAAGTCAGACCCCACTTACGATGCCTGCAAAGCCTTGTTTGCCAAATGGCAGGAAGTCGTTTTTCTGCTTAAAGGTATTATCGGGCCATTTATGGAGAAAAAAGAGGAAGGCAATGATGATATGTTTTCATCCATAGCACGAGAACTGTTCATGGATTCATAGATAGTAGGCGTTAAAATAAAGAGCTCGGAAACAGCAGGAATATATGTGGTGCGTATGGAGAATGCCTCTATTATCCGGAAACTGGCACAAGAAATAGCCTCCACTTTGTTGCTGTTTGCCGAAGAAACAGATGCCGACCACCAGCATATTGAAGTAGTACGCAATGAAATAGCAGCCTTCCGCAAATTGTTTATTACATGGGTTGGCACATTTGAGAAGGATGAATTTACGGATGAATGGGGATTGTTTGTTTGAAGTGATATATTGTCATTTCATTTTTTAATCCAGGTAGTATCCGGATCCTGAGACATTGAATGAACAGCATGAACAATTATCCTGTTATCTTCGATATTATAATGGGCTGCAAATGGAAAACTATCCAATACTGCAAACCGTACATCATCGTACCTTATTGCCCTAGTAAATGGATGTTTTCTTACTAAACCTAACTGGTGTTTTAGATCCTGCTTGAACCTTTTTCCCAAACCTTGCTGCAAGTCGTTGTAATAATCAACTGCGGCTTGTATTTGAGTAGTTGCGGCTTTTGTAAAGGCTAATTGAAATAACAGCATCAGTCAGTCTTTATCAGTTTCCAGGCTTCATCCCATCCAATTAATTCATCAGGATGCAGGCGGTAATATTCTTTACTTTTGCGCACCTCATCAATCTGCCATTGAGGTACTGAGAAGTTTTTTTCTTCGGGCAACAATTCTACAGCGTCATTTTTTTGCAGGTCTTCAATTATAGCCGCTGCATATTCTTTTTTGATGCGAATATGATATGTTTCCTGCATAGAGTATTTTTTACGAAGTTAATGAATTTTGAGAATTCGGTCAACTATTTGACTTCATATTATGGAGAAGACAGTGATTTTGTAAATTGGCCTATTGGTCACAAAAACAAGAGCGCTACTCCTTTACAAACCGCCGCATTTCACTACCGTTTATTTTTATAAAGTAGATGCCACAGGGTAAGCCAGCCACATTTACATGCATCGTTTCTGTATTACACTCATGGGTGTTTATAGACTCCTGATTTGGTTTAATTTGAAAGTAATTACCCCTTGGGTAAGCTAATGGCACTTCATATTTAACTCCATTGGGCTTATCTGGTATGCGAAAATGAATATCTGTAGGAGAATTTGAAATATATTCAATAGACTAACAGCCAATCAGGGCTATTACTTTTTAATTACTTTTGCCCGCAGATACACACTACTATACACTAAAATATAGATTTGCCTTACCTTTATTACATAAGTTTCAGTAATACTGTTTCATTAAACGAAATTTAAAGCAGCATATTCATATTAAAGACAATCAGATGAAAATAACTCCCAAAAAAATAATAAAACGGACCCTCAAAATAACGGGCATTACACTGCTGAGTGTGTTGCTGCTGATGTTTATTATTCCCTACCTTTTCCCCGGGCCTATTAACCGCAAAATAGATGAGTGGGCCAACCAGAATATCAACGGGCATATAGAATTCTCCCGAACCCGGCTGTCGTTTTTCAAGCATTTCCCTGCCCTTTCTTTATCCTTGTATGATGTAACCCTTAAGGGCAGCGCGCCGTTTGAAAAAGATACGCTGATTGCAGCTAAGCAGATTACCCTGGGCATAGATGTGCCTTCGGTTTTTAAGAGTAAAATAAAAATCAATAAAATTTACCTCAACGAGGCCTATTTTAATATTCAGACCGATAGCCAGGGCAGAGCTAACTATAATATATACAAACCATCAGCACAAAAAGCAACTGCCACAACAGACACCAATGGCGGCGCATCGCTGGGCATCAGCAGGATTGAAATAGACAACAGCCGGTTGGTATATAACGACCAGTCGCTGCCCATGACCATCATTGCCCGCGGGTTCAAGTATATGGGCAGCGGCGACCTGACCAAGGATGTGTTTGATCTCAACACCCATTGTGAAATACAATCGCTCGATTTCTATTTCAACAAGCAGGCTTTCGTGCTGGGCAAAAAAATCAATGCCGACTTGGTAACCCAGATAGATACCAAATCGCTGACTTTTGTATTCCAGAAAAACGATCTTATGATCAACCAGCTGCCTGTGGAATTCATTGGCAGGTTTGGCTTTATCAAAGATGGTTATGAAATGAGTTTCAATATAGATTCACACGAAAAAGATATTGATGAAATAGTAACAGCGCTACCTCCGGAATACCAGAAAATGCTTGAAAAAACGGAGATAAATGGCACAGGTGAAATACAGATGACACTGGCAGGAAAATATGTAGCTAAAGACAGTATTGCCCCCAATTTGTCCATGAGCTGCAAAATCAGGAATGGCTATATAGCCAATGATAAATCGCCATCCCCGGTCAAAAATTTATACCTCGATTTCTCGGCAGCGCTGCCCGGCCTTAATCCCGACAGCATGGCTGTAAATATTGACTCGCTGTATTTCAATATTGCCGATGGCTTTCTGAGCTCTGTGGTGAAGGTGAAAGGATTGAAGGTTCCGGATGTATATGCCAAAGTAAACTCAGAAATAGACCTGGAGAAATGGGATAATGCCATTGGGCTGAAACCTTTTCATGTGAAGGGGAAATACAAAATGCGTATGCTGGCTGAGGGCAGGTACGCAACAAAGGTTGTTGAGGGGCCAAAGCATAAAATGGATACAGTTATAAGCAGTATTCCGAAGTTTACTCTTCAGTCAAGTTTCAGAGGTGGTTATTTTAAGTACAGCAAATTGCCCGAAGCCATCAGCAATATCAGCTTCAATATGCAGGCTGAATGTACCGACAATGAGTATAAGCATATCACGTTATCTGTTGATAGCCTGAATGTTACTTCACTGAATAACTATCTGAAAGGTAGCTTTAAACTCACTGACCTATCGAAGTATGCTATAGATGCTGCCCTGCAGGCAAATATCCATCTGGAAGACCTCAAAAAAATGTACCCTATAGATAGCCTGGAGATGAAGGGCGACCTGGTAGCCGACATCAGGGCCAAAGGCAACTACCTGCCGGCCAGGAAGCAATACCCCCTGGTAGACGGCCAGATAACCATGCACCATGGCTATATACAAACCAAGTATTACCCCCACCCTATACAGGATATTGAAATCAATACTACCCTGGTAGATAAAACCGGCGATCTGAAGGGCCTGAACGTATCTGTCCAGCCCATTACCTTCAGCCTGGAGAATGAACCTTTCTCGATAAACGCTGATCTTAAAGATTTTACAAACCTTGACTACAAAATCAAAGCACAGGGCATACTGGACCTGGGTAAGATTTACCAGGTATTCGCCATCAAAGGTTATAACGTAACCGGTATCATCAACGCAAACCTGACCATGAAGGGCAAACAGGCCGATGCAACAGCCGGGCATTATGATAAGCTGTTTAATAAAGGGTCTTTTAAGATTAAGGATGTTACTGCCACAATGGACCTGTACCCCAAACCATTTTATATACCCAGGGGTGTGTTTAGCTTCAAACAGGATAAAATGCAACTCGATACGCTCATTGCAAAATACGGCAATTCGGTATTTGTGCTTAACGGCACAGTAAGCAATGTGATAGATTATATCCTGAAGCCGGGCTCGGTGCTGAAAGGCAATTTCGACCTCAGCAGCGACCAGATAGTGGCCGATGATTTTATGCTGGTAACCGATACTACAAAACCAGTTGCGAAAACTTCAGCGGCCACACCTGCACCTGCAACAGCACCTGCTACAACCAGCGTGATTATTGTACCCTCCAATCTCGACCTCACCTTTACCGCCAATGTAAAGAAGCTGAAGTATACCGACATCCTGCTTACTGATGCAAAAGGGAATCTTACCATCAGCCATGGCGTGCTGGCATTTAAAGAAACAGGCTTTACAATCATTGATGCCCCGGTAACAATGGAAGGCGATTATACCAGCATTACACCCAAAAAAGCTAAGTTCATTTATCATATTGTGGCCAACAATTTTGATATTCATAAGGCTTATACCAAAATCAAATTGTTTCACGATATGGCCACATCGGCCTCCAGCGCTGAAGGTTTAATATCGCTCGACTATAAGCTGGGCGGCAACCTTAATGCAGGTATGACGCCTGTATATCCTTCACTCAAAGGCGGAGGTGTACTTACAGCCGAGAAAATAAAAATGAAAGGCTTTAAGCTGTTCAGCGCCATAGGTAAAGAAACCGGCAAAGACAGCCTGGGCAGCAACTCTGATGTGAGCAAGGTGAATTTAAAAACAACCATAGCCAATAACATTATTACCATAGAGCAAACCAAAATGAGGATGGCGATATTCCGTGCAAAGTTCAGCGGTCAGGTGAGCTTTAATAACGAACTGAACCTGAAGTTCAGGCTTGGGCTACCACCAATGGGCCTCATTGGTATCCCTATGACCATTACAGGTACTGAGGACAAACCAAAGATAAGCCTGGGCAAGGGAAAGAAGGAAGATGAGCTGCAGGAAACCGCAGACAATGAAGACTAAAGAACCTGAATAAATTTTGGCCAGAAAATAGAGAAGGGACACTGATTAATATCAGTGCCCCTTTATTTGTTTGAGTGGAATATTTGCGGTTTGATTGTAATTTATAGCCTGAATTTACAATACAATTTGAATTATTCAAATTTTTTATAGTAAATTTCATTGGTTACACATAAATAAACTACTAACGATTCTTAATAGATACATCTGTTTATAGATTATTTAATAAAATTAATTCCTCAGCACTGAAACTACTTATTCGGGATACCCTCTTTTCAAATTGAATTCTATCAATAAATGATTTTAGCAGAATATTCATTTTCTTAAATTTCTGATAATAAAATCAACTTTTTGCTAGAATAAAATAATTTTTCTTCAACAAATACTAAATTTTATTAAAAACCGTTTTACCTTTGTTGAATATTATGCAAAAAAACCTGCCCCATATCTGCCCCAGTTGCTCCGGCACACTTAGAGTAAAATGCCTGGTATGTGAGAAATGCCAGACTGAAGTATCCGGTATCTTCAGCCTGCCACTGCTGGCCAGCCTTACCCGGCAGGAACAGGATTTTATTATCAATTTTGTGAAGTGCAGTGGCAGCCTCAAAATCATGGCGCAGAACCTTGGCCTCAGCTACCCCACGGTAAGAAACCTGCTCGATGATATTATTGGTAAAATTGAAAACATACAGAAAAACCCAAATCAAACCAGATGAAAAAATGGCTCTTTAATCCGTTTATTTACATTGCCGGAGCCAGGTCTCTGATATTTGGTTGGGCGGTAATGCTGCTTACGGCTTTTATAGGGCACTTTAACAAAGTTCATTTCGACGGAGTTATAGACTTGCACAGCGGGCGGGAAACGCCAATCTGGTTTTATTTTGCTGATCAGTTTATAGACTGGGGTTGTGCCACACTCGTGTTTTATATAGCCGGCCGTATATTCTCGAGATCATCTGTAAGGCTTATTGATGTGGCGGGCACAATGGCGCTGGCTCGTTGGGTATGGATAATTGCAGTGATTATAGATGTTTGTTTTATACCCTCACTGCCTGAAAACGGATCAATACAGGATATTATCAACTCTATAGGCTTTGTCTTTATTGTCGGGGCATTTTTAATGCTTATCATACTGGTTTGGTTTGTGGCCCTGATGTACAATGCATTCAGTATCTCCTGCAATCTTAAAGGAAATAAAGCTACAGGAGTATTCATTGTATGCCTTCTAATTGCTGAAATAATTTCAAAAATAATTTTCCACTTTATACTCTTAAAATCTTAAGTAATGAGGAGATTAATGCTGTCAATACTGATTATTATGCTGATTACTTCTGCCAATGCCCAAAGCAATAACAACACTGATGTCGCTGTCGCAAAATTCCGGGGCTTCTACAACCAGCAACAGATTGACAGCATATACAACATGTTCTCCGAAAAAGGGAAAGCCTCACTTACACCCGAAAAAGCATCTCAGGCATTTACAGGGATATATAAGCAGTATGGCCAACTGCTGACCATTGAAAAATTACATGAGGATGGAGGAATGGCAACCTACAAAAGCATGTTTCAGAGAATTACATTAACGATGCTGGTTGAACTCACGTCAGATAATAAACTGGAAACATTCCGGTTCTTACCCCATAAAGAAGAATCAACAAAAGATACCACTAAAAAAGAACCTTCAAACTTCATTTATAAATCAGCAACAGGCAATATTTACGGCACACTCACCCTGCCCGATGTCTCCAGGAAAGTGCCGGTAGTATTAATTATTTCAGGTTCCGGCCCTACCGACAGGGATTGCAACAGTGCGCTGGGCTTAAAATCGAATGCGTTTATTATGCTTGCCGACTCACTGAACAAAGCCGGAATAGCCTGTCTGCGATTTGATAAACGGGGAATTGGCGAAAGCGCCCCTGCCCTCAAAGGCGAAGAAAGCCTGAGGCTGGATGATTATATTAATGATGCTGCGGCTATAATAAAAATGCTAAAAAATGACGCTCGCTTTACAGGTGTTTTTGTGGCGGGTCATAGCGAAGGTTCCCTGATAGGCATGATTGCAGCGCTGAGAGAAAATGCAACAGCCTATATATCCATTTCAGGCATGGGAGAGACAATGGATAAAGTAATTGATAAGCAGATCCGCGCCCAGTCGGCTGAAATGGCGGATAAGGCAAAAGTTATTTCAGACAGCATCAGGCAAGGGTATATAGTTAAAGATGTACCACCTTTACTTAACAATCTTTTTCATACTTCTGTGCAACCTTATTTACGCTCGTGTTTTAAATATAATCCGCAGACCGAAATTAAAAAGCTGAAAATACCTGTGATGATAATACAGGGTACCAATGATCTTCAGATAAGCGTGGAGGATGCAAAAATGCTGAAGAAGGCTCAACCCAAAGCTTTGTTGCTGCGTGTGCCGGGTATGAACCATATACTGAAACAAGCCCCTGCCGACAGGGAGCAAAACTTTGCCACTTACAACAAACCGGAATTACCCTTAAGCCCCGGATTTATACCTGAGCTTGTTACATTCATAAACCATTCCAAATAAACCAATAACAATTTACCATGCACAATTACCTGTTTTCAACCGATAAATTATCAAAGATCATAACCTGGATTGTAGTTGCCGTAATGATACTCCCTTCTGCAATTGGCTATTCTGCCTTTCTCAGGTCAGGAAAAGACCCCGCAGCATTGATTGGCATTTTGGCGGGGCCCGTGATACTGATCATACTAACAACTGCAATGTACCTGCTCATGCCGGTATCAGCTGAAATAACAGGAACCGGAATTACCATTCACCGGAGAATCAATCCTCCCACGTTTTTGTTTACAGACATTAAAAGTATCAGTATCCCGGATCCGGAGGATATGAAAGGTGTGCTCCGCACCTTTGGCAACGGTGGCCTGTTTGGCTACACCGGCAAGTATTGGAACAAGAAAATGGGCAGCATGAGCTGGTATTGCACCCAGCGACGGAACTACATTATAATTGAAATGCAAAACAACAATAGGATCGTCATTACACCCAATGATCCGGAGGGATTTATGAAAGATTTACCGCTGGAGTTCAGAAGCCAGGGTTAAAATGTATCTGAAAGAATCGGCAAAAGAATACCATCTGCAATCTTTAATCAGTACTCAAAAGAACCCTTCTTCGGTAGACCGCCGGAGTTACACCAACTTTTGATTTGAATAACCGGTTAAACGCCGCCTCAGACAGATAACCCACTTTAATGGCAATTTCACTGATATTTTCTTTGCTTCGCAATAATAACTCCTTTGATTTTAATATACGCAGGTTGGTTAGATAGGAAAATGGAGTTTCACCTGTTAACCGCTTAAATTCTTTGCAATACAAGCTACGGGACATGCCGGCAGTAACTGCCAGTTGGTTTAATGTCCATTCTTTATCAATAGCAGCATGCATAAAATTTAGAGAAGCGCTGATCCTTGTATCTTTAAAAGCATGGAGAAAACCAGGCCTAATGTCCGACGTTTCTATATAGGTGCGGATGATCAGTATAAATACAATCTCCGCCAGGCGCCCTAAAATGCTATTACTACCCGCTCTGCCTGTATTCAGCTCGTCATTCATAAACTTGGCAGCCTGCTCCAGCCACAAACTGATTTCGCCTTCCATGTTAATGATGCTTATCGCCTTTGGCAACGACTGCACAAAAGGATGTATTATCGTCGATGTAAATTCAAAATGTCCTCCGATTAACAATGTTTCTTCGTCATTACCCTGAAATAAAGGATTCCCGCTCTGAAGGGATCTTACATAATGAGCAGCGGGAACACATGCATTTCCTGGTTGACCCATGATGCGGTGCGCTGCACCATGAGGCACCAAAACAAAATCACCCTCATTCATTCTAATCAGGTCCTCTCCCGGGATGCTTATATAGCAGGTACCTTTTAAAAGCCTCCAGAACTGTGAATATTGATCTTGCGCCACCGCAACGCCCCACTGTGCAGTGGAACGGGCCTTCTGATACACTACAGCCTTCAACTTCAAACTATCTAAAACATCACTTAATGCGTCCATTCCGGAAATAAATACTATTGAGCAAATTTAATGTACTTTTTGCTACTACTCATATTTACCGGGTATATAATTTTGGAATCAGAAAAATTCTTCTTTTAAAACAAAAAAACAAACAATTATGACAACACTACAGGTAGCAAGCCGCTATTACGAGCTGGCGAAACAGCAAAAATGGATGGAAATACTGTCGGAGCTCTACAGTCAGGATATTGTAAATAAAGAGCCCGAACATGCAGCAGCGATGGGAGTTCCGACGCTTACCAAAGGCATGGATGCGGTTAAGGCTAAGGGAGAAGCACGTCGAAAGATGATAGAAGAGATTCATGAACAGCAATGCAGCGAACCGGTAACAGGCGGCAAATTTTTCAGCGTTTCTATGATGAGGGACGTTACTTTTAAAGGCAAACCCCGTGTGAAACTGGAAGAAATAGCCGTGTTTGAAGTGAATGGGGGTAAGATCATTACTGAACAGTTCTTTTATTAATTACTCTGTCCGTAATCCTAAGGCTATTATGAAATTTGATTAGCTCCGTTTCTGTTTTGTATTCCACCCCGAGAGATGTCCGGTGATGCGCTTATGCGCCACCGGACATATTCAAAGAACAGGTTGCTCAGAAAAAATAGATAGTACACCCTATAAAAGACCCATATCCCGCGCCACATAGTAGCTGGGCACGAGTGGCCTGAAGCCGGTTGCGCTCCGGAGTTTTGAAATATCCATTATTCCTTCGAACGGATCAGCTAACGGTTCTTCTGCCGTATCGAAAATATCGGCTGCCTGCCCCACCGAATCAGCAAGTTCATACAATGTAATGGGCGCATCGTCGCAAACGTTGAATAGCTCCCCGTTCAGCCCGTCAGTGTGCAGCAGCAAAGTCAGTGCCTGCGCTACATCCAGGTGATGCACCATGTGCATTCTTGACCCTGAATGGCGTTTCCATCTCTTCAGGTAAGGCATTATCTCTGCTATATGCGGATCTTTTTCGCCATACACAAAACCTAAGCGAAGCACCCGAACATCAAAGCCCTTGTTTTTATGCAGCGATAGGAGTTCCTGCTCAGCCGCAATTTTACTGGAGGAGTAAGGCCTTGGATCATTAATGTCCACCGGGTCATCTTCCCTGGCCGGGTGCCGGTAGCCCGATCCGTATACATTACCGGTACTCACGAAAACCAATCTTTTCACACCCGCAGCCATTGCCGCATTGGCAAGCGCCACTGTGCCGGCATGATTTGTCTTTACAATTCCCTCAGTATCGGTAAAGGTGCGGAAAAGTGCAGCCAGGTGTATTACGGCATCTACGCCTTCAACTGCGGCAGGCAAAGTATCCGGAGTATACAAATCCCCGACAATAACCCCTGCCCCAAGCTCTGCCAATGCCGATGCTTTGGCAGCATCGCGTACCAGTATATGAACCTCATAGCCCTTTGCCAACATTCGCGGCACCAATCTGCTGCCAACTTTTCCCGTGGCGCCTGTAATTAAAATTTTCATGTTGTTTTTTGTTTAAAACCTACTGCAAAGTTCCGCCGGAAATGAGATTAAAGGATAACGACAATCAAACCAAAATGTATGATTTTCAAACTTTTTCTTTCCTGAGTGTTTTAGGATTGGTACCCGTTACCCGTTTAAAATAGTTGTTGAAGTAAGTGGGATATTCGAAACCCAGACCATAAGCAATGTCCGCTACACTCCAGTCTGTATAGAGTAAAAGTGCTTTGGCTTCTGCTGCAATCCGTTCTGCAATGTGAACTGAAGTAGGCTTGCCGGTTACTTCCTTTACCGAGCGGTTAAGATAGTTTATATGAACCGAAAGTCTTTCTGCATAATCCTGTGCGGTTCTCAGCTTCAACGGATCACCCAGGCTCTCAATGGGGAATTGCCTTTCCAGCAAATCCATAAACATATTCGTGATACGGGTAGCTGCATTTTTATTATGCAAATCATTTTGTACCGGCTGTATGCACAGCGATTCATGTATGATCAGTTCTATGCAACTCCTCAGAACTTCATTTTTGTGCGTATAGTCGCCGCTGTATACCGATTGAATTTTCTGAAAAATCCCCCTCATAAACCCGGCCTGTTCCATATTTAGCGGTATAACCGGATTCGCATTCGGATTGACTAATGGGGAGATTTTCAGAATATCCGTCCGCTCCCGCCCTGCGATAAAGGCTTCAGTAAAAAGACAAGCGTAACCGGTTGCCTCTTCGGTATGACGGACTACAGAATGGGGCACATTAGGATTGACAAAAACAAGAACCGTATCCTTTATTTCAACTTCCCTGCCGGCATAACAAACAGTCATATGGCCGGTAACCAGGCCTATTTTATAATAGTCGCGCCTGCCCCGTATTAATGAAGGACTCGCATGCTTCGGCATTTCATGAATTCTGAATCCTTT
Source organism: uncultured Bacteroidota bacterium (assembly GCA_903835005.1). Classification (GTDB taxonomy): domain Bacteria; phylum Bacteroidota; class Bacteroidia; order Chitinophagales; family Chitinophagaceae; genus Nemorincola. The sequence continues at coordinate 6,309 of CAILLK010000017.1, read as the reverse complement.
CAGTTTCAGGTCATAAATATTGAGTTCTTCACCTTGTAATGCAGCTTTAATAACCATAGTACAAAAGTAAGAAAATCAAATCTCCTAAAAAGATCAGGCGTGTACAGGTCTGTATTTGCTCAATAATATTCCACGACCTTGCATAACATATCAAAACGCCGCAACACTATAACTTCCAGTCGGGGCGCTCAAAATGGCAGGTATAGCCACCGGGATGCTTTTGCAGATAATCCTGGTGCTCAGCCTCTGCATTCCAGAAGTCAGTAGCCGGCACCACCTCTGTCACTATCTTACCCGGCCACTTACCCGAAGCTTCCATTTCCGCTATCAGCGCTTTGGCGGTCTCCTTCTGGCTTTCGTCATTGTAAAAAATCGCCGAGCGGTACGATGTACCTGTATCATTTCCCTGCCGGTTGCGGGTGGTTGGGTTGTGTATCTGAAAAAAATACTCCAGCAGTTTGCGGTACGACAACTTTGCCGGATCAAATATCACTTCTATACCCTCGGCATGTGTGCCATGGTTTCTGTAAGTTGCATTGCGCACATCGCCGCCTGTATACCCTACCACTGTTGAAATAACTCCGGGCTGATGCCTGATCAGTTCTTCTACCCCCCAAAAACAACCACCGGCTAGTATGGCTTTCTCTGTATTCATAAGCATGGTTTTTTTAGCAAACTAAAGGTAGCACAGAAATGGGTAAGTGATAATGTTAAATGTAGAAATCTGTTTTAAAAGAACCGGGAGCGCAATTGAAAAGTCTGATTTGAATTAAGACAGAAATTCAAAACATATTTTATACTTTTAGTGCATAAATAATAACACAATGGCAATAGCACTTTGGATTGTACAGGGCTTGCTGGGCCTGATATTTGTAATTACCGGCAGTTTTAAATTTTTTCAAAGCAGGGAAAAGGTGATCGCCAGCGGCGGCACCTGGGCCGGGGATTTTGCGCCAGGCATTATTAAAACAATAGCAGGGGCAGAAATTATCTGCGGGCTATGGGTAATACTACCCCGGTTAATAGGCCGTGGCCACTACCTCACATTTGCCGGCGCTGCCTGTATTGCCCTCATAATGGCAGGCGCCATATTCACACACATCAAGCGTAAAGAGTTGATGCATGCGGCTATCAATTCGGCATTCCTGCTGATGGCCTTGTTTGTGGCTTATGCCAGCAATCCATTCTGAGATCATTTCAATAGTCAGTAAAAAAACAAATGAGAAGAGTAATCTTTGGAATCAATATAAGCCTGGATGGCTGTTGCGATCACACCCGGTTTAACCCCGATGTAGAAACACTTGACTATTTTACATGCCTGTTGCAAGATGCAGATACGCTGGTATACGGGCGCAAAACCTATGAATTAATGGTGCCATACTGGCCCGATATTGCCAAAAACCATACAGGGGAGTCACCTGGAGAAAATGAATTTGCTCAGGCATTCGCTGCTATCCCAAGAACGATCGTTTTCTCAAAATCGCGGAGAGGAAATGAAGCAAAAACCACCACAGTCATTGCCACAGACCTTGGGGAAACGATATTGCAATTGAAAAAAGAAGAAGGCAAAAACATCTCAACAGGGGGTGTAGATATCCCATCGCAGCTTATGGCTCTTGATCTGATTGATGAATATCATTTTGTGGTTCACCCTATTATTGCCGGTGCCGGTGCGCGGTTGCTTGATGGGATTAATCTGCCCGGGCGGCCTCCGTTAAAATTAGTAGCTGCAAAGATTTTTAAATCGGGATGTGTAGCCCTTCATTATGTGAAACAATAAGAAAATACTACAATATAACTGGAACATACATTTCATTAAACCAGAGGCGTCAGGTGATCATTAAAAACACACAAAATGCAATGGCATTGTCATCAAATTCGTAAAGTATTGTATAAGTAAAAACGCCCATTACTTTATACGTACATCTTCAAAATCAAAGGAAGCAGAAAAAGGAAATTTCCTGATTATTTTAAAAGTCGCGTGCACCTGACTACAAAAATTTTCAGGCTCAAATATTAAAACTTAAAGAACACAGAGAGCGCTCAGATTATTTTGATGTGGCAATTAACCAGTCAATCGGACTTGATGCTTATCAGAAAGCAGAAACCATAATTTATATTCTAAATAAGAATTTCATATAACAAAAGTAAAAGCCTTTATCAAATCGAAACTCCAGGCTTTAGCAGCCGATTTTCCAGCTTTTGAAATGCTTTATGCCTGTAATGAATTTGCAGAGGCGCATATTGTGCAGCTTACGCCTCAGAAAGAATACTACACAAATGAAAAACTAGATACTGCCTGGATGAACATTGCAGAGGATTTTATGCAACAATTCCCTTACGAAAATATAGGTTTTGTAAGCGATGATTCAAATCTGATTAATAGCCTGCCTGAAATGAAGTTCAATGTTCCGGAGGGTTTTGAGAATAATATTGCTGCTTAAAAATCTTTCTTAATGGTTAAGATAGATATCGTGATAACACTGGACTTTTCTGTGCTTCAAAACCTAACCCTGATAAGCCTTGGCGTTGGGTACTAACTCGGTAGTATGCTATAATTGTTTCCATGTGGCGAACTTACGGAAGAACTCTCATATCGGAATCGAGCGTTCACAATTTGTGGCAGAAGTTTTCCACATTTAATTATTCACAGTCTTATTGAATTATGTTGGCTTATTAACTTTGAAATAGGTATTTATACCCATACAAATTATAAATGATAGTCTTACCTTTGGCATAATGATTTTATCTATGAAATGGTTATTGTTTTTACTTCTTTTGCTGCCTGCTATTGTGGAAGGGCAGATAATAACAACTGTTGCTGGAAATGGAACTTCAATTAACTCTGGGGATGGTGGGCCAGCGTCTGCATCAGCAGTTGATTATCCATGTGGAGGTGTTTTTGATAAATTTGGTAACTATTATTTTGCAACAGGTGATGATGGAAATTCTGTAAGGAAAATATCGAAATCCGGAACGATAACTACCGTTGCGGGTACAATAGGTGTTTCAGGATATAGTGGTGACGGGGGGCAAGCAACAAATGCTAAAATGAGTAGCACACAAGCGGTAGCTGTTGATACATTTGGTAATATTTATATCGTTGATGCTACAAATAATAGGATTCGTAAAGTAGATATTGCTACTGGAGTTATATCAACCATTGCAGGAAATGGAATCGGTGGATATAACGGAGATGATATACAAGCTACAAATGCGAGTTTGAATGGACCAAATGATATTTGTCTCGATTTATTAGGCAATATATATATAGCAGATTATACAAATAATAGAGTAAGAAAAATTAATACTTCAGGTACAATTTTTACAGTTGCTGGGAATGGAACGGCTGGATTTCCAACTGATGACGAAATAGCAACAAGTGCGGCAATATCTCCTTGGGGTATTTGCTCTGATGTAGCTGGCAACTTGTATATAGCAGATGGATATGCAAGAGTTTATAAGTTGAATTTATCGGGTCATCTTATTTTTTATGCCGGGAATGGTGCAAATGGTTCAAATGGTGATGGCGGATATGCTACATTAGCGGAAACTACTCCATTTTACATTAAAATGGATAAATTTGGCAATCTGATAATCGCCGAATTTCAAAACGCCAAGATCAGGATGGTAAATAGTTTAGGTTATATATATACCATAGCGGGAAATGGAGTACGAGGATATTTAGGGGATGGAGGACCAGCCACTGCTGGTGAAATAAATTCCCCAGGAGGGCTCGCCATTGATTCATGTAATAATATTTTTATTGCTGATTCTCACGACTGGCGTATTCGTGAATTACAATATGCTCATTGTAATTATTTACAAACATCGGAAACAGTGGGCAAAAGTGAAATATCAATTTACCCAAACCCCGCAAAAGACTTAATTAATATTAATAATTTTGAATTTCCATCTAAATACTTAATTGTTAACTTATTCGGTTCAATTATGGCTAAGGGCGAACTGAAAGAAAAAAATAGCAGCATTTCTCTACAAAATTTGGCCCAAGGAATATACATGCTGGTTTTATGTGATAGTATTGGCAATCGCATAGTAAGAAAATTAATAATACAATAGATTTTTTTTAAATAAGTTATAAAATTGTTATGAAGTTAAGTTTTTGTTTGACCACTTTGATTGTGTTAACCTATTTTGTTGAGGGTTGTAAACCAAAATCGAGCTGTGTTAGTTCAGGTGGCGGTAAGGGAGGGAGTGCGACAATATCAATATCTCCTACGCATTACGATAGTTACGTTGATAGCTGCACAATTTATATCAAATATGGTTCGTTGGATGAACCTGCTAACCATGTTTATGATGATTCTCAAAAGTGTGTTATAATTGATACTATTCCAGTTGCTACCTTTTCTAACCTTAAAGCAGGTTTATATTACTTTATGGGTAAAGGTTTTCATACTTCTTTGCATGTGTATGTTATTGGAGCAACAAATTACATTATGTGTAATGAACATTCAGTCTCAATGTACCTGCCGACTGACCAATATTTTCCTTAATTATTTTATTATCCATAATTTTATTATTTATTTTACGATGAAAAATTTGTCACCGATAAATATTTAATACCTAAATGATTCCGCCTTCCGGAATATCCACCAGACATTAGCTATATAAATACAAAGTATATGGCTACAAAGAAAAAGGCGACAGCGACAAACACCAAGGCTCCCGCAACAACAGAAAAAAAGGTGGCGGTGGTTAAGGCATCAGTTAGCAAACCAGCAAAAACGGAGATTGTTGCCATCTTCAAAACCACCTACGGCTATTACCGCACTGGGTAAAAAACATATTGGCAGATGGCGGCACTATCAAATACAGGTTCATTAAAAATTCGACTGGTCGAAGGCTGTAATAAAAAATGGATACTGGTCGCCCCCCGCTACCCCGCTATCCCGAAACCTCCACATTAATCGAAACACTACTTCTAACCGTGCCTTTTCCCCACATTCAATACTCAAAAACCACCATAACCCTACCCCCTAAACTCCTTCTCACCACCCCATTTTTGTGGATATCTTTATTGGGCATTTGCATTTACCGGTTTTACCTTTGTCTCACAGCAAACCCAAAATGTTGATTTTATCAACTATGAACTAAACAAAAAGCAATTTAGATTAGCATCTGTACTCATTCTACCAAATACCGATTATACCTTTTTATATCAGAATATACCCTTTTATTAGAAATACACACCAAAAATCTATAAGTTTTTGCTATCTTTGTATTCACTGAAAAGACAACATATGAATCAGGCATCTGTGCATCCGCCTCTAAGTAATATTCAGCTTGAGTTGCTTAAACTCTTTCCAAATGATATTCCTGAAAATAATTTAGCAGAGTTAAGAAATATTATGGCCCGGTACCTGATGGATAAAGCCAGGGATAAAGCCGATGATATATGGGAGCATCAGGGATATACGGATGAAAAACTGCAAAATCTCCTAAGCGAAGAATAATGCCCCAGCTAAAAATAGTTTTGGATACTAACTGCCTGCTACAATCCATATCACGCAGATCAGTGTATTCCGTGGTTATAGATAAATTGATGGAATCTGCTTTTGATTTATACATCACCAATGACATACTTATGGAATATGAAGAAAAGATTTCGGAAATCTTTTCCAGGGAAACTGCAGAATTAATTATCGGTGCTATGTCTTTACTCCAAAATGTTCAGAAAATTGAGGCTTATTTTCAATTCAACCTTATTACTGCCGACCCGGATGATAATAAGTTTGCAGATTGTGCATTTGCTGGCAACGTTCATTATTTGGTTACTAACGATAAGCATTTTAATATCCTGAAATCAATTACTTTCCCGATAATAAACGTAATCAATCTTGATGACTTCAAAACCCTGCTGAATAGTAAATAATGTTTTTCAGAGCTATGGCTACCTTCAATTTATATTAGCACCAGATTCATACATCCCCTCTGGTTTAGGCATCTCGCTACTTACAGTAAAAGTGACCCTATTCCGCAGTTTTCTCCCAGTTCACACCACCAACTTCAATCCATCCAAATTCCAACTTTTCTTCTCAAAAACCACCATAACTTTATCTGCATCAACCCCTTACCAGCTCCCATTTTTGTGGATATCTTAATTTGCCATTTTCATATACCTGTTTTACCTTTGTATCATAATAATGTAAATTCCGGAGCATGTTGACCCACCATTCCGTTTTATGTTGACCCTCCATTCCGGTGATGTTGACCCACCCAATAAAAAGAGATTCCGGCATATAGCCACGGTATTAGCCTTTTTTCATGGCAATATTCGGGTATGTT